>JAJWJX010000105.1:0-3948 GCA_021623045.1 Segatella copri | reverse complement strand
AGGGACTATTTGATTAATTAATTAACGTGTCCAATTTTTATTGGACACTAATGATTGTACTTATCTAATTTTCTGCAAAGTTAACAAAAGTTTGCAGATATAAAGATTTTTACCTCTTTATTTTTCCAAGTGCAAATATAATAGAAAGGGCAGAAGCTCCTAGCCCAGGGCATCGCCCTGGGTATAATGGCAATCAGTAAGGCGCCCTGTAAGGGCAAAAGCTTTATGTTTTGCCTGGAGTTTTAAAGCTTTTGCCCTTACAGGGCGACAGGTTTGCGTCCGTAATTACCCAGGGCGATGCCCTGGGCTAGGAGTTTCTGCCCTTTCAGGGCGTGTGGGGCTTACTTGCGAAACTTGAGTAATAAACAATTATAAATTTTATAAACTTAACGAAATGAAGAAATTTTTAACTTTAGTGGCAGCTGCTTTTATGGCAGTTAACGTGAGTGCTCAGAATGGCACTCCTCTTAGTTTGGGTGGTGGCTGGAATGCTGGTTATGCTGGTGATGCAGATGTTTATGACTTCACTATCTCCGGGAAGTGGGCGGCAGCAAAGTTTGCCTGCAATGTCAACTCTAAAGATTATCCTAAGTATATCCTTGAGTTCGAAGATCCGCTTCCGACCAACTTCCAGGTGAACTATACTTGGAAGACTTCTGCTGATGCTGAAGTTGAGGTTACTCCTGCTTATGGTCGTGCTGTGGGCGATGGAACTAAAAAGAAGTTTGAATTGTTATTCGACAAGGAGCATCCTTACATCGTGGACGTAGACGTGCAGCATACCGATGAGGAGGAGGTGAACCTGAAGGTGAAGAAGCTGATTTTGGTTGCCGCTGACGGTACTGAAAAGAAAATTAATGCCACCTTCACAGGTGCCGGTACTGTTAACACCGTAACTCATAAGGGTGTGGTTTCTTTTGATAAACAGTACCAGCAGCTTGCTATCAATGGCGTGGCTGGCAAGAAGAATTTGGCCATCAAGGTTCAGCTGAAAGAGCCAACACCAAATGTTCAGATGTGTGTAGATTACGAGGATGATAGTCATGAGTGGCCTTCATTCGGAGGCAGCAATGAGATTACTTTCACCACCAAGGAAGGAGTAGCCATCACGAACGTGGGTATCCAATACACCGATGCTGAGAACACTCCTCTTTCCGTTAATGTAGATGGTGCTTGGCTTGTAGAGAAAGAGTCTGTGCATATCGGCACCAATGGTTGGGCTACCTTTGCCTCAGATTGTGCTGTTAAATATGATGATCTCGGTTTGGAGGCTTATGCTGTAAAACTGAATGATGACAAGGTTTCATTCACTAAGTTGACTGACGTTGTTCCTGCTTATACTCCTGTATTGCTGAAGGGTACTGCTGATACTGATTATGAGGTTAATTCCAATGCTGGCTGGGCTCCTTATGTGCCTACCGACCTGAAGGCTTCTGATGGCACTTCTGCTTCTACTGATGCTGCAACTCTCTATGCTTTGTCAACAGTAAATGGCGTTACAGCATTCTATCCTGTAAAGAAGAATTCTGCGATTCCAGCCAAGCGCTGCTATCTGGAGGTAAAGAGTACTTCTCCAAAGGCTGCATTCTATAGTCTTGGTACTAACTTTGGTGAGACCACTGGCATCTCTTCTGTAGAGAATAAGGTAGAGAAGGCTGATGCTCCAGTCTATAACCTTGCCGGCCAGCTTGTAGGTAAAGACTATAAGGGTCTTGTTATCAAGAACGGTAAGAAGTTTGTTATCAAGTAATAGAAATATTGTTTTATCATTCATCTTTTAAATTTAGAATCAAATGAAGAAATATATCAAACCATCAATTGAAGTAACAGAAGTTATGTTGGAGTCTCCTATCCTGGCAGCTAGTAATGGGGGAGTTTCAGATACCTTTGGTAAGCAAGAGATTGATGGTACATCAGCTCAGTCACGCGAAATGCGTAGTTTCAGCCTCTGGGACGGCGCCGAAGAGTAACGAATTAATCTATATAATATAAATATTAAACAAATGGTATAAAAAAATCCCAGAATCGCTCTTCCAAGCGGTTCTGGGATTTATTATGGTGATATTTGTCATCAATATCTCCGCTATTATATTTTTTATGTATTGCTCAGATTCTTAATGATTTCCAAAGGTAGCTGGGTAGCTTTGGAAACCTGTTCGGCAGAAAGTCCCATTGCCAGCAATCGTTGTGCTGTTTCTGTGTTGGCCTCATGCTTGCCTTCAGCTCTGCCTTTCTCCATACCTTTTTCCATACCTTTCTCCATGCCTTTCTCCATGCCTTTCGCCATACCTTTTTCCATACCTTCCTTCATGCCCTTTTCCCTGCCTATTTCTATACCCTCCGCAAGACCTTCTTGTTTACCTTCACGCTTAGCAGTGTCAACGGAATTCTTGATGTCGCGATATGCCATCTTGCTAGTCTCGTACTCCCTCATTTCCTGCGGAGTAAACTTGGCAATCTCGGCTTCCTCGAAGAGCCGGTCGAAAACCTTGTCGCACAGTTCTTTAGGGCGCTGGGTAAGCTTATAGAGGTTCTTCAGTGCATAGAGCCACTTCTCGTAGAGCGTATCCAGTTCTTCCAGGGGTTTGTTGAACTTGGAAATCTCTACATAGATATATTCGAGTTTGTCGTAAAATACTTTGTGGGTAGCAGTGTCGCACAACTGCACATGATGGCGGATTTTCTCCTTGTCGAATGCATCCTCGTTCATGCTGAAGTTGAGCAGGGCAACGGTATAGATATGATTGAGTTTGAAATCCCATTCATTCCCCTTGGGCGCCTGTTCACGGATAGGGAAGGTGGAGTAGAAGAGGGCGCGATCCTTGAAATACGTCTGGTACGCATTCTGCATTTCTACGATGAACTTCTCGCCGTTTTCGCCCTCGCAATATACATCAAAGATGGCTCTGCGGTCAGTATAGACATCTCCTACGTGCTCTGGATTCAGATACTTCACGTCCTTCACAACCTGTCTGCCATTAAACAAGCTGTTGAGGAAGCAAATGAGCAAATCCTTGTTCATTGCTGTTCCAAAAATTCGCTTGAAACCGAAGTCGGTCAGCAAGCTGATATATCTTTCTTCTACCTGCTTCATAATCATCTGTATTAAAAATCCATGCCGCAAAGTTACGGTTTTATTTTCATATCTGCAAGAGATTTCTAGGATTTTTAAAGGTAAAAAAGTAAAAAGGTAAAAAAGTAAAGATTTTGCTATCCCAATACTATCTGATAACTTTTTCTAAAACTTTTCGACCTGTACGGTTGAAATTACCCACACGCCCTTTACCTTTCCCTTCGGCCGGTGACCGTTGGTTCAGGGCGTATGGGGCTTACATGCGAAACTTCAGTAACGAATTAATCTATATAATATAAATATTAAACAAATGGTATAATAAATCCCTGAATTGCTCTTCCAAGCAGTTCTGGGATTTATTGTGTCTGATAGTTTGCCATGATGTGCTTCCGTTTGCCTACAGATATGGCTGCGTGGGGTTAAGAATATGACTGCATTGGGTTACGGATATAACTCCGTTGGCTAACGGAGACGTATCCTTCGGCTTGTCGAGATATCTGCGTCAGCTGATTGAGTCACTTGAGTTAGCTGATTGAACTACTTGGGTTAGCTGATTGAACTACTTGGGTTAGCTGATTGAACTACTTGAGTTAGCTGACTGAGCTATATCAGTATTCTGTAGTATTACATGTGTATTTTTTTCTAATTTAATGCCACATTTGCCACACTTATACTCAACTCTTTGATTATTAGAGGATAACGGGTGGCAATAAGGGGTGTTTTTATTGTCACCTTATTGCCACCTATTACCACTTTTGGCATAAAATCAGCAAAATAACGGTGTTTTTGAAGGATTTGCTACGTCCCGACGCAGCAAAAGTGTAAGCGTCTCCGCGTTTATACCTTGCATAATTCAAAAAAAGCAGTAACAGCTG
>JAJWJX010000001.1:0-146075 GCA_021623045.1 Segatella copri | reverse complement strand
TGTTAGGGACTTGCACCCATTAGAATAAGCTCATGCCGAGCATACAACAAAAAAAGGGATGCCACACTAGGTGACATCCCCCTATGAGAATCAAATACTTATTTGAAGCTTAAACTTTACTTGCTCTCAGCCTCAGCCTGCTTGGTCTCTGCTGCGTTAGGACCATAGTAGCCATAGTAAGCCTGGTAACGGGTGTAACCCCAGTTAGCCTGAGCCTTCTCTGGATCGAGCTGCTTAGCCTTGTCAAGAACCTTGATAGCCTCCTGGTAAACAACCTTGCGGCCGTTAGGATCCTGGATATCACCAGCCTTGCTGTTGTAGCAAGCACCCAGATAAGTAAGAACAACTACGTTATCCTCCTTAGCAGCAAGAGCCTGCTTCAAACACTTGATAGCGTTGTCAGCATCGTTCTTCTGGATATACATCATACCCTTGTTGGCAAGAGCTACAAAGTTGTTAGGGTTCTTTGCGATAGCATTGTCCAAAAGTTCAGTCTGCTCCTTCTCCATCTTCAATGAAGAGTACATAGAGTTCAAACCATCAAGAACAACCTCATTGGTCTCGTCCTTTGCAAAGATATCCTTGAGCTTGTTAACATAGGCAAGAGAATCCTCGTGAGTCTTCAAGCCGTCCTTCATCACATAGAGCTTGAGGTTGAGGGCATCCTTAGCCTCCTTCTCGCTCTTCATAGCGATGTCGCAATACTTCTCACAACGGGCTACATCCTTAGCCTGATATGCATAACGGGCTGCAAAGAGAGCTACCTGACCGATATACTCCTTCTCGCCATCCTTCTGCTTCTGGTCTACAGAAGCGAAAAGAGGCTCATTGTCTGTATCGAGGAATGCACCCCAATACTTCAATACCTCATCAGCCTTATTGTTCTGAGCTGCAGTCTGACCCGCATTAACGAGCTGAACACGAGCACCCCATACACGGCTAGCGTTGTTATTAAACTTAGGAGCAACCTTACCCTTAGCGTTAGGAAGCTGGTCGTACTTGTAGCACTCAATAGCATTGATCAATGCATTGTAAGCGCCCTCAGACATAGCAGCCTCGTCAACCGGGTCGTTCTTCTTCATGATCTGATTGGTCTGCTGGATGCTCTGCTGGTCATTGAACTGCTTCATAGCGAGATCAACGAGCTTGTTGTAAGCCTTGGCCTTCTCTGCATCGTTAGCCATCTGACCCAAATTCTGCTTAACCAAAGCCTCAGCCTCGGCATAAGACTTAGCCTTCATGACAGCCTTGAGAGCGTCACTGTCGCCTGCGAATGCTGATGTGGCACCTAGTACCATCATTGCAGCTACTAAAAACTTTTTCATTTTTCTTAATGAGTTTAAAAGTTGTTGTTATTTATTTTTTACGCGTCTTTTCTTTTATTCGAAATCTACGTTGCCCGAATCGGTATCCTCAGCTTCAGATGCTTCGTCAGCGAGATGAGCCTCAGCCTCAGCAGCCTCTTCAGCAGTCTTGGCACCTACGGTATCATTCTCTATCTCCTCGCTCTTCTTAGCCCAGGCAGAACGGCTCTCCTCTTCTACAGAAGCCTCGAGCTCAGAACTCATCACCTTGCATACGCTGGCAATGACATCATTCTTCTTGGCAAGGTTGATGAGGCGTACACCCTGAGTAGCACGGCCCATAACACGGCAATCAGCTACGGCAAGACGAATCACGATACCACTCTGGTTGATAATCATGAGGTCGTTATCATCGGTTACGTTCTTGATAGCTACCAGTCGACCGGTCTTATCGGTAATATTCAGTGTCTTCACACCCTTACCGCCACGCTTGGTAACGCGGTAATCGAGTACATCAGAACGCTTACCGTAACCCTGCTCGCTCACTACCATCACGGTTTCCTTCTCAGGATCGTTGACAACAATCATACCTACTACTGCATCGTCACCCTCATCGAGGCGCATACCGCGAACACCGGTAGAAGTACGACCCATTGTACGGATCTCGTTCTCATCGAAACGGACAGCACGACCATTGCGATTGGCAATAATCAGCTCGTTATGACCATTTGTCAGACGAACATCTACCACCTCATCGCCCTCTACGATGTTGATAGCAATCACACCGTTGGCACGTGGACGTGAATATGCCTCCAAACAGGTCTTCTTCACGGTACCGTTCTTGGTAGCGAATACTACGTAATGGTTGTTGATGAACTCAGCATCATTCAAACCTCTCAGACGGAGGAATGCATTCACCTGATCATCGTTCTCGATATTGAGGAGGTTCTGGATAGCACGACCCTTAGAATTGCGGTCGCCCTCAGGAATCTCGTAACACTTCAACCAGTAGCAGCGGCCCTTCTTGGTGAAGAACAACATAGTCTGGTGCATGGTAGCAGGATAGATATACTCGGTGAAGTCCTTATCACGGGTACGGGCACCCTTAGAACCTACTCCACCACGAGCCTGCTCACGGAACTCAGACAATGGGGTGCGCTTGATATATCCGAGATGACTCACGGTGATAACCACTGGGTCGTTTGGATAGAAGTCTTCTGGGTTGAACTCATGGTCGTCTGGCTTAATCATGGTGCGACGTGCGTCACCATACTTTTCCTTCACCTCGTTGAGTTCATCCTTCATTACCTTCTTGCAGAGTTCAGGATCGTTCAAGATCTGATTCAAGTAGTCGATGGTCTTCATCAACTCGTTGAATTCATTATGCAACTGCTCCAGACGCAAGCCTGTCAACTGGCTGAGGCGCATATCCACGATGGCCTTACTCTGAAGTTCATCGAGTTCGAAACGCTTCTCCAAGTTGCGCTGAGCATCAGAAGGAGTCTTGCTGGCTCTAATAATATGTACCACCTCGTCGATGTTGTCGCAGGCAATGATCAAGCCCTCGAGAATATGAGCACGCTCCTGAGCCTTCTTCAGTTCGAACTGAGTGCGGCGAATCGTAACATCATGACGATGCTCTACGAAATACTTCACACATTCCTTCAAGCTCAAAAGACGTGGACGGCCATTAACAAGAGCGATGCAATTCACTGAGAATGAACTCTGAAGAGCTGTCAGCTTAAAGAGTTTGTTCAAAAGAACATTGGCATTGGCATCACGCTTCACATCAACAACGATACGCATACCCTGACGGCCAGACTCATCGTTTACGTTAGCGATGCCATCTACTCTGCCTTCCTTGGCAAGGTCAGCAATAGCCATCACGAGCTGCTCCTTGTTAACACCATAAGGAATCTCGGTGATAACAATCTTGTCATGGTTTTCACTACTTTCAATCTCGGCAGTGGCACGAACCACGATTCTGCCTCGACCCGTTTCGTATGCATCCTTCACACCCTGTATACCATAGATGGTAGCACCGGTTGGGAAGTCAGGAGCAGGGATATACTGCATCAATCCGTCGGTGTCGATGTCAGGATTATCGATATATGCACAGCAACCGTCAATTACCTCACCCAGGTTGTGGGTAGGTATATTGGTAGCCATACCTACTGCAATACCGTTACCACCATTTACCAGAAGATTAGGAATCTTGGTAGGCATCACGGTAGGTTCCTGCAGGGTATCATCGAAGTTGTTGGTCATATCAACCGTTTCCTTGTCAAGGTCATCCATGATATGCTCACCCATCTTGGAGAGGCGGCACTCTGTATAACGCATGGCAGCAGGAGAGTCACCGTCAACAGAACCGAAGTTACCCTGTCCGTCAATCAAGGTATAACGCATGTTCCACTCCTGTCCCATACGCACCAGAGCACCGTAAACAGAAAAGTCACCGTGAGGGTGATACTTACCGAGCACCTCACCAACAACACGCGCACATTTCTTATAAGGTTTGTCACTGGTGTTTCCAATGCCGAGCATACCGTAAAGAATACGGCGGTGCACAGGCTTGAAACCATCGCGTACATCAGGGAGGGCACGAGCCACGATAACTGACATCGAATAATCGATGTAGCTCGACTTCATCTCCTCCTCAATGTTGATCTTCATGATTCTATCATGATCCATTGTCTGATTTTCGTCCATTTCTTATATTAATGTATTATTGTTTATTCGTTACTTTCAAAACGCCTGTTTTCCATCCGGAAATCGCGTTTAAGGGCATTTCCTTGCGTTCTAAGCCGTTTTACCCTTTTGAAATTCCCGACAAAGATACAAAAAAAAATGATACTAAAACGCTTTAGAGGCGAAAAATCGCATTATTTTAGCATTATTTGTATTTTAACAATGCAAAAAAGTTGGCATATCATTTGCTATTTTTGAAAATAATGTGTACTTTTGCACTGAGATATTTAAAAATATAAGCAAATATGATAAATCCGTTTTCACATATACAGGACATACTGAACAGAAGTAGCAAAGAAGCAGCACGCACCTTGGGAAGAGAAATCAGCGTGGAGCATCTGATGCTGAGTCTGATCAGCCAGAACGACAACGATGTCAACAAGCTCCTGAAGGGCGCAGACATCAGTCCGATGGCTTTCAGCGGAGTCCTTAACAGCAAACTGGAAAAGCGTGTGGAAGAAACTCCTGCCGATAACGTGAAGGAGAACAGCCACATCCCATTCAGCCAGATAACAGACAGCATTATCAGAGACTCTATCCGCGAGGCTAACAACTACGAGCACTCCAAGATTGTAGAGCCAAGACATCTGCTGCTTGCCATCTTGAGAAATGACAAGAACCCTGTAGCCAACTGGCTGAGTCAACTGGGCTTAAGCTACGACCGTGCCATCGAAATGCTCTATCCTACTGACAAGGATGATGAGCAGAAGACAGAAGAGCCGAAGGATTTCAAAATGGAACCCCAAACACCAGATTCAGAAACCCCTGATGCTGACAGGCAGGAGGAAGCAGAGAATCTGGAGATGGCTGGTGGAATAGAAACAGAAGATGACTACAACGAGCAGAACGACATGATGGAAACTGACGAAGAGCCATTCGATATGGAAAAGGACCAGAACCCGATGAGACTGTCTACCCGTTCAAATGGAACTCCGCGCAAAAAGAGCAGCACCCCTACCATCGACAAATTCAGTTTCGACCTGACCAAGGCTGCAGCCGATGGAAAACTGGATCCTGTCGTGGGCAGAGAGAAGGAGATTCAGCGCGTGCTCGAGATTCTGGGTCGCAGAAAGAAGAACAACCCAGTATTAATAGGTGAACCGGGCGTAGGAAAGAGTGCCATCGTAGAAGGACTGGCACAGCTCATCAACAACCAGGAAACATCACCTATGTTCTTCAACAAGCGTCTGGTAAGTCTCGACCTGACTGCCATCGTTGCAGGAACCAAATTCCGCGGACAGTTTGAAGAGCGCATCAAGAATGTCATCAAGGAACTGGAGGACCATCCGGAGATCATCATCTTCATAGATGAGATTCACACCATGATAGGCGCCGGTTCCGGCGAAGGAAGCATGGATGCCGCCAACATTCTGAAACCAGCCCTGGCAAGAGGTATCATCCAGTGTATCGGTGCCACCACGCTCGACGAGTATCGCAAGAGCATTGAGAAGGACGGAGCCCTGGAGCGCCGTTTCCAGAAGGTTATCGTTGAACCAACTACACGCGAAGAGACCCTGCTGATACTGCACAACATCAAGGAACATTACGAGAAGCATCACTGTGTGAGATATACAGACGAGGCTCTCGAGACATGTGTCAAACTGACAGAGCGCTATATCACCGACCGCCACTTCCCAGACAAGGCTATCGACGTGATAGATGAAGCCGGCTCGCGCGTACATATTAATAATGCAAGTGTTCCTGCTCCATATATCAAGCTGGAAAAAGAACTGAAAAAGATAATCAGCAAGAAGCAGCAGGCTGTAGCCAACCAGAACTTCGAGATGGCAGCCTCATGCAGAGATGCCCAGACCAAGATCGAGAAAGAGATTGAGGACATGAAGGCGCAATGGCAGCAGGGAGAGATTGGCGAATATGTTGAGGTGACAGCCGAAGACATTGCCAACGTTATCAGCATGATGACCGGCGTACCAGCCCAACGCATGGCAGAGGGTGAAAGCAAACGTCTGAAAGATCTGGAACACAACCTGAAGCACAAGGTGATTGCTCAGGATAATGCCATCAACAAGATGGTAAAGACCATTCTGAGGAACCGTGTAGGCTTGCGCGACCCTAACCATCCTATTGGCGTATTCATGTTCCTGGGTCCTACAGGTGTAGGTAAGACCTATCTTGCCCAGAAACTTGCCGAGGAAATGTTTGGTTCGAAAGATTCACTCATCAGAATAGACATGAGCGAATTCTCCGAGAGTTTCAACACCTCACGTCTGGTAGGTGCACCTCCAGGATACGTAGGCTATAACGAAGGGGGACAGCTGACCGAAAAGGTACGCCGCAAACCATACAGCATCGTATTGCTCGACGAAATAGAGAAAGCCAACAGCAAGGTATTCAACCTGCTCTTACAGGTACTCGACGAAGGCAGACTTACCGATGGCAACGGCAGACTCATCGACTTCCGCAACACCATCATCATCATGACCTCTAATGCAGGAACCCGCCAGCTGAAAGATTTCGGCAGAGGCGTCGGCTTTACTTCTGCAGGTATAAAAGGCGGATTGGCGATGGATGAGAAAGACAAGGAGTATGCCCGCAGCATCGTCCAGAAGAGTCTGAGCAAGCAGTTTGCTCCAGAGTTTCTGAACCGTCTCGACGACATCATCACCTTCGACCAGCTGGATCTCAATGCCATCAAGCGCATCATCGACCTCGACCTGGAAGGACTGGTCAAGAGAATAGAAGAACTGGGATACCATTTCCAGATTACCGAAAAGGCAAAGGAGATGGTAGCCAAGAAGGGATACGATGTGCAGTTTGGTGCCCGCCCACTCCGCCGCGCCATCCAGACCTACATCGAAGATTCCGTTTGCGAGATGTTACTCGATGGCACAATGAAGCCAGGCGACACCATCTCGGTAGGCAAGAATTCGAAAAAAGAAGAATTGACATTCAAGAAACTATAATCAGAAGAGAGGGTGTGTCATAAGTCCATGACACACCCTCTCTTTTGTTATGAACCAGGTAAAGTATTTGACGAACTTTAGTTAATAAGAGTTAACCGCAAGAAAAGTTTAGGCAATAATTTCTTATTTCAAAAAATATTCATTACCTTTGCATCTGCTTTCGGGCAAAAAGCCATGATGGCTCAGTTGGTAGAGCAACGCATTCGTAATGCGTGGGTCGCGGGTTCGAGTCCCGCTCGTGGCTCTTTCTTGTGAAAGGAGTTAGTATTTTCCTTCGCGAGATTAGCACATCGGTAGTGCACGGGCTTCCCAAGCCTGTGAGGCGGGTTCGACTCCCGTATCTCGCTCAGAACATCAGCAAACCCAGGGTTCAGCCCTGGGTTTCTTGTTTTATTAACATCTTTTCAATCTTCTACTACAACAAAATCGCTCATTTCGAGTTATAATATAAATAAACTTAAGATAAAAGAATAATAATGAAGAAACATATCATACTTGTACTGGCGCTCGTCCTGTCTTCAGGACCACTTTTCGCACAGAGTTCACACATGACCGATGATCAGGTCATGAGCTTTGTGGTGAAAGAACATGAGCGTGGCACATCCAACTCACAGATTGTTACCAAACTGATGCAGCAAGGCGTAGACATCTCCCAGATTCGACGTGTACGCAACAAGTATCAGAAAATGTCGCAGCAGAACGAACTCTACAGCACAACCGCTGCAGGAAATGCAGGCAACAAGAGAATGCGAACCAACAATGGTAAGCAAAGAGAAGATTACCAGGACAAGGACAATGAGAAGCAGGCTTCAACCTATAGTAGCTATCGTATCCAGAGCAAGCAGAACGACAGCTACTATTCATCTTATGATGAGAATAATCCTGACTATGCTAACTTCAGCAAGGAGATGAATGCACTGGTTCCAGATACAGCTACCATGGTTAAACAGATGCAGGCTGAACTCGGCATCAAGCGAAACAAGGTATTCGGCCGTGACATCTTTAATAACAAGGATCTCAGTTTCGAGCCAAATATGAACATCGCCACCCCACAGAACTATCGACTGGGACCTGGCGATGCGGTTATCATCGACATCTATGGTGCCTCTCAGAAAACCATCGAGAGCACCGTTTCGCCAGATGGTGAAGTAACCATCGAGGGTTATGGACCAGTCAGCGTTTCAGGCTTGACTGTAGCTCAGGCTAATGCCCGCCTGCGCAATACCGTGGGCAACAGATACCGTTCAAGCCGCATCAAGCTTACCGTAGGACAGACCAAGACCATCATGGTAAACGTAATGGGCGAGGTTAAGATTCCGGGCACCTATACCCTCTCAGCCTTCGCTACCGTATTCCATGCACTCTACATGGCAGGCGGAACCAACGATCTGGGTACATTGCGAAACATCAAGGTATACAGACACAACAAACTGGTAACGGTTGTTGATATTTACGACTATATTCTGAACGGCAAACTGACGGGTAATGTCCGTCTTGCCGACAACGATGTTATCGTAGTAGGTCCATACGACTGTCTCGTAACCATCGCTGGAAAGGTAAAGCGCCCGATGATCTACGAAATGAAGAAGAACGAGAGTGTCAATTCCCTTCTGAAGTATTCCGGCGGTTTTACAGGCGATGCTTATAAGAAATCAGTAAGACTGAACCGCAAGACAGGCAGAGAACATGCCGTATATAATGTTGGGGAGTTCGACTTCTCAAGTTTCCGCATCGATGACGGCGACTCAATCAGCGTAGACAGCATCCTGCCACGCTACGCCAACACCGTAGAGGTGAAAGGAGCCGTATTCCGTCCGGGCATGTACAATCTCGGCGAAGAAATCAACAGCGTACGAACCCTTGTAGAGCATGCCGAAGGATTGACTGAGGAGGCATTCACTAACCGTGCCGTAATGCACCGCATGAAGTCAGACCGCTCACTCGAAGTAGTAAGTGTAGACATTGCCGGCATTATGAACGGCAAGACTCCAGATATCCCATTGAAGGAAAACGATGTTCTCTTCATCCCTACCCGACAGGAAAAGATTGTAGAGCGCACCCTCACCATCCGTGGCGAAGTGCAGTATCCAGGCGTCTATCAATATGCCGACAATGAGACCCTCGAAGACTTCGTTCTTCAGGCAGGCGGCTTGACCGACAAGGCTTCAACCGTTAATGTAATGGTAAGCCGTAGAGTAATGGATGCCAAGGCTTTACGTCCAGATAGCGTTATTGCCAAGACCTACACTCTATCTCTCAAAGACGGCTTCGTTATCGACGGCACCCCAGGTTTCAAGCTGATGCCATTTGATGAAGTAATGATCCGTCAGAGTCCGGCTTATGTAGAGCAGCAGAACGTATCGATTACCGGTGAAGTGATGTTTGCCGGTCTCTATACATTAGACCATCGCAACGCCCGCCTGAGTGAACTCTTCAAGAAGGCAGGCGGAGCTACCGACCAGGCATACCTCAAGGGCGCCCGCATCATCCGCAAAGCCAACGAACAAGAGAAGCAGCGCATGGAGACAGTATTGAAGATGCAGCGCGAAGAGATGCAGAAAAACCTTCTGCAGCTTGCCTCCAGCAGCAACAATGCCAGTGCCATCTTACAGAACTCTAAGGATGTAGAGCGCACCAACATAGAGAAGTTCAATGTACCTAGCGAGTATCCGGTAGGTATCGATCTTCCTGAGGCGTTGGCGAACCCAGGCAGCGATGCCGACATCATCTTGCGCGAGGGCGACCGTCTGGTCATTCCTCAGTACAATGGTACGGTAAAGATTAATGGTGCCGTAATGTTTGCCAATACGGTAGCCTACGAAAAGGGCAAGAAGGCAAGCTATTACATCGATCAGGCAGGTGGTTTTGCCTCAGATGCATTAAAGAGCAAGGCATACATCATCTATATGAATGGCAAGGTAGCCAAGCTCTCTCATGGTGCCAAAGTGCAGCCAGGCAGCGAGATTGTCATCCCAGCCAAACTGAAGCGGAAGATGAGTACCGCAGAAATGATGAGTATGGGAACCAGCATGAGCAGCATCGCCGCTATGATTGCTACGATTGCTAATATGAGTAAGTAAGAATAATCAAGCACCTATAAAAAAGGAGTCATTCTATGAAATATCCTATAGGAATACAAGATTTCGAAAAGCTACGTACAAAAGGATATTCGTATGTAGACAAGAGCCGATTCGTGTACAAGTTGGCGACAGAGGGAGAATACTATTTCCTCAGTCGCCCACGCCGATTCGGAAAGAGTCTCTTTCTGTCTACGTTGGAAGCATACTTCCAGGGTAAGAAGGAACTCTTCGAGGGCTTAGCCATATATGACTTGGAGACAGAATGGAAGAAATATCCTATCTTCCATATTGATCTCAACACTGCCAACTTTCGAGAGAAAGACAGTCTGTACACAGTTCTTAATGACTACCTCACAACTTGGGAAAGCAAATATGGAACCCGTGAGTCAGAAGCCACACTTGTCCTTCGTTTCAAGGGTGTGATAGCACGAGCTGCAGAGAAAGAAGGATGTGGTGTTGTAATTCTTATAGATGAATACGACAAGCCTATACTACAGACCCTGCGTGACCCAGAGTTACAGGCTGAACACCGTGCACAGCTGAAAGCATTCTATTCGGTATTGAAGACACAAGACCGATATATCAAGTTTGCATTCCTCACAGGTGTAACCAAGTTTGGCAAGGTTAGCGTGTTCAGCGACCTCAACAACCTGACGGATATCTCGATGGACCATCGCTATATTAGCATCTGCGGAATGACAGAGAAGGAACTGCTTACGAATTTCAAGGAAGGTATCAACGAATTAGCCGAAGCCAATGGCGATACAGAAGAAGCCACAATAGCAAAACTGAAGGCAAGATACGACGGATATCATTTCGAGGAAAATACAGTAGGCATCTATAACCCATTCAGCGTACTGAACACGTTAGCAAAATCACGCTACGATGATTACTGGTTTAAGGCAAATACTCACACATTCCTCTTTGACATTCTGAAGAAGCATGACTATTGCATTACAGAATTCAGTAAGGCACAAATAAAGGCCAATATGATGAACAATGTGGATTCCAATCCCTTTCTGGTCATATACCTGAGCGGTTACCTAACTATAAAGAGTTACGACGAGCGATTCAAGAACTACCAGTTAGGCATTCCCAACAAAGAGATTGAAGAAGGTATTCTTAACATCTTGCAACCCCTTTTTAAGCAAAACTAAAGGAGTTGAAAGTTTGGATAAAGTATTAATAAGATAACATATTATTATAGTTGGTATGAAATATTGTATTAATATTATTATTACATACAAAATACCAATTCAAAACAGACAAAAAAAATATGGAAAAGAAAGATGGTTATATAAATGTATCGGAAATACTGAGGACTGTGCTTGAAAAGAAGAAATTGTTTCTCATTTCTATTCCTATAGCAATCGTGTTTTCTACGCTCATAATAATTTGCGTACCACGTTCCTATACTGCAAGTGCCATGCTTGTGCCTGAAGCAGAGAATTCGGTAGATATGGGTGGTGTAGGTTCGTTAGCCTCAAGTTTTGGTATTGACCTTACTCAAATGGGTGGATCAGATGCTATTTCACCGCTTCTTTATCCAGAATTGCTAAATGACAATGGTTTCGTTGCCAGTCTACTAAAGATACAAGTAAAAACACAGGATGGTGCTATAAAATGTTCTTATTACGAATATCTTAAGAAACATCAGAAACATGCGTGGTGGACAGAAGTCATAGGAGCAGTAAAGCGTGTTTTCAAATCAAAGAAAGCAAATATAAAACGGGTAAATAGCACGGAAGAACTTGAGAATCCTTACAGTCTATCCAAAGAGGAAGACAACATAGTTGGTGAAACAAGAAATTTAATCGGTCTGATGGTAGATAAGAAAACTGGCGTAATAACCATACATACAGAGGCACAGGATCCATTGATAAGCAAGAGCTTAGCCGACTCTGTTTCTTCTAAACTACAAGTGTTTATCACCAATTATCGCACGCAAAAAGCACGTCATGATGTAGAATACTACAAGGCGCTGACAGCAAAGACAAAAGCTGATTATGAAAAAGCTCGTCAATTGTATGGCAGCTATTCTGATTCGAATATGGATATAGTTCTTGAAAGTGTGCGTTCAAAACAGACTGATCTTGAAAACGACATGCAGCTTAAGTTTAATGCATACACAGCAATGGTTACCCAGTTACAAGCTGCTGAAGCAAAACTCCGTGAGCGTACCCCTGCTTTCACAACGTTGCAAGGTGCTAGCGTACCTATTAAGCCAGCAAAACCTCGGCGGATGATTTTCGTTCTTGCAATAACAATGCTTGTATTTATTGGTGATTTAACTTATGTTTTAAAAGGCTATATTTTAGGTAAAAATTAATGTTGTTGTCAAAAGGAAAAATTATCACAGCATATTATTACATAGCACTCATTGCTTTTGCATTGAGTGCATGTGCTGTTATGTTTGAGCAGGAATCAAGTGGCGGCATAGCATATACCAATTTTATAATAGCTTTTGCCTTTATGGTGTGGAGTGTTTTTGTACTGCGTCCCTTCACAAAAGACTATCTTATAGAGATACCGTCAAAGACTATTATATTTTTTAATCTTTACATGACATGGGTACTGTTGGTAACAGCCATTAATCCTGTTGGTGTGAAAGGCATATCGTCATATTTAAACAGCCTATTTTGGTCAGCATTCCCCATACTTATTCTTAACTCAACCTATTATTTTGTCTTGCATAAAGGCGATAGCAGATGGTTAAAAATAATATTTCTTGTCATCACCGCATTATTTCTGTTAACTTATTACAGTTTTTACGATGTGGACAACATTCTTATGAATGTACATTTAGGGTCATCTTACTACTCATTATACATGTTACCTTTAGTTTTGGTTTATCCATCGAAAATTGGAAAAACATGTTTGACTATCATCGTCAGCCTAGCTGTATTTTCTTCCGTAAAAAGAGGAGGTGTACTTGCACTTGCACTTGCAATAATAGCATATATCATAACTAATCAATTGGTATCAAAGCAAGGAAAATTCAAAAAAATAATAATCGGATTCTGCGTACTCACAGCGTTTATTGCCATCTTTGCTTACATAGGAACAATGGGTGACAACAATATATTTGAACGTTTTGAATCTATACAAGAAGACAATGGAAGTGGTCGCACGGACGTATGGGCCGAAGCATGGCGACTTATAACCGAACAGGGGATTTTTACCTATTTTGTTGGAAACGGATTCAACACCGTGGTACACAATTCACGTTATGTACTTTCTGCTCATAATGACTATTTAGAAGCATGGTTCGATTTCGGATTGATAGGAATGTTACTATATATAATCTCATTGTGTCTTCTGTTTAAAGACATTTTCGAGTGTCTCAAGACAAAGAAAGAATATGCTCCTGCAATGTCTGTTCTTGGAGCCCTGATTATTGTATTAACCATGATTTCGCATATTGCAATTTATTATTGGTTTAACGTCATTGTGCTTTGCATAGCTTATTTTGAAGGACGTTACAATAGAGAAAAAAGACAACTTACAGAAAAAGAAGAAGATAATGAGTGAGAATAAAGTAAACAAACGCATAATATCGAATGTTTTCTGGGCACTAGTTGGTAAAATGACAGGTCTAGTAAGTGCGTTATTGGTTGGAATTTTAGTGGCTCGATACCTTGGTCCAACACAATATGGTGTGATGAACTATGCAATCAGCTTCGTTACCTTATTTCTCGTTATAGCCACCTTTGGCTTTGAGAATATAGAAATAAGAGAAGAGGCGAAGGCGAATGAACAGAAAGACACTATTCTGGGAACCGTGTTTATACTACGTCTATTACTATCGTTCGTCACCATAGGCATCATTTCTGTGGTAGCTTACATCAATGAGACTGACCTTTACACATATGGCATTATAATGATATATGCTATAACTGTCATACTCACACCGTTTGATGTGATTCGCAACTATTTTACCTCGCTCGTTCAGAACGAATATATAGTAAAGGTAGGCATCTTCCGCACAGTACTATCAGGGACAATTAAGATTGTATTGTTACTTGTACATGCTTCTCTTTTATGGTTTGTCATCTCCTTGGTATTTGATGCCTGCGTCTTGGCACAAGGCTATTGCTACGTTTATAAGAAAAAGATTGGCAGCATGCGCTCTTGGCATTTTGACAAAGTTTGGGCACGCTATCTCTTACGCCAATCGTTTCCTTTACTGCTGTCAGGAGTAGCGGCAACAGTATTCTTACAGATTGATCAAATCATGATTGGCAACATGATTGACAAAACATCAGTAGGCTATTTCTCTGTAGCATCTAAGTTTGTTGAAGTATTACTTTATGTTCCTACCATCCTCATACAAACCGTCAGTCCGCTGCTCGTTAAGGAACGAAAATACGACCTCGACTCGTATCGTAAAAAGTCACAAATGTTTATGAACGTCACTGTGTGGTCGTGCGTATTATGTGCCATCTTTACATCCTTATGTTCCCAATATATTGTATTATGGACATTTGGTTTAAAATATGGTGCCTCTATTGCTATCTTACAGATTTTATCATTTAAAATAATAGGTGTAGCTCTTAATATCGTTTCGGGACAACTTTTGATTATAGAGGAGAAACAAAAATATTTTGTGTTGCGTAGTCTTAGCGGCTGTATAGTATGCGTGGTACTAAACCTTCTTGTCATAACACGCTTTGGTGTGTGTGGAGTTGCCATTGTAGCCGTAGCTACACAGTTTGCAGCAGGTTTTTTCATACATTTTTTCATTCCTACATACCGTTACATGTTTTACATACAAATGCGTTCTTTGTTTGTAGGTTGGAAAGACTTGTATAAAATAAAAATGCTTTTTAGCCGTTAATAGTAAAAACGCCAATGCTTAAAATAAGGAAGCATATCTATTGGTACTTTAAATTATATTTTTGTATGAAGAAGTTAATAATTAAATTATTTGAGTATATCCCTTGTTCTGATTGGATTTACAATAAGTACCTATTATTTAAAGGACGCCAGCGCAAGGTATGTCTTGGAAGTAAAAATGCAGACAAGACCTTCTATGTGATAGGTTGGAACGATGAGGGTGGCGGACTGTTTTGGATTGTGAACAAAGTGTGCATGCATATAGCCTATGCTTTGGATCACGGATACATTCCTGTTGTCGACTTGAAAAACTACATCACCCAATACTCATCAAAAAATGAGAACAAAAATGTTTGGGAGATATTTTTTAAACAACCTGCGGGGTATGGATTGGAAGATATAAAGAATAGTAAAAATGTGATTATCAACCGCATGACTCCAGCACCAGCGAAGAAGTATCTCATGGGACAAACAGAGTTTTATGACAACCCAGAGAGAATCACCCATTTCCGTAATATCTTTAAGACGTTTATTCGTCCCAACAATAAGACGTTAGATTACATTCGAAGCAAAGAGAAACAGCTTTTTAAAGATAAAGGACGTATACTTGGCATCTTATGCCGTGGCACCGACTATGTGGTGGCAAAGCCAAAGAATCATCCTATTCAACCTGAAATGAAAGAAATTATAAAGGATGCAAAAGAAGTAATGAAGGAGAAACAATGCAATTATGTGTTTGTAGCAACAGAAGATAAAGACATACTCGATGTATTAAAAGCGGAATTTGGCAATAAATTGTTATTTCTCGATCAGCGTAGGTACAGCAGCAAGGACATGCAATCAGACCAACTACTCGCTCAAATCAAGGCGAAAGATAAGGAACGCAATCCCATAAAAGACGCCTTAGATTATTATGCTGCCATATATCTGCTTACCCGTTGCTGCTGTTTCATTGGAGGCCGGACAGGAGGAACTAAGGGAGTATTACTCATGAACAACGGCTTTGAATATAAAAAAATCTATGATTTAGGGCTATATAAATAATAAAGTATACATTGTGTCGTTATTTTATTATAGAGTAAAACTTTAAACAAAATGATAAAATGAAAATAGGTTTGCTTGCATACCACTCAGTGTGTAATTTTGGAGCGATGTTACAGCTTCTTTCCACATACATGTTTCTGAAGAATCATGGACACGAACCAATGGTTATAAATTGGGTAGCTAAAGACTTGGAAGAATATTATACCCAAAATACACCGATTTCACAAATTGAGAACCAGAAAAAGCTGCGCCTCAAATTGTGGAAAGAGACCTGTTTGTGTCATACAATAAAAGATGTAGCAAACATTATTTCCACAGAACACATAGAGGCTGTTATAATAGGTAGTGATGCCGTGGCACAGCACCATCCGCTGTTTGAACGTATCGTTTTCCCATGTCGCAATATTGTAGCCATTAATTCAGTGACTTCTGACATGGTGTTTCCAAACCCATTTTGGGGCATATGGACCGACTATCTCGACAAACCTGTACCTGTTGCATTAATGTCAGCGGCAAGCCAAGATTCAAAATACAAATACATTTCAAAAAAACTTCGTAAGCAAATGAAAGAGCGTATCATGGCATATAGCTATGTATCTGTGCGTGATATGGACACACAAAAGATGTTCTCTTTCATTACCGAAGGATTATGTTGTCCACCAGTCACACCTGACCCTGTATTTGCGTTCAATCAGAACGCAAATACATTAGTGCCTTCTAAAGAGGAACTGATGAAAAAATATGGTCTTTCAGACAAGTATATACTCATAAGTTTCAAAAACGAAAGGCGATCTAACGTCTCTCAAACGTGGTTGAACAAACTTCAAAATATAGCAAAACGTAATGGCATACAGTGTGTATCGTTACCATTCTCGACAAGCCGTTCTGCAGGAGAGCTAGAAAAGGAGATTGTCCTCTCGCTTAACCCTATCGACTGGTACGCTCTACTCAAGTATTCTTGTGGTTACATTGGCAACAACATGCATCCTATCGTTGTGTGTATTCACAATGCTGTGCCTTTCTTTAGCTTTGACAATTATGGAACGAGACATGCAAACGGCTTGTTTTGCGACTCTTCAACAAGCAAAATCCGTCACATATTAAAAGTTGCCGGCCTGCTCGATAATCGAATAGCGAGCAATTCACTGTTTCGTCGCACGCCAAGCCCAGACCATGTATTAAAAAAAATACAAACGTTTGACAAAGCTAAATGCACAACTTTTGCTCAAGATTATCTCTGCAAATATAATGAAATGATGACAACAATTTTAAAACACATAGGAGGCTCTTTGTAGGCCGCTTAAATAATCAAAAAAGAAAACAACATGAAAGTGGCATATATCTCTACACCACATTTAGCCGATTGTGACATTCCTCTAATTGGCGAATTGCAAAAGAAAATAAATTTGTTTTATTTTCTTAAAGTATCCGAATCGACTAAGCGACTCACCCTTATAAAGATTGAATCGCTGAATAAAAGAGGTGGGGTTTATCCTGCTTCCGATTTTCCAGAACTTGCTTATTTGGCTAACGACATAGATTTATCGAAGACATATATAGTAAACCTTCCCGGCAAGCACGACTGGTCAATTAGTAATCTCCTTACTATATTCAGGATGGTGTGTATCATTTTACATAAGAAGATCAACATAGTACATCTCACTTGGCCACCACGTTATGGAGAGTTCTTCACATATCTCTTGCGTAAGCGCATAGTTATAACCATGCATGACCCTCTGCCTCATTCAAGCGAGGACACATGGCTCAATCGTCTCCATCGCGATGTGTGTTTCCGGCTACTTAACGATTTTATTTTGTTGAACGAGACACAGAAAGAAGATTTTATTAAGACATACCATATGGGGGCAAAACGTGTGGTTTTATCGCATCTTAGCGCATATACAAACCTGCAAAATATTAAGCCACAAAAGCCCGATGTAAGTAACTATGTCTTGTTCTTTGGCGGAATTAGTTCGCATAAGGGCATTGAATATCTGTGCGAAGCAATGGATAAGGTTTGCAAGAAACATCCCGATGTAAAGTTGGTTGTCGCGGGTAAAGGTAAGATTTATTTTGACTTAAACCAGTATGCTATATATAGTAATGGTCATCTAGTTCTTCTCAACCGATATCTTGACGATACCGAACTTGTTGGACTGATACGCAGTTCCTTATTTGTGGTATGTCCTTATGTCGATGCTACCCAAAGTGGTGTTATTATGTCTGCGTTTGCTTTGAACAAACCTGTAATTGCGACCAATGTAGGTGCTCTACCTTCCATGGTTAAGAATGGACAATATGGAACTATCGTTCCTCCAAAAGATGTCGCCACCTTGGCTTCTGCAATAAATACATTGATAGAAAATCCACAAAAAATAGAGGCAATGATGGCAAATATTGAGCACGACTATTCTGAAGGCAAATACTCATGGAAAGCCATCGCACAAGGCATAACTGATATTTATGCAAAGAAACTATCAGACTCTAATAAGTGAAATAATTAACAATGATTAAAAGAACAAACAAATGAAAAAAGTCTCAATAATAATTGTAACCTACAACTCAGAGAAGGACATATATGATTGCATAACTTCTATCATAGAGAATTCCGATATTTCGCTGGCGGAAATAGAGCTGGTTGTTGTGGACAACAATAGCAGAGGGTGCGATACAATGTTTAAGAAACTTAAAACATTGTGGGGAGAAGATATTATACTGATAAAGAATAGTAGGAATGGTGGGTATGGTCAAGGCAACAACGTGGGGATAAGACGATGCTCCGCACCAGTTGTGCTTATCATGAATCCTGACGTAAGGCTTGTGTGTCCAATATTCAGAAAGGCCATAGACCTCTTTTCTAAGGACAAGAATATGTGCATGCTCGGCATGAAACAGTGGCTCACTCTTGAAGAACCAAGCACCAATTCATTTACATGTACCTATAGAATGAACGGCTATCTCTCAACCATCCTCTCTGCCTTGTGTACGCGTCTTGATATTTACATAGCAAAATATATGCATTTCTCAGGATCATGCTTCTTTATAAACAAAGCCATGTTTGAAACTGTCGGACTATTTGATGAAAGCGTGTTTCTCTATGGTGAGGAAGATGACATTCATTATCGTCTAATGCATCGTTTCAAAGATTGTAAGATAAAATATGACAAGAGTCTAAAATACCTACACCTTACAAAAGAGCGTATGCCCGACATAAAATATGAGAAAATGCTTATTGATGTGGCAGTAATACAAAACAAAAAGAAAAATTACGATGAGCGAAAGACGCTTAGAAACCGGCTGCGATGCATCAATTTACAGATTTATAGAGAACGTCTACGTGTCAAGTATGGCAAGAATGACAGAACACTCCTTTACATGCTTGAAGAACTAAAGTTATATATAAAAGAGAAACTGCAAAGTTGCAAGCAGATCAAATAGCAACAAGAAGGCATTTAAAAGTTTTCGTGAACAAATAAAAACTATAAATGAGCCCACTTGAAAAAGTAGTTTTGGGGTCTTTATCCTACAAACGCCATTTGATTATCAGATGGTTACATTTGAAGAAATTATTATAAAATGACTTTTTCAAGTGGGCTCAGTAATATATAAAACCATAAAGCTATATGAAGAAAGTTTTATTCATATCATTTCAAGACTTCCATAATATCTTTGACGGAGGAAGCCTAGCCAACAGACGCAATGTAGAAATGGCTGTCAATGTCCTTGGCAAAGAAAATGTTGACTGTTTTTTCATCAACGACAACAGAAAGAAAAACTGTATTGTTTCAATGCTGCAGTCAGCAATACTCTTTCCTTTCGGCTATTTTTACGGGTTGACGCCAGGTAAGATCCGCACCATTATAAACATGGCTAACAAGTATGACTATATCTTCATCAATACCAGTATTTTGGGAATAATATCCAAGAAACTTAAGAAACATGGATACAAAGGTATCATCATCAATTTCTTCCATAATGTAGAAAGTCTTTACTATGAAGCAAGGGTCAGCAAGAAGTTCCCACTAAGGAAAATTGTCATTGACTGTGCAGCCAAGAACGACAAATACAGCATTGACTATTCGGATAAGTCTGTGGGCTTATGTATGCGCGACAGCAACATTATGAAGTCGCTCTATGGCAAGCCGTTTGATAACATAGTTCCTATCACATTTGAAGACAAATGTGTAGGCAAGAACTTCGACAAGCAGGGTTTTACCGGTAGAAAGCCTAAATGTTATTTCATCGGAAGTAATTTTCCTGCCAATACCGAAGGGCTTTTGTGGTTTGTAAAGAATGTGTTGCCACATGTAGACATAGATTTCAAGATAATAGGCAAGGACATGGACCAGCTGAAAAAATCTCAGCTTTGTTTGGTAGACATTCCTGTATTCTCTAATGTTCCCGACCTTGCACCTTTCTTCGAAGAAGCAGACTTTATGGTATTTCCGATATTTTCTGGTAGTGGTATGAAGGTAAAAACATGCGAAGCTCTGATGTACGGTAAGAACATATTAGGTACAACCGAAACATTTGAAGGCTATGAACTTGACACCTCGTTGTGTGGTAGACTCTGCAATACAGCAAAAGAATATATCGAAGCCATTAATTATTTTGCTGAAAATTCAGTGCCAAAGTACAATACATATTCACGCTCTATTTTCGAAAACAATTATTCCAATTCTTTTGCATTAAAAGCTTTTAGAGAGCTTTTGCAATAATAGAAGTCGCCTGAGCAACCTAATGTTGCTCAGGTACTTAGAAAAAACAACAAATTATAATATTGCGAAAATTATTATTGATAAACTTTTATCCAATCTATTTCTGTTTCATATACTGCATTTAACATAGGAGTATTCCAGTTATCATCCCCTACACTCTGATTATGGATAATATAATATGGGCGATCAAATGTCCATTGTCCTCCTTCGATCTCTTCGGAATCATTTGATTTAAGAAACGTTCCTGTTATTTTTCCATCAACATACATAACTATATAAGCAAGAGTCCACTCCATTCCAAAGATATGCCATTGATTAGGCGTAACTTTCTGAGCAAAAGAATATTGCTATTCAGTTTTACCTAATATAAAAAAACTATGCGAATGCACTGTTTGATAGGTGTATGTCTTCTGAGTAGCGCGTAGCGCAATAGCCAAATATTGGAGAGTTTGTTAGGTATGTTCCTTTCATCTTGCAACACAATCCTCTGGACAAACGGCACACCTCTATAGGTTTGGAATTGATACAGAAATATTCTGTAGCGCTTCTAAATTATATGAAAATCAGCATGACCTAACGAAGCGCTTTATTAGACCTTAATAAAGTGCTTCTTTTAAATAGAATACGCATAAACCTCTTCGCCCTTCATTTTTCCCCTCTAAATCCCCGATAAGCACAGGGGATTCAGACGGAAAGGTGAGGGGTGAAGGGTTTTTACGAGATCCGTTTCTAAAAAGATCCTGATAGTAAACGGCTCCGCGTTTATACCTTGCGTCTGCTTTCAAATGTTCGTGCCATTGCACCTTAATTTTAAAATTCAAAGTTATGACAATCGCAGAAGAACGTTACGAGAAGGCATGGAATTCCTTCATGATCTATTTAAACCATCAACGCTTTTACTATACAGATTAATATAAGGAAAATAGACTTGCGTTTTTTTTTTAGCAAACTTCGTTTTTTTTGCCAAAGTTTCTATTGAGTAATACAATATTTTTAAACAATCAACGTTATTTTGATAATAGAGAAACAGAATAGTAATATCTAAAATCATTTACAAAGTAGTTTCATTTCAATCAGTATACTCATCAAAAAGATAATCATCCCTACTAAGGCCTATTATCAAGAACGGTACATACAAATGAATTTGACTCCAAAAGGAAGAAACTACATGGGATATTGATTTTCAAAAATTAAAAACATATTTAGAATGAATTACGAAGTTGCAATAGTCATACCTACTCTCAACGAGGAACGTTTCATTTCTCGTTGTTTGAATTCAATTATTAAGCAAACATATGAATTTGAAAAAATGGATGTAATGATAATAGATGGAGGTAGTAACGATAATACAAAAGATATTGTTGCCGAATATCAAAAATCACATCAGAATATACGATTCATAGAAAACAAGAAAAAAATTCAATCAGTAGCATTCAATATAGGAATCAAAAATTCTACTGCACCATACATAATAAGATTAGATGCTCATGCTGAATATAATTCAGAATATATCTCCCTTTGTATAAAAAATCTAAAGGATGATAAGAAACGCGGCAATGTTGGTGGCAGATGTAACATTTTACCATTCAACCAATCCGTATGGGCTCAAACCAACGCCATTCTGAATCATTCACGTTTTGGCATTGGTGGTGCAGCTTTCCGAGTAAGTAACGAAGCTCACAACACAGACTCTGTACCTTTCGGAGCATTTCCGAGGAGAATCATAGAGGAAATAGGCGGCATGAGAGAAGACTTACCAAGAGGTGAAGATAATGAGTACAATTCTCGCATAAGGAAAGCTGGATATCAGGTTTATTTCAATCCTGATATCATAAGTAGTTATTACGCTCGTCCTACATTGAAAGCATCATGCAAACAAATGTATGCGAACGGTGAATCTATCGGTTACTTGTATTACATCGACAAAGAAGCTATAGGAATAAGACATCTTATCCCATTACTCTTTGTTGTTTGTATATTTATAGGCATAATCCTCTCCCTTTTATGGAACCCATTCTGTTATCTTTTGGAAGGAGGACTTGCTGTATATTTTATTGCAGCTATTGTTGCTGCAATAACAGGAACTACAAGAAACATTAAATGCACGTTGCCGTTATTCATACTTTTTTTCTGTGTACACGTTTCTTACGGAATAGGAACAATATTCGGACTCGCAAAAGGAAGAAAAATTCATAACAGATAGCGGTTTTTAATAAAATAGTAAACATTTTAAGTTACTAACACAATAAAGCAACTTCAGAATGCGTTTAAATAATAAAATATAAAGCAAACACAAACATCAAATTTTATAAAATATGAAAATTCCATTTTCACCTCCATACATTGATGCCAACGTAATAAACGAAGTTGTTGATTCACTCAAATCGGGATGGATTACGACTGGTCCAAAAGTAAAAGCATTAGAAGAAGAAATAGGTAAAATTTCTGGCGTAAAAAATGTACTATGCATTAATTCGTGGACTTCTGGTGCCATTCTCATGCTCAGATGGCTGGGGCTGCAACCTGGAGACGAGGTCATTGTTCCTGCATATACATATTCTGCCACTGCCATGGCTGTATTATGGGCTGGTGGTAAACCTGTCATGGTTGACTCTACAGAAGATTTCAATATTTCTGTTGAAGGAATAAAAAATGCTATCACAGAAAAGACCAAAGCTATTATTCCTGTTGACATTGCTGGTTTTCCTTGTGATTATGACACAATCATGGAATTAGTAAAATCGGAAAAGATAAAAGCTTTGTTCCATGCAACTTCTGAAATACAAGAGAAATTAGGCAGAATACTCGTCTTGAGTGATTCTGCCCACTCTATTGGTGCACATTATGGCAATAAGCGCACAGGTTCAGAAACAGATGTTGCTATTTTCTCTTTGCATGCAGTAAAGAATGTAACAACAGCAGAAGGTGGAGCTATCTGCCTTAACTTGCCAGAACCATTCAACAACGAAGAACTTTACAAAGAAC
This sequence comes from Segatella copri, assembly GCA_021623045.1. Classification (GTDB taxonomy): domain Bacteria; phylum Bacteroidota; class Bacteroidia; order Bacteroidales; family Bacteroidaceae; genus Prevotella; species Prevotella copri_T. The sequence goes on along the minus strand of JAJWJX010000001.1, from coordinate 122,433 downwards.
TTCGCCTGAGAACTCTCAACTGCCAAACGAAAGATGCTTTCACGAAAACAAAAGCTGGCGGTTGGAGATATGATATTGTTGGACAAGGCATGAAGATCAATATGGCAGATGTTAATGCTGCTATTGGTTTGGCTCAAATACGTCAATACGAGAATCTACTCAAAGAAAGAAAAAGAGTATTCAATACTTATGCCAAGGCTTTTGCTAATTCAGATTGGGCAATAACGCCTCCTGCAACATCTGACATAAAGGAGAGTTCGTATCATGTATATGCCTTGCGGATTAAAGGTATCACAGAAGGACAACGAGATGCAATCATTCAAGAGATCTCAAAAAATGAAGTAGCTGTCAATGTTCACTTTATACCAATGCCAATGCTCACACTTTTCAAAGGTATGGGATATGACATCAAGAACTATCCACAAGCATATAAGAATTTTGCCCACGAGATTTCATTGCCAGTATATCCTCAACTCTCCGAAGAGGAAGTTATATTTGTAGCAGAAACTGTCATCAAGGCATACGACACTATAATGAAAAAAACAAAGTAAATAATAAATATAGGATGATCATAATTATGATTCGATTCTTCGATTTAATATTCTCAATTATGGGATTAGTAATATTGTCACCTCTCTTTATTGTTCTCTATCTTCTCATTAGGATAGAGAGCAAGGGAGGAGGATTTTACTCACAAGAGAGAATTGGCAAAAACGGCAAGCCATTCAAACTCTATAAATTCAGATCTATGAGAATTGGTTCTGATAAAAAGGGGCTAATCACTATAGGAGAAAAGGACAACCGTATAACCAAAACCGGATTTATCCTTCGAAAATATAAATTGGACGAACTTCCTCAACTTTGGAACGTGTTTATCGGAGACATGAGTTTAGTTGGCCCAAGACCAGAGGTAAAAAAATATACAGACCTCTATACAGAAGAACAAAAACAGGTTCTACATGTAAGACCAGGCATTACAGATTGGGCGTCCATAAAATACGTGGATGAGAATAAAATTTTGGGAGAATCAAAAACACCTGATGAAGCTTATGTAAATTTGATTATGCCCAACAAAATTAAACTTAATATGGTATATATACAAAATCAGACACTTGGAGAATATTTCAAGATTATATTTACCACATTTAAAGAAATAGTAAGATAGAAAACTATGAAGAATTTCAGGAAATTTACAGATTGGTATTTCTCCAGAAAATCACTACCATACTGGTGTATTTTCTGGATAGACTGTGCTGTGACATTTATTTCTTACCTATTTATATATCAACAGATTAACAGTGGAGCAAAAGCGTTGGGCATATTAGGACAACTTTCTATGTTCTTTGCTATATTCACATTGTTCCATGCCATCGGTTTTAGGATATTCCACACATACGACGGTATCCTCAGATACTCATCGTTTATTGATTTGCAAAGGGTATTCTATGCTGTTACTTTTGGTGCGGTACTGTCTGCTATAACGAAAGACATGTTGCTTAGCACTCATTTCTTCCCTGGAGTTGAAATAGAATACCGCAATATTGTACTTGGAGCTCTCATTTCCACTTTAGTATTGTGGGCTATCAGAGTGATTGCCAAGACTATCTTTGACGTCTCTCTCTCAGATTACAACATTAAACACGCTTTTATCTACGGCGTGAAAGAAGGTGGCATCGGTCTCGCCAAGCAAATCAAAAACAGTAAACCCATGAAATTTAAACTCATGGGCTTTATCTCTGATGACACAAAAATAAAGCACCATCACCTGATGGGAACCAAAGTGTATGCTCCAGACCTGAATACCATCAGGAAAATGAGAAATAACAATATCTCTACCCTATTAATTTCTCCTGGTGCCATCAACGTTTTTCGCGCAAATAAAGACTTCCAGGATGCACTCCTTGCAGAAGGCATACATATCTATATGCCTACCACACAGGAGTGGAACAGAAATGAACAGCAACAGCTCAAGGAAGTTAGCATCGAGGATCTTTTACCTCGTGATGAAATCAGCATCGATATGGAAAGTGTAGGTGCCATGCTTCATGGTAAACGCATATTGATTACAGGTTCAGCAGGAAGCATCGGAAGCGAAATGGTAAGACAAATCGCGAAGTACAGTCCTGCAGAATTGATTTTAATAGATAGTGCAGAGACTCCGCAGCACGATATACGCTTAATGATGGCTAAGCAATTCCCTGAGATAAAAGCAGAAACCATCGTTACCACCATCTGTAGCAAGTCGAGAATGGAACATATCTTCAAGACATACTTGCCTGACTATGTTTTCCATGCTGCTGCATATAAACATGTTCCAATGATGGAAAACAATCCATGTGAAAGCATTCAAAATAATGTATATGGCACCAAAATACTGGCAGATTTAGCTATAAAGTATGGCGTGAAGAAATTTGTAATGATATCAACTGATAAGGCTGTGAATCCTACCAATGTGATGGGATGCTCAAAACGTATCTGTGAAATATATGTACAGAGCCTCAACAAAGCAGTGAAAGAAGGTATCGTCAAAGGAGAAACCCAGTTTGTTACAACCCGCTTTGGTAACGTATTGGGCTCAAATGGTTCTGTTATACCTTTATTTAAGAAACAAATTAAAGCAGGTGGTCCTGTCACTGTTACAGACCCACGTATCATCCGCTACTTCATGCTCATTCCTGAGGCTTGCAAACTAGTTTTGGAAGCAGGAACAAAAGGTAACGGCGGGGAAATATTTGTTTTCGACATGGGCAAACCTGTCAACATTGCCGACATGGCACAGAGAATGATCAACCTCAGTGGAGCAAAGAACGTTGAAATCAAATACACTGGACTGAGAGCAGGCGAAAAGCTTTACGAGGAAGTGCTTAATGAGAAGGAATCAACCAAGCCGTCGTTCCATGACAAAATAAGAATCGCTGAAGTACGTGAATACGATTATACTGAAGTATCTAAGCAAATCGATAACTTGATAGAAAAAAGCAAGTTATACGATGAAATGCTCACAGTAAAGATAATGAAGGAAATCGTTCCAGAGTACAAGAGCAATAATTCGATTTACGAGAAGCTCGACAAATAAGCACTTTCACGTTCGTAATAAATGAAAAAATAACTGATGGAAAATAAACAATATAAAGACAACATGAATAAGACGGAGCAAATTATAAAGCGCTCCGTCGATTTCGTCATCGCTGCATGTTGTCTGATATTCTTCTCTCCTTTAGCCATAGCGTGTGCTATTGCTATCCGATTAGAGGATGGGCTACCTGTAATCTACCGTCAAGAGCGCATAGGTCTACATGGCAAGCCATTCTTTATCTATAAATTTCGTTCCATGAAGATTGATGCAGAAAAAGATGGTCCTGATCTTCTTGAGATAAAAGGTGATCCAAGGCTCACTAAAGTTGGACGTTTTTTAAGAATGCATCACCTCGATGAACTTCCTCAACTTTGGAACGTTTTTAAAGGAGACATGGCATTTGTAGGTCCTCGCCCTGAACGTAAATTCTATATCGACCAGATTATGGTACATGATCCTCGGTATCGTTTTCTTTACCAGATTCGTCCAGGAGTGACTTCTTATGCCACCCTGTATAACGGATATACGGATACGATGCCGAAGATGTTGAGAAGACTGAGTCTTGACCTCTACTACCTGGAGCACAGATCCTGGTGGTTTGATGCCAAGATTCTGTTCAAAACTATGATGAACATCCTGTTTGGCAAAATATTTTAATGAGTAGCTACTTATACATCGTAAACTACTGACTTTTGCATCATAAGTCCCTGACTTTCATATCGTAAGTCTCTGACTTTTGCATCGTAAGTCTTTGATTTCCGTCTCGGAAGCAACCGACTTCTGGGTGACAGGGTGACAGAGGTGACAGGGAATTCTGAAGATTTACTCTCGCGCGGGCAGGCAGGAACTTTCGGCCTGATTTTTCCTGCCTGCCCGCGTGCGAGGCGAAATGTTGAAAAACTCGTGTCACCCTGTCACCGTGTCACCGTGAACACTGAGCTGAGAATGCGCTGTATAGCTCTCTTGCTATGGGCATAATCTCTCCTGTCTCCGCCTCCGTTGGCTTTCGGAAGTAGAGATCCGTACATTACTGTTTTTGTCGCGACGCCTCCAAAGTAGGTAATAAGGTTCTAATCTGTGTCACACGGTGCAAAGATACAAAAAATAAAATAAATGAGAGTTCCCACTAGTGGGAACTCGTAAACGATAATTACTGTTTTTTAAAATCTTTTAAACGATAAAGGCTAAAAAATATAGCAGATACTAGCAAGTTGCAGAAGAATTTGGAGTTGGAAACTAGCTCTTTAGTTTGAGGAGAGTATCGAAGAAATGGTATCTCTTTATCGAATCCCTCCGTGCCCCTTTAGCCAAATACTTTTTATATAGTGTATTCACCCCCTCTATTGTACCCTATTCCTTACCAATATATGCACCAATTTTAAACTAATTTACGTACACAGTTTTGCAAACTCTAAGTTTGCAAAATTGTTAATATCTTAATTAGTAACATCAAAAAAGAGAAAAATAGAATTGAAAAAGTTAATAAACAAATAAATAAATTTGGCAATTGAACAAAAATTATGTAACTTTGCGATGTAATATTCACTATTGGAACTTCTTCTCTGCGGAAAACAACTCTCGCTAAAGAAGCTAGAGTTCTTTTAATAAAGATATAATTATGTGTAGAATTTCTATAGATACAGTACGTAGAGCTAACAAAAAAACTATTATGCAAATTGGTAATAGTAGAGCTTATTCTGGGAGGATTTCTCCTAGAAATACTTTTGATGTGTCTGTTTCTGTCATGGGAAAAGTCTATAGTCAAAGTATTTCTGCAAAACAAATTAAAAGTTCATTCTGTAAAGCTTTAGAGAATCATGCCTAGAAAATATAATTATATTTATAAGCAGTTAGTAGAGGATAGAGGAGACATCATCGGACATATTGCTTATGCTCTTTATAAAGAAGATAAAATCGAATACATTAATAAATTTAAAGAAGAGCATAATAACAATGAGCCAACAGAAGATGATTTAAAGCCTTTTAATGATATAAGTTGTACACCAGGAAGTGTGGACAAATATAAATTTGTTGCTTCCACCATCCTGCAATCATTTCTTGAAAATTCTCTAGAGGAAACAAAACGTGACATAGAGGACAATATAAACAGAAATCATATAGAACTTATAAAAAAGGCGATAGAACCTATCAAACCAATCTCTTTGGGTAAGTCATATTTACATGGAATAGCCCAAAGCGTAATAGGTGCAGTTCTATTTATGATTTTGATGTGTGCCTTTGTTTTCTTGCTGAATTTCTCGAAACAACAATATACATTTACCATAGGAGGGAGCGGAAACGCCACAATAGAAAAATCAAAAAACACTCCAGTCCAAGTTGATTCAATAAAGTCTAACAATAAGAAATAAATTAAGGGTGAGCCTAAACAACTCACCCTTTTACTTTATCTTAAACTCTGGACTTAGAGCTCCAAAGAGGCTGTTTGGCAAAATATTTTAGACACTGAACGTTGTGAAAGGGAGAAAGACGGTTTCGTGACAGTTTTTTCATTTCACAGCTTTTTATTTGGCATTATTTATATAAAAATCTGTTTTCTCGTACAAATAGAAAAGACTCCGCAAAAGGTTTTAAAAATATTTTTTTAAGTTGATGGTAAATTTGTTGCCATTTTATTTTTTTGTTTCATTTTTTTTTAGTACCTTTGCAAACGTTATCCTGAATACAATCTTTTTACCTTAAAGAAAACTAATACCTATTGAATGTAGAGCAGTTGTCTGAGAAGATAGCTGCTCTTGTCTTTTTTATAGCTCCCCATATAATAAATACCGCAAAACATCCGTTTTTATTTATAGAAACAAGTCTTATCACTTGTACTGAACTTTCGCATGTGGTTCAAGTACGGGCTGAAGGCCCAAAAGCTCCTAGCCCAGGGCAACGCCCTGGGTATAATAGCAATCAACAAGGCGCCCTGTAAGGGCAAAAGCTTTGTTAATTGTCTGATATTTGAAAGCTTTTGCCCTTACAGGGCGACAGGTTTGCGTCCGTAATAACCCAGGGCGATGCCCTGGGCTAGGAGCTTCTGCCCTTTCAGGGCGTGTAGGGCGAAACTTGAATATAAATCATCACGTAAGAAACAATGGAAACAGAAGTAAAGAAGATTCCTTATCTCGACCTGAAGGCTATCAATGAGCCATATGAGAAGGAGATAAAGGATGCTATCAATAAGGTGGTCAACAGCGGATGGTATCTGCAAGGTGAAGCCGTAAAGAGGTTTGAAAAATCGTATGCACAGTTTATCGGTACAGAATACTGCATCAGCTGCGCTAACGGGACGGATGCGCTCAAACTGATGCTGATGGGCGAACTGGCTATCGGAAATCTGCAGAAAGGGGATGAAGTGATCGTGCCTGCCAATACTTATTTCGCTACCGTACTTGCCATCAGCAGCGTTGGACTGACTCCTGTATTGGTGGATGCCAATATCGATACATTACAGATAGATGACCGGCTGATAGAAGACCGAATCACACCGAAGACCAAAGCCATCATGATTGTTCATCTCTATGGCAAACTGGCGTGGACTCCGAAGATAGCAGAAATCTGCAAGAAGCATCATCTCTTGCTTTTCGAAGACAATGCGCAGGGATTCGGATGCTCCACTACCCTATCTGATTCTTCTGAAAAACCATCGAAAAGAAGATATACCGGAAATCTTTCGGATGCTGCCGCCCATAGTTTTTATCCTAGCAAGAATCTGGGAGCATTGGGAGATGCGGGAGCTGTAACTACCAATAACAGGGATTTGGCTGAAGCCATTATGGCTCTACACGAATATGGAAAGATAGAAGACGGCATCTTCAGATACCAGGGCGTCAACTCGCGCATGGATGAGATTCAGGCTGCGGTACTGAATGTGAAACTACAATATCCTGAGAACGAACAGAAAGCGAGATACAGACAGGTACAGCTATATCTGGAGCATCTGGATGACAGCATCAAGGACAGATGCATCGCTGCGAAACTCATCTCTCCTGCTCATGAAAATGTTTTCCACGTCTTCCCTTTCCTTACCCCGAAGCGAGACCAACTGAAAGCATTTCTGGCTGAGAATGGGATCGGCACAAAGATTCATTACTTCCGCCCACCCTATCTGCAGCCATGCTATCCGGAAATGAATCATCTGGAATTTCCGGTAGCCAAGAGAATAGCTGACGAAGAACTGAGTCTGCCTTGCAACTCATCGCTCAACGATGAAGATATCATCAGAGTAAGCAAACTCATCAACCAGTTCTTGGCTTAAAGGTACTGCACCTTGGCACCGATAGAGAGGCCGAAGACATCCCAGAAACCGGCATTGCCGTTACGGTAGAAACGCATAAAGTAGATATCCGTTGTACCCAACTCATAGAAGAACGTAATACTCTTGATACGCTTACGTTTATTGTGCGGAATATCATACTTAAAACGTTCACCCAAGGCGATATTAGGACGGACTCTGGTAGAGAACGGATAGTAGCCGCTTTCATACTTGGTAGGCTGCTTTGTCCAGAAATCATGTCCGAACACCGTATTGAAATACAGGCTGCACTCCAGCGGTTCAAACCACCAGCCCTTACCGATATTGCGACGCCAAGGAATGAAATTTTCCTTGAGCGTCATGGTAAACTTCTCATCGTCAGAACTAAACTTCGGGATGTAGCCAAACAAGAGTTGCGTTTCCCACTGGCGGCGCTTACCATATTCCCATCCGATACCCAGCGAAATGATACCCATATTGCCACAGGTCTGAATGATGCCACTAGTAGGTATCAGCAAATCCCAATGCTTACGGTAGCGCATGACGCGGCGGTCATATCGGGTCAGTTTGCCATCCGCCAACACCAGAGTATCATGAACAATACTATCCGTCAGTTCCAACTCCTCACTTTTCCCGGTAACCTCATCGGCAGCATGAACCTGTACAGAACCTGCAGCAAGCAAGGCTCCCAGAAAGAATATATGCTTAAAACTCAATAATTTCATAACGATAATCTGTTGGAGTAATGGTGAATATATAGTATTGATGCTTAGCGGCATTGGCCACCTGATAATAGATGATGCCATCGCCATAAATATCTTCTTGCTTGGTATGATGACCATGACCGCAAAGGCAGCACATCAAACCTGGGAACTGATGGGTATAAAAATTGAAGACCTTAGCTACATTATTATTAAACTGCTCAGAATAAGGGGCAGCATGCATACAGACAATGGTACGCGAAAAGTCATCTGCATCTGCCTTAACCTGCTCTTCCATGAAATCGAAATTAGGTACAGGGCGGGAATAGTCAAACTCTATGGCATTGGTATTGAGACAGACAAACTTTACCTTACCGGCGATGAAACTGAAATCCGGATTACCAAAGATTTTCTGATAAGACTGGTTACCTGTTCCCAAACAGTCATGATTACCCAGCAGAGCCACGAAAGGTATCTTCAACTTCTGAAGATGGTCACGGGTCCACTGAAACTCACGGGTAGCACCAAAGTCGGTAAGGTCTCCACAATGAATCACGAAATCGAGGGAATCACTGCGGCGATTGATATCATTAACCTCACTCTTCAAATCATCCAACCACTGGTGTGAGTCGCTGATCATAGCAAAACGGATGGTATCTTTAGACTTTACTGCAGCCTCAATCTTCTGAATATTGGCAACATTCAGATTTCTATCGCCGTCGATTTGCACATCATACGGATGAACATCGAAGACGGTATCGCAGGATGCCACCATACAGAGACAACAGGCAGCCAGGATATAGGGAATAATTTTATGCATTTCTTGTCTTATTATCTTTAAAAACTCTTTTTTATAATTCTTAAATACTACTTTTTCTTCTTTTTCAACCTTGCATAGAAACCTTGCAACCTGCCAGGCTGGCAACCGGCATCGAGCAGTTTCTTCAAATCACGATAGGCTTCATCCTTTCTTCCAAGCAGAATCAGGATGTCTACATGATTGAAAGCAAAATCCTCATTAGCGGCATCCAACTCCATCGCCTTGGCGTAATCAAACTCTGCCAGCTCAAGCATACCCCTCTCCTTCTCCATGCCACCTCTTGCAGCATAAGCCATCGCACTGTCAGGGTACTGCTCTATCAGACTGTTAATGCCATCGTAAGCCTCGGTATAATGCTTATCTTTCTCATTGAGCAAAGCCAGACCGAGTTGCGCCTGGAAGTTGCCAGGAACAAGTACCAGAAGATTCTGATAATCTAGACGCGCAAAGTTATAACGGAGCAACTTCTCATTGACAAAGGCACGATAGAACAAACCGGCGATATTGGTATTGTTCAGAAAGAGTACCTTATCAAGATCATCCTTGGCATATTGCCACTGCTCCAACTGGATGTTCCAAGCAGCCTTTTTCAGTCGCAGATCGATGCTATCAGGATGATATGCAAGCACTTCTGTAGCCTTGGAGAGTGAATCGCGCAAGGCTTTATTCTGAGCAGCACGTGCCTTGTCGGCATCTACGTTCTGCGCAGATACAGATAAGGAAACAAACGATGCCAATAATAATGTATAAAAACTTTTCATGGTGCAAAGTTAAGAAGACTTTTGCAAACTGCCAAATAAAAAACTATAAAACTTATTTGAGTTTACAAAAAGAACTAAATTTCAGAAAGACAGGACAATCAACAAGAAAAGAAGGTGTGTCATAAGCCACATCCCATACGCCCTGAAAGGGCAGAAGCTCTTAGCCCAGGGCAGCGCCCTGGGTTTTAGAATAGATACAACAAAGTCGCCCTGAAAGGGCAAAAGCTTTCTATTTCAAAGCTTTTGCCCTTTCAGGGCGACCCTGTTTTGTGCAACATTACCCAGGGCGCTGCCCTGGGCTAAGAGCTTTTGGGCTTTCAGCCCGTCTTCGGCTGCCATTGTTTAAACTTATGACACACCCTCTTTTATCATCCAGCGCCGAAAAATCCAGTTACAGATTAAGCATTCTTAATCCAGTTAACGATCCATGCGCCAACCTCAGTTGTGCCATACTGAGCACCACCCTCAACCTGAATTTCAGGTGTGCGGACATTGGCATCGAGAGAAGCATCTACTGCCTTGCGGATCAAGGCGCCCTCCTCGTTCAAACCGAAGTGCTCCAACAACATGGCTGCAGAAAGGATCTGTGCTACAGGGTTAGCCAGGTTCTTGCCAGCTGCCTGTGGCCATGAACCGTGAACAGGCTCGAACAATGGTGTGTGCTCACCGAGAGAGCTGGATGGCTGCAAGCCCATAGAACCAGTGATGCAAGAAGTCTCATCGGTCAGGATATCGCCGAAGGTATTCTCTGTAACGATAACATCGAAGAATGTAGGCTCAGTCAATACGCGCATAGAAGCGTTGTCGATGAACATATAATCGGTGTTTACCTCAGGATACTGTGGCTCCATCTCCTTGGCAATCTGACGCCAGAGACGAGAAGATGCCAATACGTTTGCCTTATCTACTACTGTCAAGTGCTTGTTGCGCTTCATGGCAAACTCGAAAGCTACCTTCAGGATGCGCTCAATCTCAGGACGGGTATAGATATCTGTATCGTATGCCTTGTCGTTATCCTGATACTTCTCACCGAAGTACATACCGCCAGTTAACTCGCGGATAACTACGAAGTCAGCACCCTTCAGGAGTTCATCCTTCAATGGTGACTTGTGGAGCAGGCTATCGAATGTGGCTACTGGGCGAACATTGGCGAAGAGGCCCAACTTCTTACGCATAGCGAGCAAGCCCTGCTCAGGACGAACCTTGGCTGTAGGGTTGTTGTCGAAACGTGGGTCGCCAACGGCTGCGAAGAGCACAGCATCAGCATCCATACAAGTCTTGAAGGTCTCCTCTGGGAATGGATCACCTACCTCATCGATAGCGTGAGCGCCGCAGATAGCCTCGTTGTAAGTAAACTCGTGGTTGAACTTCTCTGCAATGGCCTGCATAACTGCTACGCCCTGCTTCATAATCTCTGGTCCGATACCATCACCGGCGAGAACTGCAATGTTTAATTTCATCTTATTTGATTTTTTAATTGTTTATTTTTTGAATGATTAAAGCTTTTGCCCTTACAGGGCGCATTGCTAAATGCTATCTTATACCCAGGGTGTTACCCTGGGCTAGGAGCTTCTGCCCTTTCAGGGCGTGCTGCTGAATAGAAACCTTCGGAGATGTTTGCATAACCTTCGGAGATATTTTCATAATCTTCGGAGATAATTTCGTAATCTTCGGAGATATTATTCCATATCCAGATTTCGAGGCGAAACAGCCTGTTCGTCGCTCTTATCTGCCTCGTACATATTAATCATCTTCAGCGTTGCCTTGATAGCTGCTTCTGTCTGGTCGGCATCCAAGCCTCGGGTGCGCCAGATACGGTCACCTTCACGCCAGGTAATGACAGTCTGAACGAGGGCATCGGTACGGCCACCAGGTGGGATGGTTACCTGATAGTTGTCGAGCTTAGGGAAGGTCTTGCCGAGCTTCACCTTGTAGATATTGCGGAGGGCTTTCACGAAAGCATCATACTGACCATCACCAGAGCTACGGTCTTCATACTCCTTGCCCTCTATTTCTACCTTCACGCTGGCGATAGGCTTCAAACCGTATGAGGTTGATACCATGTAACTTACCAGTTTCACCTTATCCTCTGGAGCTCCATGCTTCAATACATCACTCACAATGTATGGCAGGTCGTCCTGGGTTACCAGTTCCTTGCGGTCGCCGAGTTCGGTGATTCGCTTGGTCACCGCCTTGGTCTGCTCAGGCGTCAGTTCCAATCCCAGTTCATTGAGGTTCTGCACGATATTCGCCTTGCCAGAGTTCTTACCCAACGCATACTCACGATGTCTGCCGAAACGCTCAGGTACCAGGTCGTTGCAATAAAGCTTGTCCTTGTTGTCACCATCGGCATGCACACCAGCTACCTGGGTAAAGACGTTGTCTCCTACTACCGGAGTATTCGGAGCCACGGCAATGCCACTATATCCTTCAACCAATCGGGAAATATCGTTCAGACGGTCTTCCTTAATATTGGTCTTTGCCTCGAACATGTCTTTCAGAATCACCTGAACACTTGCCAATGGTGCATTGCCACAACGCTCACCCAGACCATTCACAGTAACGTGAAGACCCTTGGCGCCACTCAATACGGCAGCCAGCGAGTTGCTCACAGCCAGATCGTAGTCGTTATGGGCATGGAAGTCGAAGTGAGAATTCGGATAACGGCGCACCATCTGGCGCATATACTCCACACACTGCAATGGGTTCAGAATACCCAACGTATCAGGAAGAAGGAAGCGCTTGATAGGCAGTTTTACCAACTCATCCATCATCATGAAGAGATAGTCACGACTGTCACGCATACCGCTCGACCAGTCCTCCAAGTAGAGATTCACGGTGAATCCCTTGCTCAAAGCATAGTCGATGGTCTGCTTGATATGAGCGAGATGCTCCTCAGGCGACATTTTGAGTTGCTGGGTACAGTGCTTGTAGCTACCCTTAGCCAAGAGGTTGATGACATGACCGCCGCATTCAGCAATCCAATCCACACTCTTGTTGTTATCCACGAATCCCAATACCTCAACGGAATCCAATTTACCTATAGTCTTAGCATAACGGCAAATTCGAGCGACAGCATCCTTTTCACCTTCTGACACACGCGCTGAAGCCACCTCAATGCGATCTACATTGATGTCGTGCAACAGCATTCTTGCTATCATCAACTTCTCGTGAGGAAGGAAACTGACACCATTGGTCTGCTCGCCGTCGCGCAGCGTGCAGTCCATGATCTCAATCTCCTTGATACGGGAATTATCTCTCTTTGCGTTAACGTTCATCTTTATTATTAATGTTAAGTGTTAAATGTTAAGTGTTAAATTAGGCATACGCCCTTACAACCTGCGTCCTAACTAACAAGTTAACATTTAACACTTAACATTTAACATTATCTATTTATTCTTCTCTTCCCAAGCCTCAACCTTGTCGCGGTTCTGAACGAGGAAGTCTACATCGTCCAAACCATTCTCAAGGCAGTGCTTCTTGTAGCCGTTGATTTCGAAGTGCTCGCTCTTGCCGGTAGCAAGATTGGTCACGGTCTGGTTAGGAAGATCAACCTTCACCTCTGTCTTGTGATCCTTGTCGATGCTCTCGAAGAGTTCCTTCAGGAATTCCTCGCTTACCACTACAGGCAATACGAGGTTGTTCAACTCGTTGTTCTTGTGGATATCAGCGAAGAAAGAGCTGATAACTACACGGAAGCCTGCACCTGCGATAGCCCAGGCAGCGTGCTCTCGTGAAGAACCTGAACCGAAGTTCTTACCAGCTACGAGGATGACACCACTGTAAGATGGGTCGTTCATCACGAAGTCTGGCTTTGGAGTTCCGTCGGCATTGTAGCGCCAGTCGCGGAAAAGGTTGTCGCCCATGCCCTCTTTATCGATAGCCTTGAGGAAACGGGCTGGGATGATCTGGTCTGTATCTACATTCTCCAAAGGAAGAGGAATGCAGCTTGATGTAATTACATTGAATTTCTGTTTCATCGTTGTTTATTTTATTTTTTTATTCAACTTTCGCAAGTAAACTCCACACGTCCTGAACCAACGGTCACCGGTCGAAGGGAAAGGTAAAGGGCAGAAGCAAGTTTGCCCCCCACACGCCCTGAAAGGGCAGAAGCTCCTAGCCCAGGGCAGCGCCCTGGGTTATTACGGACGCTACCTTGTCGCCCTGTAAGGGCAAAAGCTTTCAAATATCAGGCAATTAACAAAGCTTTTGCCCTTACAGGGCGCCTTGCTGATTGCGATTTATACCCAGGGCGTTGCCCTGGGCTAGGAGCTTCTGCCCTTTCAGGGCGTGTAGCGCCTAGGAACTTGGGGACTTCAGCCCGTCCTTGAACCACTTGCAAAAGTTCAATCATTAATCACTATATTACATAAACTCTCTTGGGTCGGTAATCTTACCTGTAATAGCGGCAGCTGCTGCTACGTATGGACTGGCAAGGATGGTGCGGGAACCTGGTCCCTGACGACCCTCGAAGTTACGGTTGGATGTACTTACAGAGTACTTGCCTGCAGGAATCTTATCATCGTTCATTGCCAGGCAGGCAGAACATCCAGGCTGACGGATTTCGAAGCCGGCAGCCTCAACAATCTTATCAATTCCCTCTTCACGTATTTGTTTATCAACCAACCATGAACCTGGTACAAGCCAAGCAGTTACGCCATCTGCCTTCTTCTTTCCTTTAACAAGAGAAGCGAAAGCACGGAAGTCTTCAATACGACCATTGGTACATGCGCCCAAGAATACATAATCGATAGGATGACCCTCGAGTTTCTCGCCTGGCTGGAAGCCCATGTAGTTGAGGCTCTTCTTGAAACCAGCCTGCTCTTCCTCAGGAATCTCATCGAGAGTTGGGATATTCCCGGTAATGCCGATACCCATACCTGGGTTGGTACCATAGGTGATACGTGGTTCGATATCCTTTGCCTCGAAAGTCAACTCTTTGTCGAAGACTGCATCATCGCCACTCTTCAAGGTCTTCCAGTAAGCCACAGCCTTGTCCCACTCTTCACCCTTAGGTGCATATTCACGACCCTTGATATACTCGAATGTTGTCTCATCAGGAGCTACGAAACCACCACGGGCACCCATCTCGATAGAGAGGTTACAGAGGGTAAGACGACCTTCCATAGACATATCCTTCACTACATCGCCACTGTACTCAACGAAGTAACCGGTAGCACCTGAAGTAGTGAGCTGGCTCATCAGATAGAGAGCAACGTCCTTGGCAGTAACGCCCTTGCTGAGCTTACCATTGATGCTGATACGCATAGACTTTGGCTTGCTCTGGAGAATACATTGTGAAGCCATCACCATCTCGACCTCAGAAGTACCGATACCGAAAGCTACGGCACCCATGGCACCATGAGTAGAAGTATGAGAGTCGCCGCAAACGATGGTCATACCAGGAAGAGAAAGACCCTTCTCAGGACCTACTACGTGGATGATACCATTATCCTTTGTGTTCATGGCAAAGTGAGTAACGCCGAAATCAGCGGTATTCTTTGCCAAGGTATCTACCTGCTTCTTTGAGATAGGATCCTCGATTGGTTTATCCTGATCGTGAGTAGGAGTATTGTGGTCAGGCATACAGAAAATCTGGTCTGGACGGAACATCTTGAGTCCGCGTGCTCGCATACCAGCGAATGCCTGAGGTGATGTTACTTCGTGACAGTAGAGACGGTCGATGTAAAGCTGTGTAGGACCGTCCGGAACAATCTGGACAACGTGCTTGTCCCAAATCTTGTCGAATAATGTATTCATAATATCTTTTGTTATATATATGTTTATCTAATCTTAAACTTGTTAATACAATCAATGTAAGCCTCAACAGAAGCCGTAACGATGTCGGTATCTGCACCGAAGCCATAATATACATGACCATCGTATTCCACCTGCATGTGAACCTTGCCCACATCATCAGAGCCCTTGTCGATAGCCTGGATGGTGAACTCCTTGAGGTTCATCTCCTTGGTGATGACCTTCTTGAGAGCATTGATAGCAGCATCTACCGGACCATTACCAGATGATGCAGCCTCAAACTTCTGACCTGCAATATCAAGACCGATACTTGCCACGCTCTTCACGCCCTTACCTGTAGTAACTTGCAACCAGTCGAGCTGAACACCATGCTTATCAGCAGAATCAGCACCGGCAAGCATCAAAACATCCTCATCGGTAACTTCCTTCTTCTTATCAGCCAGTTGGAGGAACTTCTTGTAAATCTTGTCGAGCTTCTCCTCATCATTAATCTCTACACCATTGACATGGAGACGATACTTCAATGCAGCACGACCAGAACGGGCTGTCAGAACGATAGCATTGTCATCCAATCCAACTTCCTTAGGATCAATGATTTCGTAAGTCTGGACATTCTTCAAGACACCATCCTGATGGATACCGGAAGAATGAGCAAATGCATTGCGACCCACGATAGCCTTGTTAGGCTGAACAGGCATATTCATCAGACTGCTCACCATGCGTGAGGTAGGAATAATCTTGGTGGTATTGATGTTGGTATCAATATCGATATGCTTGTGACACTTCAGAATCATGGCAATCTCTTCGAGCGAAGTATTACCTGCACGCTCACCGATACCATTGATGGTAACCTCAACCTGGCGTGCACCATTCAAAACACCCTGCAGGGTATTGGCAGTAGCCATACCGAGGTCGTTATGACAGTGGGTAGAAAGGCGTGCCTTGTCTATGCCATCAACATGCTCCATGAGATACTTGATTTTGTCACCATATTCATCAGGCAGACAATAACCTGTAGTATCAGGAATGTTCACTACAGTAGCACCCGCCTTGACAACAGCCTCTACGACACGAGCCAGATACTCATTATCGGTACGGCCTGCATCCTCAGCATAGAACTCAACGTCCTCAACATACTTTTTAGCATACTTGACAGCAGCAACAGCACGTTCGATGATTTCCTCGCGGGTAGAATTGAACTTATACTTGATATGACTGTCGCTGGTACCGATACCGGTATGGATTCTCTTATGCTTGGCATACTGCAAAGCCTCAGCAGCACAATCAATATCTTTTTCTACGGCACGGGTAAGTGCACAAATAGTAGGCCAGGTTACAGCCTTAGAGATTTCTACCACTGAATTGAAGTCGCCCGGACTTGATATTGGAAATCCAGCCTCAATTACATCCACACCCAACTGCTCCAGTTGCTTTGCCACCTGAATCTTCTCAACTGTGTTCAACTGACATCCCGGAACCTGTTCGCCATCGCGGAGGGTCGTGTCGAAAATGTATAATCTGTCACTCATATCTTTAAAATTTTAAATTTACACCTTATTATATATATAAGAGCTACACATTCAGAACGCACTACGTTTATATAGCAATCCGTGCAGAAGCATCAGATAAAGTAAAAAGCCTTCCCCCACTCCATAGACGGAAGTGTAGAAAGGCTTTTAATATCTTAAGCGATGAACTATACGCACACCTTATCACTTCCGCCCACAAACTGCAGTCGAAGTCGAATAATAATGCTTGTAATGTTCAACAATGTTGTTCTCATATCTATCTTATTATGTTATATTCTTAAATTCGCATGCAAAGGTAACACTTTTATTTGATACTAGCAAACAATTTATAACTTTTTTAATAGAAATGATAACAAATTCCTATAATCTTATGGATTTTTTACCCAAAAACGTTAATCCTGTGCAAGAATTTGGCGAAAAAGCCAGTTCTTGAGTGAAAAAATTGACAAACTCTAACCTTAGAAAGGCAGATTCTCTGCAGGCGGCGGTGGTAGCGGACTACCATCCTGCCCTCCGCCATTCATCCTAGAGCCTACAATCTCACCACCTTCCTCGACAGGTGCTGCTGCAGCATCCTGCGGATCCTGGAATCGGGTAAATTCTCCACGGAAGTTCAGGAGAACATCTCCAACAGAGCCCTTACGGTGCTTGGCAATGATAATCTGTGCCATACCATGAAGGTCATTACCCTTTTCATCCTGATAGATGTGATAATATTCCGGGCGGTGAACGAAAAGCACCATATCGGCATCCTGCTCGATGGCACCGGATTCACGGAGGTCACTCAACTGAGGTCGCTTTCCTTCCAAACCCTCACGGTTCTCTACATTACGGGAGAGCTGCGAAAGAGCAAGCACAGGAATATTCAGCTCTTTGGCAATACCTTTGAGCGAACGGGAGATGGTAGATACCTCCTCCTGACGGCTACCAAACTTCATACCATTGGCATTCATCAGCTGGAGATAGTCGATCATCAACAGTTTAACACCCTTTTCCCTTACCAGTCGGCGAGCCTTAGTACGGAGTTCGAAAACAGAAAGACCAGGCGTATCATCAATATAAATAGGTGCACCTGTCAGTTTTCTCAGTTTTTTATCCAACCGTTCCCATTCTGGCTGTTCCAATTGTCCGTTCAGTATTTTTTTACCAGAAATCTCGCAAACATTCGAGATGAGTCGGTTCACCAACTGAACGTTATTCATTTCCAGAGAGAAGAATCCGATAGGCACATCATAATCTACCGCCACATTCTTGGCAATACTCAATGCAAAGGAAGTCTTACCCATGGCAGGACGACCGGCGATAATCACAAGGTCGGACGGTTGCCAACCTGATGTCATATCATCCAACCCACGATAACCCGTAGGAATACCGGTAAGACCACCCGAGTTCTGAGCAGCGCGCTGCAAGATGGCAACGGCCTCCTTTACAACCGGATCAATCTGTGTATAATCCTGCTTCATATTGTTCTGCGAAAGCTGGAAGAGTTCACCTTCAGCTTTCTGCATCAGTTCATCCACATCCACACCTTCTTCATACGCCATCGTCTCGATGTCGCCGGCATAATGAATCAGCTGACGCTGCATATATTTCTGCGCCAGGATACGGGCATGCGACTCTACATGGGCAGCCGAAGCCATGCCTGCAGAAATATCCATGAGATATTGTGCTCCTCCCACCTTATCCAGTTCGCCAGTCTTGGCTAACTGATCGGCAAGAGTCATGATATCCACAGGCCGTTCCTCCATGTTCATCACCTGGATAGCCTGATATATTCTCTTATGACGCGGGGCATAAAAAGTATCCGGCTTGAGCAACTCCGACACCACCGAAAAGGCATCAGAATCTATCATCAAGGCACCCAGTACTGCCTGCTCCACATTCACAGCCTGCGGCTGCAAATGGGCGTAGGTTGGATCTATCTGTACCTTATTCTTATTTTTATTTTTATTATTCTCCGCCATCTTTATTGTTTTTCCTTTCCTCGAAAACTTTTTTTGTTATAAATTCCAATTCTATAGGCGCAATACCACGATCATCAAGCCAATTTCCCATATCGAGCAGGCCGAATGCATCTATATCTTCCTTAGGGGAAAAAGCTGCATGACCAGATGCTTCATTCAAAAATCTGATAGCTGCAGTTCCTCCCTTTTTCACGAGAACGCAGAGTCCATAATAGAAAAATTTCATAGACTCCCATCTGTGGTCTTGTGGCTTGGAAACTTTGCTCACCATCGCAGATAACATTTTCATGAACATGCGTTCCTTTTCATCCTTATCCATATCTGTCATGTCAGAATTCAATATATCCCTGATTTCATTATCATCACTATTTTGCAGATAAGGTTCTATTAAAGCCATTGCGTGGTCAATGTTTTTATCGCCTTCCGATTCTGAAAAGAGCAAAGAGAAAGCCAGTCTGCATTCTACCAGTTCTTCCTTAGGATACTGTTCATCCATCTGGAAAGCCCATTCCAAAGCCTCTTTATAATGATGGAGTTTCAATAAGAGATCGGTCTTTTTCAGCTTGAGCTTAAACTGCTTACTCTCATCTGATTCTTCTTTAATCAAGCAATTCAATGTTATTAAAGCCGCCGGGTCTTTTATCTCTTCTTCTATTTCTAATTTCAACTCCGTGGCAGCCTTATAAGTTGGGCTTGTATTCTTAATCACATAGAGATGTTCAAGCGCTTCATCATATTTTTCCTCCGATTTGTATGCCAATGCAAGCATCATATGCTCTTCGTCGGTATATTTTTCCAGATTACGCAAAATCTTGCTAACAAAGGCATAGTCACCTCTTTTAGCAGAGAAACGGGCCAGCGACAGGCGATACTTGTCATATTCCGGTTTTGCAAACAGTCCCGTAGTAAAGAAAGGAATTTCCTTCTGCACTTCGAAAGGATTATCAAATGCCTTCCTCATTGGAGAGAGAGTATAGAATCGGTAGAGGTCCTGCACATAGCGATGACGAACCCTAACTGCACGTTTCTTCTTTTCCTCTTCAGAGAGATTCTCTTCATGTTCCATTACCGAATCAAGCAGTGTGACATTTTCAGAATCCTTTGCTTCTGTAGAATCAGTCTCATCCTCTACTGGTTCTTCGGTATTCGGCTCTTTTTCCTCCTCATCTTCTTCGTCATAAAAAACAGGACCTGACACCATATTTTCCGGGGTAACATCCAATGATTCAATAAATTCCTTAGATGTATTATTCAATGAAAGAATGATGCTATACAGATCGGTATCACACATAGAGGCGCCTCTCAAGAGATTGTTGATGAAATTGCGATGCTGTTTCATCGTAGCCCGAACATTCTTGAGCGTAGAATTACGGACATAGAAAGGAACAAACCAATTATAGAGTGAATGGAAATGACCGAAGCTCTTCTGGTTGGCAAACTGATGATAATAGACATCAACTCCTATATCTTCTGAATTCAACATATAGTCAAAGGCTCCCTTAAGGGCATCATCAGGATTCTCCCCATCTGCTGAGAAGCAATTAAGTCCCAATTCACCCGTTTGGTCTATCTTTTCGGCCAAATCCTGAGTAAAAGAAGTGAACATGGTCTTCACCACGGAATGCATCATCTCCTTGCTATCCTTTTTACTTGTAAGACATAGACGCATCTGGCGTTGGAGATCAACACAGGCTGCCAAAAATTCATCATCCATGATCAAGCCAGCAGCAGAATCCCAATATTTCTGTTTTTCACCCGAATTGGTTATTGCACAGAAAACGAAACCCACCAAAGCTCGCTGGCGAACACTGCAAGTACTGTCGTCAGACTTGATTAAGCGCATCAAGACTGCAAGTCTAGGGGCATCCATAAATACAGAGCATGACAATGAAACAGCCGAAACAATCATATTGATGGTGTATGGATCTACCAAATCGGAAGCGATGATATCAAGTATATTCTTGACAAAATCATCATTCCATTCATCAGTTGTCAAAATATAAGAAAACACCATATTGCGATAGGCATTAAGCTGCTCTTGTATCTTTTGTCTTTCCTCGTCTATCTGTTCTTCAGACAAGTCTACCCTCAAATTTAGCATAGCTTCATCTGTAGCAAATTTCTCAAAGGTTTCCTGTACCTCATCAAAACTTGTCAGATTCTGAGCTCTTTTGCGAAGTGCAACAAATGTAGACTCATTAGCCAAAATCCATTCGTGGCGCATTTTACTATAGAAATTATCTATATCCATGTCCAAATCTGAAGCAAGATCATAAAGTTCCCGATGTTTAAGTTTGCCAGCTATATAATCATGATATAAAGCATCATATCTTTGTTCAATTTCCGCTATTCCAGACAGACACGGCTCCAAACCCACTTCCTGGTCAATTATCTTGCGAATTGCCTCTATTCTGGATATAGTAGTGACATTTTCATGCGAAAACTTTGTCCAGCTAAAATCTTCTCTTTTCATAAGCCGCTTATTTTTGTGCTACAGCCAGGTCACGACGTCTTGGTTCCATAGCGTGTTCATATTTAAGTTTTGGAAGATTACTGATGGTTTTAGCATCGGCACCCGTATATTTTGTGATGATACTTGCATAATGCTGTACCCCACGACTGTTTATGCTATCAACAGCAATATTATACGCCTTGATAAACTTGGCAACTTGGTCTTTACGGCGCGGCTCTGAAAGTATTTTCTTGCGGAAAGCAACAACACCTAACTGCAAGTTCTTATCTCTGCTGTCAAAGAGTTTTACATGCTGTTCAAGTCGGGCTTTGGTAGCTTGAGGTTCTGGCAGCAACATGGCATCCATCTCGTTGTTAAGCAACATACGCAGACGGATGTTCAAATCGTTGATTTGAACCTTATAAGCATCATATTTAGGCTTACCGCTATCGATTGCTAAAGTAGCCAGATAATCAGTTGCAGAGTAGCGGGTCATTGCCACCATCTTATCTGACAGTTGTTTCAGTTCGGATATACGCGAACGCTTATTGGTGATAAACTGCCAATAAAGATTGGTAGAAATAGGGTACGTCAAAGCAGTACCCCGTTTCTCTATATGATGTGCACGAATCAGATCGGTCACGGCTCCCTCTACGCGCTTGCGCTCGATAGCAGTATCACAATCCATTTGTGCAGTATATCTACGCAAATGTACGTCTACACCTTGCTGCTGGAAGATACTGTCATCACATGCCAGAAAGATTGGCAGGCAGTCCATTGTTGGCATCACCGCTATCTTCAGCGCAGCACAGTCTAGGCTATCCAATCTAGCCTTTTCCTTCTTGCTCAAGCGATGACGTTCTGCTTCCGACTTGCCACATCCTGCAAATCCTATAGCCAGCAAGAGCATCAAGGCTGCAAACGTTTTGAACTTATTCATTATCAATCCTTTAATCATTTGTTATTCTACATAGAGAACCAATCCCTTCAAATATTCACCTTCCGGATGATAAATATTGATAGGATGGTCGGCAGGCTGGTGTAACTGGTGCAAGATGCGAACCTTTCTTCCAGCCTGCGCTGCAGCAGTAAACACAGCATTGCGGAACTGATCCTTCGTAACCACCTGAGAGCAACTGAAGGTAAAAAGGATGCCGCCCTTCTTAATACGCTGCAAGCCCTTTACGTTCAGGCGGGTATAGCCCTTCAACGCATTGCGCAAAGCCGCACGGTGCTTGGCAAAAGCAGGAGGATCAAGAACAATCAGATCATACTGCTGGTCATGTTCATCAAGATACTTGAAGGCATCTTCGCAGATAGCCTCATGGCGTGCATCTCCAGGGAAATTGAGCGCAATATTCTCATTGGTCAATTCTATCGCCTTGGCACTGCTGTCTACGGAGTGAACAGCCTTAGCCTCGCCTCTCATCGCATAAACAGAAAAACCGCCGGTATAGCAGAACATATTGAGCACGCTCTTACCCTTGGCATAATGCTCGAGCAGCGAACGGTTCTCACGCTGATCTACGAAGAAACCCGTTTTCTGACCACGCAACCAGTCGATATGGAATTTCAGTCCATTCTCTACAGCTACATCGTCAGCATCACCTCCCAGAATAAAGCCATTTTCCTGTCTGAGGTCAGCCTTATACGGTAAGGTTGTCTCACTCTTATAGTAGATATTCTCCAGAGCTTCGCCCATCACCTTCTTCAAGGCTTTGGCTATCTCCATGCGGCAAACATGCATACCCACACTGTGAGCCTGCATGACAGCGGTAGGACCATAGCAGTCGATAACAAGTCCCGGCAAGTTATCACCCTCACCATGAACCAAGCGATAAGTAGTATTGGATGAATTACCGGCAATACCCAAAGCGAGTCTCATCTTATATGCCGAATCCAATCTGGCACACCAGTACTCCTCATCAATCTCAATATCTCTAAAAGAAAGAACACGTACAGCGATAGAACCGATCTGATAATGACCTATAGCAATGAATTCACCACTACGGGTAAACACTCTCACAATGTCGCCCTCCTCAATGCCCTCATCCATTGCCTGGATAGCACCCGAGAAGATCCATGGATGAAAACGCTTGAGCGATTCTTCCTTACCTTTCTTTAAATATACGCTTTTATACATATTTATATATGAAGTTTCTTACGATTATCAATTTCTATTCCTTACCACCTTATATCATACCCTGAGTTCATCGAGCTCGTAATCGCCTGTAGCAGACAAACGCTTGAATTCCTCATACAGATTAATGCAGCACCAGGCATCTGTAGCTGCATAGAGAGCCTGCGATTCCTTCAAATCGCTAGCCTCCCAATTGCTCAACCGTTGCGCCTTGCTGATTTTCTGGTGAAACAGGTTAGCATACAGTTTCTGCAGACTCATGTCTGCGATACCAAAGTTCTTTGCAACTTCCTGCAACTCGATAAAGTAGCCAGCCTTAAAAGCAGCTCGCTTATGGAGCTGCAGCAAGTCATCGTGCCAGGAAAGTCCTACTTTTGGCACGGTGGTATCTTCGAGCAAGCGAATGATGGCAGGAGTCATGCCCGTATGATGCAGGCGGAAAAGATAACAAGTATCATGTGTACTCACCTGCAACAACGAAACATGGTAAGCCTGACCACGCTTGAATGATGGGCGCGTTTCTGTATCCACACCCAGTATATAATGGCTAAGTAGGTCATTAACAGCCGCTTCTGTATCTTCAGGCTTGTCAACGACTACGATTTTGCCAGGAAACAAAGCTCTTGGCAAATTCGTGATTGCCGCCTTGTCGAAACTAGTGAAAATAATCTTCATTATGCTTTTTATTCTTTACAAGTTGCAAAATTAGAAAAAAAAGATGAGAAAAAGAATTGTTTTCTCAATTATTTTCGCTAATTTTGCAGATAAATTATTCAAAAATATATAAAATGGCTAAAAAAAGAACTGAAAAAAAGACCAAAACCTTTAGCGAAGCTATTGGTTTACAGTATATTTTCAACAATACTATCACCGACTTTTTCATTGGATTAGCCTTGGTAGTCATTGCTGTGGTTATCATCATCGCTATGATCTCCTTTCTCAACACAGGAGCCAATGACCAGAGTCTGCTCGAAAATCTGAAGCCGGGCGAATGGACCAACACGGAAAAACAGTTTCAGAACTACTGCGGATCCTGGGGAGCCATTGTATCCTATTGGCTCATTGCCATCAATTTCGGATTTCCAGCCTTCATGCTCCCATTCTTTGTCATTATGGTGGGATTGCAGATGATGCATGCCTACAAGCTGAACCTGTGGAAATGGTTCTTCTGCATGATTGTGGTCATGCTATGGATGTCGGTAACCTTTGCCAAGTTCATCGCACCTATCATGCCAAGTCTCACATTCAATCCGGGCGGAAAGCACGGACTCTTTGTCGTGCAGAATCTGGAGAACATCATGGGTCCTCCAGGACTTACTGCCATTCTTTTCTTCGTGGCGGTAGCATTCCTCACCTATCTCACCACTGAAACCATTACGGTAATCAGAAAAGCACTCAACCCTATCGGTTATATATCAAATAAGGTGAAATTTGAGATTACTAACCATGGAAAGAACAGGAAAGATACGGAAGCTATCGACGAGGTATACGCCAGCGCAGCATATGGTGCTGGCACAGAGGATGAGAAAGAAGAATATAAGGAAGAAGAACCTGCCAAAGTCATCGACCTGAATTTGGATCCGGACCAGACTTTCGCAAACCCGGACACACCTTCTACGTCTGTTGAGCCAGAGGCAGACGGACAGGAAACTAAAGGAACAGAAGGTGATACAGAAAAAGATGAAACCATCGCTATAGCCAACGGCACGCAGAACGAGAATATGTCACTCATTGCACGTCAGCGCGAACTCCGTACAAAACGGGCTGAAAAGGAAGCATTGGAAAAGCAAGCTGCCGAGGCTGCTGCAGCTTCTGAGCATATAGGTATGGACATCTCTGTAGCCACAGCCGACGAGAAGGCTACAGGCAACACCTTGAGCAATGCAGAAGTACTGAATACTCCGATCAATCCGAAGGAGCCGTTCACCAGATATAAATATCCGGTACTCAACCTTCTGAAGAAGTATGAGGATGACGGCGTATCCATCGATGAGGAAGAGCAGCGCGCCAACAAAAACCGCATCATCGAGGTGCTGGGCAACTTTGGCGTACAGATCAAAACCATCCGTGCTACGGTTGGTCCTACCATCACACTCTACGAAATCCAGCCTGCAGAAGGTGTACGTATCTCTAAGATCAAGAATCTGGAAGATGACATCGCCTTGAGTCTGGCAGCTCTCGGCATCCGTATCATCGCTCCTATCCCAGGTAAGGGAACCATCGGTATTGAGGTACCTAACGCAAAGGCGAACATCGTTAGTATGGAAAGTACTTTAAACTCAAAGAAATTCCAGGAAACCAAGATGGAGTTACCTATCGCTTTGGGTAAGACCATTACCAACGAAGTGTTTATGGTTGATTTGGCAAAGATTCCTCACCTGCTTGTTGCGGGTGCTACCGGACAGGGTAAATCTGTAGGTTTGAATGCCATCATCACCTCTTTATTATACAAGAAACATCCAAATGAACTCAAACTGGTTCTCATCGACCCTAAGAAGGTGGAGTTTAGCGTCTACTCACGTATCGCCAACAAGTTTATGGCTGCGGTTCCTGATGAGGAAGAACCTATCATAACCGATGTAACCAAGGTGGTTAGAACCCTGAACAGTCTGTGTGTACTGATGGATAGCCGTTACGACTTGCTCAAAAAGGCAGGAGCCCGTAACATCAAAGAATACAACCAGAAGTATATCAACCACAAGTTGAAGTTGACTGATGGACATGAGTATATGCCATACATCGTGGTGATTATAGATGAGTTCGGTGATCTGATCATGACAGCCGGCAAGGAAGTAGAACTTCCTATTGCCCGTATCGCCCAGCTGGCACGTGCCGTGGGTATCCACATGATTATTGCCACCCAGCGTCCTACAACCAGCATCATCACGGGTAATATCAAGGCTAACTTCCCTGGCCGTATCGCCTTTAAGGTTACATCTGCCATCGACTCAAAGACCATCCTTGACCGTACAGGAGCCAACCAGCTGATTGGTCGTGGTGATATGCTCTATCTCTGCGGCAACGAACCTGTCCGTGTACAGTGTGCCTTTGTTGATACACCTGAAATCGAGCGCATCAACGAGTATATCTGCGAACAGCCTGGTCCTATTGAACCAATGGAGTTGCCAGAACCAGCTAATGATGAAGGAAGTGCAGGTGGAAGCGGTAGCATCAGTGCCCGCGAACTGGATCCGTTCTTCGAAGAGGCAGCCCATGCGATTGTTCTTTCGCAGCAGGGTTCTACCAGCATGATACAGCGCCGGTTCAGTATCGGCTATAACCGTGCAGGACGACTGATGGACCAGATGGAAGCGGCAGGCATCGTAGGTGCAGCACAGGGCAGCAAGCCTCGTGAGGTACTGATACAGGATGAAAACCAACTTAATAATCTGTTAATGGCACTTCGAAACTCTTAATTAAAGTAAAGAACTAAGGGTATGAAAGAAGATAATATTGGAAAAAGTTAAATTGTTAAACCCTAAAGCCGTGAAAACGTCTAAAACAATAAAGACGTTTTTACGGCTTTATAATAGAATCTGAAAGATTAGCTGATAGAATAAAAAATAGATTTTAAAAGAAAGGAAAAGATAAAAATGAAAAAGATTTTAGCATTGGCTTTCGTTGCAATGATGAGCATCGGAGCCATGGCGCAGACTGCGCAACAGGTACTTGATAAGACCGCTGCCGTTATTGGCAACAAAGGTGGAGCTAGCGCCAACTTCAAGATGAGCAGTTCTAAGTATGGATCAGCAAGTGGCAGTATTGCCATCAAGGGCAACAAGTTTAACGCCCGCACCCCACAAGCCATCGTCTGGTTCAACGGCAAGACCCAGTGGACTTATCTAAAGAAAACCAACGAGGTGAATGTCAGCAACCCTACACAGGCTCAGCAGATGTCCATGAACCCTTATACCTTTATTAATATATATAAGACTGGTTATAAGTCAACGCTCAAGACAGCAGGCAGTAACTATGTAGTGCATCTCGTTGCCAATAACCAGAAACGTTCTGTAGCCGAAATGTATATCACCATCAACAAAAAGACACATATTCCATCAGTTGTCAAGATGCGACAGGGCAATACCTGGAGCACCATCACGGTAAGTAACTTCAGAGCCAAGAGCGTTTCTAACAGCACATTCAATTTCAACAGCAAGGAATGTCCAGGAGCAGAAGTCATCGACCTGAGATAATCGCCTGAAATATCGTATAAAGTTTATTTTCAAATAAGATTCCCCGCCACAACACTCCGGTAGCGTGACGGGGAATTACTTTTTCCAAAAGGGTTTTAGTATCAATAATTTCCAAAAGCGAATCATAGACTCTCCCTTTTTGCACAACAAATCTTAAAACAACTATGCAATTGTAAAATATTCAAAAATACTTTGGAATATTTGCAAAAATATTTGGCAGATACAAAAGAATTGCTTATCTTTGCATCAACAAATTATAAAAACAAGTAATTATGAAACAGACAGAAGCCTATCAAAGACTCGTGGAGAAAGGTATCCGACCATCACTCCAGCGTATTGCCATTATGGATTGGCTCATCAAGCATCCCACTCATCCAACTATCGAGGATGTGTACAAAGGATTAGCCGAGAGTATCCCAACATTGAGCAAGACAACCGTTTACAACACACTCAGAATGTTGAGTGAGCACAATGCGGCTCAGATGATCACAATCGATGAACATCGCGTATGTTATGATGGAAATATTAAAAGCCACGTTCATTTCTATTGCAGAAATTGTGGCAAGGTAATTGACTTTTTCGGCGAACCAGCTCCAAAAGTGGAACCAGGAAAGGAAATTGAAGGAAACATCGTATTGGAAGAACAGCTCTACTACAGAGGAATCTGTGCAGAATGCGCTAAAAAAGGCGTAAAGTCACCTCTCACAGAGACTGTTCACTAATTCAAAAAACAATAATTATACAACAACATTTAAAACAAAAACATTATGAAGAAAAAGTTTATTTGCACCGTTTGCGGTTACATTTACGAAGGTACAGAAGCACCAGAGAAGTGCCCTATCTGCAAGGCTCCAGCCAGCAAGTTCAAAGAGATGGAAGATGCAGTAGATGACGATATGACATTTGCTACCGTTCACGTTCTCGGTCAGGCATATAAGGATGGCGTTAATGAAGACGTTATCAAGGGTTTGAAGGACCATTTCAATGGTGAGTGTGGCGAGGTAGGTATGTATCTTGCTATGGCACGCCAGGCAGATCGTGAAGGCTATCCTGAAATTGCAGAGGCTTACAAACGTTATGCCTATGAGGAGGCTGATCACGCTTCTCGTTTTGCAGAACTTCTCGGTGAGGTTTTGGGTGATACCAAGAGCAATCTCGAGGCTCGTATTGCAGCAGAGAAGGGTGCTTGTGAGGATAAGTTCCGCATTGCCAAGCTTGCTAAGGAGCAGGGTTCAGATGCTATCCACGATACCGTTCATGAGATGGCTAAGGATGAAGCCCGCCACTGTGCAGGTTTTGCAGGTCTCTACAAGAGATACTTCAAGTAATAGATTTTAAAAGACATAACTTTAAAAATTATAATACGGTTATTTAGTATTGTAAGTCAAGAAAACAGGAAAGCCGATTCTTGTATAGTAATATACTTGAATCGGCTTTCTTTATGTGATGATAAATATTGTTACTTCGTTTCAGGAACCAGGAACTTGTCTCCTGTTTGCTTCATAAGTTCCTTGGTATATTTCTCAGGATAGCCAGGACGAACTGGAGTTGCACCTAATCCATAAGGAGTCTTCTCGAAACTGCCATCTTTTTTGGTTGGCTTGATAATCATGTCATTATACTTCACTACCATAAACTGGAAGAGCTGTTGCCAACGCGCCAACATCTGCTGTGCCTTCTCAATACCATAATCATTGAGATACTTGACTGCAGCCTGTGGATTCTGTGCATACAGTTCCTGAGCCTTAGCCTCAACACCTGGCTGTGCAGCAAAATAGCTGTTATCCAGACTATCACGAACCTCCTTCAAAGTTGGGAACATCTGGCTGTAACGAGGATAAACCATATTGCTGGTCATATTGCACACCCAGTAAGCATTCTTGAAACTGAAATTCACTGCATCTGCTCCCGGTGTGTTATAACACTCAGGACGAACTGTAGAAGAACAGTAGATTGGTGTGAACGCTACCATATTGGCATCATCATTACCAAACCAAAGAACACCGCCAATCTCTCTAGGCATCCATGAACGCATCTGGCTAACAAAAACAAAACCAGTCTGCTGGGTGCTGACCGGACGTTCGTTGAAGCACTGCTTTCCATCCACCTTAAACATCAATGGAGTTGGCCTGTAAGGCATCTGCCAGATACCACCTCCGATATCAGTGCCATCAGCAACAGAAAGAGGTGTACCCTCATAATGGTCACGCATGCAAGCCTCAACATCAGCAACACTCACCTTCTTGTTTGGAACCACCCAGAGAGGCATATCCTTCGCATTAGGATCCTTGCCCAAAGCCCAATCAAGATAAGGACTCATATCATAGAAATGATTCAAGAGAGCCCAAACACGAGCATCGCAGAAACGACGTCCTGAGAAATCAGGCTTAGCATATGCCATTTTCCATGAGAAATCAGCATCCTTGCCCTGATACCATCCCTTACTGCGAGCAAAAGAAACGACATCCTTGGCATACATCACGTTTTTCTTATCCTTCATATTGAACTTGCCGATGCGACTCTGGTTAGCATGTGCACAAACTGCATTATCAGGAATACGGAGAGCTACCCAAACCACGCCCTTAGAGCCTGGTCCCTTGCCCATCATCTCCATAATCCAAGCTTCGTTCGGATCACAGATGGTAAAGGTCTCGCCTTCTGAATTATAGCCGTAAGTATTGGCGAGGGTTGTCATCACCTTGATAGCCTCACGAGCAGTCTTACTACGCTGCAGAGCAACATAGATGAGTGAACCATAGTCCATGATACCTGTAGAATCAGCCATCTCCTCACGTCCACCATAAGTAGTTTCACCGATGGTGACCTGCCATTCATTGATATTGCCAATCACATTATAAGTCTCGGCAGCCTCTGGAATCTCACCATGATATTTATTGGTATCCCAATCGTAAATCTTACGCATCTCGCCCTTAGCATGCTTACCGGCAGGAAAATGACAGAGATTTTGGAACATACCATAGTCATCGGCACTATATGAACACATCACAGATCCATCAACCGATGCTTTTTTTCCTACTATAAAGTTGGTACATGCCTCAGCCTCAGAGACATTGCCCAACATAGCCACAGCCATCAAGGCTGAAGCAAAAATCTTATTCATAAAATATACCTTAATTTATATATACAAAGTTTATATATACAAAAAGAGAAGAGCATTTGAATTCTTCACTCTTCCCTCTTCATTCTTCACTTATTCGCAAGCCTTGAAACTCATATCCAAGCCCTTCACACTATGTGTCAAGGCACCAACTGAGATGAAATCAACTCCCTGCTCTGCATAATCGCGGATGGTATCGTAAGTGATACCGCCAGAAGACTCAGTCTCATACTTACCTGCGATGATGTCTACTGCCTTCTTAGTATCAGGCACAGAGAAGTTATCGAGCATGATACGATTTACACCACCATGCTTCAATACCTGGTCGAGCTCATCGAAGCTGCGAACCTCGATTTCAATCTTCAAATCGAGACCCTTCTCCTTGAGATAAGCATGACAGCGGTCGATTGCATTGTCGATGCCACCGGCAAAATCGATATGGTTATCTTTCAAGAGAATCATATCAAAAAGACCAATGCGATGGTTCATACCACCACCAATCTTCACAGCCTGCTTCTCCAACATGCGAAGACCTGGAGTTGTCTTACGGGTATCAAGGATATGAGTCTTTGTACCCTCAAGACGCTTTACATACTTAGCAGTCATGGTAGCAATGCCACTCATACGCTGCATGATATTGAGCATCAAACGCTCTGTCTGGAGCAAAGAACGGGTCTTACCCTCTACAATCATTGCAATGTCACCCTTCTTAACATGGGTTCCATCCTGAAGCAACACTTCTACCTTCATGGTAGGATCAAAACGGGCAAATACCTTCTTTGCCATTTCAACACCTGCCAACACGCCATCTTCCTTAATAAGCAAGTGGCTCTTACCCATGGCGTCTTCAGGGATACAACACAAGGTTGTATGGTCGCCATCACCGATATCCTCAGCAAATGCCAAGTCTATCAACTTGTCTTCTAATTGATCTACGCTTAACATATTATTAATGTTTATGTTTAATGTTTATTGATTACTTTTCCGTTCCACAGAGCACGGAGGATGCCTTCCTTATCGCGTTCCACCCAGATTTCACCGCCTAACCATTCGGTCATCGGCAACTCCTCGCGAAACTCGAAGTAGTTCACCACCCTGCCCTCTAGTATTTCTACCACAGCCTGCTGCAATATCGAGCCATCCGGCAATATCACCTGATGGGCTCCGCATCTTCTCATTTCAGCCATATCTTAAACATCCAGACTAATTACTCGTCATCTGAATAGGTTTATCAGGCATAGGAACCGGTGCACTGGTCGGAGGCGCCAAAGCTCCATCCGGACGCGCAGGAACACTCGGACCTGGTATACGGGTCTTACGAGCAGTATCTACTTTTGCCGAATCAGAAGATGCTGCAGAAGAAGAAACCGGTACCACCTTTTTAGGATGCATACGGATGAGACGAATCTTATTAACAAACATCAGTTTAAGAGTCGTCAAAGAACCGGCATCAGAACTGAAGCCACCCTCATTCAACATAAAGTACCCCTTTATACATTTGATTCCAAGGCTATCATTATCAGCGAGTTCTACACTATAGTGCTGAGCACTCTGAATATGAATTACAGTCTGTGCCACACTATCGTTCTTGAACTGAACAGCCAGCAAAGCGATACCATCACGCATACCATCCTGGAAGATAAACTGCGATTCGAAATCAAGACGGAACCGGTCACCCTTATGGAAAGCAGTATCAGCTTCAATTTTAAAACTGCGACTGTTGAAGCCCTCATCAGGCGAGAATACCATCGAAGTAGCATCCTTCCAGATATTGGCAGTATCGCCAACAGCAGTAAGATTGTCAAAATCACTATTTCCTGCACTGTTTCCACCCAATGCAACCACCTCTTTATCCAATCTTTCAGCCAAATCCTTATACACATCATGCAGCAATTCTGTATGGCGCATATAATAAACCATCGAACTGTCGAAGTCTGCCGAGGTGACATCATGTTTCTTCAGTACAGCCTCGCGATAAGCCAGACTATTCTTCTCACTACCACCGTCTTCGCTCTGCGCCATAGCAAGAGCGATGTGATAATCGAAGAGAATATCCGTCATCTTTCCTTTAGAGAGCACATCTCTTGGCAGCGAAGGCTTGCAAGAAGCGAAGGCTGCACAAAAGGTTACTATCCAACAGAGATAAAGAAAAGCTTTCTTCATGATTACTTGTCCTCCTTATTTTCTTGAGATTGAGACTTTATCTTTTCTTCAGCAGTTTCAATAAAAGAAGAATCTTTAACCTTCTTCTCCTTATCACCACCTCCGAGAGCTTCCAGTTCTTTTCTACAGAAAAGCAAGAGAGAAATGATGCCGACTGATACACAGGAATCTGCAAAATTGAATACAGGATCGAAGAATGTACCATGCTGTCCACCCCAGAAAGGGAACCATTCAGGCCATGTATAGGTGAAGAACGGAAAGCGGAACATATCAACCACCTTGCCCATGAGCACAGGTGCATACCCCTCGCCGAAAGGCACAAGATAGGATACATAATAAGGTGAAGCACCGGTGAAGATAAGTCCGTAGAAGATGGAATCAATCATATTGCCGATTGCACCCGTCAGAACCAGCGCCACCAAAATGATGTATAACAAGCGATAGGTACCACGCTTAATGATGCGATGCAGATAAATGCTCAACGCACAGATGGCTACCAGGCGCAACAGACTTAGCCAGAACTTGCCGATAAACGACATACCCCAAGCCATTCCGTTGTTCTCAACAAATTCGATATAAAACCAATCAGTAACACGAACAGACTCGCCAAGGCAAAAATGGGTCTTGATGTACACCTTGATAATCTGATCGATAACAAGAAGCACTACCACCATTGCCGTGACGAGCCATCCGTATTTAATTTTACTTGTTTTCTCCATTTATTACTTTTTTCTAGCCTCTTTAGAAGCTACACTCAAAGTGGCATGAGGTACAGCACGCAAACGCTCCTTAGGAATCAACTCGCCTGTTTCGCGGTCAATACCATAGGTCTTGTTCTGGATACGAACCAAAGCTGCTTCCAATCCCTTGATGAACTTCTGCTGACGCTGAGCCATCTGGATGATTTCTTCCTTGCTTTGTGCTTCACTACCCTCTTCAAGAGCCTTGTAGGTTGGTGATGTATCTACCACATCATTACTGTCTGAGTGGTTCAGCTGAGCCATGCAATCATGATAAGTCTGCTTTGCCACCTTCAATTTCTCATCAATGATAGCGCGGAACTCCTCGAGCTCCTGATCGCTATAACGTAGTTTTTCGTTAGCCATAGATGTTATCTATTATGTTATTTGTTAATGTTTTTAGGGAATAAGGGCTAGAAAGTTAGAAGCAAGCAGTTTGGAAATGCTCCTAACTTCTAACTCCTAACTCCTAACTATTTAATTCTTCTCTACGAGAATGTTCAACTTAAAGTCATCAAACTCGGTCTCAACACCTGCGTTGTCGCCGATTTCGATGCTGTCTGCCAATACCTGACCCTTGATGTAGTCGGCGAATGCCTCGATGGCTGCGTTGGTCTCCTCATTAGGAGCCACCGTTACGTTGATGCGGTCGGTAATCTCCAGACCTGTCTCCTTGCGGAGGTTCTGGATACGGTTGATCAGCTCACGAGCCATACCCTCCTTCTTCAATTCTGGAGTCAACTCTACCTCAAGCGCTACGGTCAGATTGCCCTCGTTAGATACGAGCCATCCAGGGATATCCTCTGAGATAATCTCCACGTCGGCTACCTCTACTACGGCTTCCTGTCCGTCGATATTCAATGTGATGTTGCCAGCCTTCTCGAAGGCTGCAATCTGGTCCTGATCGAGCGCTGACATCTGGGCAGCAACACCCTTCATCAGCTTGCCGAACTTCTTACCCATCACTCTAAAGTTACACTTCACCTTCTTTACGAGAATGCCCTGACCCTCAATGAAGTTAACCTCCTTCACGTTCACCTCGTTCTTCAACAGTCCGGCTACTGCCTCGATGTGTGCCTTCTGTACATCATCTACTGCAGGAATCATGATCTGCTGGAGTGGCTGACGAACCTTGATGTTCACCTTGCGGCGCAATGCCAATACCATAGAAGTAATCTTCTGGGCGATGGCCATACGCTCCTCCAGGTCGGCATCGATAGCAGCCTCATCAGCTACAGGGAACTTATCGAGATGTACGCTCTCCAACTCGCCGCCTAAGTCGTGATACAACTCGTCTGCATAGAATGGAGCGAATGGTGCCAGCAGCTTAGCCACTGTCATCAGACAGGTATAGAGAGTCTGGTAAGCGCTCAACTTATCCTCGCTCATCTCCTTACCCCAGAAACGTTTACGGTTCAGACGAACGTACCAGTTAGAGAGGTCATCGTTTACGAAAGCATCGATGAGACGACCAGCACGGGTTGGATCGTAGCCTGCCAACTCTCTGTCAACGCCCTTGATGAGGGTATTGAGTGATGAGAGAATCCAGCGGTCAATCTCTGGGCGCTTCTCGAATGGCACCTGAGCAGCCTCAGCATCGAAACCATCTACGTTAGCATAGAGGGCGAAGAAGCTGTATGTATTATATAAGGTACCGAAGAACTTGCGACGGGTCTCGTCCACACCATTAGGGTCGAACTTGAGGTTGTCCCAAGGCTCGCTGTTGGTCATCATATAGAAACGAACAGGATCGGCACCATACTTGTCAATCATCTCGAATGGGTTAGTCACGTTACCCACGTGCTTACTCATCTTGTTACCCTTGGCATCGAGAACGAGACCAGAAGAGATTACGTTCTTGAAGGCTACGCTGTCGAATACCATTGTAGCGATGGCGTGCAGGGTGAAGAACCATCCACGGGTCTGATCCACGCCCTCGTTGATGAAGTCGGCTGGATAGAACTTAGGAGGAATAGCATATCCCTCGTAGGTGCTGTGGATGAGTGCATCGCGGTCTACCTCTGTGCCACGGGCCATCTCTCCCTCGAATGGATAGTGGAGTTGAGCGTAAGGCATTGAACCTGAATCGAACCAAACGTCGATGAGGTCGCTCTCACGATACATTGGCTTGCCCTCCTCGTTTACCAATACAATCTTGTCAACGTATGGACGGTGGAGGTCAATCTTATCATAGTTCTCCTGACTGTAGTCGCCAGAAACGAAACCATTCTCCTTCAATGGGTTGCTCTGCATGATACCGGCAGCCACAGACTTCTCGATTTCAGCATAGAGTTCCTCAAGACTGCCGATACACTTCTCGCCACGGTTCTCGTCACGCCAGATTGGCAATGGAGTACCCCAGAAGCGGGAACGTGAAAGGTTCCAGTCGTTCAGGTTCTCGAGCCAGTTGCCGAAACGGCCTGTACCGGTGCTCTCAGGCTGCCAGTTGATGGTCTTGTTGAGTTCTACCATGCGCTCCTTGCGGGCGGTATCCTTGATAAACCAGCTATCCAATGGATAATAGAGGATAGGCTTGTCGGTACGCCAGCAGTGAGGATAGTTGTGAACGTGCTTCTCGCTCTTGAAAGCCTTGCCTTCCTGCTTCAACTCGTAGCAGAGTACGATGTTCAGGTCTTCAGCCTTATCAGAAGCCTTCTTGTCCCAAACACCATCCACATTAAACTGTGGGTCGTAGGCATTCTTCACGTAGTCTCCTGCATGATGAGCATATGCCTCCTTGTTGACACAAGCGCTTACGAAGTTGTCATCGAGGTCTTCGATGAGATAGAACTTACCCTGGAGGTCAACCATTGGGCGGGTCTCGCCCTTCTTATTAATAAGGTAGAGCGCTGGGATGTTGGCATCCTTAGCCACCTTGGCATCATCGGCACCAAATGTAGGAGCGATGTGCACGATACCTGTACCGTCATCGGTAGTAACGTAGTCGCCGAGGATTACTCGGAAAGCCTCACTCTCCATCTCTACGAACTGATCGCGACCATCCTTAGAAGCGAATACCTTCTCAGGATGAGCTGCAGCATACTCTGTTACGAAAGCTGGAGCAAAGGCATCTACCTTCTCGCATGGCTTTACCCATGGCAGGAGCTGCTCGTAGTGCATGCCTTCGAGGTCGGTACCCTTCATGTGGTCGATAATGCGCCAAGGGCACTGCTTCTTCTCCTTGTCGAATGGCAGGAGATCGCCTTCCTTGCACTCCTGGTCTGCCTTCAGATATGAACCTACCAGAGCCTCAGCCATCACGAGTGTCATAGGCTCGCCATTGTAGAGGTTGTAGGTTTCGATAGCTACATAGTCAATCTTAGGACCCACACAGAGAGCCACGTTTGATGGCAAAGTCCAAGGTGTAGTGGTCCATGCGATGAAGTATGGCTTGCCCCACTTGGTCCATTCTGCCTTAGGATCCTTGATGAGGAACTGGGCTGTGGTGGTGAGGTCCTTAACATCGCGATAGCAGCCAGGCTGGTTCAACTCGTGAGAGCTCAAACCGGTACCTGCGCCTGGAGAGTATGGCTGGATGGTGTAACCCTTGTAGAGCAGCCCCTTGTTGTAGAGCTGTTTGAGGAGCCACCAGAGCGTCTCGATATACTTGTTATCGTAAGTGATATAAGGATGATCGAGATCCACAAAGTAACCCATCTTCTCGGTCAACTCGCGCCACTCTGCGGTGAACTTCATCACGTTCTCGCGACACTTGTGGTTGTAATCCTCAGTAGAGATATACTTCTCTGAAGCCTTGTTATCAATATCCTTCTTGGTGATGCCGAGTTCCTTCTCGACACCGAGTTCAACAGGGAGTCCGTGGGTATCCCATCCCGCCTTGCGGTGAACCTGGAACCCCTTCATGGTCTTGTATCTGTTGAATGTATCTTTGATACTACGTGCCAACACGTGGTGAATACCCGGGTGGCCATTAGCTGATGGAGGTCCCTCGAAGAAGATAAACTGAGGGCAGCCTTCACGCTCGTCGATAGACTTGTGGAAGATATCATTTTTCTCCCACGCTGCTAGTACGTCATTGTTTGTCTGAGTCAAATTCAGACCGTTGTGCTCGGCAAATTTCTTAGCCATATTATCTATTTTATTTTTATATTGTTTTTACTTTTGGGCGCAAAGTTACAAAAAAAAAAGGGTTTACCCAAAATCTTTAATATATTTTCTACTTATATATACAAAAAAGACTCCTAAATGACTGAAAAATTGCTCTTTTCAAGTCATTTAGGAGTACTTAAACCTAAAATAAATGAAATATGATAAACTAAATGTTTCTAAAAGTAATGGCGGCTAACCATTGACTACTTGATAACAAACTTCTTGCCATTGCAGATATACATACCTGGAGCCAGAACGTATTCTGCATCAGAAACCTTGTTTACTTCAGCTACCTTCACACCATTGATAGAGTAAATCTTCAACTTAGCAGGAGCCTTCTTGCTACCTACCTGGTTGATACCTGTTGAGACAGACTCATTGGTCTTACCGGCAAGGTTATAAACTGCACCGTTTTCGAATTCCAAATCCTTTGTCTGCGTACCACCGCCGTTGTTGAAGATGATCAAAGTAGGAGCAGTTGTCAAATCGCCATCATACTTCCACATCCAAACATCAAGACCATTCTTCTTCATGTTAGTCTTGGTACAGCTTACACCTGGCCAGTTACCACCGGTAAAGTTGTCTGTTTTATTCCAAGCCCAGCAATCTACCTGACTCCAATCTGAAGGAGCGAGGAAGTAAGCGAAGATACCTGTTGGAGTAGGAATAACTACCTCTTTAATCTTGTTGAAGGTTGCAGAACCTGTCTTGGTTACACCTTCTGCATTAGTTGCGCTCCAAGTTACAGTCTTGCTCTCGCCTTCCATCATGTCAGCACCGAGTGTGAATGTAGTAGCCTTACCAGGAGTAAGAGCTACCTGCTCGCCATTACCAATCTTATACCAACCGCTCTTGGCATTGCTGCTCAGTGTGGCTGCTACGGTAACAGTCTTCTCGAAGTCACCACCATTAGGACTCAAAGTAACCTTGGCTGCAGTATTGACAGGAGCGTCAATCTTCTGAGCATTTGCACCGCCGTCATACTTCAGGTAGATATCACCTGTGATACCAGTGATGTCACCAGACTGTGCACCGCTATTATTATTCAAGATGACATTGAAGTTATCTACACCATCAAAAGCGCAAGTCCAGTACTTTTCGCCATTGATTTCTTCAGACTCTGTCATCTTTGTACCAGGCCAATCGCCTGTCAATTTCTTAACAGAAGAACCTTTTGACCAAGCATAGATATAAGGAGCATTTTCTGCCTGTACGTAAACCATGATAGTAGCATTAGGGTCCACCTTCTTGAAGGTCAAGCTACCGCTCTTTACTTTACCGTCCTGGGCCTCTGCGCTCCACTCAATAGTCTTGGTGTCGCCAAAGTTCATACCGTCGCCAATGGTAAGGTTCTCACTCACACCAGGAGTCAAGTTCACCTTATCCTGACCTTGTATCTGATACCAACCAGACTTAGCGTCTTCAGAGAGAGTAGCTGTCAGGTTAATAGTCTCAGTACGGAATGATCCACCAGCCTGTGAGAATAAAACGCTTGCTGGCTGAATAGGACCCTGCTCGTTCCAAATTGTACCAGCCTCCTCATTACCATCATAGTCTTGACCGTCCAGAGACTTAGCTGTAGTATCGTAGATGAAAGCACCATCCTCACCGATCTTACCACCATTCCAGTCCTTTACGAGAACACGGAGCTGTCCCTGAGTAGAAGGAGCTTCTACTTCAATAGTAGAACCTGTATATGTCTTACCAGTTACCACGTCGGTATAAGTACCAGCTGGGCAATCTGTGAAGGTAGCACCACCATTGAGGGCTACGAGCGCATAGCAATCCTTAGTAGCACGCTTGAAAGCGATACCATTCTTACCTGTTGCCTTACAACCATCTGTTGTCCACTGACCCTTACGGAGAGCAGGAACAGCCTGACGGATCTTGTTCAAACGGATGAGGTGCTGAGCTACATCGTGATTCAAAGTAGCTGCTACGTTACCTGTAGCCTTATACTCACCGAAGTCTGTTGCTGTTACATCACCTGTGATATAACCACCGAAGTAAGCACGACCAGTTTCTGAAAGAGGACCGTTAGGACCTGGATCGATTCTTACACCACGACGGAAACCAACCTCTGAACCATAGTAGATACATGGAATACCACGGAAGGTAAACAAGAGAGAGAGGTTCTCAGCCCACTGAGCATCTGTACCACCGAAACGGTTGAGATCGTTAGGGCCTGGACTGTAGTCATGGCTGTCAATATATACTACATTGTATGTAGCGTCATTATAGAGTTCATCTTCCGCTGAAAGACGGAATGCATCATTAGCAGTATTGTAGCTATAGTGCATTGGGAAGTCGATGACATTAAAACCACTTGCCTCAGAATAGTCTGGCTCATGCCATGCGCCATTGATCATCTTGGCATTTTCGCTCTTCTTGTCACCAAATGTTTCCTTACCGCAGAGTGCCTGAGGACCGACAGGACCAGAACCCTCTGGCAATACCTGACTGTCCCAGAAGCTTTGGCTTCCATCCCACTGGTTCATCAAAGACTCATCAGACTTCCATGTATAAAAGTAGCAAGAAAGATTAGCCTGACCTCTATAGGTTGCTTCGTGACCACGGGTACAAACCTCACCATACATAAAGAAAGGAGCCTTGTTCAATCGCTTATTCTCGTACTGCTTACCGAGGGCAGCAAACTGAGGAACGAACTGATGGTTGAAAGTGAGTCGTGAGATGTGACCAGATGTATCGATACGGAAACCATCCACACCCATCTTGATGAACTGACCATAGCAATCTACGAGATACTTAGCTACCTCGTCGTTCTCTGTATTGAGGTCAACACAGTCACCGGCAATCTGCCCCCACCAACGGGATGGATCATCCCAACCGAACTGACCGTAATGGTGCCAGTAGTTGTGAATATCACGGTTCTGACCATCCATATTCTTCATCATGGTAAGACGACGGTGGTATTGATCTTTTGGAAGGATGGTCAGGTAGTCACTACCCAAAGTTTCTGTAGGGGTCATACAAGCATCGATGTAAGCTTGGTTGCGAAGTTGTGTGTTACGATCGAACAGCTTGCAGAGCTTCTCCTCACCGAAGTTACCTGTATGGTTGAGCACGATATCGAGGATAATCTTGATACCCTTGGCGTGCGCCTTATCGATGAGTTCCTGGAACATCACGTCACCGCTCTTACCATCACTGCTCTGATAGCGGCAGTCAACATGCTGGAAATCCATAGCATGATAGCCGTGGTAGTCATAACCGGATGCGTTCTGTACGACAGGAGTAATCCAGATGGCAGTGAAACCAAGCGCCTTGATGTAGTCGAGCTTATCGATCACACCCTGGAAGTCGCCTCGCCAGCAAGGGTCTTTTGTTTCAATCTGTGCTGCCTGGTTGTCCCAGCAGAGCACATTGTTTTTAGGATCTCCATCGTAGAAACGGGTGGTGATCATGAAATAGATACTTTCGTCTCGGAAGTCAGTACGATCGCTGGTAAACGCGTCCGTAGCCATCGCCTGCATAGAGACCAACATGAGCATAAGAACCGCCCATAATTTTGCGGCAAGTTTTTTCATAATGAAATTGTTAAGTTTAAAATTGAATAGTTGAATAATTACACCGCAAAATTACGAATTCTTTTTATAAATACTATAAGATAATTCACTTTTCTATTGTTTCTTCTGTGCAATCGATTTCGCAAAAACAAAGAAAAAGAGGCTGAATTTCGCAAAACGAATATTTGCAAAAATCAGCCTCATTCAGAGGATATTATGTACATAAACTGCTAACCGCACGGGGACAAACTCACACTACCCGCTTACAGAGCAGGCGAAGTGCTTGTTTAAGTCCCAAAGTAGCGGTAAGTTTATTTGATAACAAACTTCTTGCCATTGCAGATATACATACCTGGAGCCAGAACGTATTCTGCATCAGAAACCTTGTTCACTTCAGCAACCTTCACACCGTTGATAGAATAGATCTTCAACTTAGCTGTCTTCTGGACTGTTGTAGCCTGATTGATACCTGTAACAACCTCGTTGGTCTTACCATCACGGTTATAGACTGCACCGTTTACGAAATCCAAGTCGGCTGTCTGCTGACCATTATTAGCGTTGTTAAAGATGATCTTGGTAGGAGCATCTGTCAAGTCGCCATCATACTTCCACATCCAGACATCCAAGCCATTCTTCTTCTCACCAGTCTTGGTACAAGCTACACCCGGCCAGTTGCCACCAGTATAGTTATCACTACCATTCCAAGCCCAGCAGTCAACCTGACTCCAGTCTGAAGGAGCGAGGAAGTAAGCGAAGATTCCTGTTGGAGTAGGAATAATCAACTTTTCTTTCTTATTGAAGGTAGCTGTACCAGTCTTGGTCACATCGTCTGCATTAGTTGCGCTCCAAGTTACAGTCTGGCTCTCGCCTTCCATCATGTCTGCACCGATAGTGAAGGTAGCAGCCTGACCAGGAGTGAGATTTACCTGCTCACCATTACCAATCTTGTACCAACCGCTCTTTGCATTGCTGCTCAATGTAGCGGTAACAGAAATAGTATTCTCGAAGTCCCCACCATTAGGACTGAAAGTAACCTTAGCTGCAGCAACAGTATTGACAGGAGCGTCAATTTTCTTGGCACTAGAACCACCATCATACTCCAAATAGATGTCTCCTGTGATACCAGTAATATCACCAGACTGAGCACCGCTACCATTATTCAAGATGACATTGAAGTTCTCTACGCCATCGAAAGAGTAAGTCCAGTATTTAGCACCATCAATCTCCTCAGGACCGTTCATCACCTTACCAGGCCATGCACCTGTCAAATTCTTACTGCCAGTACCTGTTGTCCAAGCATGGATGTAAGGAGCCTTGTCAGCCTTCACCATGACCACGATAGATGCGTTAGGATCTACCTTGGTATAAGTAACCTTTTCTGTCTTCTCCTTGCCTTCAGAGCTTGTAGCACTCCAAGTCACAGTCTTGCTGTCCTTGAAGTTCATGCCATCACCGATAGTGAAGGTAGCAGGCTTACCAGGGGTCAAAGCTACCTTGTCCTGTCCCTCAATCTGGTACCAACCAGACAAAGCATCTTCTGAGAGTTCAGCAGTAACTGTTACCGTATTGGTGCGGAAACTTCCACCAGCTGGAGAAAGAGAAACGCTTACTGGCTGAAGAGGAGTCTCGTCAACCCAAGTTGTACCAGCCTCTTCATTGCCATCATAGGTCTGATCACCCTTATGCTGAGCAGCAGAAGCATAGATAAAAGCACCATCATCAATGAGCTTGCCACCCTTCCAGTCTTTCACGAGTACGCGAACCTGACCCTGATTACTAGGAGCATCAACGGTGATAGTAGGACCTGTGTAAGTCTTGCCTGTTACCAAGTCTGTATAAGTACCAGCTGGGCAATCTGTAAAGGTAGCACCACCATTGAGGGCTACGAGTGCATAGCTGTCCTTGTAAGCACGCTTGAAGGCGATACCACCATTGGCCTTACAACCCTCGTCTGTCCACTGACCCTTACGGAGAGCAGGAACAGCCTGACGAATCTTGTTCAGACGGATGAGGTGCTGAGCCAAATCATGATTCAATGTAGCTTCCACGTTACCAGAAGCCTTATATTCACCGAAGTCTGATGCTTCTACATCACCTGTGATATAACCACCGAAGTAAGCACGACCAGTGTTAGAAAGAGGACCATTAGGACCTTTGTCAATCACAGAACCACGACGGAAACCTACCTCAGAACCATAATAGAGACATGGGATTCCACGGAAGGTAAACATCAGAGAGAGATTCTCAGCCCACTGAGCATCACTACCAGAGAAACGGATACCATCACTTGGCTGAGGACCGTAGTCATGACTATCTACATATACCACATTGAAAGTAGCATCATTGTATTTCATATCACCAGACTTAGCCAAGCCGTATGCACTTCCTGCATTAGAGAAGTTGTAGTGCAATGGGAAGTCGATTACATTGAAACCACTTGACTGAGAATAGTCTGGCTCATGCCATGCACCATTCAGCATAAAGGTATTGTTGCTTTCAGGAGAATCCGCATTATCCTTCTCGCAGAGAGGCATCAGCTTAGCATCATAACCTGTACCACTGTCATAGATTTCCTGAGTGTCCCAGTATGACTGGCTGCCATCAAAGCTATCCATCAAGTTCTGTGGAGCCTGCCATGTATAATAATAAGGTGAAAGGTTGTCCTGACCACGGTACTGCACACTACCGAAACGGGCACAAACCTCACCATACATGAAGAAAGGAGCCTTGTTCAAGCGCTTGTCCTCGTACTTCTTACCGAGGGCAGCAAACTGAGGAATGAACTGCTTGCAGAAGGTAAGACGTGAGATGTGACCGGATGTATCAATACGGAAACCATCGACACCCATCTTGATAAAGTTGCCGTAGCATTTGACAAGATAATCAGCCACTGTATTATTCTCAGTATTGAGGTCCACACAGTCACCTGCAATCTGAGCCCACCAGCGATTAGGTAAGTCCCAGTTGAAGTTACCGAAATGGTGCCAGTAGTTATGAGGATCATGATTCTGACCATCGGTATTCTTCATCATGGCAAGACGACGCTGATACTGATAACCAGGCTGAAGACCTGGATAGTCACTACCCAATGTTTCCAAATTAGGAATCATACAAGCATTGATGTCTGCCTGGTTACGAAGACGGGTATCACGGTCGAACTCCTTGCAAAAATGCTCCTCACCGAAGTTACCGGTGTGGTTGAGCACGATATCGAGGATAATCTTGATACCCTTTTTGTGAGCCTTGTCGATGAGTTCCTGGAACATCACGTCACCGCTCTTGCTGCCATCACCACTCTGATAGCGGCAATCTACCTTGGAGAAATCCGAAGCATGATAACCATGATA
This sequence comes from Segatella copri, assembly GCA_021623045.1. GTDB lineage: Bacteria > Bacteroidota > Bacteroidia > Bacteroidales > Bacteroidaceae > Prevotella > Prevotella copri_T. The sequence continues at coordinate 77,777 of JAJWJX010000001.1, read as the reverse complement.
GTCATAACCAGATGCATTCTGCACAACTGGAGTAATCCAGATGGCTGTAAAACCAAGAGCCTTGATATAGTCGAGCTTGTCGATCACACCCTGGAAGTCACCTCGCCAGCAAGGGTCCTTTGTACTTTTCTGTGCCTCCTGGTTGTCCCAGCAGAGCACATTGTTAGAAGGATCACCATCGTAGAAACGCGTGGTCATCATGAAGTAGATACTTTCGTCTCGGAAATCAGTACGATTGCTAGTAAACGTGTCTGTAGCCATCGCCTGCATAGAGACCAAAATGAGCATAAGAACCGCCCATAATTTTGCGGCAAGTTTTTTCATAATGAAATTGTTAAGTTTAAAATTGAATAGTTGAATAATTATGTTGCAAATTTACGAATTCTTTTTATAAATGCTATAAAATAATTCACATTTCTATTGTTTTTTCTATGCAATCGATTTCGCAACAACAAAGAAAAAGAGGCTGAATTTCGCAAAACGGATATTTGCAAAAATCAGCCTCATTCAGAGGATATCATGTACATAAACTGCTAACCGCACGGGGACAAACTCACACTACCCGCTTACAGAGCAGGCGAAGTGCTTGTTTAAGTCCCAAAGTAGCGGTAAGTTTATTTGATAACAAACTTCTTGCCATTGCAGATATACATACCTGGAGCCAGAACGTATTCTGCATCAGAAACCTTGTTTACTTCGGCTACCTTCTGACCATTAATAGAGTAAATCTTCAACTTAGCAGGAGCCTTCTTGCTACCTACCTGGTTGATGCCTGTTGAGACAGACTCATTGGTCTTACCGTCACGGTTATAGACTGCACCATTGACGAAATTCAAGTCTTTTGTCTGCTGACCATTACCGCCATTATTAAAGATAATCTGGGTAGGAGCACCTGTCAAATCACCATCATACTTCCACATCCAGACATCGAGACCATTCTTCTTCTCACCAGTCTTGGTACAAGCTACACCTGGCCAGTTGCCACCGGTAAAGTTGTCTGTATCACTCCAAGCCCAGCAGTCAACCTGACTCCAGTCTGAAGGAGCGAGGAAGTAAGCGAAGATACCTGTTGGAGTAGGAATAACTACCTCTTTAATCTTGTTGAAGGTTGCAGAACCTGTCTTGGTTACACCTTCTGCATTAGTTGCGCTCCAAGTTACAGTCTTGCTCTCGCCTTCCATCATGTCAGCACCGAGAGTGAAGGTAACTGGCTTACCAGGAGTAAGAGCAACCTGCTCGCCATCGCCAATCTTATACCAACCGCTCTTGGCATTGTCGCTGAGGGTTGCTGTTACGGAGATAGTCTTCTCGAAGTCACCACCGTTAGGACTCAAAGTAACCTTGGCTGTTGTGTTGACAGGAGCATCGAGCGTCTTGACATTTGAACCACCGTCATACTCCAAGTAGATATCGCCTGTGATACCAGTGATGTCACTTGACTGCTTGTCATTACCATTATTCAGAACCACATTGAAGCTCTCTACTCCATCGAAAGTCTTGTACCAGTAGTTGACACCACCAATCTCTTCAGGACCATCCATGGTCTTACCGTGCCATGCACCTGTCAACTCCTTTTTTGGAGTACCAGGAACCCAAGCATAGATAGTTGGAGCATTGTCTGCCTTTACATATACGGTGATAGATGCGTTAGGATCCACCTTGGTGAAGGATACAGAACCATTCTTCTCACTCTTGTCGTTCTTAGCATACCATGTTACAGTCTTGGTCTGCTTGAAGTTCATACCTTCACCGATAGTGAATGTCTTGGTCTCGCCAGGAGCCAACTCAACCTTGTCCTGACCTTCAACCTGGAACCAACCAGAAGTTGCCTTACCGCTAAGGCTTACCTCTACAGTAACAGTATTGGTGCGGAAAGTACCACCATTCTGAGAGAACTTCAAACCAAACTCATTAGTCTGTGGCTCAACCCATGTTGTACCATCTTCCTCATGACCATCATAAGCCTGATCAGCCTCTGACTTAGACTTAGGAGCCTCATTATAGATGAAAGGACCATCCTCACCTATCTGACCGCCCTTCCAGTCCTTCACGAGAACACGGAGCTGACCCTGAGTAGCAGGAGCATCAACGGTGATAGTAGAACCTGTGTAAGTCTTGCCTGTTACCACGTCGGTATAAGTACCATCAGGGCAATCTGTGAATGTTGCACCACCATTGATGGCTACGAGTGCATAGCTGTCATTCTTGTAAGCACGCTTGAAGGCGATACCGCCATCAGCAGGAGTACAACCATCGTCGGTCCACTGACCCTTACGCAAAGCAGGAACAGCCTGACGAATCTTGTTCAGACGGATGAGGTGCTGAGCGACATCATGATTCAATGTTGCAGCCACATTGCCTGTAGCCTTGTAATCACCGAAATCAGATGCTTCTACATCACCAGTGAGGTAACCACCGAAGTAAGCACGACCAGTTTCAGAAAGAGGACCGTGAGGACCTCTGTCAATCGGAGCACCGCGACGGAAACCTACCTCAGAACCATAATAGAGACATGGAATACCACGGAAGGTAAACATCAGAGAGAGATTCTCTGCCCACTGAGCATCATCACCAGAGAAACGGAATTGGTCGTTGGTTTGCTGAGGACCGTAGTCGTGGCTATCAACATATACCACATTATAGGTAGCATCATTATATCTCTTGTCACCTGACTTTGCCAAACCGTATGCGGCGGCAGCATTACCGAAGTTGTAGTGCAATGGGAAGTCGATCACATGGAAACCACTTGCCTGAGAATAGTCTGGCTCATGCCACTTACCATTCACCATAAAGGTATTGTCACTTGTTGGTGTTGGGGCATTGTCTGACTCACAGAGAGCCATCTGATGGTCATCCACACCAGTACCGCCATTGGCTTTATCAAAGAGTACCTGTGTATCCCAGTATTTCTGGCTACCATCCCATTTGTCGAGCAAGTCCTGTGGAGCCTCCCATGTGTAATAATAGCAAGAGAGGTTATCCTGACCACGGTATGTGACATCACTGTAACGAGCGCAAACCTCACCATACATGAAGAAAGGTGCCTTGTTCAATCGCTTGTCCTCATACTTCTTACCGAGGGCTGTAAACTGAGGAATAAACTGCTTGCAGAATGTCAAACGTGAGATGTGACCGGAAGTATCGATACGGAATCCATCCACACCCATCTTGATGAAACTGCCGTAGCACTTTACGAGATAATCTGCTACGTAGTCGTTCTCGGTATTCAGGTCAACACAGTCGCCTGCAATCTGAGCCCACCAGCGATTAGGAAAGTCCCAGTTGAAGTCACCAAAATGGTGCCAGTAGTTGTGAACATCCTCGTTCTTACCACGGACATTCTTCAACAAGCCAAGACGACGCTGATACTGCTCATAAGGGACACTTGTAAGGTAGTCGGAACCCAACTTCTCCTCGTTAGGAATCATACAAGCATTGATGAGTGCCTGAGTTTCCAAGTCGGTATTACGGTCAAACTCCTTGCAGAGTGTCTGCTCACCGAAGTTACCGGTGTGGTTGAGCACGATGTCGAGGATAATCTTGATACCCTTTTCGTGAGCCTTGTCAATGAGTTCCTGGAACATGGCGTCACCGTCCTTGCTACCATCGCTGCTCTGATAACGGCAGTCTACATGCTGGAAATCCATGGCATGATAACCGTGGTAATCATAACCGGATGCGTTCTGCACTACTGGTGTAATCCAGATGGCAGTGAAGCCGAGTGCCTTGATGTAGTCGAGTTTGTCGATGACACCCTGGAAGTCGCCTCGCCAGCAAGGGTCTTTTGTTTTGATCTGCTCTGACTGGTTATCCCAGCAGAGCACATTGTTTCCTGTGTCACCATCGTAGAAACGCGTGGTCATCATAAAATAGATACTTTCGTCTCGGAAGTCAGTACGATTGCTAGTAAACGTGTCTGTAGCCATCGTCTGCATGGAGACCAACATGAGCATTAAAACCGCCCATAATTTTGCGGCAAGTTTTTTCATAATGAAATTGTTAAGTTTAAAATTGAATAGTTGAATAATTACACCGCAAAATTACAAACTATTTCTATCCACCCAACAAGATATTTCACTTTTCTGCTGATATTTTTGTGCAATCGATTTCACAAATATTAAGAAAAAGAGGCTGGATTCTGTAAACCAAATATTTACAAAATCCAGCCCCTTTAAGAGTATATAATTAATATAACGGGCGCGCCAGAAAATAGAAAGAATATTGTACTTTTGGCTTGTCCGAAATCAAATTCAGAGGTTTTCAGCCTCTTGCAACCAGATGGCTGAAGCTGCATCACTAGGCATACGCCAGTCGCCACGAGGACTGAGGCTTACGCTACCTACTTTCGGGCCATCTGGCAGACAGCTGCGCTTGAACTGCTGATTGAAGAAACGGCGCACGAAGGTCTTCAGCCACTTCTTGATGGTTTCCTCATCATAGCTATCAGGATCGTTGTCGCTGATCTTCACGCGTTCCAGTTCGGAATCAATAAATGCCTTCTTTGCCAACATGTAAATCTTGGAAGGACGGAAACCGAAACGCAGGAAATAGTAGAGGAAGAAATCATGCAGTTCGTATGGTCCCACCAAATCTTCCGTCTTCTGCTTGATATTTCCATTCTCATCTGCCGGAATCAACTCTGGACTGATAGGAGTATCGATGATATCACGAAGCGTGATGCGGCTCTGTTCGTCTACCCCACTCTCTGCTACATGATTTACGAGATGACGGATCAGGGTCTTAGGAATGCTGGCATTCACGCCATACATGCTCATGTGGTCACCATTATAGGTAGCCCATCCTAATGCCAACTCTGAAAGGTCGCCGGTACCGATAACCATACCACCCATCTTATTGGCTAAATCCATCAGAATCTGGGTACGTTCACGAGCCTGGGAATTCTCGTAAGTCACATCATGCACACTGGCATCCTGACCGATATCCTCGAAGTGCTGGGTTACAGCCTTAGCGATGCTGATTTCCTTGATGGTGATACCGAGGCTCTGCATCAGCGAGATGGCATTGTTGTAGGTTCTGTCTGTAGTTCCGAAACCCGGCATGGTGACTCCTACGATACCCTTTCGGTTCATCTTGAGTTTATCAAAAGCCTTTACACAAACGAGTAAGGCAAGCGTAGAATCCAAACCGCCACTAATACCGATTACTACGGTCTTGGCATGGGTATGAACGATACGCTTGGCTAGTCCCATGAGTTGGATATTGAAAATTTCCTCGCAAGAGGCATTCATATCGCTGCTGGTAGGAATAAACGGATGAGGATTCACCTCACGTTCCAACACAAAATCGCGTTCGTTCTCGGTAGGTTCGGCTTCGATATTACGGATATTGAACTGACCGCCGAGAACAGAATACTTAATATTGCGCTGGGCATTTACATAAGTAGAATTCGTACGACGCTCAGAGCGGAGTTTCTCTACATCTATCTGTGAGATAACCATCTGCGGTTCAATAGAGAAACGTTCACTCTGTGAAAGTAAAACTCCATTCTCATAAATCAGGGCATTTCCACCATAAACCACATCCTGCGTACTCTCACCGAATCCGCAGGAACTGTAGATATATCCGGTCATGGTACGGGCACTCTGCTGGCTGAGCAGACTCTTCAGATAATTATGTTTTCCGATGAGTTCGTCGCTTGCAGAAAGATTGAAAATCAGGTCTGCTCCTGCTAGCGCCAGTTTGTTGCTAGGAGGAGCCGGAGCCCATACATCTTCGCAGATTTCCACACCAAACTGTACGCCATCGAAAGTTTGAAAAATCTGAACATCAGGCGTCAGTTTCACCTTATGTCCGGCATAACGGACTTCGCAATCTCTCAGGTCCTGAGCCGAGGCAAACCAGCGTTTCTCATAAAACTCGCTGTAGTTTGGAAGATATGTCTTCGGTACAATACCGAGAATCTGTCCATGCTGGATAACGATACCACAATTGAGCAACAAGTCGCCCGCTATCACCGGCGCACCCACGATAGAGATGATATCGAGTTTGCGTGTGAAATCGAGCAACATCATCACCGCCTGTTCAGATGATTCAAGAAGCATCTGCTGGCGGAAGAGATCCTGACAGGAATAGCCCGTAATAGAGAGTTCCGGAAATGTAATGATCTCTACACCCTTTCCCTCAGCCAGCGCTATCTGTTCCTCTATCTGCTGGGTATTGAAAATGACATCACCCACCTTTACGGCAGGGATGGCACTGGCTACCTTAATAAATCCGTACTTCATAATAAATTACTTTATTGTTACCTGTGTAGCACCATAGCCATACTCCTGGAAAGAAGCATCCTGATAGGTGCAACTCTTATAGCGATAGTTCAACTCATGAATGAGAGTCTGGCGCAACACACCTTCGCCCTTTCCATGAATAAAGATAATTTTCTGTCCCTTCTTTTTCTTATATTCCTCCATGGTCTTCTTGAAGATATCCATCTGATAATGAAGAATATCTGCAGAATTCATTCCAGCAGTTGTTTCAAGCACTTCATCCGCATGAAGATCTATCACAAGGGTACCATCATCCTTCTTGCTCTTCTTCTTGCTGGTGTTGGCAACAACCTTCTCATCCTTATACATCTGCTCTTTCAGACGCTTGGAATCGATAACCAGCGGACGGGCTATTTCATCGTTCTCTACAATCGTAAAGAGATAGGCTGGAGTCTCGAAGAAATCGTTCTCCTCGAAAAGATGAAGTTTGTAGAATTTCACGGGATCGAGACGGAACTGAACATCTGTTGCCGGCTTCAGGAGGAATGGCTTGTCCTTCTTGTAGGCTATCATCTGGATGGCGATATGCTCCATCTCGTTTAGAGCCTCACGACCGAATTCCTCGATGAAGAGTTTGGTGTTCGGTTCTATTTCTCCCTCTGCTTTCAGAGTCCATGCATTTCCCTCAGCCACGAGATAGGTATAGTGGAGATAGTAGTTGCTGTCATTCACCATATAGGTCTCGAAACGGGTATTGGTTACGTCCTTGATGTTGATAGGTACAAAGGCGAGATAAGCACTGAGTTTGTTGCCACCCGTACGTTCCTCAACCGGTTTTACAAAGGTTATCTCACGGTCGGCAGCATCATATTCCTCTACATCCATATCCACGTCATCGTGATCATTCAAGATGGCCTTGATACTCCGGCTGTCCTGATGCAGTTCGGTATTGGCATGCTCCTCAGCCTTCTGCTGCGCATCCATCTTAGCCGAAATCATCTTGCCCATGGAGTATTCATCCTGCTCCACCACAACCACCTCGTTGATAGGCATCGGAATCTCAAAACCATCCTCATCCTCAACGAGCACAATATTTTTACCTTGGAAGCCGGCAACCTTTCCGCCACCCACTTCGCTCAAGAATCTGACTTTATCTCCTTTTTTCATAATCTATTAATAATTTGTAATTGCAAAGATACAAAAGATATTGCAAAACAGGGCTTATTTTAATATTTTTAATGCTACTGATAAAAATAATCCTGTAAAAGATGCACCATGTTAGATATTTTTCCGTATCTTTGCAAAGAAAAAGAAATAGTAACGAACCCTTTAAACTGAAAAGTTATGATTACATTTCCTTGCGCCAAGATCAATCTTGGTTTAAATATAGTTAGCAAGCGGAAAGATGGATACCACAATCTCGAAACGGTGTTCTACCCTATTCCGCTGACCGATGCACTTGAAATCAAGCTCATGGGCGATGAATTCCCTAGCGATGTTCCTTGTGATCTGAAGATTACAGGTAACGCAGTGGATTGCGATGAACAGAACAATCTCGTTGTAAAAGCTTATAATCTCCTAGCTGCCGACTTCAGGATTCCACGCATCCATGCTCACCTGGTGAAGCGTATTCCTTCGCAGGCTGGTTTGGGTGGCGGTTCTGCCGATGCAGCCTTCATGATCCGTTTGCTTGACGAGCGTTTCCGCCTCAATATCGGTAATCCGGAGATGGAAAGATACGCTGCCAAACTGGGCGCAGACTGTGCCTACTTCATTTCTGCTGACCCCGAAGATGGTGACACTGCTTGCTATGCAGAAGGTATCGGAGAAGAACTGATGCCGGTGAGTGGTCCTGGCGATAATCTGAAGGGCTATCATCTGGTTGTGGTGAAGCGCGATGACATTGCCGTCAGCACCAAAGAGGCTTATGCAGCCATCACCCCACAGGCACCAGCCAAATGTTGCCGCGACATCGTACGCCAGCCTATCGAGACTTGGAAAGAGGAACTTGTCAACGATTTTGAGGCACCTATCTTCAAGATGCACCCGGAACTGGCAGAAATCAAACAGAAGCTGTACAACCTGGGTGCCGTATATGCAGCGATGAGTGGTAGCGGAAGTGCCATCTTCGGTATCTTCAAGCATAAACCTGCAAATATAGAGGAACAGTTCGAAGGAATGTTCTGTAAAATAATGAAACTTTAATTTAGTTAATAGTTTACTCTAAATATAATGAACGAAGAAACACATCAGAAACTGATGACTATCAAGCGAAGCTTTCGCTTGCTGATGAACGGTCCGGGATCGCAATCTATGCGCGATAAGGGACTGGGATATAAACTGAATTGGGGCGTACCATTCTATGAACTGAAAAAGATGGCTGAGGAATATGGTAAAGACTATGACCTCGCCATCGAACTGTGGAAGGAAGATATCCGGGAATGCAAGATTCTGGCTACACTCATCATGCCTGCCGATAAGATGCTTCCGGAAATCACAGATTTATGGATGGAACAGGTACAGAGCCAGGAGATGGCAGAGATGCTTGCCTTCAACCTTTTGCAGCACGTAGATTATGCGCCTGTCATCGCCTACCAGTGGATAGCGAGTGATAAGCCGCTCTATGAGATTGCTGGTTTCCAGCTCCTTGCCCGTCTCTTTGCCAATGGGAAAGAGCCTAACGAGCGTGGCATCAACGAATTCCTGGATCAGGCTGCCACTGCATTGCAGGGTGACAACATGGGAATAAAACATGCTGCCTCTAATGCGGTTCTCCGTTTCTGCGACTTCGGTGAAGATTTCGAGAAAATTGCAAGAGGCGCACTCAAGGGTATCTACGAGATTTAACGCTTCTGCAGATGCAGTCAGAAACAGACCACGACCCTGCTGAAAATACGTCCCGACGTAGCATTTGCTGCGTCCCGACATACAAAAAAATACGTCCCGATGCAGCAAATGCTACGTCGGGACGTATTTTTATAGCTAATTTCAGCGTTACATGAAATACTTCTGGTATTCGTTTTCGAAGTTCGGAGTGAAAACACCCTTGCCGATGTTTTCGCTGATTTCATCCTTGGTCCAGAATCTGCCACCGGCCAATTCTTCCTGGCTCGGTTTCACCTCGCCATCATATACACAGCGATGTACATAAACCAGTTCCTTTTCCCGCTGACTCTCAAAGACATAATGTCCCAGAGATTCCGGTTCAAAATCGGTGATGCCCAATTCTTCCCTTACCTCGCGATGCAAAGCCTGACTCACACTTTCGCCTAAATCTACATGACCGCCGCAGGCTGTATCCCATTTATCCGGCTGGATATCCTTCCAGGCTGGACGATGCTGCAGATACAGATCACCCCGGCTGTTGAATACATGCAGATGAACAACCGGATGCAATATCTTGCTTCCGTCATGGGCATGACCGCGGGTAACAGCGCCCAGGATATTACCCATTTCATCCACTATCGGAAATTCCTCGTTCTTATTATCTATCATCATTTCTCTTATTACAAAGTTCCGTATTCATCAGAGTAGCGCAACATCTGGTCGACATAGCTCTCCTCGTAATCCAATACTACGTCTGTAATTTCGCCTTCTTCATCCATCTCCAGCGTCATCTTCGGATTGATGAATCCCTTGTATGGAGCGAGATTCAGTTTCTTGTATCTTGCCAGTATCTCGCGATGCAATTCCGGATCAATATTCACGGCATACTTCTCTACCAACAGGCGGGCAGCCTCGAAATCACCCTCGCTCTTGATGCGCTGAATTTCAGCAAGCAACTCACCGAAGAGATGGCGGAGCTTGGCATAATCATTAATCTTCACATAAGTCTTCGTCGTAATGATATTGCCCTCACTGTCCTTCAAAGCATCCTCGGCAGAAGCATAGTTCATATCCATCTTCACCAGTTCCACAGCACCCTCGGCATGTTCCATCACCCACCAGGCTATCAGCGCACGGTTGCGCATGTGGGCTTCCTCTATCTTGTCGCCTTCCTTGATGCGGATGGTCTGGGTGAGCAGACCGTTCATCAGATAACCGTAATACTGAGCCTTGTATGCCTCATCATTCGGAGTCAGACCCAGTTCTACCAATTTATGGTCGGCTACATAATAGAGTCCGAAAAGATCGGCTCTCGCCTCTTCTATCGTACTGCCATACGCCTTCAGTGCATCAGGGTCGGTACCAGGCAAGAGCTGTCCGCTACCATGTCCCAGACACTCATGCAGGTCGGTATGCAGATCATCGGTAATATCTTCGTACTGATTCATCAGACTGATGGTATCCTCGTCGATAACGAATTCATCACGGAAACCATTGCCTTGAGCAGCCTTGTTATATGCCTCGGTCAGGTTACCGATGGTCACACTCTTAGAACCATATTCCTGACGGATCCAGTTGGCATTCGGAAGATTGATGCCGATGGCAGAAGCAGGATATTCCTCGCCACCCAACATCGCCGCACAGATGACATTGGCTGTAACACCCTTCACCTCCGGCTTGCGGAAACGTGGGTCTACAGGTGAATGGTCCTCAAACCACTGGGCATTCTGACTGATGGTCTGGGTGCGCTTCGTTGCTTCAAGATCCTTATATTCTACAATGCCTTCCCAAGTACCTTTCAGTCCGAGCGGATCGCCATACACTTCGATAAATCCGTTGATGAAATCAATCATTCCCTCGTGCTGCTGCACCCAGGCAATGCTGTAACGGTCGAAATCCTTGAGATCGCCTGTACGGTAATACTTCACCAGGAGATCGATGAGATGTTTCTGTTCCTCATTTTCTGCATATTTCTGAGCACGGAGCAACCAGGAAACAATCTCCTTGATAGCTGCGCCATAGAGGCCGTCTTCTGTCCATGTCAGCTCCACCAGTTCACCATTACGCTTGGTCAGTTTAGAGTTCAGTCCATACGAAGGTGCCTGTTCGTTGCCATCTTCCTTCATTCTGGCATAGAAACGTTCTACTTCTGCCTGAGAAACATTCTCATAGAAATTGCAGGCTGAAGTCTGCACCAGATCCTCGCCATCCGTCTGATTCACGCGCTTAGGCATGACTTCCGGATTGAAGATGACAGGCACCAGAATGCCCAACAGGTCTTCCTTGCTCTGTCCCTTGGAAAGAGGCAGATATTCATCGGCAATCGCCTCAACCATCTCATAGAAAGATTCCTCTGAAAATCCTGGCACAAACTTTTCACATCCATAGTGATGATGGATGCCGCTGGCAAACCAGACACGTTTCAGGTAAACTTCGAAAGCCTTGAAATCTTCGCTTTCGCGATTACCCTCATAATGAAGGTATACAGCCTCCAGGGTTTTACGGATGCGCAGGTTGTATTTGCCCTGCTGGTCGAAGGTGATATCACGTCCCAAGAGGGTTGCCTTCGACAAGCAATAAATATAAATTTTCTGTGTGAGCGACAGGTTTTCGAAACCCTTCAGCTCATAACGGAGCATCTGGATATCGGCAAATCGCTCTTGAGTGTTTACATTACATTTTGCCATTTTTATCTGTTTTACCATGCAAAAGTAACACATTTTTTCCACATACCAAACTTTTCCTCCTGTTTTTCGCTCTTTGCAAAGTTTTTTACTTGAAATATGCACTTTTTCTTGGAGAAAACTTTTATTTATGCAGATTATTCATTACCTTTGCATGAAAAACAAAACAAAATCATGCCGGTAAAGGCAGAAAACATAAAACGGCAATCATGCAGATAAACGAGATATTAAAAAGCTATTTTGGATACGATTCCTTCCGCCCCAACCAGGAAGCGATTATCAGAGAGGTAATGCAGGGACACGACTGTCTGGTTCTCATGCCGACAGGTGGTGGAAAGAGTCTGTGCTACCAGGTTCCCGCATTAGCGATGGAAGGTACCGCTGTGGTCATTTCACCGCTCATCAGTCTGATGCACGACCAGGTGGAGGCGCTCAAGGCAAACGGTATCCCGGCAGAGGCACTGAACAGCGGAAACGACACGACCGATGAACTCATCATCCGACGCCGATGCGAGAAGGGAGAACTGAAACTTCTTTATGTTTCGCCCGAAAAACTCATCAGCGAGATACCTTATTTATTCAGCAACATCAAGATTTCGCTCTTTGCCGTTGACGAGGCCCACTGCATCAGCCAGTGGGGACACGATTTCCGTCCGGAGTATTCGCAACTCGGTATGCTGCACGAGAATTTCCGCAATGTCCCGGTGATGGCGCTCACAGCCACAGCCGACAAGATAACGCGCGAAGATATCATACGCCAGCTTCATCTCAATGGGCAGACGTTCGTAAGCAGTTTCGACCGCCCCAACCTCTCCCTCACCGTAAGACAGGAGAGCACCAAAAAGGCAAAGCTCCAATACATCACCCGCTTCATCAGTAATCATCCGGAAGAAGCAGGCATCATCTACTGTCTCTCCCGCAAGAACACCGAAATGGTAGCTCAGGAACTTATCGATCTGGGTATCAATGCCGCAGCCTATCACGCCGGAATGACTGCCCAGAACAGAGCATCAGTACAGGAGCGGTTCAAGATGGACCAGATTCAGGTGGTATGTGCTACCATCGCTTTCGGAATGGGCATCGACAAGAGTAATGTGCGCTGGGTAATCCACTATAATATGCCTAAAAGCATCGAGAGTTTCTATCAGGAAATAGGTAGAGCCGGAAGAGATGGAGCACCATCAGATACCGTGCTGTTCTATTCGATGGCCGACATCATCACCCTCCGTTCTTTCTGTGAAGAAAGCGGACAGCGTGATGTGAACATAGAGAAACTGCGCCGCATGGAGGAATATGCCGAATCGAGAGTATGCCGACGACGCATTCTGCTGAATTATTTTGGCGAGACATCATCCTACAACTGCGGCAACTGTGATGTTTGCAAGAATCCTCCACGCACCTTCGACGGCACCATCAGAGCCCAGAAAGCCCTGAGTGCCGTGGTCCGTTCGGGTGAGCATATTGCAGTAGGTACCTGCATCGAGATTCTGAGAGGCATGCATTCTTCAGCCGTTGTGAAAAACAAATACAACGAGATGAAAACCTTCGGTGTGGGCAGGGATACAACATCTAAGGATTGGAATGCTTATCTGCTGCAGATGCTGCAGATGGGATTCTTCGAGATTGCCTACAACAACCACAACTACATGAAGGTTACCGATTTAGGCTGGAAGGTACTGAAGGGAGAACATCATGTTTCGCTGGCTTATATCGAAGAAGATGATAAAGCCACCCGCCCAAAGAGAACGGTACGCAACAGGAAGGGCGCCATCGCCCAGCCGAGAAATCTCATTCCTGAGGTGCATGCCGAACGTGTCATCTTCCAGGAAGACTCGAAAGGCGTGGAAGACAAAGGGCTCTTTGAACACCTCAGAAAGATACGCAAGAACCTTGCCGACGAACAGGGTTATCCTCCATATATCGTACTCAGCGACAAGAGCCTTCATGAACTCGCAAGAATGAAACCTACCACCAAGAATGCCATGAGCCTGATCAGTGGTATCGGAGAATTCAAGCTCAATAAATATGGCGATACCTTCATCAAGGCTATCAGGAAATATACAGGACTATAACAGGAGAATATCTCCGAAAGATAATTTCATAACCTTCGGAGATAATTTCATAAGTAAGGGAGATATTTTCATAACTAAGGGAGATAATATCCGTAACTAAGGGAGATAGCATTCGTAACTAAGGGAGATAGCATTCGTAACTAAGGGAGATAAAAAAATCGGGATGTCTGCAAGTTCAGAACTGCAAACATCCCGATTTAATTTTATAGATTGAAGAGATGCGCAACTTAGTTGTTTACGCTACCTCCCACAATATCAAGCAATTCATTGGTAATGGCCTGTTGACGACTCTTGTTGTACTGCAAGTTGAGTTCGCGCAAGAGTTCATCGGCATTATCCGTAGCGGTCTGCATGGCCACCATTCTGGCAGCATGCTCACTCGCCTGGCTATCCAGCAACGCTGTATAAATCATCAGACGAAGCTGCTTAGGAATCAAGACTCCCAAAACAGTCTCCAAGTCTGGCTCTACAATGAAGTCATCATTCAGAGGTTTTGCCTCTAAACTCTGGCGTCCGTCAGCTTCAGCCTGCTTTTGGCGCAGATATTCCTGAGCCTTTGCCGTAGCCACATTAGAGGTAAGGTCACGATCGTTGTCCACTCCTATCGACTCAGTGCTGAGATCAATAGGCAAGAAAGTCTTGCGGGTCAGAATCTGTGAACCGGCACTCTTAAAGTGATGATAAATCATCTCCACCTTATCGAGCTCACCAGCAGCATACTGCTTGGCAAGTGAATGGGCGATATCTGCACAGGCGCTGGCATGAGGATGATCGGCAAGATCAGTAAAGTTACCGCCAATCTTCAAACCCAGTTTCTGTGCCTTCTCTGCCACTTTTCGTCCGATAGGATATACCGTGATGTCGTCAATGCCTTGAGCCTTATACTCGTCCACCGCATGCATCATCATCTTGATAACGTTGGAATTGAATCCACCACACAAGCTGCTGTTAGAACTGTATACCACAAGAGCTACACGCTTGGTTTCCTTGTGCTCCAACTGCAACGGATGGTCGACATTCGGAGTACTTACCAGGAAACTCTTGAGGATATGTTCCAGCATATTTCCATAAGGCAGCATATTCTGGATAGCTACCTGAGCATGATGCAACTTACTGGAAGCCACCATCTTCATCGCACTCGTAATCTTACGGGTACTGTTAACGCTGGCTATGCGAGTTTTAATCTCTTTTAATGACGGCATAGGCTATTACGCTTTATATTGTCCTGCAACATTAGCCATGGTCTCCTCGACTGCCTTAATGGCATCGTCGGTGAGTTTACCATCGCCCAAAGTCTCAATCACATCAGCGTGCTGGCTGCGCATAGCATCGAGGAACTGATCCTGACAGTCGCGAACCTTATCCATTGGCACGTCGTGCATCAATCCGTGAACACCACAGTAGAGAATAGCTACCTGCTCGCCTACCGGCATTGGGCGGTACTGAGGCTGAACCAGCAACTGGTCGTTCTTACGGCCACGGTCCAGAGTCATCGCTGTTACGGCATCCATATCGCTAGAGAACTTAGAGAAGGCCTCCAGCTCACGATACTGAGCCATATCAATCTTCAGTGTACCAGCCACCTTCTTCATACTCTTGATCTGGGCAGAACCACCTACACGAGATACGGAGATACCTACGTTGATAGCTGGACGGAAGCCCTGGTTGAAGAGGTCGGTCTCAAGGAAGATCTGACCGTCGGTGATGGAAATCACGTTGGTTGGAATGTATGCTGATACGTCACCAGCCTGTGTTTCGATGATAGGAAGGGCTGTCAAAGAACCACCACCCTTTACGTGACCCTTCATGCACTCTGGAAGGTCGTTCATCTGCTCGGCTACCTCCTGCTGGTCGTTGATACGAGCGGCACGCTCCAACAGACGAGAGTGGAGATAGAAGACATCACCAGGGTAAGCCTCACGTCCGGATGGACGGCGGAGGATCAGAGATACCTCACGGTAAGCCACAGCCTGCTTACTCAAGTCATCGTATACTACGAGAGCTGAGTAACCGCGGTCGCGGAAGTACTCACCGATAGCTGCACCGGCAAATGGTGCGTAATACTGCATGGCTGCAGGATCGGCAGCGGTAGCACTTACGATGATGGTATATGGCAGGGCGCCATGCTCCTTGAGGTTCTGTACCAATGCAGCAACAGTAGATGCTTTCTGACCGATAGCTACATAGATACAATATACTGGCTTGCCAGCCTCATAGAAACTCTTCTGGTTGATGATGGTATCCACTGCGATGGCAGTCTTACCGGTCTGACGGTCACCGATGATCAACTCACGCTGTCCACGACCGATAGGAATCATAGAGTCTACCGCCTTCAAACCAGTCTGAAGAGGTTCCTTTACTGGCTGACGATAGATTACACCAGGTGCCTTACGATCCAAAGGCATCTCGAAAGAATCGGTGAGGTCGATGTCACCCAGACCATCAATAGCCTGACCCAGAGGGTTTACGACACGTCCGAGGAAGTTGTCGTTTACGCGGATAGAAGCGATACGGTGTGTACGCTTCACGCTCTGTCCCTCCTTGATGCCAGCTGTAGGACCTAAGAGGACACAACCTACATTGTCTTCCTCCAAGTTCATGACGATAGCCATGGTTCCATTCTCAAACTCAAGAAGTTCATTAGCCTCGGCATTACGCAGACCATAGATACGAGCCACGCCATCGCTGACGGTAAGCACAGTACCCACCTCGTCAAACTGCTGAGAGCCATTAACCTCCTGGAGCTGCTGCTGAAGAACCTCAGACACCTCACTTGGTTTAATTTTATCTGACATTTTGTTATTTACTTTAATTATTTTTACTTTTTGAGCTGTGTCAGAATGTTGTTGAGCTTAGTCTTTACGCTCGCATCCATTCTGTAAGTATCATACTCAAGGATGAAACCGCCAATCAGTTCAGGGTTCACCTCGGTCTTGAACTCCACAGTACCTTTCGTTCTCTGCTCCACCATCTTGCGCATCTTGTCCTCCGTAGAGGCGTCAACGGCAGTGGCGGTGATCAGCTTACCGCGGATGATGTTCTTCTGTTTCCTGTAAAGAGTGATATACGAAGCAGCCATGAATTGCAGGGTGCTCTCCCTATCCTCTTTCAAGACGAGAGCGATAAACTTCTTGCTCAGTTCCGTAGGCTCTTTGCCCAGGGCTGTGATGAGAAGTGCCTCTTTCTTGTCTTTGGAAAGCATAGGGTTGTCTATCGTAAATCTCAGTTCAGGCACGTCGATGTAGCTCTTAAAGAGCGTCTGCATCTCCTGGTAGACCTGATCTTCGAGCTTCATGCCGAGTGCAGCCTTGATGAGGGCACGGGCATAACGCACCGATATTACACCTATATCCATAAGCTTTACTATTTGTTGTCAGAAGAAACCTCGTCCAGCAGTCGATTTATCATATCCATCTGTGCCTTGTCGTCAGAGAGCTTAGCCTTGAGCACCTTCTCTGCAATCTGAACAGAGAGTTCGGCTACCTGGCCGCGGATTTCACGAATGGCGTTCTGCTTCTCGGTCTCAATCTGCTTCTTGGCATCAGAGAGGAGACGTGCACCTTCTTCGCGTGCTTTATCCTGTGCTTTCTCTACAATGGCATCGCGGGTCTCGGCAGCCTCCTTGAGGAGGGCAGCCTGCTTCTCGCGAGCTTCCTGCAAGATGGATTCACCTTCTTTTTGGATATTGGCAAGCTTCTCGTTGGCTTCGTGAGCCTTCTTCAGACTTTCATCGATGAAAGCCTTGCGTCCGTTCACCATCTTAATGATGGCTGGGAATCCAGCCTTCCAAAGAATGATGAAGACGATGATGAAGACCAGCGTCATCCAGAAGAGCAAACCGCTATCAGGAATTAATAAATCCATATATACTGGTTAAAGTTTTACTTAAACGTTTTATTTTAACTAACTCTAGAATCATCTCTATCATGCCCCGGAAAGACATCAGACTGATGCCTGTGACTTCCTTTTATCGGGGCAGATGATAGTGACAGATGAGATGATTACATAACGATTGCCAGGATGGCGATGATGACAGCGAAGAACGCAACACCCTCAACCAACGCTGCTGCGATAATCATAGAAGAACGGAGGTCGCCCATCTTCTCTGGCTGACGAGCCATAGCGTCCATAGCCTGGCCACCAATGCGACCGATACCAATACCTGCGCCAATAGCGGCCAAACCTGCACCTACTGCGGCACCCAACTTTGCAATCTCTGCTGCTAATAAAAGTGATAACATAATCTTAATAATTTAAGTTGTTTATATTTTCTTTGTTTATTATCTGAATGAAATTAGATCCGTAATCTATAAGCTATAAACTACTTCACTACCTCTGGCTCAGCCTCATGAGACTTTACATGAGCCAGCGAGATGAATACTGCACTCAGCATGGTGAATACCAATGCCTGAATGTAGCTTACCAATACTTCGAGGAGCATCATAAAGGCGCTCATCGCAACACTTACTATTGTCATACCCGTACCTGCCACATAGTTGGCGATAGCATTCTCACTGATGTTGAACATGATGAAAATGATAGCCGCAAACGAAAGTGCGATGGCGTGACCCGCCATCATGTTGGCGAAGAGTCGGATAATCAGAGCCAGCGGTTTCGTAAAGATTCCGAAGAGCTCGATGAATGGCATCAGTGGCACAGGGACCTTCAACCAGGTTGGTACCTCCGGCCAGAAGATATCCTTCCAGTATTCCTTGGTACCGGTGAAGTTGGTGATCAGGAATGTCGTTACACCGAAGAATACGGTGCAGGCGATATTACCCGTCAGGTTACCACCACCTGGAGGGAATGGTACGATACCCATGATGTTCGCCACGAAGATAAAGAAGAAGCAAGTAAGCAACCATGGTGCGTACTTTGGCGCCTCCTTACCCAGGGTGGCCTCAATTACATCGGTATATACCGACATGATGAACATGTGCATCAGTCCCACAAATCCCTTTGGTGCAGGGTCATCCACCTTGTGCTTCCTGCACCAGCGGGCTGGTATCAGGACACAGAGCAACAGAATGATAGCATCGATGAAGAGCACGCAAACGGTCTTCGTGATGGAGATGTCAAGCGGACGAACCTCCTGGTCTCCCACCTTCTCTACTATCTTGTTGGGATTCGCCTGCGCATCAGCGTTCTTGATCACCAGGTTGAAAGGTCCTGGACGGTCTCCATTGGCATCCTTCTCTTCCGAGAATTCGCTGCTGCAGAACACGTGCCAGCCCGAAGTGGTGTTAACGATGATTGGCAGATGAATCACTACGGGATGATCTCCCACCTTGGTGATATGCCATTCATAAGAATCCTTGATATGACCCCACAATATCTCTTTCACATCGATGTTCTCCTTAGCCGATACCTGCAGAGGTGCCAGCGTGAAGAGCAGCATCGCCATCAAGAGGAATTGCTTGAGATGTTTCATATTCTTTAATTCTTACTTTTGTTTATTAATTATTTGTTTCAGAACCGCTTATGAAAGACGGTTCTTTTTCTCTACCCGAGCGAAGTAGATGCAGTCGAACACGAGAAGTACGACATAGAAAAGGGCGAAGATGGCGGTAAAGCCCAGAATGTTCTGCTTGTCGCATACCAGCACATAGATGAGGAATACCAATGTACCAGCCATCAGTTTCAAGACCAGTGCTGCCAGGTAGAACTTGGCGAGATTGGCGGGCGATGACTTTGCCACAGCCTTCCATGCTTCACCATAAGCAGTACTTGCAACGAGTGAGAATATCGCACTCACTACCAGTGGGTTAACAACCTGGGCTATCATATCATCGCATTGAGCAGATAATCTGCAGGCAAAGAGCACGGCAAGAGCCACTGCTGCTGTAAGCCACAAAGAAATCTGCTTATACCTGATACTCGCCTGTCTGATAGTCTGCAAGCGCAACTTTTCGTCTTTTTCCATTATCTAATAATTAATCACTAAAAATTAATCACTTATCTAAACTTCTACGCAAAGGCTTACTTCGTTTTTCTTACATTCCACGAATCCGCCCTTGATGTTCATTACCTGCTTGCCTTCCCTGGTGGTGTATTCCACCTTGCCCACTTCGAGCGAAGAGATGATAGGCGCGTGATCCTTGAGAATCTCGAACGAGCCGAGGGTTCCCGGAACCAGTACGCTCTCCACCTCACCCTGGAAGACTACTTTCTCAGGAGATACTATCTTTAGCTGTAACATAAGCCGTGGATTTAAAGATTACGCCTGTGCTGCTGCGAGCAACTGCTTAGCCTTCTCCTTGGCATCCTCGATAGTACCTACGTTGAGGAATGCCTGCTCTGGCAGGTCATCTACCTCACCGTCGAGGATGGCGTTGAAGCCCTTGATAGTCTCTTCAATAGGAACCATCACACCCTTCAAACCGGTAAACTGCTCTGCTACGGTGAATGGCTGGCTCAGGAAACGCTGTACACGGCGTGCACGGTTCACGGTCAACTTATCCTCATCAGAGAGCTCATCCATACCGAGGATGGCGATGATATCCTGCAACTCGTTGTAACGCTGCAACAACTGCTTTACTCGCTGTGCACAATCGTAGTGTGCCTTGCCCACAATCAGCGGGTCGAGGATACGAGAGGTAGAACCCAGCGGGTCTACGGCAGGATAGATACCGAGAGATGCAATCTTACGGGAAAGCTCAGTGGTAGCATCCAGGTGAGTAAAGGTCGTAGCTGGAGCAGGGTCGGTCAAGTCATCTGCAGGCACATAAACGGCCTGTACAGAGGTGATGGAACCATTCTTGGTAGAAGTGATTCGCTCCTGCATGGCACCCATCTCAGAAGCCAGCGTTGGCTGATAACCTACGGCTGATGGCATACGACCCAGCAGCGCAGATACCTCAGAACCAGCCTGGGTGAAACGGAAGATGTTATCGATGAAGAACATGATATCTGCTGCCTCACCATTCTTACCTCCGTGATCACGGAACTCCTCAGCTACGGTCAAACCAGAGAGTGCTACAGAAGCACGTGCCCCAGGTGGCTCATTCATCTGACCATATACCAGGGTAGCCTGACTCTTGGCAAGTTCCTCAGGATCGACAAGTGAGAGATCCCACTTACCTTCTTCCATCGCTTTACGGAACTTCTCGCCATACTTGATAACGCCAGACTCGAGCATGTCTCGAATCAAGTCGTTACCCTCACGGGTACGCTCACCTACTCCGGCAAATACAGAGTAACCGTTGTGTCCCTTGGCAATGTTGTTGATCAACTCCATGATAAGCACCGTCTTACCTACACCGGCACCACCAAAAAGACCAATCTTACCACCCTTCATGTAAGGCTCAAGCAAGTCGATCACCTTAATACCGGTAGCAAGCATCTCCTTGTGAGTAGAAAGTTCGTCAAACTTCGGAGCCTCACGGTGGATAGGATAAGCGCCCTTCATGTCCAATTCATTCATACCATCAATAGGCTGTCCGATGACATTCATCATACGGCCCTTGATTTGCTCTCCGGCTGGCATCTGGATTGGGTTACCTGTAGGGATAACCTCCAAGCCGCGCTGCAAACCGTCAGTATTATCCATAGCGACACAGCGAACTGTATCCTCACCGATGTGCTGCTGCACCTCGATGACAAGCTCGCGGCCGTCTGGACGTTTTACCTTCAGAGCTTCATAAATTTTAGGAAGCACCTTCTCTGGATTCTCGCCCTTTGTATCGAAGTAAACGTCGATAACAGGACCGATAATCTGAGAGATACGTCCGTTAATTTGTGACATAAGCTTATTAGTTTAAATGTTATATATATTTATATTATTCTTGGCTGCAAAAGTAACAACAATTTATGGAAGCCACAAATTAATTAAAAGTTTTATTCGGCTTTTATACCTTATTAAACCATTTTTAGTTCCCTTTAAACCATTTTCCTATGCAAAAGCAAGAAGTCAGGAGTCCAAACTCCCTTCTTCTTACTCCAATCTCTATATATTAGATACTCAACTCGTCCAAAACCTTGATCAGTTTACGGTCGAATGGCTTATCTGAGCGGATGGCTTCAGAAAGCGGAACGTATACCACCTCGTTATTGCGTACACCAATCATCACATTGCGCTGTCCCTGCATGATAGCCTCGATGGCACCACAACCGGTACGGCTCGCAAGAATACGGTCACGGGCTGATGGACGGCCGCCACGCTGCAAGTGACCCAGAATAGATACACGTACATCAAACTCAGGGAACTCCTTGCGCACACGGTCAGCATAATAAAGAGCACCGCACTTAGGACTCTCTGACACGATGACGATACAACTCTTCTTAGACTTACGGATACCACGCTCCATGAATTGAGCCAACTGGTCTACGTCGGTAGAATCCTCTGGAATGATAGCTGCCTCTGCTCCACTGGCGATAGCTGAATTCTGCGCCAGGAAACCGGCATCACGGCCCATCACCTCGATAAAGAAGATACGCTCGTGGCTCTGCGCAGTATCACGGATGCGGTCTACACATTCTACGATGGTATTCATCGTAGTATCATAACCGATTGTATTGTCTGTACCATAAAGGTCATTATCAATTGTTCCAGGCAATCCGATGCAGCATATATCAAACTCACGTGCGAAATTCATCGCACCGGTCAGCGAACCGTTACCGCCAATCACGACAAGCGCATCTATTTCCTCTTTCTGAATCGTTTCAAATGCCTTCTGGCGACCTTCCTCGGTCATGAATTCCTTAGAACGGGCTGTCTTCAGCATCGTACCACCAGTACCGATGATACCGCTTACGTTCTCTGTAGAAAAGGTTTTAATTTCATCATTGATGAGACCATCGTAACCACGATAGATACCTTTCACAGTGAAACCGTTGTAGATAGCCGAACGGGTAACCGCACGGATAGCAGCATTCATACCTGGAGCATCTCCTCCAGATGTTAAAATTCCAATAGTCTTAATCTTTGCCATAACTATACCTTATTATATTATATATATTTTTAATGTTAGTTTATTATCCTCTCAGGATGATGTTTTTCATCCATTACCCCTACATATACGTAGGTATCCAAGGGTATACCCCTTGCTTTGTTTGGGTTTATCGATTTAAATAATTAGGTTTGCGGCACCAGCCACCAGGATATGGGAGAGCCAAAGGATAGCAAGTCCGATGACGCCACCCATCAAAGCTTTCCAGCCAATATTGCGGAAATACCATCCCATGTGCATACGTTCCATCTTCATCAGGGCAAGACCGCTGATTGTACCGATACCAAGAACGTTACCACCAGCCATTACGCAATATGCAATCATCTGCCAGTAGATACCATTGGTTTGATAATCAGTAAGCATGCTGAATGAAGGATCATTCACATTTGCCAGATCATGAAGGGAGAAAAAGTTCATGGCTGTAGCAAAGTTGTCAAGTACAGTACTGATGATACCAGCCAAGACGCCATGCAACAGCACGCCAGGACGCTTATCATCCATACCGACAGAGTTGAGAAGAGTAGCAAAATCGTCAAAAGCGCCGGTCTCCTTCACCACTCCGATGGCAAGCATGATACCCATCACGAAAAGAATCATCTGGACGACTCCGTATTGGAACACTCTAGGAGTGCGACGGTCAGCCATCGCATCCATATTCATGAGTTTACGGTTGAATATCTCGTTCACAATCCAAAGTACGCCCAATACGCAGAGCGCACCGAGGAAAGGACTTAATTTCGTAATGTTATGGAAGGTAGGGATAAACCACAATCCACCGATGCCCACAAAGAGCATCAGCAAGCGCTGCCATACATTGAGACGGGTATCATCCCCACGGTATGGCATAGCAATCCATTCTGTCTCTACTCTTTCAGGCAGCATGCGCTGCATCATCAACAACGGAATGAGCCAGGCTGCAAGACATGGCAACAGAAGCGACAGGAAATAATGAGTAGCCGTTACAGCACCCATATTCCACATCACCAGTCCTTCCGGATTTCCGATAACGGTAAGAGCTCCGCCACAGTTGGCAGAAAGAAGAATGGCACCTCCATACACCATGCGCTGACGACGGTTTGGAATCACTCCATGCATCATCGTAAGCATCATCACTGTTGTAGTAAGATTATCGAGATTTGCCGAGATAACAAAGGTCACGGCAGCGAGAATCCATAGCATTTTCTTGGCGCTTCGGGTACGTAACAACTGGCGTATGAAATCGAAGCATCCGTTGTTATTGAGAATTTCAACTATCGTCATAGTAGCAAGCAGGAAAAGTACGATTTCTGCTGCTCTACCCACATAAGGAAGGAAGATGTTACGGGCAATAAAATACTTCACCGTTGTACTGGTGGATTCTATCTCGTTCCACATTCCGAGATTCAGATAGCGCGAATAATCAGAAGAGTGTTCACTGGTCACGAAGTCCATACCGAAACAGATATAGAGAACCCATCCTACCGTTCCAGCAAAGATGGCTACGGCAGCACGGTTCACCTTGGTAATATTCTCGGTTGCAATGAGAATATATGCCAGTATCAGTATGGCAAGGATGACTAGTGTCATATCATTTATTTTATTATATTCATTACATTTTGAACGCAAAGGTAACAATTATTTTGTTATCGCCAACATTTCGGTGTCTTTTTTTAATGAATTTAACTCATTTTCATACAAATGAAAATTTCGCCCGGTTTTTTCTTTCGCCATTATTTTTCTTCCCTCTTCATTTTCATCATAGAATCAGATAAAAACACGGATAACAGAGAAGAACATCACAGGAAGAAATATCGAGGAGGAAGTTATCAGAACATTTTAAAGTTATGCGCATATATATATTATGTATTTCCCCGAAGGAACCCACCAAAAACAGTGATTTTAGTTAAATATTACTAACAAAAAGAAGAAATTCAAGAGTAAATGCCTGTAACTCAAAGAAAATGAGTAATTTTGCGCCCGATTTATACAATTCACATAAAGTCAAACTTTATTAATTTTAATTTTTTAATTATTTTTTATGTCAGATTTAAAGAACGTAAAGCCATTGGACGACTTCAATTGGGATGAGTTTGAGAATGGCACAAGCGCAAACGTCAGCAAAACAGACCTCGAGAAGGCCTATGACGAAACTCTTAACAAGGTAACAGAACACCAGGTTGTAGAGGGTACAGTAATCTCTGTAGACAAGAAAGAGGTTATCGTAAACATCGGTTACAAGAGCGATGGTATTATCCCTGCTTCTGAATTCCGTTACAACCCAGACCTCAAGGTAGGCGACAAGGTTGAGGTTTATGTAGAGAACCAGGAGGACGTAAAGGGCCAGTTGGTACTCTCTCACAAGAAGGCTCGCCTCAGCAAGTCTTGGGAGCGTGTTAATGCAGCTCTCGAGAACGAGGAAGTTATCCAGGGTTACATCAAGTGCCGCACTAAGGGCGGTATGATCGTTGACGTTTTCGGTATCGAAGCTTTCTTGCCAGGAAGCCAGATCGACGTTCACCCTATACGCGACTACGACGTATTCGTAGGCAAGACAATGGAGTTCAAGGTTGTAAAGATCAACCAGGAGTTCCGCAATGTCGTTGTATCTCACAAGGCTCTCATCGAGCAGGAGCTCGAGCAGCAGCGTAAGGAGATCATCGGCAAGCTCGAGAAGGGTCAGATCCTCGAGGGTACCGTTAAGAACATCACTACTTACGGTGTATTCGTTGACCTCGGCGGTGTTGACGGTTTGATCCACATCACAGACCTCTCTTGGGGCCGCGTAAGCGATCCACACGAGGTTGTATCTCTCGACCAGAAGATCAACGTTGTTATCCTCGACTTCGATGAGGAGAAGAAGCGTATCGCTCTCGGTTTGAAGCAGCTCACTCCACATCCATGGGATGCTCTCGATGAGAACCTCAAGGTAGGTGATCACGTTAAGGGTAAGGTAGTGGTTATGGCTGACTACGGTGCATTCGTTGAGATTGCTCCAGGTGTAGAGGGCTTGATCCACGTATCTGAGATGTCTTGGAGCCAGCACTTGCGTTCTGCTCAGGACTTCATGAAGGTAGGTGACGAGGTAGAGGCAGTTATCCTGACTCTCGACCGCGCTGAGCGCAAGATGAGCCTTGGTATCAAGCAGCTCAAGGAAGATCCATGGGAGGCTATCGAGACTAAGTATCCTGTTGGCAGCAAGCACACAGCTAAGGTTCGCAACTTCACTAACTTCGGTATCTTCGTAGAGCTCGAGGAAGGTGTTGATGGTTTGATCCACATCTCTGACCTCTCTTGGACTAAGAAGGTTAAGCACCCATCTGAGTTCACTTCTGTAGGCGCTTCTATCGACGTAGTAGTTCTCGAAATCGATAAGGAGAACCGTCGCTTGAGCCTCGGCCACAAGCAGTTGGAGAAGAACCCATGGGATGAGTATGAGGCAATCTACACTCCAGGTTCTGTTCACCAGGGTACTATCACTGAGTTGATGGACAAGGGTGCTGTTGTAGCTCTCGCTGAGGGTGGTGAAGGTTTCGCTACTCCTAAGCACCTCACTAAGGAGGACGGCACAATGGCTAAGAAGGGCGAGACTCTCGACTTCAAGGTTATCGAGTTCGTTAAGGAGACAAAGCGCATCATCCTCTCTCACTCTCGTACATTCGAGGAGGGTAACGAGCCAGTTGCTAAGCCAGCTCACAAGCGTGCAAACGGCGGTCGCAAGAACAACAACGAGACAGCTATGATCAACAACGTAGCTGCTAGCACATCACTCGGTGATATCGATGCACTCGCTAAGTTGAAGGCTCAGATGGAGGGCAAGGCTTAATCTTAAACAGATCAGGCTTTTGCTATTCATTAGCTAAATAACATTCAGGGGACTGAAATTTCAGTAATGAGATTTCAGTCCCCTTTTTTTTATTATCATTATTTTTAAGAAAAGGCTATTTGGCGCTATTCGCCTACTTCTGTAAACTCATCTCTACTAATTCATGTCCTAAAACCACTAATTCATGGTATTTTTCTATCATAACATGTCGAAAAACACAAAAACCTTTGGTAGTTTCAAGTTTTCTGTTTATCTTTGCAACCGATAAAAATAATAAATTATATAACAGAAGTTTCGCATGTGGTTTAAGTACGGGCTGAAGGCCCAAAAGCTCCTAGCCCAGGGCAGCGCCCTGGGTATAATAGCAATCAGCAAGGCGCCCTGTAAGGGCAAAAGCTTTGTTAATTGGCCGGTATTTTAAAGCTTTTGCCCTTACAGGGCGACAGGTTTGCGTCCGTAATTACCCAGGGCGATGCCCTGGGCTAGGAGTTTCTGCCCTTTCAGGGCGTGTGGGGCAAAACTTGCGAAACTTGAGTTATAAGCTAGAGAAATCATTCTCTCAAGAATTATCTGAAAAGAAAGAGAAGCGATTCTCCAGATTACAAAAGGAAAAGAAAGTTCAAGATATGAAACAGTCAAGATTTATAGTAGCCGCTCTATCAATGAGTTGCATCACTACCCTCTCCTCCTGCTTTAAGGAAGAACCACTCAATGCCGAATGCGACATCGAGCAGGCATACATACATGCAGACAACAAGTTTTTATTGAACTTATTGTTTACTAATCCATCTGACACATTGGTCAATGTGCAGAGTGATCAGACAAACATCGAGTTCACGATGAGACCATTTGCCGCCCTTACCAAACAGGCACCAATATTCCGCCTCACACCTGGAGCGACCATCTCACCAGAAAGTGGAAGCCTTCAGGATTTCTCAAAAGGACCTGTAACATATACAGTTACTTCTGAAGATAAGCAATGGAGCCGCACCTATCAGGTAAGCATCAAGAAGGGACAGACCACCATGCCAAACGAGATTGAATTCGAATTTGAAAACGCATACCTCAGTAAGGGATACTACAACTGGCAAGAGAACTGGAACGGCAATAAACTCGACATCTGGGCTACCGGAAACTCAGGATTCCAAATGAGTAACAGTTCATCTAAACCGGAAGAATATCCTACCGTGATGATAGAAGACGGGCACAAGGGAAAGGGCGTGAAGCTCACTACTCAGCGCACAGGTGGGTTTGCCGATGTAGTGAAAAAACCTATCGCTGCCGGCAACCTCTTTATCGGACAGTTTGATGCTACCGATGCCCTTACCAATGCAATGAAGGCAACAAAGTTTGGCCATCCATTCAGTTTCGACGCCAAGCCTGCTAAGTTAGAAGGATGGTATAAGTATCAAGCTGGCGAAAAATTCACCGATAAGAATATGAAACCACTTGACCGCCATGACTACGGAACCATTTATGCTGTGCTTTACGAGAACATCGATGAAAAGGGAAATGCCGTATTGCTCTACGGAGATAATGTACAGACCAGCAAACAGATAGTGGCACTTGCTCTGGTAGGTGAAACCCATGATGACAACGGAAAAGTTGCTATTGGAAACACACCGGAATGGCATCACTTCAGCGTAGATTTCGAGTATAAGAAAACCATAGACCTAATCAAGTTGAAGAATGGTGGCTACAGTCTCGCTATTGTCAGTTCATCCAGTTCAGATGGAGCTAACTTCCTGGGTGCCGTAGGTAGTACCCTTTGGATAGACAGTTTCAAGTTGATTTGCAAATAAGCTAAGGAGGAAACTATATAATGAAGAAGATAACAATATTAGCTCTCCTGCTGACATGGGGCACTGCTACATGGGCAGAAGAAAATGAGAATCAGAAGACTGAGGAGCACAAGCAGGTAGAAGAAAGCAAGCGTACCTCGTGGAACAAATATCTTCACGGCTACCAGTATCAGGCTCGCGTGGCGTATAATATTGGAGGCACAGCCCCTATCGGTCTTCCAGCTACCATCCGTACACTGCACAGCTATACCCTGCAACCTAACTTCAGTCTGGGTATCGATGCTTATCACCCACTTTCAGGCAAATGGGGATTCGTTGGAGGTCTGCACTTTGAAAACAAGGGCATGAAGATTGATGCAGGCGTAAAAAACTATTATATGAGGATAGTTCGTGGAGGCGATGAGCTGAAAGGTATATTTACAGGCAACGTGGTTACGAAGGTAGACATGAGTCTTATCACAGTACCATTGCAAGCAACATACGACATTTGCAACAACCTCCGTTTCAAGTTGGGTCCGTATGTTAGCTATGTAACATCAAAGAAGTTTGAAGGCTGGGCATACGATGGTTACCTCCGCCGCCAGGAGGAAGGTCATCCTAAGGGCGATCCTACTGGACAGAAGGTAAAGTTGGGTCATGACGAAGGCGAGCGTGGTGATTACGATTTCAGCGATGACATGCGCAACTGGCAGGTGGGCGTAGATTTCGGAATTGACTGGCGCTTGAACAACCGTTGGGGCATCTGTGCTGATCTGAGCTGGGGCTTAAATGGTATCTTTAAGAAAGATTTCGAGACCATCGAGCAGACGATGTATCCTATCTACGGCAGCGTAGGTATCACGTATCAGCTGAAGTAATAGATAATATAATGTCCGCGTACATTATTATATAAATAAATAGAAACAATACAATAATTTTTTATTAATACACAAAAAAGAGAAGAAAAATGAAAAAGTTTATTTATTTAATGGCCATGGTCTGCACCCTTGGCTTCTTCACTGCTTGTAGCAGCGATGATGACAATGATGAGAAAGAATTTGTACGCAATGAGAAGATTGAGGGTACCTGGAATTTGCAAGAGGTTACAAAGCAGGATCTTGGCAACGGAAGTGAGTGGTACAATGGCTCAGCCAAGTTTACCTGGGATTGTCCAGAGGGTACAGTTCTCAACATTGATATGGGCTTAGGTGCTGAATTGCCTATGGACATCAACACCGTAATTTACCCATTGATGAACAGCATGGCCAACAGTTATCTTCCTAAGGTATTGAAGGACATCACCTTTACCAAGGATGGCCAGATTAACGCTACTTATGCAGAGGCGTCTGACGATGAAAATGCAGTACCAGAGTGGAAGACAGCAATGGGTTATGCAAGCTATACTGTTGCTAACGAGAATCTTATTTATGTAACCATTGATGCCGATAAGGCTACCGCGGATATTGACGATGCAGCAGAGAAGGCACAGATCAAGGGTATATTGGAGCAGTTCAAGCAGATTCCTGTTAACATCCGCTGGAATGGCAGCAAGCCATATTTCTTTGTTGACAAGGCTTTTGTTCAACCATTGATTGCAAATTTGGTGATTATGATCGAAAAGGTTCCTGCTACAGATATGGACGAAGAAGACTTGAACCAGTTTAAAATGCTTAAGAGCATCTTGAATCAGCTGCCAGCAATTATGGAGAAGACCACTAAGTTTGAGGCAGGTCTTGAGTTGATCAAGTAAAGCGGAGAGCTTATAAAGTCCGAAAGGCTTATAAATGATAAGATCCCCAGCTATCTTTTGATGGATAGCTGGGGATTTTTT
Organism: Segatella copri; assembly: GCA_021623045.1. Classification (GTDB taxonomy): domain Bacteria; phylum Bacteroidota; class Bacteroidia; order Bacteroidales; family Bacteroidaceae; genus Prevotella; species Prevotella copri_T. The sequence continues at coordinate 47,609 of JAJWJX010000001.1, read as the reverse complement.
TGCTTTTTATAAGTTATTCATCTTGTTTCCAAAAGCTGGATGGGTTCTTTCTCATATCCCAAATATCTACGAAATGAACTTCATCCATCTTTTCGAGATAATAATAAATCAACTTAAAATTATTCATGAAATTAGCGCCTCGCAGCTGGTATGGAAAATCAGGAGCACCATTAAAAGGCGGCCTTCCTTCTGGAAAGACCTCCAAAAAACTCTTGATCTTATCAATTTCCGTCATCCATCTACGAGCCGTTTTTCTACCATAAACCTCATAAGCTTCTTCAACATACTCATGAAGTTTCTGTTCGAAAAGAGAGTGAATGATTACTTTAGCCATGGGAAATCTTGATAAAGACGTTCTTTAAAATCATCGTATGGCTCCCACTTCGTTGGATCATCCGCAATGGTTTTACAATACTCAATGCTCTCCATCAAACTCTCCCAGGAGAAATGATTACCCAACTCCGGAATTTCATCTAAAACCTCTTTATGATTCTCGAAACCACTCATCGGCATAGGCACAGCATGCTCCACCACCGAAACACGATGAGTTGGCGTAGGCTCAGCTACCATATCCTCACCCTCATGCAAATCTATATGATATTTTTTTTCTTTCATAATAGTATGCTTTTAATGAACCTTGCAAATATACGAAGAAATATAATAATATGCAAGATTTTGAGGAATTATTTACTCATTCTTGAGGAATTTTCTATTTTCCAGGCACAAAAAAAAGATTGCATCAGCGGAAATACTTCCAACCAATGCAATCTTCAGTTTTCTTTAATCTAGAGGCTAAACACTATCTTACGAGAAAAATTCACGAAAGAAAAGAGCCTAGCGTCGGATTTACTTCACCTTTGCAACGATAGCCTTGAAAGCCTCAGGGTTGTTAACAGCGAGGTCAGCGAGAACCTTACGGTTAATCTCGATACCAGCCTTGTGAAGAGCACCCATCAACTGGCTGTAGCTCATACCATCGAGGCGAGCAGCAGCGTTGATACGCTGGATCCACAATGCGCGGAATGTGCGCTTCTTGTTACGACGATCGCGATAAGCGTAGGTAAGACCCTTCTCCCAAGTGTTCTTAGCTACTGTCCATACATTCTTGCGAGCTCCATAGTAACCCTTAGTGAGCTTCAAGATTCTTGTTCTTTTTGCTTTTGATGCAACGTGATTTACTGATCTTGGCATAATTTTTTTTCTTTAAAAGTTCGACTAAAAAGTTAATAATTAACGGAGGCAGAGCAAGTCGCGAACCTGCTTCAAGTTTGAACGGTCTACGAGAGTCTCACCAAGGAGATTTCTCTTCTGCTTCTTTGTCTTCTTAGTCAAGATGTGACTGTGAAAAGCGTGATGACGCTTAATCTTACCTGTACCGGTGAAACGGAATCTCTTCTTTGCGCCGGAATTAGTCTTTACTTTTGGCATTTTTACTTTTAATTTTAAATTGTTATTTATTATAGCGATGGCAACGCATATACCAGGGCGTTACGCATCTTTTTTCTTAATTCTCTGTTCCTTCTGCGAGTTTCTTCAGGCTATCGCCGCCTTTAGCATTGGCGAGCAAGCCATTCTTCTCAGCATTAGCAGCGCGCTCTGCATCTGCAGCAGCCTTAGCTTCAGCCTCTCGCTTCTCACGGTCCATTTTCTGCTGGCTCTTCTTAGCAGTACCAGCCTTCTTAGGACTCATGTAGAGGAACATCTTCTTACCTTCGAGCTTTGGCATCTGCTCTACCTTTCCGTACTCTTCCAAATCATTGGCGAAACGGAGAAGAAGAACCTCACCCTGCTCCTTGAAGAGAATAGAGCGACCACGGAAGAAAACGTATGCACGAACCTTGTTGCCCTCGTTGAGGAACTCCATAGCGTGCTTGAGCTTGAACTGATAGTCGTGCTCATCAGTCTGAGGTCCGAAACGGATTTCCTTGGTCTCCACCTTTACCTGCTTCTGCTTCATTTCCTTTGCATGCTTCTTCTGCTGGTAAAGGAATTTAGAATAGTCAACTATACGGCAAACTGGTGGTTGCGCATTAGGAGATATCTCGACTAAGTCAAGCTCTTGCTGACGTGCCAACTCCAACGCCTTACGTGCTGGCATCACTTCTGCTCCACCATCACTCACTACTCTCACGTCGCGTGCACGAATCTGTTCGTTTACGCGGTACTGATTTTTCATTTTGTCATTTTTCATTAACTATTCGATATATTCTTTTTTGTCTTTTTGATTAAACGGCTGCAAAGTTACGATTATTTTGTGAAACCACCAAATTTTCAGTGGGTTATTTTCATTTTTGCCCGCAGATTCTTTGTTTTTCTAATGGTTTTAATGTTTTAACCCCACAGATTGATATATTTAATCACGCAAATTGATATATTTTAGTCCCACAGATTTCACAGATTAACACAGATCTTTATGATAAAGAAACTAAATCTGTGAAATCTGTGGGACTTAAGAAAACAATAAATCAGAGGGACTTAAGAAAACAATAAATCAGTGGGGACTAAGAAAAGCTTTCAATCCATGGGAGTATATCCATTGACTTTACGGAAGATTGATTTTCGTATATCTGTGGTGGAAAAATTGACCAATATTCCAAGATGCTTCTTCGCCACACGCAAATACGTAAGCAATTGCTTATGAAAGACATCTTTCATTTCTGCCACAGACTTCAGTTCGACTATGACTTTATCTTCTACAAGAATATCCAGACGGAAATCTACAGGCAAAACCTTACCATCATACATGACATCCAACTTTACCTGATTCTCTACCCTAAGTCCATCTTTGCGCAACTGATAGCACAGAGCTGCTTCATAAACCGACTCAAGTAAACCTGGTCCCAATTCATTATAAACCTTATAAATAGCTCCAATGATCTTATAAGATATCTCATTTTCAGTCATAACCAAACGATTTTAAAATCCTCCTTAACAAAAAAATCTCCCACAGACGTCACAGTTGTTACAGATATTCAACAGAACACACAAAAATCTGTGTAAATCTGTGAAATCTGTGGGACTAAACCCTCAACACAAAAAATCTGTGGGACAGAACCCTCAACACAAAAAATCTGTGTAAATCTGTGAAATCTGCGGGAGATTAGAAAATATCAATCTGCGGGATTACTCCTCAGCTGCCTTCAGCTGCTCTGCAACCTCGGCATTGATGCGCTGAGCGAACTCTTCCATGCTCATGGTAGCCTGTTCGCCACCACCCTGCTTACGCATAGATACCAAGCCCTCGGCACTCTCCTTCTCACCTACGATGACCATGTAAGGAACACGCTTCAACTCGTTGTCGCGAATCTTGCGGCCAATCTTCTCGTTACGGTCATCAACCAAAGCACGAACACCCTGCTTGTCGAAGTACTGACGTACCTTCTGGGCATAATCGTTGAACTTTTCAGAGATAGGAAGAATTGCAACCTGGTCTGGAGTCAACCACAATGGGAAGTGACCGGCGGTATGCTCGATGAGAACGGCTGTGAATCGCTCCAATGAACCGAATGGTGCACGGTGAATCATCACAGGAGTCTTCTTAGAGTTATCCTCAGCGGTATACTCCAGCTTGAAACGCTCTGGCAAGTTGTAATCCACCTGGATGGTACCCAACTGCCAACGACGACCGATGGCATCCTTTACCATGAAGTCGAGCTTAGGACCATAGAAGGCAGCCTCGCCAACTTCCTCACGAGTCTCAAGACCCTTCTCCTTGCAAGCCTCGCGGATAGCGTTCTCGCTCTCTTCCCAAATCTCATCAGTACCGATATACTTCTCTGTATCCTTAGGATCGCGGAGAGAAATCTGTGCCTCGTAGTTCTCGAAACCGAAGATCTTGAATACCTTCAGGATTACGTCGATTACATTCTCGAATTCCGACTTCACCTGATCTGAACGAACGAAGATATGTGCATCATCCTGTGTAAAGGTACGAACACGGGTAAGACCGTGGAGCTCACCGCTCTTCTCATAGCGGAACACAGTACCGAACTCTCCGATACGCAGAGGCAGATCCTTGTAAGAACGAGGCTTACGCGCATAAACTTCGCAGTGGTGAGGACAGTTCATTGGCTTCAGCATATACTCCTCATCCTCCTCTGGAGTATGGATAGGCTGGAATGCATCCTTGCCATAGTGAGCATAGTGACCAGAAGTAACATAGAGACTCTTGCCGCCAATACCTGGGCAGATAACCTCCTGGTAGTTGTAAGGCTTTTGGAGAGTACGGAGCAGATTCTGCAAGCGAAGGCGAAGTGCAGTACCCTTTGGCAACCAGATAGGAAGACCCTTACCTACACGCTCTGAGAACATGAAGAGTTCCATCTCCTTACCGATCTTACGGTGGTCGCGCTTCTTAGCCTCTTCGAGAATTACCAAGTACTCATCGAGCATCTTCTTCTTAGGGAAGCTGATACCGTAGATACGGGTCATCTGCTCGCGCTTGGCATCACCGCGCCAGAAAGCACCTGCCACACTTGTAATCTTCACTGCCTTGATAAGGCCAGTGTTCATCAAGTGAGGACCACGGCAAAGGTCGGTGAAATTGCCCTGGGTATATGTGGTGATGGTACCATCCTCCAAGTCCTGCTCAATATGCTCGCACTTGTAAGTCTGACCGTCAGCCTTGAACTCAGCGAGAGCATCAGCCTTAGACACCTCCTTGCGAACCACAGGTTCGTTCTTTTTGGCAAGTTCCATCATCTTAGCCTCGATCTTGGCGAAATCATTCTCTGAGATCACCTGACCCTCGGCTGGCATTACGTCGTAGAAGAAACCACTCTCTACGGCTGGACCGAAACCGAACTGGATGCCTGGGTAAAGCTCCTGAAGAGCTTCAGCCAACAAGTGGGCAGATGTATGCCAGAATGTGTGCTTACCCTGCTCATCCTCAAACTTGTAGAGTTCTACATTTGCATCCTCATTGATAGGACGATTCAACTCTACTGTCTCACCATTAACACCGCAAGATACAACGTTGCGAGCGAGAGCCGGTGAGATGCTCTCGGCGATTTGTAAGCCAGTTACGCCCTGTTCATACTCACGAACAGATCCGTCTGGGAATGTGATTTTTACCATAACAACTTAGTATTTTTATTAAATCGTCTGCAAAAGTACGATTTCTTTTTGTAACAAGCGAATAAAAATGCATTTATTTTGCTAAACTTTGCTAATACCTCTTTATATTAAGGGCTTTTAAGACGAAAATGCTGACATATTGAAGTTTTCATCTGCTTTTCTACCCATATTTCGTAACACTTTGTAAAATTCAGATACATTTTTAGCCAATAAGTTTTGGAGAAACAAATATTTTCATTATCTTTGCATCCGATAACGTGACAAAATGTAAAGAAACAAAGAAAATGGCAAAACCAAAGATTCTCATCATCTATACCGGTGGTACCATCGGTATGGGAAAGGACCCGATGACAGGTGTATTGGAACCCCTTGATTTTAATCACCTCGTTTCTTCCATGCCCGAATTCAAGCTCATTCAGGCAGAAATCGATGTGCGAAAATTCGACCCACCTATCGATTCCAGCGACATGGATCCAATGCGCTGGGCAGAAATCGTAAGCATGATATCAAACAACTACAACGACTATGACGGATTCGTAATCCTTCATGGCACCGATACAATGGCTTACACTTCATCTGCCTTGTCCTTTATGCTTGAGAATCTGACCAAGCCTGTAATATTGACAGGTAGCCAGTTGCCTATCGGTGAATTGCGAACCGACGGCAAGGAGAATCTGATGACAGCCATAGAGATTGCTTCTGCCAAGAATGCCGAAGGACGCCCTATGGTGCCCGAGGTATGCATCTTCTTCAACGGCAAGCTGATTCGCGGTAACCGTGCCATCAAGATCAATGCCGAGGGATTTCATGCTTTCGAATCATTCAACTACCCTCACCTCTGCGATGTAGGAATCAATTTCCAATATCACGACCATCATATTCTTAAGCCGGATTACAGAAAGCCAATGGTTCCACATCTGAAGCTCGATCCAAACGTCATCGTGTTCAGTCTCTTCCCAGGTATCCAGGATAACATTGTGCGCCACGTGATGGAATCACCAGACCTCCGCGGCATCGTGATGCGCACTTTCGGTTCGGGCAACGCTCCTCACACGCCATGGATCATGCGTCTTCTGGATCAGGCTGCCCATCGCGGAGTAAACATCGTGAATATCAGCCAATGTCTTACGGGCAGTGTAGAGATGGAACGCTACGGAGCCGGCTTCCAGTTGAAAACTGCTCATGTGATAAGCGGATACGATTCTACTGTAGAGGCTATGGTCACCAAGATGATGTATCTGCAGGGAAGATATGCAGACAATAAAAAGGTAAGAGAAAAACTGACTGAATCTCTGGCTGGTGAAATATCTATATAATATAAGGTGAAATCTTCATCCATATAATGAAGCAATAAAGTAAATGACAAACTTGCGATAGTGTACACGATTAAGCTACAGGTTGATAGTCTGTCATTTACTCGCTCATTATAAGTCATTTAGCGAAACAAAGAAAATTACCCTACAAAACCGAATAGTATTGCAGGAAATATGCAGGAAACATTTAACGTAGGTTAAATATCGATAGTTTTTTGGCAAAAAAACTTGTTGCGTTTCATTTTTTGTGTAACTTTGCAGCGTAGAAAAAAAAAGATCAGTATCCTTAATAGATACCAATCCGTAATATAATTAATAAATCAACAAAACCTACAAATTATGAACATTAACAAGGTAAAGAAGTATGGTGAGTTCGTAGAAATTGCGGCTCCTGTAGAAAGAACAACAGCTGAAGAGTATCCAACAGTATTAGGTGGAGAAATTTGGTACAACTAAGAACTTCCTGCTAAGGATTCCTATCCTTTGTATCAGATAGTTTTCCTTTAGCAGAACAGAAGCAAAAGGCTATTTTTATTTGATTCAGAACATCTTATAATTTTTAGCAGACACATTATTAGCTCAATGATAAAGGCTCAATCCTCGGATAAAACCGGGAACTGAGCCTTTATTGTGTTTATACTTGTCAACGAGATATACGGAATCGTAGATTAGTGCTTACCGCAGCAACCGTCCTCTCCGTGCTCGTGATGATGCTCGTGCTTGATACCACCCTCTACAGCCTGATGCTGGTCGCGGAGCAGATCGTTCACGGTCTTCACTGGGTTGAAGGTACCGAGAGGAACCTCTACGAATACTGTATTCCAGTCACTCATCGCACCATTCCAGAGACCTGGCAACTCGAGTGCCTTCAAATCCTTACCATTCTTACTCTTGCTGGAGATGAAACCGGTAGATGGATCAACAAACTTAGGAAGATCGAAGGCATTGCCCTGGTAGTCCTTGGTAGCGCAAACGAGATCTACTGGGTTGAAGTGAGTACCCTCAGTGAACATCTTCATATACTCCTCGTTATTCTTGTCAATCTGAGAGCTCTCCAAAATCTGAAGGCTTACAGTGCCATCCTGATTATAGGTAAGGAATGGACCACCACCAGGCTCGCCCACGTTCTTAACGACACCGCAGACACGCATAGGGCGGTTCAACTTCTTACGCAGATAGATAACCAGTTCGGCATCCTCCAGCTCCTTGATATCAGCCTTGCGGCAGCAGAGGTCGCGCTGAACGAAGCGGATAATCTCCTCCAGCTTCTTATGGTTGTACTGACCAGAATCCAAAACCTTCAGATAATCGAAAGCCTGCTTCTGCAGAGTAACCAATACACCTGCAATCACCTGCTTCCAGGTAACAGTCTCAGCCTTCAGGCGATCAGGAACCACATTGTCAATATTCTTGATGAATACCACATCAGCATCAATCTCGTTGAGGTTCTCGATGAGTGCGCCATGACCGCCCGGACGGAACAGCAAAGAGCCATCCTCGTTACGGAATGGAGTATTGTCTGGATTGGCAGCGATAGTATCGGTGCTAGGCTTCTGCTCTGAGAATGAGATGTTGTACTTGATGCCGTAGCGCTGTGCATACTTATCTGCCTTCTCGGCTACCATCTGCTTGAAGAGTTCCAGGTGGTCGTGAGAAACGGTGAAGTGAACATTTGCCTCGCCGTTGCTGCTTGCATAGAGCGCAGCCTCAATCAGGTGCTCCTCCATTGGAGTGCGAACCTCATCCTCATACTCGTGGAACTGGAGTAATCCCTTAGGCAACTGACCGTAGTTCAATCCCTCTGGCTTGAGGAGATTAGCCACGATAGCCTTGTAATCACCCTTCTTGATAAGGCACATGATGCCCTTCCCGTTGTTTACATGGCACTTGTCGCAGAGTGCCTTGCGGAAAGCAAACTTCTTGATATTCTCGAAGAATTGTTTTTCGAAGTCAGTAGTAGGAACATCGTATGGAGCATCGAGGAATGCAAACATGTTCTTGAACATGCGGCTTGCCGCACCTGAAGCAGGTACGAATTTCACAATCTTGTGACCCTCAGCCTTGTAGTCGTTCCACGCCTTCTCGTAGTCCTCTACTTCCTGAGCTGTAGGAGCCATGATACCCTTACCGATGGCAGCCGCGCCCTCAAGTTTGAGGAAAGGGAAACCATTCTTGATTTGTTCCAACTGATGTTCAATCTGCTGCTCGGAGATACCGCGAGCAGCGATTTGGTTTAGATCTTGCTGATTCATAATACCATATTTATGTTAAATTTACACTATATGTGCTACAAAGATACTAGTTTTTTCTGATAATCAGAAATATTTCCGCTTTTTTTTGTACCTTTGCATTGAAAATTTAACGAAGTAGGCGTTTTTTAACGCCGAATCGCCATTGTTTGTCAAATTAAAAATAGAATATTGCAACATGGTTAGTAAATTATCAAAAGAGCACGACAGAAGGTCGGGGCTATCACATTACCTCTATGGGGTATCTACATTATTTTTAAGTGGTGTAGGAATTGGCGGTTTATCGCCATTAGTAACAAACCAAGAATTGAACATATACAATTTACTTTGTTTGTTCATTGGAACGCTATCTGCAATTATCATTGCATATTGCGCTAATAGAATTATGAAGTATAACGATAAATAATATTATTATGGATGGATTAATGTTTATTTTTTCGCTGGGGCTAATTATTAGCAGCAGCTTTGCCATCTGGCTCAATACCAAATCTGGTCAGAAATGGATAGACGAGTTATAACAACTCAATAATATATCATCAGCAGGAGGGAACGACAATGAACGAAACACCTTTTAAATTCACATCCGAAGAAAAGGAACAGACACTCCAAATCCTGGAGCGCCTGAGAACCGCCGTGGGCGACACATTCAAACCAGGCGATGAGCAGCATCTGCGTGAAGACATACAGCATGCCTTCATCAACCATCAGATCAAGCGCAATGTCTTCGGTATGAATCCAATACTCGCTGCCCTGCAAACCGCAGAAATCGCAGTAAACGAGATAGGTCTGAAACGAGATGGCATCATCGCCATCCTGATGCAGACCAGCGTCATCGATGGCTATCAGACCATCGAAGAGATACAGAAGAAATACGGAGATAGCGTAGCCCACATTATCAGTGGTCTGCTCCGCATCCACGATTTATACAAGCGCAATCCTATCATCGAGAGCGAAAACTTCAGAAATCTGCTTATCTCATTCTCTGAGGATATGCGCGTCATCCTCATCATGATTGCCGACCGCGTGAACGTGATGCGACAGATACGCGATACCAAACAGGAAGAGGCAAAGCATGAAGTAAGCGAAGAGGCAAGCTACCTCTATGCCCCACTCGCCCACAAACTGGGACTCTACAAACTGAAGAGCGAACTGGAAGACCTCAGTCTGAAGTATCTCGAGCACGATGCCTACTATATGATAAAGGACAAACTGAACGCCACCAAGGCTTCGCGCGATGCCTATATCGCCCGCTTCATCCAGCCAATCCAGGAGAAGCTCGATGCTGCCGGTCTGAAATATCATATGAAAGGCCGCACCAAGAGTATCCACTCCATCTGGCAGAAGATGAAGAAGCAGAAGTGCGCCTTCGAGGGTGTATACGATCTCTTTGCCATCCGTATTATCCTCGATGCGCCAAGAGAGAAAGAGTATATGCAGTGCTGGCAGACCTTTGCCCTCATCACCGACATGTATCAGCCAAACCCAAAGCGTATGCGCGACTGGCTCAGCGTGCCTAAGAGCAACGGTTATGAAAGTCTGCATACCACTGTATTGGGTCCTGAAAACAAATGGGTAGAGGTACAGATCAGAACCGAGCGCATGGACGATATTGCAGAGCACGGACTCGCTGCCCACTGGCGCTACAAGGGCATCAAGCAGGGAGAAGGCGGTATCGACGAATGGCTTGCCAATATCCGTGCTGCCCTGGAAAGCAACGATGATCTGCAGCTGATGGACCAGTTTACCACCGATCTGAAGGAAGACGAAGTATACGTGTTCACTCCAAAGGGCGACCTGCTGAACTTCCAGAAGGGAGCTACGGTACTCGACTTTGCCTACTATATCCACTCCCGCATCGGCAATACCTGTGTGGGCGGAAAGATTAACGGAAGAGCCGTCACCTTCCGACAGGAACTCCATTCGGGAGATCAGGTAGAAATCCTCACACAGAGCAACCAGAAGCCACGCCGCGAATGGCTCAACATCGTGCAGACATCCAAGGCTAAAGCCAAGATTCGTCTAGCGCTGAAGGAAACCCAGAAGAAGGACGGCCTCTATGCCAAGGAACTTCTGGAGCGCCGATTCAAGAACAGGAAACTGGATATTGATGAGAGCATCATGGCGCGCATCATCAAGAAGATGGGATATAAGGAGAACTCAGACTTCTACAAGGATGTAGCCGAGGAGAAAATCGACGTGAACAGCATCATCGAGAGATACATAGAGGAACGCGACCACGACCTGAACCTCGCCAATACCAACAAGCCTGCAGAAAGTGCAGAGAATTTCGAGTTTGAGAATCCTACCGAGGAACTGATGAAGCAGAGCGACGATGTGCTGGTTATCGATGAGCACCTCAAGGGCATCGATTTCGAACTGGCTCATTGCTGCCACCCTATCTACGGCGACCCAATCTTCGGATTCGTTACCATCAGCAAGGGTATCAAGGTACATCGCATGGATTGTCCTAACGCCAAGGAACTGCGCCGCCGTTTCGGTTACCGCATCGTGAAGGCGAAATGGAGCGGCAAGGGAACATCCAAGTATGCCATCACGCTCCGCATCATCGGGAACGACGATATCGGTATCGTGAGCAACATCACCAACATCATTTCCAAGGAAGACAAACTCATCATGCGAGGCATCAACATCTCTTCCAAGGATGGTCTCTTCTCTGGCAATGTTACCGTAATGATTGATGATGCCGGCAAGACCGATGCACTCATCAAGAAACTGAGCGCCGTGAAGGGCGTTAAGCAGGTAACGAGAATATAAAACCGGAATACAGAAATACAGAAAAAAATCCCGCAGAGAAAATCTGCGGGATTTTTTTATTTCGACTTATTCAAGCGCTTGATCACAGAATAAGCATCATACAAACCAAGTTCTCCTGCCTTTGAAAGATCCTGGATGGCAGTCTGCTTATTGCCACTCTTGGCTCGTGCTATACCTCTATTATAATAAGCCTCTGCAAGGCGGTTATCAATTCTCAAGGCAATGGTATAATCATCTATTGCCTTTGAAAGTTCGTTTCTGCCTGCATGAAGATTACCTCTATTATAATAGATGTAAGCATTGTTACTGTTCAGGCGGATGGCATCACTGAAATCAGCCTCAGCAGAATGGATGTTCAGAACACCCTTGCCCTCAGCCTTGTTAAATTCATCCATCTCTGCCTGGCAGACAGCACGCTGCCAGTAAGCCAAAGAGTTCTTGTCATCGAGCGAGATATAATAGGTGAAATCACTGATGGCAGCCTCAAAATCACGAAGTACACTATGAGCGATGGCCCTGCGCATCAGGAGACGTTTTCTGGTTTCATTATCGCTCGCCACACTCAACTCTGCCGAAAGTTTATCAATCATCGAGAATATCTTCATAGAACCATTCTCATCGAGCTGCTCCTTACTGCAAACGATATAAACCTTGTCTGCCTTGGTATGCTGATTGAGCGCATCAACCTCTTTGTCATAAGCCTGAACTCCATTTACATTCTGATTGTTTGGAAAATAAGAGAGCTGATACATAGGCAGGAAGGCGGTTTCTACCTGACGGTTCTGAACCTTACCACGATACTCGCTCTTATAGTTGTGTTCATACTTCGGTTCGTCATCTACTACCAGCGAAGCAAACTTATTCGGGTCAACCTCAGAGCGCTTACGCATCTCCTTCTTGGTCTTTGCGCTCCATCTCGGCTGGATTCCGATATGCTTGTTCATCTGCGCCTTGAAGATACGGAATTCATCCATCTCTGCCTTGGCTGTCATACCCAGGCGTCGGTAACAGCTGGCACGGTTAGACAAACCGGTCCAGAAGTTAGGGAACTGGTTGATAACCATAGTATAATCCTTGATGGCTGCTCTCAGATTACCGGTCTTGTCATGCAATAGAGCTCGGTTGAAGATAGCCATGAAGTTCTGGGGTTCCATCTTGATAATGAAGTCGAAATCGGTGATAGCCCGGTTATCATCACCCAACTGTACACGCATCAGTCCTCTATTATAATGAGCCAGGAAATTGTTCGGATCCAGCTCAAGGGCATTGTCATAATCGCTCATCGCCCCCCTGAGGTTATTCAGATTGATACGCGCCAAAGCACGGTTAATGTAACTGTTCACATTGTTAGGTTTGAAATGCAGACTCTTGGTCAGCGCCTCATCAGCCGTTTTCCATTCCTTTCTAGCCAGCGCCATATAGGCACGCGTAGTCCAGGCATCCCCATCATACGGATTGAGCTGCAGACTCTTGTCTAGCCATTTCTCAGCCTGCACAGTATCTTTCTGATGCAGATACACTTCAGCCTTGAGCGAATAAGCATTCGACCAGTCTTTCCATTTTCCCACGATGGTATCCAGTTCCTGCTGCGCCGCCTCATACTTTTTGTTTTCCATCTGGCAGATAGCCCGGTTGAACCAGTAATTTCGGTTGCGCGGTTCCAGTCTGATAGCCTCATTATAGTCAGCTATCGCATCATCAAACCTGTTTTGTCTGATGCGACAGATGGCTCTCAAGTCATAAATATCATTGATATAGGGATTGAGATGCAACGCCTCGCTGGCATCACTTTCGGCACCCGTAAAGTCATCCAGATTAAATTTTGCCACACTGCGGTAATACCAAGGCTCATACAGATAAGGCTTGGCACCGATAGCCAGATTAAAATACTTGATTGAAAGGACGAAATCCTCATAATACAATGCACTCCGACCGGCCGTAACAAGTCGGTCTACACGATATTGGGCAGAAGTCGACATGGCGCCCATTACCATAAAAAGAACTAAGAGAATCTTCTTCATCTGTTCGTAACTCTCTGAAATAAAACCTATTGAATGTAGAATAAAAAAATATAGTAAGCCCAATCGTCACGATTACCATGAAGCTTACTATATTTTCGGAAGAACTATCTACGTATCTTAGTACGATAGGCAGCACGGAAATTGCCCTTGATGATACTCTTGAGCTTTCCTGCTATCATGTTCTTGCGAAGAGGAGACACACGGTCAACAAACATTGTACCCTCCAAATGGTCGAATTCATGCTGCATCACGCGAGCCAGATATCCCCCTATCCACTCATCATGTTCATTAAAATCCTCATCCATATACTTTACATGGATGCGTGTAGGACGAACCACCTTCTCATTGATACCAGGAATAGAAAGACATCCCTCTTCAGAAGAGTCGGTATTTTCCTCATCGCGCTCTAGGATATGGGCATTGATGAAAGCATGACGGAATCCTTTATACTCAGGGAAATCCTCGCTGAGCACATCCAGGTCGATAACAACGAGGCGGATAGGCAAGCCAATCTGAGGTGCAGCCAGTCCGATGCCGTTGCTGGAATCAAGGGTTTCATACATATTATTAATCAACACCTTGAGATCTGGATAATCAGGTGTAATATCTTCAGCCACTTTTCTCAGCACTGGCTGACCATAAATATAAATCGGTAAAATCATTATCTTCTTGATTGCAAATAATCCTGTAATATGATGGTAGCACTTATCTCGTCTACCAATCCTTTGTTTTCTTTTCTCACCTTCTTCTTTACACCTCCATCTATCATGGCTCTATGTGCCAGAACCGATGTAAATCTCTCGTCATAATATTCAATTGGGATTTCAGGATGAGCCTTTCGCCAACGGTTGTAGAAGTTTTCTACCCTTGCCAGGTTTTCACTAGGCTGCCCGTTAGGCTGTATCGGTTTTCCGATAACAATACGCTCCACCTGTTCTTTCTGAATATAAGTTTCGATATAAGTGAAAAGTTCATGTGTAGAAACTGTGGCCAACCCATTGGCGATAATCTGCAATGGGTCGGTCACAGCCAGTCCGGTACGTTTCTTACCGTAATCTATAGATAAAATTCGCATTAATCTACGGATATCTTATCCTTATATATATAATATCAGATTACTTCTTCAGAAGCAACCAAGCATCAGGATACTTACCAGCGCGAAGCTGATTGCGGCTCTTAACAGCAGCAGCCTTATCTGCAAATGTAGAAGCTACCACGCGATACATGTTGCGCTCTGTGTTCAAGGCAATCTGAGCATCGTAACCAGCGCTCTTCAATGTGCTAGCCAATCCCTCAGCGTTAGCCTTGAGAGAGAAAGAACCTACTACTACGCTATAGTTTGACAAGCCTGAACCTGAGATAAGAGAAACATCCTCAGAACGAACAGTAGCATTATCAACCTCAGTCTGCTCATCAGAAGGAGCCTGAGTCTCAAGAGGAGCTACAACTGGTTCCTGAGCTACAGGAGCCTGAGCTGCCTGCTGTTCCTGCTGCTGAGCCTTCTCATAAGCCTTCTTGTATGCACTTTCCTTTGATGTACCACAACTTGCGAGCGCCAAAACAGCGCACATTCCCATGCTTAATACTGTAATTTTCTTCATAATTCTTATTCGTTTTATTGTTTATTATTGTTGTTCATTCAATATAAATTTCGCGTTATGCGTTTTTTACTCTGCGAAAATACAAAAAATTGCCCGAAAAACGAAGAACATACCGCCTAAAGTTTGTTAAATAAGGCTATTAAAACATTTTTAATGAAAAATTAAGGCAAAAAGGCTTGTTTTTTAGTGAGAATTTAGTATATTTGCAATGTCAAATGAAAAAGACAAGAGATAATCGTTTAACGTTTAAAATTTATAGCATATGAAAACATTAGGTTACATTGGTGCTTTCCTCGGCGGTGCTATCGCCGGTACAGCACTCGGTTTGATTTTCGCTCCAGAGAAGGGTGAGGATACACGTAGTAAGATTGCAGGTGCAGTAGACGATTTCTGCAAGAAGCACGACATCAAGTTGAGCCGTAAGGACGTTGATGATCTGGTTGACGATATCAAGGACGCAGCTCCTGAGGTTTAATCATCAACTATCATGATGTTCTCTAACGATAAAAATGTAGAAACCATCGGGCAGCTCATAGAGGTGCTAAAACATTACATCGGGCTTCAGAGCGAATATCTGAAGCTCGATGTTGTGGATAAAGTGGTACGCCTGCTTACAGTCATCACCATGACCGTGGTTCTCCTGGGCTTACTTACGCTTACCCTCATTTACTTATCCTTTGGCGCTGCTTTTGCGTTGGCAGACTTAATAGGTAGCCTGACCTTCGGATTCTGCATCGTAGCTGCTGTATACCTATTTATATTAATATTATTTGTTGTTTTCCGCCATAAGTGGATTGAGAGACCATTGGTCAGATTTCTGGCCAGCCTCTTGATGGAAAAATAACCTCCTTTTCGCAACATGACAAATCATTCAGAAATCACAGAATATAATTCCTTAAACGATATCCGACTCAAGAAAGAGGCGATACGCAAGGAAATTGATGCCGATGATGCCAAGATTCAGACTTTATGGAACTCGCTTTTCACAAAACCTGAAATCCTGTCACGCAATGCGAGCCCGAGCAAGCGACTGCAGAGTTTGCTGCAGGTGGGAGCCGGAGCATTTGACGGAGCACTGTTGGCCTGGAAACTTTACCGGAGATTCAAACCTCGGAAGAGATGAATCATATACCGTTTTGGGGAAGGAAAGATGCCTTGAAAAAAGGTATTTTTTAGTCATCCAAAAGAGGACAAAAAACAAAAAAGGGTCGCCGCTGCGACCCCAATACCTTGTTAACCTTAAATCTAATACTATGAAAAACACACATGCAAATATAGAAATAATCTATGATACTCGCAAGCTTTTCTTCAAAAAAGATCAAATAATTAACCTTAATTAATTCTTTAGCATAAAACTGGGCATTATTTTAACTATACTTTACTTATCATCCACGTATATTTCCATTTGATCAAAGCCAAATTCAAAGCCTTCAGGCAGTCTTTTGTTCGCTTCATCGTGGAAACCAATCTGATGAGTTACATGGATAAAATAAGTGTGCTTTGCTCCTATCTTGCGTGATACTTCAATAGCATCAGCCACCAGCTGATGACTGTGATGCGTTTTCTCAAATCTCAGAGCGTTGATTACAAGTGTTTCTACACCATCCAAATAAGCGTATTCTTCTTCACCCATTGATTTCATATCGGTAATATAGGCAAACTTACCGAACCGATAGCCGAGAATAGGCATCTGGTCGTGCATCACACGGATGGGCACAAACCCAATATCCCCAATCTGATAATGTTCATGCGGATGAATGGTATGCAATTTGAGTTTCGGAGCACCCGGATAGAGTTTTTCTGCATCCTTCGGAAAGCAGTAAGGCATTGTATGAGGCAGACCCCCTGTAACGATATCATCGCCATAGATATTGATATCACCAAAGATACAGAAAGGGCGCAAATCATCAATACCACCAACATGGTCGTAATGGATATGCGTAACCAGGACGCCATCAATCTTCCTGAAAGGCACACGCAACAACTGCTGTCGGATATCAGGTCCGGCATCTATCAGAATACGGGTATTCTCCGTTTCTATCATTGCCGCACTGCGCAACCTTTTATCATGCGGATCCGTACTTCGGCACACTTCACAGTTACACCCCAGCGAAGGAACACCGCCCGAAGTGCCTGTACCTAATAAAGTTACCTTCATTAATTATCAAATATTTTTCTGAAAACAAACGAATTCTTCACTTCACATTCACCTCCGGATGAATCTCTATACCAAACTTCTGCTTCACATCCTCCTGGATGGTCTCACAGAGTTTTACGATTTCCTCGCCCGTAGCGCCGCCACGATTCACTAGCACCAGTGCCTGCTTATCATGTACACCGGCCCGTCCCAGACTCTTTCCCTTCCATCCACACTGATCAATCATCCAGCCAGCCGGAATCTTTTCATGAGAATCATCGATTGTATAATGAGGCATACCCGGATAACGAGCAGCCAATTCTTCATACTTATCCTTCTCTACGATAGGATTCATAAAGAAGCTGCCAGCATTACCGAGTAGCTTAGGATCTGGCAATTTTGCCTCTCTAATTTCTATGATGACATCACGAAGTTGCTGGGCTGTAGGTTCAGCAATATGCTTAGCCTCAAGCGCAGCACGGATATTACCATAATCCAAATCCGGGCGGAAAGTCTTCTGCAAACGGTAAACCACATGCGTCACCAGATACTTATCCTTCCACTCATGCTTAAATTTACTCTGGCGGTAGCTATACTCGCAGTCGGCATTATCAAACACCACTACCCTGCCTGTAGCTATCTCAACAGCTTCCACCTTATATATAATATCCTTGGCTTCCACTCCATAGGCACCAATATTCTGAACCGCACTGGCACCTACCTCACCTGGAATAATGCTCAGATTCTCAGCTCCATGATAGCCATGCTCTACGGCATAAGCCACCACATCATCAAACACCTCGCCACTGCCACAGGAAAGGAAGACCCAATCCGGGTTGCACAATGCATCATCCCCCTCTGCGGCTGCCAAAGTCTTGTTGTCAAGAACCTCAATACCCATAATAGCCGAATGGAGCACTGTGCCCGCATAATCACCGGTCAACAAGAGATTGCTGCCACCACCCAGAATGAGCAGTGGCTGATCTGCCTCTGTCAGCAAGCCAACAACTTGTCGGGCTTCTTCTACAGAAGCATACTCCAGAAATCTGCTGCATTTAGCATCGATTCCGAACGTATTGTGAGCCAAAAGGCTATAATTACGAATATCTTTCATATCTGGTTAAACTTTTACTACTTACTAAAAAGCTACATATTCAGTTTGATCAGTTCCCATTTTCCTCCAATCTTTTTGAAAGTAAGAGAGGTTTCCATACCATTGGCAATACCACGAATCACGAAGATTTTCTGGTTGCTCTCGGTATATTTCTGACCATAGATTACGTTGTAAATCATGCCATGAGGCAGTTGCGGAGCAAAGGCAGGCCATGTTTCCGGTTCTATATCGCCTGTCATCGTACTGAAATCATCATCAGGATCAGGACCGGTAAACTTCACCGGATTATGGATGTGGCGAGCCTGGAAAGCGGTATCAGTAGCAAATTGACCGTAAAACTTTAGGAAACTGGCATTATTATTCTGATACATAGGCTTGTAGCAAATGCTAGTCATCATCCACTGACCATTGATGCGATTAAACACAAACTGCTGGACTGTCTTTCTACTATAGAACACCTTTTCTATTACTACATGATCGATAGTAGTATCCTTCATCAGTTTCATCTGTTTCTGATTATCAAAGATCAGCGTGTAATAATCCTGACGCATAAAGAAATGCTCCATCTTCCAATGGGCTTTTTCTATCTTCTTGATCAGTTTCTCACCGTGATATACCGGCAGCGGGAAGACAATACGACTTTTCTGCAACTTTCTGTTAGCTGCAAAATTAAACACGAAATCATCAAAAAGCTCGTCAGCCGCCTTTGGCATCGGAGTCTCCTCTATCAGCTGTTCTGTAGAGTCCATCGCTTGGGTGTCGGCAATCACCGAGTCGGATGAAGCCGAATCAATGGCAGGCGCAGGCTTCTTGTCTGTGCATCCCACAGACGTGAAACAAACGATGGTAAGCACCGCCATTAACACCGTTAATAAACAGAGTTTTTTCATAAACCTATTAAATTTCTCAAATTTTCCATGCAAAAGTACAACTTTCTTTTGAATTATTTCATCTTTTAAGCAAAAAATGTTATCTTTGCAGTCAAAAAAGATAAAAATATAGATATGTTATTAGAAAAAATAGACGAACTCTTGAAAGAAGTGAGCACTTTGACTGCCCAAAACGCAGAAGAAGTAGAGCAGCTTCGAATCAAGTATCTGAGCAAGAAGGGCGAGATTAACGCCCTCATGGCCGACTTCCGCACTGTGCCAGCCGACCAAAAGAAAGAGGTTGGTGTAAAAATCAACGAGCTGAAGAACGCAGCCCTTGATAAGATCAACGGACTGAAGGAGCAGATGGAAGAAGCCGAGGCATCAAGCGATGATATCGACTTGACCCGTACCGCCTACCCTGTAGCGCTCGGTACCCGCCACCCACTCACCGTAGTGAAGAATCAGATTATCGACATTTTCGCTCGCATGGGCTTTACCCTTTTCCAGGGTCCTGAGGTAGATGACGACAAGCACGTATTTACGATGCTCAACTTTGCTGCCGACCACCCGGCCCGCGATATGCAGGACACCTTCTTTATAGAGAAGACCAACAGCGACGACGTTACCAAGAATGTGCTCCTCCGCAGCCATACTTCTGGCGACGAGGCTCACTATATGGAAACTCATGAGCCACCTATCCGTGTGCTCTGCCCAGGCCGCGTTTACCGTAACGAGGCTATCAGCGCCCGCGCTCACTGTTTCTTCCATCAGGTAGAAGGTCTCTATGTAGATAAGAACGTAAGTTTCACCGACCTCAAGCAGGTGCTCCTTACCTTTGCCCGTGAGATGTTTGGTGCAGATACCAAGATTCGTCTCCGTCCTAGCTACTTCCCATTCACAGAACCTAGTGCCGAGATGGATATCTCCTGCAACATCTGTGGCGGTAAGGGTTGCAACTTCTGCAAGCATACCGGATGGGTTGAGATTTTAGGTTGCGGTATGGTTGACCCTCATGATCTCGAGGCTTGCGGTATCGACAGCAATGTCTATACCGGTTATGCCTTCGGTATGGGTGTTGAGCGTATCACCAACTTGAAATATCGCGTGAGCGACCTTCGTCTCTTCTCTGAGAACGATACTCGTTTCTTGCGCGAGTTTGAGTCTGCTAAGTAAAAGATACTCAACATATAAATTAATTAATGACTATGAAGAAAAATTTAACTAAACCTGTCATCGCAGTCCTGTTGGGCGCCTTGACATTCAGTTCTTGCATCGGCTCATTTGGCCTGACAAATTCCGTACTTGACTGGAACAAGAGAGCAACAGACAACAAGTTTGTAAACGAAATTATCTTCGTGCTCATCTCTCCTGCTTACGCAGTATGTTCATTTGCAGACGTTCTCGTTATCAACTCTATCGAGTTCTGGACAGGCGACAAGGTGATTGGCCAGGTAGGAACTACTAAGGACGTAATGGGTAAGGATGGTCGCATGTATGCCATCAAGACATTGAAGAATGGCTACGAGATTACCGACCCAGATGGTGAGAAATCATACTTTGTGTTCGACAAGAAGCACAAGAGTTGGTCATACAGCAAGGATGGCGATATCCGTGAGCTTTTCAGCTTCAACGAGGATGGCAGCATCCAGGCATGCTTGCCAAGTGGTGAGAAGATCAACGTCCCAGCAGATGCCAATGGTTTATACCAGGTTCGCATGGCTATGAATGATGGTTTGTTCTATGCATTCAACAAGTAAGTTATCATAACAATTCCAGCCCGATAAAAGTCATCTTTTATCGGGCTTTTTTATCACCGTCCTTTCTCTTTCCATAAGCAAATTCACATTTCACTATTCCTAACCAAACCCTACCCACAACATTCAAATGCAAAAAAGTGTTTAAAGAAAGCAAAGAAGTGCCTTCACCTCCCTTCACCCGTAACTCTCTGATCATCAAAACAATCACTAAAAAGGTGAAGGGTGAAGGGTTGAAAACTCCTTTTTATATATACGCGTGAAGGAAAGGGGGGAAAACCGAAAAAACGACCCTAGGGTCAAAAAACGGAAAAACCCTAAAATAAAGAATATAATATAAAGATTAAAAATACACCCTTCACCTTCACCTCGCAAATATCACCTCCAAAATCCAGTTCTGTAAGCAACAGGAAATCATCTGCGGCAAACTTTATCATGTTTTATAATCAGGAGATAATTCTCTTTCGGAGATAATTTCCTATTCTTCGGAGATATTTTCCTATCTATCGGAGATATTAATTTATCCTTCGGAGATAATTTTCTATTCTTCGGAAATATTTCATCGAATTTCAGGATAAAGCATAAAAATATCATTTTCACGAACTTTTTTCCCGAATCCACGCAAATGTCACAAATCGCATAACTACAGAAGAGGAAAATCGTATCTTTGCAGCGTCAATCAGAAAGGTTGATGTAGCTATGGTCTCTCACGACTGCCAAAATGGGCCGATGCAAACACATCATAACCAGTGGCATTCATCAAAACTTGAGACTTTCTACAATAATCTTCAGTTTTTCTCGTTAATAAAAGTATGAAAAATAGATTATTGATACTCACAATATGCCTCATCTCAACCATAAAGATGATGGCGCAGGAGTTTACCCTTCACGGCAAAGTGGTAGACGAGAACAACCAGCCACTGGAGTTTGCCATCGTTTCGGTGGCTAGCCAGGGAAAGACTGCCGTTACTTCGCTCAAGGGCGACTATAGCCTCAAACTGCATTCTGCAGACAGCGTGGTAGTCAAATTCTCATATATCGGCTTCAAGACAAAAACAAAAGTACTGAGAAGACCGCGAGGAAAACAAACCCTACAGGTGGTACTTCGCGAAGCATCCACCACCCTCGATGAGGTGAATATCAAGGGAGAAAAAATACAGTCGGACCAGATACAGGAACTGAAGACTAAGGACATGAAGATGACGCCATCTGCCAACGGAAATGGGGTGGAAAGTCTGGTTCAGCAACAGGCTGGCGTGAGTACCCACAACGAACTCTCTTCGCAATACAATGTGCGTGGCGGTGCTTTCGATGAGAACTTCGTATATATCAATAACGTGGAAGTGTTCCGCCCTTTTCTGGTTCGCAGCGGACAGCAGGAAGGTCTCTCCGTCATCAACCCTTATATGGTAGATAAAATCGGTTTCTCAACCGGAGGATATGCTGCCAAATACGGAGACAAGATGAGTTCGGCTCTCGACATCACCTACAAAACCCTGAAAGCAAAAAGCAAGAAGCCGGTGGTTGAAGGCAGCCTGGCTGCCAGTCTGCTGGGTGCTGACGCATACATCGGTCTGGGAACCCAGAAACTTTCATGGCTCAACAGCGTACGCTACAAAACCACCTCTTACCTGCTCGGTTCGATGGAAACCAAAGGTGAATACAAACCAAACTATCTGGACTACCAAACCTATCTGAGTTACCAGCCCAACAAGCGCTGGAAATTAGACTTCATAGGCTACATCTCTGATAATCACTACAATTTCGAACCGGAAGACAGAGAAACGAAGTTCGGAACAATGGAAAACGTAAAGAGCTTCAGAGTATATTTTGACGGTCAGGAAAAAGACCGTTTCCTCACCTACTTCGGTACACTCGGCATTACCCGTCAGTTTACCGCCAATACCAGTCTCTCGCTTCTGGGCAGCGCTTTCTATACCAAGGAACAGGAGAAATATGACATTCAGGGACAATACTGGCTCGACGAAACCGAGACTTCAGAAAACCTGGGAGTAGGTACCTATTTCGAACATGCCCGAAACTATCTCACAGCCCGCGTGATGAGTGCCAAACTGATGCTCAAGCACAAGGTGAAGAAACATCAGATGGAAGCCGCAGTAAGTCTGAAGCGTGAACATATCGAGGAGAATTCTGTAGAATATGAGATGCGTGATTCCGCAGGATACAGTATTCCTCACAATGGCAAAGACCTCTATATGGTTTATTCACTGAAGGCTCGCAACGAACTGAATGCCAACCGCATGGAAGCTTACATTCAGGACACCTACCGTTTTTCGGGAGGAACAGCCGACAGTACCGGTAATGGACAAACACATTACACCCTGAACTATGGTATCAGAATGAGTCATTGGAATTTCAACAGAGAAACCATCGTGAGTCCTCGTCTGTCGCTCGCCATCATACCAGCCAACCATGAGAATACAACTCTCCGTTTTGCGGCAGGTCTGTATTATCAGGCTCCATTCTTCAAGGAATTGAGAGATACATCTACGGTGAACGGCATAACCATCGCATCGCTGAACGAGAAAATCAAGAGCCAGCGAAGCATCCACTTCATCGCCGGCTACGACTATAGGTTCAAGCTAGGAGACCAACGCTATAAATTCTCTGCCGAAGCCTATTACAAAGCTTTGAGCAATCTGGTTCCTTATTCGGTTAGTAACGTGAAGGTAGTTTATTACGGACAGAACGAATGCAGCGGTCATGCAGCAGGACTCGACTTCAAACTCTACGGAGAATTTGTTCCGGGTACCGATTCCTGGCTCAGTCTTTCGCTCATGGATACCAAGATGAAACTGGGCGGCAAGAGCATCCCTTTGCCTACCGACCAGCGCTATGCCGTAAACCTCTTCTTCACCGATTATTTCCCGGGCAGCAAGAAGTGGCGCATGTCTTTGAAACTCGCCTTTGCCGATGGTCTTCCTTTTGCTGCACCTCACAGAGAGCTGGAGACCAACAGTTTCCGTGCCACCGCCTATCGCCGTGCAGATATCGGTATGAGCTATCAGTTGCTCGACAACAGCCGCCGTGAGAAGAAGACCTTCCTGAAGAATGTGATGCTGGGGGTAGATTGCCTCAACCTCTTCGGCATAGACAACGTAAACAGCTATTACTGGGTGACAGATGTAACCAGCCAGCAATACGCCGTACCTAATTATCTTACCGGCAGACAGCTCAATGCCCGCATTCTTTTGGAATTTTAGGACCAAATAATAGTGATTTTTCACATTATTCTAAATATTTAACCGTAGATAGTTCGCTATCTGCGGTTTTTTTCGTATCTTTGCGCCCGAATTATGCGATGACGGTTCGTCCGCTCATCCCATGGATTCAGGAAACCATTCTATAAAGAATAAAGAAATAATACATAATAATCAATTATGAGCAAACAAGTAGAAAAGATTAAGGAGCTGATCGCTAAGCGCGAACAGGCTCGTCTTGGCGGTGGCGAGAAGGCCATCGAGAAGCAGCATGCACGTGGCAAATATACCGCTCGTGAGCGTATCGAAATGTTGGTAGATGCCGGCAGTTTCGAGGAGTATGATATGTTCAAGTTGCATCGTTGCACTAACTTTGGCATGGAGAAGAAGCAGTACCTCGGTGATGGTGTAGTAGCTGGTAGCGCTACTATAGCTGGCCGTCTGGTTTACGTATATGCTCAGGACTTCACCGTAAATGGTGGTTCACTCTCTGAGACTATGGCACAGAAGATCTGCAAGGTAATGGATATGGCTATGACTATGGGTGCACCTGTTATCTGCATGAACGACTCAGGTGGTGCTCGTATTCAGGAAGGTATCTGCGCCCTCGCTGGTTATGGTGAGATTTTCGAGCGCAACATCCTCGCTTCTGGTGTCATCCCACAGATTTCTGCCATTATGGGCCCTTGCGCCGGTGGTGCCGTTTACTCTCCAGCCTTGACCGACTTCATCATCATGAAGGAGCAGACTTCTTATATGTTCCTGACAGGTCCTAAGGTTGTCAAGACCGTAACTGGTGAGGATATCGATGCAGAGCACCTCGGTGGTGCATCTGTACATGCAACCAAGAGTGGTGTAACCCACTTCGCTGCAAAGACAGAGGAAGAGGCTATCGAGATGATCAAGAGCCTGCTCTCTTACATCCCTAGCAACAATACAGAAGAGGCTCCACGCGTAGAGTGCACAGACCCTATCGACCGCATGGACGATACTCTGAACGAGATTATCCCAGACGATCCAAACCAGGCATACGATATGTATAAGGTGATTGGTGCTGTAACCGATAACGGAGAGTTCTTCGAGGTTCAGCCTAAGTTCGCCAAGAACATCATCACTGGTTTCGCCCGCTTCAATGGTCAGAGCGTTGGTATCGTAGCCAACCAGCCAGCAGCTTACGCAGGTGTACTCGATGTAAACGCTAGCCGCAAGGCAGCCCGCTTCGTTCGTTTCTGCGATGCCTTCAATATTCCTATCGTATCTCTCGTTGACGTACCAGGATTCTTGCCAGGTACAGGTCAGGAGTACAACGCTGTCATCCTCCACGGTGCACAGTTGCTCTACGCTTACGGCGAGGCTACCGTGCCAAAGATTACTATCACATTGCGTAAGAGCTATGGTGGTAGCCACATCGTGATGGGTTGCAAGCAGTTGCGTGCCGACTTGAACTTCGCTTGGCCATCTTCAGAGATTGCTGTAATGGGTGCCAGCGGTGCCGTTGCCGTTCTCTGTGGTAAGGAAGCTAAGGCTAAGAAGGAAGCTGGCGAGGATGTAAAGGCATTCCTGGCTGAGAAGGAGCAGGAATATACTGACAAGTTTGCTAATCCATATCAGGCAGCTCAGTATGGTTACATCGATGATGTCATCGAGCCACGTAACACCCGTTTCCGCATCTGCCGTGGTTTGGCTCAGCTCGCTACCAAGCGCCAGAGCTTGCCAGCTAAGAAGCATGGCTGTATGCCAATGTAATATAGAAATGTTGAATGTTGAGTGTAGAATGTTGAGTTATATACAGACTCAACATAACAGAAGGGCGCAAGCCTAATTCAACACTCAACAATCAACACTCAAAATTAAAGTAAAAACGAATGGATAAGAATATTTATGCTGCGATTGCCATGGCACTCTATGAGTACCAGGGCAATAACGTACACGACAAGGAGCCTGGCATCATCACTATCAAGCCACGTCAGACGATGTGGAACGCCAAGTTCTTGAGTTTAACAGCTAAACCATAATGTAATAGAAATGAAAGAGTTTAAATATACAATTGACGGAAAAGAATACAAGGTTCAGATTGACGCTGTTGAGGGTAACATCGCAAGCGTGAACGTGAATGGCGAAGCTTACCAGGTTGAGATGGAACAGGAGGCTGAGCCAGAGAAGAAGAAGGTTGTGCTTGGTCAGCCAGCTGCTGCATCTGATGATGCTGAGGCTACTCCAGCTGCCAACGTAAATACAGCCAATGCTGTAAAGGCTCCTCTTCCTGGTACTATCACCAGCATCGAGGTGGCAGTTGGTCAGGAGGTAAAGGCAGGTGATACTGTTGTCGTTCTCGAGGCTATGAAGATGCAGAACAACATCGAGGCTGAGAAGGATGGTAAGGTTACTGCTATCTGCGTAAAACCTGGACAGGCTGTGCTCGAAGAGGATGCACTCGTAGTTATCGAGTAAATCAAGAATTAGAGAATTATACTTCCAGAATCGGGATTATAATTCGGGTTCTTATAAAGAATATCAAAGGTCGCAAGCTGTTAATTGTTTGCGACCTTTTTCTATACTGCTGTATGAGCATAAACTGCTATACAAAGTAATTTTTTTACTAAAGAAAAAAGACATAAAGTACAATAAAATGATAGATTTAACAGAAGAACAGATAGAAAGATACAGCCGCCACATCCTCCTTCAGGATGTAGGCCTCGAGGGGCAGGAAAAGCTCCTCAATGCCAAGGTGCTCATCATTGGTGCCGGAGGATTGGGTTCCCCAGTTGCCCTCTACCTCGCTGCGGCTGGCGTGGGACATATCGGTATCGTGGATGCCGATGTGGTTGACCTCAGCAACCTGCAACGACAGGTCATCCACCAGACCAAGGACTTGAACACCCCTAAGGTGGAAAGCGCCAAGGAGAAGATGATTGCCATCAATCCTGATGTGGAGGTAACAACCTACCATACCTTCCTCGCCTCAGACAATGCCGAGGAAATCATCAAGCCATGGGATTTCGTCATTGATTGCACCGACAACTTCCCGGTGAAGTTCCTCATCAATGATGCCTGTGTGCGACTGGGCAAGGCATTCTCGCATGGCGGCATCCTGAGATTCCAGGGGCAGACCTTCACCCATCTTCCAGGCACGGCTTGTTACCGTTGTTTCTTCAAGGAGCCACCTCCAGCAGGCGCTGTTCCTACCAGTAGCCAGGCAGGAGTCCTTGGTGCCATCGCTGGTATGCTCGGAACCATCCAGGCTGCCGAGGCGTTGAAGTACTTCCTCGGTGTGGGCGAACTGCTCACCGACCGATTGCTCACCTTTGATGCCAAGACGATGAACTTCCGCAACATCAAGGTAAAGAAGCGTGCATCCTGCGAAATCTGCGGCGACCACCCTACCATCGATCATCTCATCGACTATGAGCAGGCTGCGTGTGATTTGAAACACCACTAAGATTTAGTGATTATTTTCGAATAAACACATATAACAAAAAGCAAAGTCACAATACCCAGCTCTATCAGCTAGGTATTGTGACTTTTTTTTCAGAACCGTCCCAAAGCCCAACAAAGAGCAAAAACCTTGATTATAAGATACATTATAAAACATTTCTCCCATTTTTCTTGCATGATTCAGATAATAATCGTAAATTTGCAGCAGATAAAATACGCAAGCTTATGAAAGAGAAAAGATATACATTGCCAGAAGAGCAGAAAGATGCAGCTTTCGTAGCAGAGCCAGCACCAGCCTATCACGGAAATGCCGCCATAGCACTTCCCGAGGATGAATGTGCAGAAGAAGATATTGACTGGAACAAGATTCCTGTTGGCTGGCATCCGGCTAATGAAGAAGAAGCCATGGCTAGGATTGAAGCTATTGAGGCGGAATATGAGAATGGGCAATATATTGATGCTGAAGATTTTGAAAGAGAACTAATTGCGCAATATCCATGGCTAGCATAAGATTAACACTTTATTTCAAAAAGGAATTAAAGACTGTTATCGACTATGGATTAGTTGAATTCGGCAAAACCACAGTAAAGCGATTCCATAATGAGTATAAAGACATCAAGCATCGCCTGATGTTTCATCCTCTTTCTTCACCCAGAGAGCCATTGCTTAAGCGATTCCACCGCCCTTACCATAGTGCGATTATCAAGGAGAATTGGAAGATTATCTATCGCTACGACGAAGCCAACGACCTCGTCATTTTCGTAGATTTATGGGATATGAGAAGAAGTCCTAGATATTTGATCAGACAATTCAAAAGAAAACTATAAAGGAAAGAGCTTATGAAGGAGAATACCCCATGGCACTCATGCCATGAGGTATCATTATTATTGGGGGTGAGGCTTTTTAATCAGCCCAAATGCTGCCACTTGAATCGCGATAGTCACTAACCGATCCTTCGCTATAATCCTCTTCCTTTGCTTTCACTATTTCTGAGCCAGCGAGGATAGATGTAGTCTCCATTTGGTAGACATTCAGTTCTGGCTTTATATATTCTTTCTTTTTCATAATTCTCAGTTTTTTTTTATTTGATGATAACTTTCATTGTCTTGCTGCCACGCTTCACGATGTTGATGCCCTTCTGAGGAGCGCTGAGGCGATTGCCCTGCAGGTCATAATATACAGCCTTATCGTCTGCAATCGTGTTGAGGCTGTCGATGGCTGTTGTGTTGTCACCGATGGCGATGCTGAACATCTTAGCACCAGCAGATGATGAAGTGTTGTCTACCATGTAAGCACGGAAAGGCTTGCTGCCCACCTGTGTTGTGCTTGTGTTCTCCAACAACTTGGTAGGGTTCATCAGCTTGTCGCCCTTCACGATGTAGCAGTTGTTGTCAGCAACCTTGTCGAACACCTTTTGGGTATAGATGCCCTGGAGCTGATAGTTACCATCAGCAGCAGATACTACCTTTTGCGCAATCTCCTTGTTGGCTTCAGAGATGCTGAGAGTGGTCTCACCATTGTTCATTTTGATGATAACAGGAGTGCCTGCTGCGATGCTTGTCGTAATCTCTTCGAGCTGAATGGTGCTTGTGCTCTCGTTAGCCGAAAGCAGTTTGAAGGCACGGAAGTTCTTATCTGCAAGCGACACCTCGAAAGGCAAGCAGAGCGTTGCCCATGTGGTGCCTTCCTTCATTTCGCGGTTGTAAGTAGCAGTTGTAGCTGTGAATGGTTCGTAAGCCACGAAGTCCTTATCATCGTCAAGAGCAAGACTCGCTGCTGTAAGAGTTTCTCCTGATGCTCCAATCTTTTCGTTACCGTTCTTACCTACCAACTTGCTGAAGTAGCCAGTTATGTAGTTGGCATAGGTGTGGTCGGTCTTGCTACCGTCATAGCCGTTGAGCTTTTTGCAACCATTGAACATATTATTACCATAAGTAACCTGATCCGTAACAAAGTTATCGCTGGCGTAGATGGTTGTGAGAGCGGAACAATTAGAGAACATATAGTTAATATCCGTCACCTTCGCTGTGTTGAAGTTGCTGACATCGAGCGAGGTGAGAGTGGTGCAGGCCTCGAACATAAATTTCATACTCGTCACATTCTCTGTGTTAAATTTAGTGAGGTCGAGAGATTTGAGAGACTCGCAGTTATCGAACATATAGTTCATATTCGTCACTTTCGCTGTGTTAAGATACTCAATGCCTTCTATTGTGGTCAAATTACTGCAACTAAAGAACCACTCATTACAGCTTGTTGGTCTTGCATTGGCAAACGAAGCATCGAAGACCACTTTTTTGACATAAGAGTTTTTAGAAATCCATTCAGGATTATTTCCCCCCTCATTAAGCTCATAAGCTCCTTCGGGCTTGAATCCCTTGTAGCTGAATGTAAGAGTTTCTGTAGCATTGTCAAACATGGCATACCCACGTCCATAAGTAAAGTAACCAGTCGGGCCGCAGTTGGCATAGGTGTGGTCTTCCTTACTAGAGGTATAGTCTTTGAGGTTTAAGCAATCAGAGAACATACAAGTACTTTCAGTAACTTGATCCGTAACAAACTTATCGCTGGCGTAGATGGTTTTGAGAGCGGAGCAGGTCTGGAACATACCTGCCATATTCGTCACCTTCGCTGTGTTGAAGTTGGTGAGGTCGAGAGATTCGAGAGAGGTGCAGTAAGCGAACATATAGTACATATCTGTCACATTCTCGGTGTTGAAGTTTGTGAGATCGAGAGATTTGAGAGACTTGCAGTCATCGAACATATAGCGCATATTCATCACGTTCTCGGTGTTAAAATACTCAATGCCTTCTATTGTGGTCAGATTAGAGCAGCCTTTGAACCATATATAACAGTTCGTTGGTCTTGCATTGGCAAACGAAGCATCGAAAACCACCTTCTTGATTTTATTTCTTTGATAAAACCACCCTGGAGTTTCAAACCCAACATTAAGGTCATAAGCTCCTTCGGGCTTGGAAGGACTGCATTTGAATGTAAGCGTTCCTGTGCTTCCTTCAAACACGGCATAAGCCGGATATAAAAGGCTGGCATAACTTACCTCTTGAGTGGCATCCGCATCGCTGAAGTATTTGTGGCATACATCACACTGCCAGTGTTCTTTAACTCCATCTTTAGCTTCATGGTAAGTGAGTGTGTGCTTCTTTAGCTCATCAGTCTTATATTTTTTTACTATCGAGTGGCAAATAGAGCATTTGTATGTGGTATAGCCATGCTCGGTGCAAGTAGTTTCCACAGTTTTTATTGCATTGCCAAGGGCAGACGAGCCATCGGCATTTGTGTGCGTACAAGTTTGGAGTTTGAGTTCAAATTCGCCTACCTGCAACACGTCTCCGCTATGAATAGCCGATATTTCCCATTTGAAATATTTGTAAGATTTACCTCCCCCGCAGGTGAAGTCGTAAGAAGTATAGTTCACATCCTGAAGCTTCGTATCGTTGTTTACCTCCTGAATGAGCGTCCATTCTCCATCTTTGCCCACGTTGTTTCCATAGAGCTTCCACGACATAGGGTTGCGACCTTTACTAGTGAAGTTGTCGTTACCCGTTGTGATGGTGTAGCCCACAGGGACTCCTGCTTTGCTGGCTGCGAAGATGACATTGGCACTACCTGAGAATTTGCAGCACCACTTGGAGAAATTGTCTTCTGTCTTTTTGCCATCAAAGAGTTCCGCATAAGTCTCATTAGTGAAGCCTTGGGGATTACCTGCTAAGGCTGTGAAGGTTACTGTGTTGTCGTAATCTGTCTGCGCCATCATACTGGTAGGCACAAGCAACAACATGAACAACATCAATGGGAACAGAGCGATCCTTCGGAACCTACCACCCCCATTGTTAATACGGTCGGCATGCGACCCATTGAATTGATTGGTAAATTTTTTCATAAATTAATATTATAATTATTATTTAAATTTGTCTGCTTATTGTTAAGTTCACTCCAGAAAATACAAGAGGTTTATTAAGAAGATAAATATGGATGCACCCCCCGATGATAATCAGGGCTACCTCTATCCTTGGTATAGTTTCTATATTTCCTTCATGTTGCAAATATAGTGAATTTCTCCGAAAGAGGGTGCAGCTTTCCCCTGTTCAAATCTTTATCAATCTGAAGTTCATTTATCTGCTGGTGCAAAGCTTGCAAATCTATTTTCTTTGCCATATCGGTGTCTCCTAGCTCTACATAATATACTCCACCGATTCCCTAAGCAGAGAAGATTGTTCGTGTTTGTAATGGCTATAATAAAAAGAAAGGCGTAGGAATCATATTACTTCTATATAACCCTTGATTATAGAGGCTCTGGAAAATGCCTTAGACACCAAGGAGAAGCAATAGACCCTACGCCAAACTTGTATATATAGATAGCATAGGGAGCACCCTCTTCTTATTTAAGAAAAGGGCACACCTATGCCTCGCGTATATACACGATGCGTAGACGCCTACCACAATCTTCCTCTGAGTGTCTATTTGAATTTTCCAGATTCCTATAATTCAGAAGAAAACGTCAGTACACGTCTTTCTTATTAAAATAGGCCAAGCCATGGACTTTTACTTAGCCAGCGACTCATCGCCAGCCATTCACAGCAAGACGATTGCAAAAGTACGAAAAAGAATTGGCTTCACAAAATTTTAAGTCTTTTTTCTTGCATATCTCATTTACTTTTCTTATCTTTGCCACCAAATTAATAACAATAACATTAAAAAGGAGGTTATTATGCAAGCAACAAAGAACAATACAAAGGAGGAAACCATCAGAAAGTTTAAACAACTCCTAAAACATAAAGAGGAGATGCTCGAAAGAGCAAAACAATATGATGGCATTGACATTTATGCTAAATTTGCAAACGCATGAAAGAAATGAGACTTGCAAGAAAATCAGAAAGTTTCTTGCAAATCCCAAGGATATTTAATCATTTTAAAATAATTTTCTCGTTCGAAGGATGGCGTAACGAGAAACAACTTGCGTTATCTTTGTTTGTAAAGCAGAAATCACATAAACTAATAATGTCCATTCCTATTACAACATCATAATCTTCACTCAACGTTAACATCGCTTCTACGTTTAACGCTGTTGTTCCTGTCGGTAAGCCTAAATGAACCAAAAACGTTTCACGTTTCTCAGTTGTTGTATTATCTGAGACCAAGCATACACCATAAGGCTTTAGCCCCAAATCATCAACTACCTTTTGAGAGATAAGCGTATTAGTCGCCCCTGTATCCCACATGCAATTAGAAGAGCGAAATATCTTAGGCACCACAATACTCTCATTCATTTCTACAGCCTCACAGACTGCTATTGGCGTCAGAATGGCATCTACCAATCCCTTGCTTTCAAAATTATATGCTGCCATTCAAAACCTCCAACAAATCGCCCTCATACACTTGTGGT
This sequence comes from Segatella copri, assembly GCA_021623045.1. GTDB lineage: Bacteria > Bacteroidota > Bacteroidia > Bacteroidales > Bacteroidaceae > Prevotella > Prevotella copri_T. Next base: position 14,640 of record JAJWJX010000001.1, on the reverse strand, counting down.
CTAGTATGCTTCTTATCATCCATAAAACGAACCACACGTACATAGCCAGAGCGACAAACCTTCGACTTTTCCTTCTTGGAACAATCAAAAGCGTTCTTAAAATCTATAGTAATCTGCTCCATAATTATTTAGACTTTAAATTAAACATCTATTTAACAGTGCAAAATTACATATTTTCCTATAAATAAGACTATTAACACGCGCCTTTAACAAAATATTAACATAACTGCAGTCCTTCACCCTCTACATTATTATAAAAAGGACTGCCCTTTTTGCTCTGCCAGTCTTTCATCGAATACACAATCGGGTGAATCATCTGATTGATTTGCCATCCCAATTCCCAAAGAGGATAGGTGTAATTATCATGATCCTGCTCATCTATCTTATCCTTGTTCAGAAGCACAAGGATGTCCCAGTCGGAATCTGCTTTAGCATCCCTTCTAGCCCTTGACCCGAAAAGGATAACCTTGGCATCTTTCGGCATAATCGACTCCGCTTTCTTCTGAATAGACTTGAGTACCTCATCTTCAAGATGTTCCTTATTTACAAGCAACATAATAGTATCAGTTTACGAGACTACCTCCTTTTAGTATAACTAAAAATGCATCAATATCAATTGCCGTAAAATCGAATTCAGGATTAAATCTAATTACGTCATAATGATGATCTTGACTCACGATATACTTCGCATTTGCAGATATGGCACAATCGACAAACTTATTGTCATCAGAATCTGATTTTATCAACTGATATCGCTTTTGTGGATTAATAAAAATTGTATTAGAAGATGCTAATATAGCATTGATAATATTATTTGCTACCAATGAACCGACCTTTCTTGTCAATATCTCTTCATATTCCAAAACAACCTCATTCGAAATACACAACAAGTACTTTCCTGCCAAAAAGTCAAGAAGAATCTGATGATAGGGACTCTTTCTAGGAATCGACATCAACAAACAATTTGTATCTAATACAATCCGCTGCATTTATTCAGAATAAGGCGTTCTCATATGTTCATGCTTCCATTGCTCAATAGTATTTTCATCTATCAAGCCCTTATCCCACAATTCATCTGCGGCATCTATTGCTTTTTGCGCAAAATAACTAGATAGCAAATCCGTGATTTCAGCCATCTGCTGGTCAGAATTGACATTAGACATCAATTCAACAACCCTTTGCTGATATTTATTTAAAGAAGTTATTGTCGTCATAACACTATCATTTAAATTACACCGCAAAAATAATAAAAAGAATTGGGATTTGCAAGAAAATCGGAAAGTTTCTTTCAAATCCCAATAAAATTGGTTATATTCAAGGCTTTTGCCCTTACAGGGCGCAAGGTTACAACACCCTAATACCCAGGCTGTTGCCCTGAACTAGGAGCTTCTGCCCTTTACCTTTCCGCTACGCGCCGGTGACCATTGGTTCAGGGCGTGTGGTGGCTAGGAGCTTTGGGGCTTCAGCCCGTGCTTGAACCACATGCGAAACTTGACTCACCTTCGGCAAATGCCCTTCAATTATATAAAATGAAGCTACTTTTTGTGATTTTTCTTTTCAAAAAGTTTGTTTTATCAAAGAATCTTTGTATCTTTGCAGCAACAGAACTCGTTTGCATCCCATTAGAACTGCAAGCGAGTCATTTTTTTATATAAAGAAAAATCTTTTTTTTCTAACCTAATGTCACTATTGCCACACTCCTGTTTTTTATTCTTTCCTCTTCACCCAAACCTTATGGCTGCCGCGGCCTAGTGAATCTATCGGCGAAGTCTTGTCATTTGTCAGCTCCTTCAGTTCCATAGAGGCGGAAGTACGGCTCAGGTTGTTGATGGAGGCATAATCGCCTAGGGTGAGGACTCCGTTTTTCTCTATCACCTCCAGGGCACGGGCGATTCGCTCTTCCCTGGAATAGAGCTGCTTACGGATAACCTTTACGCCACCCATATCACGCTCCAGGTCACGGTCGGTTTCACGCTTCACATCCTTGATAAACTCAGGAGACGCCTTGAAGTTGATGTCCTTCACGCCCACCTTGCGGTACGTCATCTTATCATCTGGATTCAGAATTTCCCTAGGCTTCTCATCCTCGAAAGCGAGAGAGAGGGAGAAGGTGCCGAAACCTTCCAGATTCACGTTGTAACCCATGGAGAGCATATCTGTCAGCATATCAACCACATCGGTCAATACTGCCTCCGTGGTACTTTCCGAAATACCGCGATGGTAGTTCTGCATCATCTTGACGAACTCTTTTCTGGATAGTGTACGGTTGGTCACTATCTTGGGAAAAACTCTGCGCTTGCCTTCATCACGCAAATCATTCAACTCTTGCAACTTGTACTTAGCCATATCTGTTTCCTTTCTTATTAAGATTGTTATCACTCCTTATTGCAGCAGCCTTTGCATCCTATAGTATTTATGATCATACCTAAGAAGAAAAGACCACAAACCTAGGAAGAAAAGTATTTAATCCTAGGAGAAATCTCCGTTCAACGTCGATGAACGGCGGTTCAACGTCGGTGAACGAAGATTTCTACCTTGCAAAGATACAACTTTATCAGATATAAAACAAGACTTTTCCTGAATATCTTTACTTTTCCGGCCATAATTCTTCGTTTTTTGAGCTTATTTCTTTGCGTATCCCAAATAATTGTGTTAACTTTGTAGTCAGATTGCAAACCAAAGGTCAAAGGATTGCAAACCAAAGGTCAAAGGATTGCAAGCAAAAGGCTAAAGGATTGCAAACCAAAGACAAAGAAAAAGACTAAGATTAGACATTCTTATGAGTATGAAGATATTAGCAACCAGCGACTGGCACCTGGGCAACCTGTTTCACGGCAACGACCGTCTGCCGGAACACAAGCATTTTCTGAAATGGCTCCTGGAGCAGATAGCTGAACAAAAGCCCGATGCTCTCCTCATAGCAGGAGACATCTTTGATAACGGAAATCCATCGGCAGCGGCGCAGACCGTTTATTACGAGTTTCTTGCCGATGCTACCCAACTGTGCCCGAACATGCAGGTCATCATTACCGCCGGCAACCACGATTCCGCCAGCCGACTGGAGGCTCCCCGTCCGCTGCTCACCCGATACCACGTGGAAATAAGAGGAAACGTAAGGAAAATCTGGAAGCAGAGAGAAAGCGAGGACGAGGATAAAACCGGCGGACATTGGATCTATTCCTTCGATGACCTCATCATCCCCGTAACCAACGAGGCAGGAGAAGAAGTCATCATCCTCGCCGTACCTTTCCTAAGAAGCGATGTGGTACAGAACGCCAGCTACTCGCAGGGAGTCAACGACTTTCTGAGAGAACTGACGGCTGAGGCTCGAAAGAAATACCCGGGCAGGAAGTGCATCATGATGGCACACATGTACGCCAAGGGTTCGGATATCGCCAAGAAGGATGCGAGCGAGAAAATCATCATCGGCGGACAGGAGGAAGTGGACCTGGAAGGATGGAACGACCATCCCGACTATATGACTTGCGGACACATCCACAAACGGCAACATATCTGGAACACCGACTGGGCAAGATATACGGGAAGTATCCTCCCGATGTCGTTTGCCGAGAAAGACTACACCCACGGCATCGACCTCATCACCATAGAACACGGAGAAGAGGAGGAAGGAAAGGAAACCGGCAAGAGCAAGGAATGGAAAGTAGATTTCCTGGAATACAAGCCTCAGCACGCCCTCCGCATCCTGCCCGAAGATGAGGAAGAGCTGACCTTCAAGAAATGGCAGAAGCTCATCAATTCTGAACTTTCAGAGAGAACAGACGGCGAACTGAGCGACCATTTCGACTACGTGATGCTGAAGGTGAAACAGGAGAAACTGAACAGCGATGACATCAAGGAACTGGAGAAACTCGTCAACGAAAAGGATGCCGTGCTCTGCAAAATCCAGCGCATCATCCCGCAACTGGACCTCTCCACCATCCAGGGTTCCCAGCACATTACCAGCATAGAAGACATCATCAACCGTCCTCCGCTCGACACGCTGAAGGAAGCCTTCGCCATCAGGCACAACGCTCCGATGAACGAAAGACAGGAGAAAATGTTATCCGATTTATTAACGACATCATCATTATGAAATTCCTACAACTCGAAATACTCAACCTCGCTTCGCTTGACAAACAGGGAGGCGAGGTCATCAACTTTGAAGAAGGTGCCTTAGGCGAGAGCACCATCTTCAGCATCGTAGGTCCTACGGGAAGTGGCAAGTCTACCCTACTCGATGCTATCTGTCTGGCTCTCTACAACCGCGCCCCTCGCTACCCCAGAAAGAAAGGAGACAAGAACCAGAGCATCGAGATTTTCGGAGCTGCCGATGCCAGCGAAAGTAACCGTCTGGCACCAACCGACAGCCGAAACATCCTGACACGTGGCAAGAAGGAAGGCTACAGCAAACTCACCTTCCTTGCCAACAACGGCAGCATCTACCGCGCAGAATGGCACGTCAGATTCCAGAGAGTGCGCTACGAGAACGCCAAGACTGCGCTTTATAAAATCACGAGAAACGGCGAAGAGATAACGGAGGAAGCTGCCGACTGGAACGAGCTGCCGAACATCATCGGACTCGACTACGACCAGTTTCTCCGTACCGTACTCATCGCCCAAGGCTCGTTTGCCAACTTCCTGACGGCAAAGGAAAACGAGCGGTATGAACTCCTGGAAAAACTCATCGGATGCGAGGAAACTTATACGAACATCGCTACTGAAATCAAGAAGGCGAAAGACCAGGCGACGGATGCCTACAACCAGATGGCAGCATCGGTGGAAGCCGTAAAACAGAACCTGCTGAACGATGAAGAACTCGCCCAACTGCAGGAGGGAATCGCCCGGTTGGAAAAGGCTGAGAAGGAACTCGACAGCCAGTTGCAAGCCATCTCGAAAGACCTGCAATGGTTTGAGGAAAACGACAAGCAAATAAAACAAATCGCTATCTGCCAGACAGATATGGAGCAAGCAGCAGATGCCATTAAAGCGATGCAAGCCCAGATTCTCCGTCTGCTGCTGCACGATGAAGTACAGCCTGCCGTCAACCTGCTGCAGGAAGTAGAGCGACAGACGCAAAGCATCCACGAGCAGGAAGAAAACATTCTGAAAGCGGAAGCAAACATCAAAAGTCAAGAGTCTGCCATCAGCGAAAGCGAGAAAACTCTCGCCAGTCTGAAGAAAGCAGTAAGCAAGGCACAGGAACAGCTGGAAAAGGCGCAGCCGGTCATCGCTGAAGCAAGGGCGCTGAAAACAAAAATGGAAGCGGCGATGCCGAATCTGAAAGAAAAGAAAGAGGCATTGGAGTTGGCTCAGAAAGAGAATCTAACTGCCCAGAAAGACGTGGAGGAAAACGCCCGAAACATCCAAAAATGGGAAGCCGAAACGGAGAAAGCGAACCTTGCCCTCAAAACGACAAAGGAAGAGATTGCCAAGCAGAAACAGGTTCTGCACGAAGCGACGCAAGCCGCTGAACAGGCTTGGGAGACGGAAAGAAACAAGACTGCCGGACAGAACATAGAGGAACTGCAGAACAGCAAGACTGTAGCCGACAGGAAACTGCAGGATGTCCAGCAAGCCATCAAGGTTGTGGCTCATCTCGATGCCGCCACAACAGAAAAGCAGAAGAATGAGGAGCGCATCCTGGTCTTGGGCAAGAGAAATGCTGAGATAGATGAAGCGCTGGGCAAGTTGACCATCGAGGCGCTGACCCAAGAGACCCTGACGCTGAGAAATGCCTATACCCTCATGGTGAGCGAGAAATGGGAGATTCATCGTGCCAACCTGACCGAAGGCAAACCTTGTCCGCTCTGTGGCAGCACGACTCATCCTTATCATACCGACAACAGACAGTTTGAGGAAGCCACCACGGAACTCTCGCAACTTCTGAAAGTCAAGGAGGATCTGCTGAAACTGCAGCAGAAACAGGAGAAGAACCTTTCCGGCGAGAGAAAACAGAACGACGGCGAAGTACAGACGCTCCAGAAACAACAGGAAAAGCTGTCGGGAGAAATCGCAACTTACGAAGAGGAATGGAAGGCGCTCATCGCCCAGTATCCAAAGATTCCAAAGGAAGAGGCAGAACTGAAATCGCTCTTGCCTATCTATGAAAACAAGGCGAAAGATGCGAGCAGCAAACTGAGCCTCTTTAACAAGATTCAGAAAGAGATAGAACGGCTGACCCAACTCAAAGATAAGGCTGTAAAGGATGAAGCTGCCTATGAAAGCAAGGCTTCAACAATACTGAATGAAGTTCAGGAAAATACTTCAACCTGCACTACAAAACTGGCTGAGCAGAAAGCACTTACCATCAATATCATCTCGCAGCAAAAGAGTAAGGAGGAGGCTTACGGAAAAGCCCTTCAGACATGGAATAGCGCCAAGAAGGAAATGGAGGAATGGCAGGAGAAATATAAGCAAATTCTGAATGGAGAAGAACCAGATGCGGCTGAACAAAGACTGACAGCAGCAAAGGATGAGGCAACGAAAGCAGCTGATACTCAGAACGAGAATATCAACAAACTAAAGGCAGAACTCGCCAACAGTAAAGGTTCGCATCAAACCATGCTGTCTCAGAACAAGACGATGAAAGAGAATCTGCTGGCGAAGGAAAAGGAACTCGACTTTTGGATTGAGGAATACAACAAGCAGCTTGAAGAAAAGAGCATCGAAGGAAAAAACTCCGAAGAGGAAGGCATCGAGGAAAGAAGTATCGAACCAAGCCTTATCGACCGAAATATCATCCGGGAGATGCTTCACTCCGCCGAAGACTGGAATGCTATCCGACGGGAAAAGGACGAAAAGGAGAAAGCCGTGGCTTCAACTACCGCCCTTTACCAGAGCGCAGAAAAGGCGCATCAGCAGCACTTGGAACATCAGCCTGCCCAAACCCGTGATGCTCTCTTGACCATTCAGCAGGAGTATCAGGAAAGAAGCCAGCGCAACGAACTGATTGCTGCCAACGCCAGGATGCAGAACCATCAGGAAGCCGTAAAGCTGTTGGGCGACAAGGCTGAGGCTCTGAAGCTCGTAACACAGGAAAAGGACGACTGGACAGCCATTACGGATGCTATCGGAGCAGACGGAAAGACGCTGCGCAAGATAGCCCAATGCTATACGCTCAGTTTCCTGATAGCGCACGCCAACCAGGAAATCAGAAAGTTCAACAGCCGTTACGAACTGCAGCAGGTAAAGCATTCCTTGGGCATCCGAGTCATCGATCACGACCGTGCCGACGATATCCGAGACACCACCTCCCTATCAGGCGGCGAAACCTTTATCGTAAGTCTCAGTCTCGCCTTGGGCTTGTCGGCATTGTCCTCCCGCAACATCTCCTTCGAGAACCTGTTCATCGATGAAGGCTTCGGAACCCTCGACCCTGACACCCTAGCCACCGTCATCGACTCCCTCGCCATGCTGCAAAGTTCGCAAGGCAAGAAGGTGGGCGTCATCAGTCATACCGACACGATGAGCGAGCGCATCACCACCCAGATAAGGATTATCAAGAATGGCAACTCCGGGAGCAGCCATATCGAAATCTATCCATAACAGAACGAAATATCTGACGATAGCAAGTTATGCTCTGAATAACTCCAAACCATTCGAGTTACTTTAGAAAGCACTTGCTATCGTACAGAAATATATGTATATTATAATACGTTTTATACGTCATTCATTCAATACTACCCAATAACCATTCTTGCGACCTCCTTCACGTTTCAAGACCTGAAATTCTTCCTGTAAAGACTTTAGTTCCTGAGAAATCTTTCTTGCAGATATGCCCATCTTTCTTGCTAATTCTGGTATTGTTAACTTAGCATTCTCAGACAACGCCCCCATGATAAGCATCTGTAATTCAGACAGTTCTTTCTTGCATTCTTTCTTGCATTCTTTCTTGCATTCTTTACCAATAGGCACACCAATATAGTCTAAATTACATGGTATATCTATTAAGAAATATGTACGTTCCTCATCGGTCTCAATTATTGCACGAGGCGAACCGTTTTCCTGCAACTTCTGCTGAATAGTAGGAATCCCCGTAGCTCTACCCTCTGTCAAATTCAATTCCTTTAAGAACTCTCCCAATCGGCGGTTTGTGTATCGACGCGAACGAAGCATACGAGCTTCTTTTATAGCCTGCATAGATATTGTGTGATTAGGTCCTCCAAAATTGAGAATACTAATCTTATCTGGTTCGATAGTTATCTCAACAGGTTCTCTTTCAATATAACTGCGATGATAAAGGCTGTTTACGACAGCTTCTTCCAAAGCTTGATAAGGATAATTATATGTAACAACGGAACGTTCTGTATCCTCTGGCTTATAAATTGTCTTCTGAATAATATTTGTCTTGAGATAATTCATCGTATCACGAATCATCTTTGGCACACACCCCCTTATCGGTGCAACCTCTATCATATTATCAGGATCTTGTAATCTCCCCTTAGGGAATATCACGATTTCAACCTGGGTCATTTTGAAGAATTTCTCAGGATGCTCACAGAACATCATCGCAGCAACATTCTTGACCTTGAAGCCTTCTGGTGTAGTTTCCAACAAGTCCATTTGGTCAAGAACTATTTTCAAGTTTTCACCCGATAAATCTTGATCTGCCAAATCACTACCTACTTCAACAAGAAAGTCTCTCAACAAAGTAGCCGAAATATCCCTAAGACTTATCTGATCATTGCCACGGTCGTCAAAAGGAGTACGATTAGCCAAATTTATCAGCTCACGTTCATACTCATCTTTCGGCACAATGCTACTACTATTATAGCGGATATAATAGTTGAAGTCCTTCTGCTTTGCAGTAATACGATCAGGCACCTTATATGGACGGCGTTCTCCTGCCGTCACTTTGATTACAAGAATAGTCTTGCCATCAACCTCTTCAATGAAAAGACGAGGTTGATAGTATGGACGGATAAGATTATTGTAACCAACCATATCCTTCTCTATCTGTTCTATCAAATTAGGATTAACACCTAAAACAGGACGAACTGCATGACCGCGTTCTTCCTTTACACCAACAATGATATACCCACCACCAGTGTCTTCAAAATCATTGGCAAAGGCACAGATGCTACGATATATTGTATCTGGATTCCAACCTTCCTTGTATTCAAGCTGGTTGCTTTCTACTGCACTTCCACTAAGAAGGCTTTCTATATTTATTGGTAATGCCATGATTTATTAATTTTATATTGTACAAATATACTCTTTTTATTTGATACTAACAACTTCTTTATAATTATTTAGCAATAAAATGAAGATACTATTTTAATTGGTCTATACCAATTACACCTTATTATATATAGGACACACATCCTTGTCCATCATACATACCATACGTTTGGCAGCCTTATACCAAATGTATGGTATGTTCTTTACTCCCTGTATGGTAGTCTTTTTACACCCCATGTGGTATTGCCCAAGTGGGGAAATCGCAGTACCTTTGCACCCAGAAAATAACAATAAAAAAGACATAGATTATGGACAATAAGACTATCAAACATCTCAAGGAACTGGAGGCAGAATCTATCTACGTGCTCCGCGAAGTAGCTGCCCAGTTCGAGCGTCCAGTCATCCTCTTTTCGGGTGGCAAGGATTCTATCGTGATCACATATCTCGCCTACAAGGCTTTCTATCCTGCGAAGATTCCATTCCCGCTGCTCCATATCGACACGGGACATAACTTCGAGGAAACCATCCAGTATCGTGATGAACTGGCGAAGAAACTCGGAGCCGAACTCATCGTGGGCAGCGTGCAGGAAAGCATCGACAAGGGAAGAGTGAAGGAAGAAACGGGTTATTATGCTTCCCGCAACAAGTTGCAGACCACTACCCTGCTCGATACCCTGGAAGAATATAAATTCGATGCAGCCATCGGAGGCGCAAGAAGAGATGAGGAGAAGGCGCGTGCCAAGGAACGCTTCTTCAGTCATCGTGACGAGTTCGGACAATGGAACCCGAAGAACCAGCGCCCTGAGCTCTGGAACATCTTCAACGGCAGAAAGAACATGGGCGAACACTTCCGTGTGTTCCCAATCTCCAACTGGACTGAGATGGATGTATGGCAGTATATCTTCCTGGAGAACATCCCGATGCCTTCGCTCTACTTCACCCACGAAAGAGAGGTATTCAACCGTGACGGACAATGGCTCGCAGCCCTCCCTTGCATCAAGCGCAAGCCTACAGAAGAAGTAGTAAAGAAGCTGGTTCGCTGCCGCACCATCGGTGACATTACCTGCACCGGACTTACGGAATCGAAGGCGACAACCGTAGCGGATATCATCGACGAGATTGCTTCTACACGTGTGACAGAACGTGGAGGAAGAGCCGATGACAAGCGAAGCGAAACGGCAATGGAAGACCGCAAGAAGGCGGGATACTTCTAAGTATAATGTTAAATGTTGAATGTTAAATGTTGAATTAGCATAGCAGTCGATTCAGCAAACAACTTAACACTTAACATTTAACACTTAACATTAAACATTAAGCACTTAACATTTAAAAAAAAGCATGGACAGAGGTTATTTAGATATGGAGCTGCTCCGCTTCTCTACTGCGGGCAGCGTGGACGATGGAAAGAGTACTTTGATAGGAAGATTGCTTTATGATAGCAAATCGATTTTCGAAGATCAGTTGGAGGCGGTGGAGGCTGCAAGCAAGAGCCGCGGTAATGAGGAAGTGAACCTGGCTCTGCTCACGGATGGTCTCCGTGCTGAGCGCGAACAGGGCATCACCATCGATGTGGCTTACCGCTATTTCGCCACACCGAAACGCAAGTTTATCATCGCCGATACTCCGGGACATATTCAGTATACCCGCAACATGGTGACGGGTGCAAGTACTGCCGATTTGAGCATCATTCTCATCGATGCACGTCATGGCGTATTGGAGCAGACCGTACGCCACAGCTATATTTCTTCGCTGCTCGGCATACCACATATCCTGGTGGCTATCAACAAGATGGACTTGGTTGATTTCAGTAAAGATGTATATGATAAGATTGTTGCCGACTATAAGAAGATGTCGGAGGCATTGGATATCAAGAACGTGGTATTTATCCCGATTAGTGCCAAGGATGGCGACAACGTGGTGAACAAGAGCGATAAGACTCCTTGGTATGAGGGACCAACCCTGTTGAACTATCTGGAGACGGTTCCGGTGGGTCATAAGACGGTGAGCGATTTCTTCCGCTTCCCAGTACAGTACGTGATTCGTCCTATCAGCAGCCAGTTCCCTGACTATCGTGGTTATGCGGGCAGAGTGAGCGGCGGCATCATCCGTCCGGGCGACAAGATCAGAGTATTGCCATCGGGCACGGAGAGCACCGTGAAGAGCATCGACTTCGTAGAGGAGCACTTGGAGGAAGCTTATGCCCCTATGAGCGTTACCCTGACGCTGAACGATGATATCGACATTTCGCGTGGCGATACCCTTGTAAAGGCAGATGAGAAGCAGCCTAGCATCGAACAGGACATCACGCTGGATGTCTGCTGGTTCAACGAGCGCCCTGCTGCCGTAAGAAACAAATATATCATCCGTCAGGCAACCTTCGAGACCCAGGGTTTGATTCGCAGCATCAACTATCGCCGCAACATCAACACGTTGGAGAAGGAAGAGGGTGTATCGGAATTGAAAATGAACGATATTGCCGAGATCACCATCCACACCGCCAACCCATTGGTATTCGATAAATACACAGAGAATAAGGTAACGGGCAGTCTCATCTTCATCGACCCAGATACGAACGAAACCGTGGGAGCGGGACTGATTAAGTAATGTTGAATGTTGAATGTTAAATGTTGAATGTTAAATGTTGAATGTTAAATGATAAGTATTCAAAGTAATATAAAGGATTTGGTTCCGGAGCTCAATAAGAAATTCAGCGATGCGCCTGCCGAGGATATTGTCGGTTATTTCCTTCAGGCATTCAAAGGGCGCATCGCTCTTTCTTCTTCCCTCAGCATCGAGGACCAGACGCTTACCGACATCATCGTGAAGATAGATAAATCTGCCCGCATCTTCACACTCGATACCGGCAGACTCTTCCCGGAGACCTACCAGCTCATCGACAAGACCAACATGACGTACGGCATCAACCTGGAAGTGTTCTTCCCTAACTATGAGGCGGTACAGCAGATGGTGAAGGAAGAGGGCATCAACCTCTTCTATAATTCGATAGAAAGCCGACACCGGTGCTGCCAGGTAAGAAAGCTGGAACCGCTGAAGCGGGCGATGCAGGGACTCGACGTATGGATCTGCGGATTGAGAAAGCAGCAGAGCGTAACCCGCAAGGATATGCAGGTAGTGGAATGGGACGACATTCATAACCTGATTAAGGTGAACCCGCTCATCAACTGGAGCGAAGAGGATGTGGAGCAGTACGTAAAGAAGCACCATGTGCCTTATAACAAACTGCAGGACAAGGGGTATCCGAGCATCGGTTGCCAACCTTGTACAAGGGCCATCAAGCCAGGCGAGGATATCCGAGCCGGAAGATGGTGGTGGGAATCGCCGGAACATCGCGAATGCGGATTGCATCAGAGAAGCTAGGATTTAAGTGAAGAGTGAAGAACGAAGAGTGAAAAATTCAAATGTTTTAGGAAAGGAATGAGCATGAAGAATTTAATCATCAATATCTTAGAGGCAGCGGCATTCCTGCTGCTGGGATTGGGCGTCAGCCTGTTCGGATAAAGCGGATTGCAAATCCCCCACATAATAAAATACGAGTATGGATTATAGAATAGCAAAGGATAAGATAGCAGGACAGGTGATGTTTCTCTTGACCATCGCCTCCATATTCCTGGTAATCATCATGGCGGTGGGACTGTTTATCAAGTCGGAGCCGATACTGAGTCAGTATAATCTGTGGGAACTCCTCACGGAGAGCAACTGGCGACCGATGGAAGGCAAGTTCGGATTCCTGCCTTTCCTCGCCGGCACCTTCTGGTGTACGGCACTCGCCATCCTCATCGCCCTCCACATCTCCCTGCTCATGGCTATCTATCTCACGGAATACGCCCACCGCAGCATCCGGAAATACGTATATCCGCTGCTTGATATTCTTGCCGGATTGCCTTCCGTCATCTATGGCGTATGGGGCAGCCTGCTCATTGTGCCTTGGGTTTCGAAACACGTGGCTCCCCTCTTCGTAGAGTTCTCGTCGGGATATACGGTTCTGGCGGGCGGCATCGTATTGAGCGTGATGATCATCCCGCTTCTGGTGAGCCTGTTTATGGAGATATTCGATAACATATCAACAGATTTGAGAGAAGCTTCGCTCTCGCTGGGTGCCACGCAATGGCAAACCATCAAGCATGTTGTGCTGAGAAAGGCACGACCGGGAATGATTGCCGCTGTAGTCTTGGCGCTGAGCCGAACGCTGGGCGAAACGATAGCTGTACTGATGGTGTGCGGAAACCTCGCCATCGTTCCGGGAAGCGTGCTCGATGCCTGCTACCCGATACCGGCACTCATCGCTAACAATTATGGTGAAATGCTTTCGGTTCCACTTTATGACAGCGCCCTGATGTTTGCAGCCTTCCTGCTGTTTTTCGTAGTAGTGATATTGAATCTCGGTTCGAGAATCGTGCTTTTAAAGGTAAAAGAGTAATTTAAAGGTAAAAGGGTAAAAAGGTAAAAGGGTAAAAAGAACCTTACCCCCTCTGCCCCCGTTCCTAGCGATTCCATCGCTAGTCCCCCAAGTTCTAATCTTAAAAGAAAAAAGGTAAAAAAGGCTTATGAAATACTTGGAAGAAAGAATCGTGAAATTACTGATGCTCGGGTCGATAGGCATTGTTGCCTTCTTCGTACTGAGCGTTCTCTGGACTATCTTCAAACGAGGACTGCCTGTGCTCTCCTGGGAGATGGTGAGCCAGTTGCCTAGCGGTGGATTCTATCTGGGCGGCAAGGGCGGATTCCTCAATGCCATTGTGGGCAGCCTTTATATCGTGGGCGGCTCTACCTTGCTCGGACTCATCATTTCGCTGCCCGTGGTATTCTATATGAATGTATATCTCAAATCCAACTCAAAATTCGGGTACATCGCCCGTCTGGCTTATGATACCCTCTTCGGAATTCCGAGCATCGTATATGGCTCCTTTGCCTTTACGGTAATGGTTTGGCTGGGCATCAGGGCATCGCTGGGCGGAGGTATTCTCGTCACCACCCTGCTCATCGTTCCGATACTCATCCGTTCGATGGACGAAGTGGCGAAGACGATTCCACAGGAGATACTCGATTCATCCTACAGTCTGGGAGCCACGAGGATAGAAACCATCGGGGTGGTACTGAGACAGATAGCCCCAGCCATCGCCACCGCCACCTTATTAAGTATCGGTAGAGCCATCGGCGATTGTGCCGGAGTGATGTTCACGGCAGGATTCTCCGATCATATTCCTCATGGACTGAACCAGCAGGCAGCCACCCTCCCATTGAGCGTGTTCTTCCAGTTGAGCGCCCCGCAGGAGGATGTTCAGAACAGAGCCTACGCTGCAGCTGTGGTACTCACCATCATCGTATTGGTGTTGAGTTTCGGAGGCAGGTTCATCATGAGTCATTTCTCGAAGAATAAAATATAAAACAGAAGAGGGTGTGTCATTTGTCTATGACACACCCTCTCCTTTTCTATTTCCT
>JAJWJX010000011.1:0-75898 GCA_021623045.1 Segatella copri | reverse complement strand
AACAAAAAGGGATGAATCATCAAAATATCAGATTGATGACTCATCCCTTTTTTCAATTTAAAATATTTATACCGTAATCTCGCCCGAGCCATAGCAACGATGATGATGCTCATCATAAACTACACAGAACTGGCCGGGAGCCACACCATGAATCGCCTCTTCTGAATGAATCATCCAGCGGCCGTCTTCCAGCTTTTCTATCGTAGCAGGATGATATTCCGGCGTATGACGAATCTTGAAAGTTACCTTCTGCATAGCTACCTCGCGTGTGAGGAAATGGAAATCATGGAGAGGAAAATCCTTCTTGTATGCCGACTGCGGATCATAACCATGACTCACATACAGGATATTGTTCTCTACATCCTTCTTAATCACGAACCAGGGACCGCCGCCAAAGCCCAAGCCCTTGCGCTGGCCGATGGTATGAAACCACAAACCCTTGTGCTCGCCTATGCGCTTGCCCGTTTCCATCTCTATGACATCGCCCGGTTTCTCGCCCAGATAACGGCGGATATAATCATTATAATTTATCTGTCCCAGGAAGCAGATTCCCTGACTGTCCTTGCGCTTGGCATTTATCAGATGCTCCTCCTCGGCTATCTCGCGAACCTCATTCTTGATATGATGGCCGATAGGGAAAATCGCTTTTTTCAATTGCCAGCTCTCTATCTGAGCCAGGAAATCGGTCTGGTCTTTCACAGGATCAGGACTCGTGACAAGCCATTTATCGCCATTTTCATCCGTTTCGGTCTGCGCATAATGCCCCGTGGCGATGAGGTCATAGTTGTGCCCCATCTTCTCATCGAAGGCACCAAACTTAATCAGGCGGTTGCACATCACGTCCGGATTAGGCGTAAAACCAGCCTTCACCTTCTCCATCGTATAACGGGTTACCTCGTTCCAATATTCATGATGGCAGTCAACCACTTGCAGCTTGCATCCATACTTCCTAGCCACAGCCGTAGCCATCTCCAGGTCCTCCTCCGAAGAGCAGTCCCACTCCTCTTTCTCCTCAGGACCAATCTTGATGTAGAAGCAATCAGGATGCAGGCCCAGCTGGGCAAACTCCCAAACCACAACCGAACTGTCGACGCCACCCGAAAGGAGCACGGCAATTCTCTTATCCTTTATTTCGTCAATATTCAGCATATTCTTTCCTGTTTATAATAATCCGGTTGCAAAATTACGAAAAAAAACTGATATAATGAGCAAAGAAAGGGCTAGAAATGCATGAGAAAGAGAAAAGAAAAGCCCGCAAAGCCTATTTTCACTATAGAAAACACTTATAGCCGCATTCGTAGCTTTTAAACATAAAACTAGTTTTGCTTTCGTTTTTATCTATACCTTTGCAATCGATTTCAGAAATCGATAAGAAAGAATGTTTTTGAAAATTCAGTATTTACATTAATAGATAAAGAAAAATGGAGATTTTAAAAAATCTATTTTATGGCTTCCCAGACCTTTGGGGAGGCGGAGTAGCCCACTCTGTGATGATTCTTTCGCTGGTCATCGCCTTGGGTTTGTGTTTAGGTAAGCTCAGAGTAAAAGGTGTTTCCCTGGGCTTGGCTTGGATTCTGTTCATCGGTCTTATCTTTGGACATTTCTCTCTCAACCTTGACGAGCATCTGCTCCACTTCCTCAAGGAGTTTGGCTTGATCCTCTTTGTCTACTCTATCGGTCTGGAGGTAGGTCCGGGCTTCTTCGCTTCGTTCAAGAACGGCGGCAAGAGTCTCAACCTGCTCAGCATGATCGTTGTGGCCCTGAGTATCATTACTACCTTAGTCATCTTCTCATTTTCGGGAACATCCATCACCTCTATGGCAGGTATCCTTTCGGGTGCCGTAACCAACACTCCTGGACTGGGTGCAGCCCAGCAGGCATTCAGCGACCTGCGCCACATCGACGCCCCATCCATCGCAGCCGGCTATGCCATCGCCTATCCTATGGGTGTGCTCGGCGTTATCCTCAGTTTCATTATATTAAGGTTCGCGCTACGCGTAGACAAGCAGAAGGAAGAGGAGGAAGCTAAGCGAGGCAAGGGACATCTTGAAGCGATGACCCTGAACACCTTCGCCGTAAAGGTTTCTAACCAGATGGTTTTCAAAGATACCGTCAAGCAGATCCGCTATCTGCTGAAGCGCGACTTCATGGTTTCTAAGATTATCCGTAACAACGGCGAACGCCAGGACGAGGTAGTTAACGGACAGACCGTGATAGAAGAGGGCGACATTCTGCAGATTGTGGCTCATCCTACCGTAGAAGAACCTATCATCGCCCTGCTCGGCGAGAAAGTTGACGTAAAGGACGAGGAATTCAGCAGCGAACTCATCAACCGCCGAATCCTGATTACCAAACCGGGCATCAACGGCAAGAGCATCAGCCAGTTGCAGATTAGAAGCAACCTTGGCGCCAACATTACCCGCGTAAACAGAAATGGTGTAGACCTCATCGCAACCCCAGACCTGAAACTCCAGTTGGGCGACCGCGTAACCGTAGTGGGCAAGGAGCTCGCCATCGCTCATACCGAGAAGGTGCTGGGTAACCAGATGAAGCGTCTGAACTACCCTAACCTCATCCCTATCTTCCTGGGCATCATGCTGGGTTGTATCGTAGCCAACATTCCGTTCTTCATCCCAGGCATCAACGAGAATCTGCGTCTCGGACTTACCGGCGGCCCATTGGTAGTAGCCATTCTGATAGGTTATTTCGGACCGAAATACAACCTCGTTACCTACAATACCATTTCAGCCAACCTGATGCTTCGCGAAATCGGCATCTGCATCTTCCTGGCTTGCGTGGGTCTCGGCACAGGCGAACAGTTTATCCAGACCGTAGCATCAGAAAGCGGACTGACCTGGATACTCTACGGCATCGCCATCACCATGATACCAATCATTCTGGGCGGCATCATCGGCAAGCTCGTGTTCCACATCAATTATTATACATTACTCGGCGTATTGGCAGGTGCCAACACCAACCCATCTGCCCTGGCTTACGTACGTGAGCAGACTTCGGCAGATGCGCCAACAGTAGGCTATGCGAATGTATATCCATTCGCCATGTTCCTCAGAATTGTAACCATTCAGATTATTATTTTTGTATTTGGATAAACATATATGACAGAAAAAGAATTGAAAACCTGCGCTTGCGTAGAGGACAACTGCAACTGCAAGGAAATAGCAGAATCAGAACTCAGAAGAAAACTCGACTTATTATTACGTACCGGTAGCATTCTCATGGAGAGTGCTGCCGACACATCCCGCATCATGCGAACCATGAAGCGTGCAGCAGCTTTCCTCGGTCTTGACGAGCGATACATGCACCTTTACATCAACTGGAACGTGCTGATGGTAAACTATAGCGACGAGGAGCATTCCTTCTCCAAGTTCCAGAGATGCGAGAAGCACGGTATCAACCTCACCTCTATTTCCCAGGTAAGTAAGCTCACCTGGAAGGCCATCAAGGATAACTATTCACTCGAACAGTATGAGCAGGCCCTGAACGACATCAAGGCCACCCCACGCAGCTTCACCCCTTGGCAGGTAGCCATCGGCGGCGGTTTTGCCTGCGGCGGATTCTGCATCCAGTTCGGTTGCGACTGGCCAGCCTTCTTCTTCTGTTCGCTTGCAGCCATTCTGGGTTTCCGCCTGAGAATGTTCTTGCCAACCAAGGGCTGCAACAACTATGTAGCCATCGGCATTTCGGCTTTCGTAGCCACTCTGATAGCCTGGTTGACTTCATTCCTTTCGCTCAACCCATCTATTGCCGAAGCGCTTCCAGCCTTCATGCATTCAGATACCCCTTGGCATCCGCTGATGGCGTGTGCCCTCTTCATCGTGCCGGGAGTTCCACTCATCAACTTTGTGTGCGATATGCTCGACGGATATATTGAGGTGGGAATGGTTCGTGCCCTGAACACCCTGCTGATGATCTTCGCGATGGCGTTCGGTATCGCCTTCGCCATCCAGGTTTGCCATATCGACAACTTCGTGAAGGATCTTACGATGACTCCTCATCACGAATACTGGGAGTTTGCCATCGCAGCAGCCGTATCGGCCATGGGTTTCTCTACCATCTTCAGCATACCTCGCCGTCTGTTGCCGGCTGTAGCTGTGGGCGGTATCATCGCCGTATGCTTCCGCAATTTCGTCAATCTGGGTCCATCTAACGGCAACATCGGTCTCGACATGGGTCTGAGCATCGGTTCGCTTGCCGGTTCTGCGCTCATCAGCATCATCGTGATCAAGGCGCGCCATTGGTTCCATACCCCTCACCAATGCATCACCATTCCTAGCGTCATCCCAATGGTACCGGGAGTTCTGATGTATCGCGCCCTCTTTGCCTTCATCGACATGCATGGCGTGGTAGGCGAAGTAACCGTAGGTATGAACAACCTCATCAAGGCTTCGCTCGCCATCATCTGCATCGCCCTGGGTGTGGCAATTCCAAACGTATTCTTCCGCCGCTTCATCGCCGACAACCGCAAGCGCAAGCTGCTGGATATGCTGGTAGAAAGAAAGAAGAAGAATGGCGAATTCGTAGATTTGCACGAAGTAGAAATCAAATAATCATCTGGTTGGAAATCTGATTTTCATCGGATGATAATCGGAAATTCATCCGATGATAATCTGATTTTCATCGGATGATAACCGGAAAAAAAGAAGTAGAGATGCGATAAAACACCATTTTATTCTTCAAAAAAAGAGGATATTAAAATAAATGTTTTATCTTTGCACCCAAATTTAGCTATCGGTTATTTCTATAGCCGATAGCTTCAATAAAGGAACAATATGGAAATACGACAACTGAAATATTTCTTGAAGGTAGCCGAGACGCTCAACTTCTCAGAAGCTTCGCGCAAGTTATACATCACCCAGAGTACCCTCTCACAACAGATTTCGCATCTGGAACAGGAGATAGGTCTGCCTCTCTTCGAGCGCAATTCTCATGAGGTTTACCTCACAGAGGCGGGCAAGGAGTTGAGACCTTACGCCCAAAATGCGGTCAATTCTGCCGAAGCCTGTGTAGACCACATGAACGATCTGAAGGAAATGCTTACAGGCGAACTGAACATCGGCGTAACGTTCTCCTTCAGCAACATCATGTCTGAGACGCTCATCGCCTTTCTCCACGCTTATCCTCATGTAAAGCTCAACATCCAATACCGCACCATGCAGGAACTGATGGACGGACTGAAGAAGCGCGAACTCGACCTCGTTTTGGCTTTCAAGCCTCTGAAGAACGAGAAGGCGGTAGACAGCCGAGCTATTTTCAGCAACCGTCTTGCCGCCATCGTGAACGAGAATCATCCGCTGGCGCGCCTTTCATCGGTCAAGCTTTCCGATCTGGAGCGCTACGACCTCATCCTTCCTTGCAAGGGTCTGCAGGCACGCAACGCCTTTGATCACATGGTAGAGGGCAAAGATTTGAACTACAAGATTATGGTAGAGGTGAATAATGTAAACATCATCTTCGACCTTCTGAGCCGCAGCAATCTGGTGACCATTCTCTCCGAATCGACCACCATTCTGCAGAACGGCATGAAGGCGATTCCTATCGATGCTGCCGACAACGAAATGGATGGCTGCATCCACATTCTGAAAGATGCTTACATGAAAAACTCAGCCCAGGAGTTTATCCGCATGCTGAGCCAGAGCACCAGCATCCTCGCCAACTTTGCGCTGAAGGATATCCTGAGATAATCATCTTAACGCCTGGCGGCTTGCGAGCCTATTTGCTTGCGGCTAGAACAGATAAAAAAAATCCTCGCTCGAGTTCTTTTTCGAGCGAGGATTTTTTCTTTTTTTTACCCTTTTACCCTTTCTTTCTTGCGATGATAATCGTTACGCCAGCCAGGATAGCGAGGATGCCTATCGCCAGCTGCAGAGAGAAGCTCTCGCCGAAGACGCAGACGCCGATGATTACCGCCGTTACAGGCTCCAGGGCTCCCATGATGGCGGCTGGCGTGCTGCCGATGAGATTGATGGAGATGGTCATGAAGAAGAGCGACAATACCGTTGGCAACAAAGCCAGCTGGGCAGCACAGAGCCATTGTTTAGGCGTATGCAGCATCTGTATCGGCTCGCCCGCAATGAACGAATAGATGAGCATCGTGATGAGTCCGAACACCAGAATGTAGAAGGTAAACTTGATGTTCGACATGCCCGGATTCTTCCATTGGTTGATGGAGATGATGTAAAGGGCATAGAGCAGGGATGAACACATGACGAGGGCAAAACCCGCCGTGCTCAACTTATCGTTTCCATCGCCCTGATAGAGCAATCCTACTCCCGATACCGCCAGAAGAATGGCAAGCGAGGTAGACCACGTTACCTTCTCGTGGAAGAAGACCGTCATCAGGATGGCCGTCATAATAGGATAGACGAAGAGGATGGTGCTGGCAATACCTGCCGCCATATAATGGAAACTGACATAAAGCGTAGCTGATGAGAGCGAAAACATGCAGCCCAGCACGCCAAGACGAATCAGATGTCCCCACTTCACCTTGAAACTCTCCTTGCGGAACAGCATCACCACGGCAAACATCAGTACCGCCAAGAGATAACGATAGATGAGTACAGAACTGGAATTGAATCCGTCGCCATAGAGTTCGAGCGTGCCCAAAGGATTGGTACCATAACATACTGCGGCAACAATACCCGCCGCAAAGCCTTTAACTTTATTACTGCTTGTCATTAGATTAAATACTATTTTCTTTCTTATACTTCTTGTTATCTATCTATTTCGGGCTGCAAAGTTACAGCAAATATTCGAGATAAGCTAACAAAATCGTATAAATATATTGTAATATCTGAGAAAAAACGCTCTTTTCTTGTGCTTTACGAAAATAAATTGTACCTTTGCAATATCTTTGAAAAAAGATAATCAGATGAAACATTAAAAACTAAACAAAAGAATTAATAACAATGGAACAGATTAAGAATGATCAGCTCACACTTGAGATTTCATCTCTCGGAGCAGAACTTCAGAGCATCAAGGATGCTAATGGTAATGAATATCTCTGGGATGGCGACGAGAAATACTGGAACCGCCACTCTCCTATCCTCTTCCCTATCGTATGCGGATTGTGGAAAGACACTTATCGCACAGAGGGCAAGGAGTATCACCTTTCTCGCCATGGTTTCGCACGCGATACAGAGTTCAAACTCGTTGGCAAGACTGCCGACCGCCTCACCTTCGCGCTCATCGACAACGAAGAGACTCAGAAGAACTATCCTTACCACTTCAACCTTGCCATCTCTTACCGCCTGCAGGGCAACGAGATTCATGTCATCTGGCACGTAGAGAATACCGACGACAAGGAAATCTTCTTCCAGATTGGCGGTCACCCAGCATTCATGGTTCCTGGCTGCAAGAAGGGCGAAGAAATGAAGGCTACCCTGAAACTCGACAACGAGGCTCCTGTTCGTCTCTATGGTAACGTAGGCGGATGCATCGACCGTCAGGCTAAGGAAACTGTAGAAACCGACAAGGGTATCTGGGAAGTAAACGAGGAGACTTTCGCAGAAGATGCTGTTATCTTCGACAAGAGTCAGGTTAAGCAGGTGAGCATTCTCAACGAGCAGGGCGAACCTCATGTAACCCTCGAGTTCAAGACTCCAGCCGTAGGTATCTGGAACCCTACAGGCAAGCACGCTCCATTCATCTGCATCGAGCCATGGTATGGTTTGAGCGACTGGGCTGAATATGATGGCGAGTTTAAGGACAAGTATCTGATAAACCGTCTGCAGCCAGGTGCAAGTTTCATGAGTGAGTATATCATCAGAATTGAGAAATAATGGAAGAAAAAGACAATTTGCAACTCCCCGAGAACGCATTCCGCGAACTGAAAGACGGGGAGGAATATAAGCCGCTGATGTCGCCTGACAAGGTTTATCCTGAGGTGAACGGATGGTCGGTTACATGGGGAATCGTGATGGCAGTCATCTTCTCTGCCGCCGCAGCCTATCTGGGCTTGAAGGTGGGTCAGGTGTTCGAAGCAGCCATCCCTATCGCCATCATCGCCGTGGGCGTAAGTACCGCTACCAAGCGTAGCAAGGCGCTGGGCGAGAATGTCATCATCCAGAGCATCGGAGCCTGTTCGGGTGCTGTAGTGGCAGGAGCCATCTTTACCCTGCCAGCCATCTACATCCTGCAGGCTAAATATCCGGAGATGACAACTTCGTTTATGAAAATCTTCATGGCTTCGGCCTTGGGAGGAGTCTTGGGAATTCTTTTCCTTATTCCTTTCCGCAAGTACTTCGTAAGCGATATGCACGGCAAGTATCCGTTCCCTGAGGCTACGGCTACCACGCAGGTACTGGTGAGCGGAGCCAAGGGAGGCGACCAGGCTAAGCCGCTGCTCATAGCCGGACTGGTGGGTGGTCTTTACGACTTTATCGTAGCCAGCCTGGGATGGTGGAACGAGAATTTCACATCGCGTGTGGTAAGTCTGGGATGCGACCTGGCTGACAAGGCTAAGCTCGTATTCAAGGTAAACACAGGTGCTGCCGTATTAGGTCTGGGTTACATCATCGGTCTGAAGTATGCCTTCTTCACCTGTCTGGGTTCGCTCGTAGTATGGTGGCTGATTGTTCCGGGCATGAGCGTTATCTTCCATGATAGCGTGCTGAGCGCCTGGGATCCTAGCATCGTGAAAACTGTAGGAGCCATGAGTCCGGAGGAAATCTTCCGTTCCTACGCCCGCAGCATCGGTATCGGCGGTATCGCCATGGCAGGTATCATCGGCATCATCAAGAGCTGGGGCATCATCAAGAGTGCCGTAGGTCTGGCTGCCAAGGAACTGAAGGGCAAGAGCGATGTGGATGAGAACGTGAAGCGCACCCAGCGCGACATCTCTTTCAAGATTATCGCTATCGGTTCGCTTGTTACCATCCTCGTAACCTTCCTCTTCTTCTGGTTTGGCGTGATGGAGGGCAACCTTCTCTTCGCCATTATCGCCATTTTGCTCGTGGCTGCCATCGCCTTCCTCTTTACTACCGTAGCGGCTAATGCCATCGCTATCGTGGGTTCAAACCCTGTTTCGGGAATGACCCTGATGACGCTCATCTTCGCCTCTGTGGTGATGGTGGCTGTAGGCCTAAAAGGTCCTGGCGGCATGCTGGCTGCCCTGATTATGGGTGGTGTGGTTTGTACAGCCCTCTCGGTAGCAGGTTCGTTTATTACCGACCTGAAGATTGGTTACTGGCTGGGAACAACTCCTAAGAAACAGGAGGGATGGAAATTCCTCGGTACCCTGGTGAGTGCGGCTACCGTGGGCGGCGTGATGATGCTGCTCAACGAGACTTACGGGTTCGCATCGGGTTCGCTTGCAGCTCCTCAGGCTAATGCGATGGCTGCGGTTATCGACCCTTTGATGAATGGCGTGGGAGCTCCTTGGGTGCTCTATGGCATCGGAGCCGTAATAGCCATCGTGCTGACTTATTTCAAGATTCCTGCCCTGGCTTTCGCTCTGGGTATGTTTATTCCGCTGGAACTGAACGTTCCTCTGCTCGTGGGTGGAGCCATTAACTGGTATGTTACTTCGCGCAGCAAGGATGCCAAGGTGAACAGCGAACGTGGTGAGAAGGGAACGCTCATCGCCAGCGGCTTCATCGCCGGTGGAGCCCTGATGGGTGTGGTTAGCGCCCTTCTGAAGTTTGGCGGCATCGAGGTAAGTATCGCCGACAGCTGGTGGGTTAATCCGATGTCTGAGGTTTGTTCGCTCCTGGCTTACATCTGCCTCATCGGTTTCTTTATCAGAGCCACAAAGAAATAAAGAATAGGCTTTTTACAAATAAGACAATCGCCTGGATGCATCTGAGCACCCAGGCGATTTTTTATTCTATCCGAATAGTTTTTCTATCCTACGATTCCGCAGCTACGAAATCCATCGGCTTGACGCCAAACTGCTTCTGGAAGCACTTGGCAAAATAGCTAGGACTGCTGAAACCTACCATATAGCTGATTTCGCTGATGCGGTAGTTTCCTTCTTTCAGGAGTTTTGCGCCCTTCTTCAGTTTCACGAGCTGGATCATCTCGTTTGGCGTAACATCGGCAAGACCGCGAATCTTATTAAAGAGCGAAGAGCGGCTTATGCCCATTTTTTCGGCAAGGAACGCCACGTTGAGTTCCGGATTCGCCACATTCTCTTCGATGATGCGAGACATTCGTTCCAGGAACGCATTATCAACCTGAGTTGGAGCAATCTCTGCTATCGGCTCAAGCGGAGTATGAGAGAACTTACTCCTCAACAGACGGCGCATCTCAAGAAGCTGTCTTACGCTTGCCTCAAGATACTTCATCGAGAACGGCTTTTCTATGTAGACATCGGCTCCACAGTTCATACTCTCCGTCTTCGCCGCATCATCGGTTTTTGCCGTAAGCATCACGAACGGCAGATGAGAGTATTCTGAATTTTCACGCACCCTACGGCAGAACTCCGGACCGTCCATCTCCGGCATCATCCAGTCGCTTATGATGAGCGAAACCGGATGTTTCTCCAGTTTACGGAGCGCATCCTTTCCGTTGTCGGCGGTATAAACCGTATACATCTTTTCGAAATGAGCCTTCACAAACTGGCGCATGTCTTCATCATCATCCACAATCAGCATCACCGGTTTTGCCGGTTCACGAAGCGGACTGGCAACAGCATCGCCTGCCTTTTGAGAACCTTGCTCAACTGGAGTTTCATCTGTCAGCAGATTTTCCTCAGCAACAGTTTCTTCTTCCTTCACCATTTCATCCGCCTTCTCTACCACAGCATCCATCTGGTTGAGCGGCAAGGTTACGATAAAGGTAGATCCCTTACCTACTGCAGATTCTACTTCAACCATACCATGATGAGCCTCAACGAGATTCTTCACGATGTTGAGACCGATTCCGGTTCCCGGTTTGTTGTCGCGTGCCTGATAGAAAGCTCCGAAGATTTTCTCCTTTTCGTCAGGACTGATTCCCAATCCGTTGTCTTCCACCTCTATGCGGAAATGGTTTCCATCCTCCAGCAGGCGGCAGGACAAGCGTACATAATCCTCGGTATATTTCAAGGCGTTGCTCATCAGATTGCTGATAACCTTGGTAATGGCCTCCTGGTCAATCATCGCCACGAGCTCATCGGCTGGATAATCTACCACAAAACGGATGCTTTTCTGTTCGAAGGTAGGAGCAAAGCGTTCTGCCACAGCATGCATCAGCTTAGAAATATTGTTCAAACGGAAATGAACCTGCATGCCCTTCTGCTGCACTTTGTTAAAATCGAGCAGCTGATTGACGAGCAAGAGCAAACGCTGGGCGTTACGGTCGATAACAGAAAGCGTCTGCGTGATAGTCTCACCATCGGAAAGTTTTCCGGAAACCTGTTTCCAATGCTCTTTCAGACTCTCCAAAGGTCCGATGATAAGCGTTACCGGCGTACGGATTTCATGGGCAATCATCGTGAAGAACTGCAGGCGGGCATCTCTCATCTCCTGATCCTGCTTGAGTTCCAACTGGTCGAGTTCTTCCTGATGACGGAGTTTCTCACGTTTCAACCGGCTCTGCATGAACCAGTAGATTGCGTAACCGATGAGCAGAAGATACAGAATCTTGGCTGGCAAAGACCACCAGAACGGCGGATGAACCACAATCTTCAGTTTTGCCTCATTCTTCGACCATACACCATCATTATTGGTTGCCTTAACCAGGAAGGTATAGGTTCCGGCAGGAAGATTGGTATAGTTGGCACGATGCTCGTGGGTATAAATCCAATCCTTGTCTACTCCCTCAAGTTTGTAAGCATACTGGTTCTTCTCAGGCGATACATAGCTCAGGGCGGCAAACGAGATATTGATGGTATTCTCGTTATGAGACAGATTGAGTTCTGCTGCATGACTCAGAGATTTCTCCAGCTGGTCGCTCCCCGCCTCTATCGGCTGACCGAAGAGTTCTACCGAGGTGATTGCTACAGGAGGAGCTACCTGGTTGATCTTGACGAGATATGGATAGAAGCAGTTGAAACCTCTTGTAGAACCGAAATAGATTCTGCCATCAGAAGCCAGGAGTCCGGCGTTTGGCATAAACTGGTCGCAAGTGAGTCCGTCATATTTATTGAACAGCTGGACAGGTTCACCCGGCGTATATTTCACAATTCCCTTGCTGGTAGAAATCCACATTACTCCCTGCGAAATGACAAGACTCGTGAAATCCTGACTTGGCGCATCGATGGAGATTCGGCGGAATATACCTTTTGAAGGCAGAAATTCGCAAAGTCCTTCGCTGGTTGCGACATAGAGCTGCCCCTTTTCGCCGATAGCCAGACAGTTTACCTGATCACTCACCAGCGAAGTAGAATCATTCTCTACATATTTATACTGTTTCCAGGCATTATTCTTGTCTAAGCGCCACAAGCCGCCTCCCTGGGTAGCAAACCATACGTTGCCCTGAGGATCTTCCTTGATATCGATGGTAAGCGACTTGAACGACTTGATTTTGCTGAACTTCTGCTGTCCTTCATCGAAGAGGTTGGCACCATCCATCGTAGCCGCCCAGAGCCGTTTTTTCCGGTCGCGATAAATACAATAGGCATTACCGCCCGAAGCCATTCCATCGGTCAGGAAAACCTGCTGCGCTCCGGTAGCCATATTCATTCTGATGACACCATTGCCATAGGTTCCTACCCACAGATTATTTTCATCAGCAAAGAGCGCATGAACATTATACTTGCCCATAGCCGCCTTGCCCGGATAAGAAACAAAACTGTTGGTCTGGGGATTAAAGCAGTCGAGTCCCGCATCATCCGTAGCTATCCAGATGCGATGCTGACGGTCTTCGAAGAATCTTCCTACCACATTACCGCGCAATCCGCCCAGACGGGCAGAATAAGCATGGAAACGCTCTTCAAAACTCGTAGAAGGAAGATAATTCACACCACCATAGTAAGTAGATACCCAAATGCCACCTTCATTATCATCCGCAATACCATAAACAAAGCGCTCGCTCGTACTCCGGCTCGGATTGTTGACTTCCGACAACATGTGCCAGATACGGTTCTGAATGTCATACTGCACCAATCCATCATCGCTGGCTATGAGAAGAGACTTGTTGTCGTTGCAGTAAAGCTGATGGATATGATGAACAGCATTACTCAAGGTTCCGCTGATGAGCTGTTCGGCACTACCATCGGCGTTGAGCTTGTAAAGTCCGTTTTCCCAGGTTCCGACATAAACATTGCCATCGGAAGTAGCCAGCATCGCCATGCCGTGAAACATGGTTGCATCGCCCTTCAGAGGGAATGCTTCAAACTGGTCGGTCGACTTGTTGAGATGATAGATGCTGGCTTCACCCTGGTTACAGAGCATCCATACCTGGTTGTTGGCATCAACCAGCGTACTTTTCACTTTACCCTGAATATTCTTCATCGGATACTGATGCAGTTCGTGAGTAGTCCGATTGTATCTGAACACGCCCTGTCCGCTAGTAGAAATCCAAACATTTTGATCGCCGTCAAGCGAAAAATTTAGGACAGGCGCCGTTATCTTATCACTCAGTTTCTGGAATTGGTCGGTTGCATTACAGAACAGATAGGCTCCATTATTGCAACCTACCAGCAGGCCCTCTTCGCAAGCAGTAAGGGCGCTCACAAACTGGTCTACAGTCGTAAAGGGATTATAATAGGTTTTGACATCGTATCCGTCAAAACGGCACAATCCATTGTCTGTACCAAACCACATGTATCCCTTGGAACCTTGAACCACGCTACGCACAGCATTACTCGGCAAACCATTATCCATCGTGATAGAGCGCACCATAGGGTCGATAGCAGCCAATTGTGCACCCGAGTTTGTTTGCGTTACCGAATGTGGCTGCGCCTGAATATCCGTAGCCCCTTTCGAGACGAAGGCTGTCGGTACCTGCGCCTCAGCCCCTACAGGCATCATCATGCAGAGCACAGAAACCATTAGAGTAGATATCTTTCTCATTATATGAGTCTTTATTTTCTGTTGTTAGATAATTTAATGCCGCAAAATTACAAAAATATAACGAGAAATACAACAAAAAGAACAAAAAAAGCCCCGAAACAAGCAAATAGCTACTTTTTAATAGTAAGACTATCCGTTTGCTTCAGGGCAAAACTTAAATAATGATTCAAGTGAGAAGTTTCACTATCAACAGATTGAAACCTGAATTACTTGCTCTTTACATCGCTCCATTTAGGCGGTTTCACACCCAGCAGATTCTTCACGAAGAAATCGTAACGCTTGTGCTCGCCATAGAGTTCGCCCATGGTATGATGGGCTCCAGGAATCACCACGAGTTCGAAATCCTTATTCGCCTTTTCCAGCGCATTCACTACCTGATAGGTGCTCGATGGATCTACGTTGTCATCCATCTCACCTACCACCAGCATCAACGGACGCTCCAGCTTATGGGCATTCTCCACGTTGCTGCACTCCACGTAACTGGAATCGATAGGCCAGCTCATCCATTGCTCGTTCCACCAGATTTTATCCATCCGGTTGTCATGACAGCCGCAGGCACTATAGGCTGCCTTGTAGAAATCGCCATGCAGCAATACGGCTGTGGTACTCTCCTGTCCGCCTGCCGAACAGCCATAGATTGCCACATTATCAGCATCCATATAAGGATACTTCTTGGCTGCAGCCTTGATCCAGAGTTCACGGTCTGGGAATCCGGCATCCTTCAGATTCTTGTAGCAAACCTCCTCAAACTTCTTGCCGCGATAGGAAGTTCCCATCGCATCGAGCTGAACTACGATGAAACCGAGTTCGGCAAGCGAAGTGGTGTACCAGTTGTATGGCATGAAACTCTTCGGAGTATAGGCATCGCCCGGACCCGAATAGATGTATTCGATAACTGGATATTTCTTGTTCGGATCGAAATTGGTAGGGCGCTGGATGATGCCCCACATATCGGTCTTGCCATCACGCCCCTTAGCCACAAATACCTCTGGAGCTACCCATCCGTGCTTCTTCAAAGTAGCAATATCAGCCGTCTCCAGGGTCTTGACGAGCTTACCGGTCTGCGCATCTCTGAGCACGGTAACAGGAGCGGCATCCACCTTAGAATAGGTATCCAGGAGATAACGGTAATCATAGGTATATTGGGCACTATGATTTCCCTCTTCAGGAGTGAGCGCCACCATATTCTTGCCGTCGATACCTATTTTATAATAATGTACCAGATATGGGTCCTCATTCCTGTTCACGCCACTAGCCGAGAAATAGATTTCTCCCTTCTCTTCATCCACACGCTGGATGCCGCGAACAAACCAGTCGCCCTTTGTAATCTGTCGGATAACCTTCGACTTCTGCACATCGTAGAGATAGAGATGATTCCAGTTGTCGCGCTCGCTCATCCAGAGCAGTTGCTTGCCATCCTTGATAAACTGACGCCACAGACGACCATAGTTCACGAAAGTATTGGCACGCTCCTCTACCACGGTACGAAGCTTGCCGGTTTCGGCATTCATCGCCAGCATCTGATAGAGATGATGCCCACGCTGGTTGTACTCCATCGTCACCTCCTTGCTGTCTGGTGTCCATTGCATCCACTCCAGTTCATACTGGTTTTCTATCTGATGCTTGTCAGCCTCCACCTTCTTTCCGGTAGCCACATCGATGATGACCGGATAATGCTGTGGCAGGGCATCGCCCGGCTTGGCATACTCCTGCTTGTGGAGGATAGGCTGCAGCTGGTCGGCAGGCGAAGATTCTACGTAGTAGGCATAGCGTTTCTCTACCGGAACACGCTTGCATACGAAGATGTGCTTGCCGTCTGGACTCCATTGGATGCGGTTGCTGTAATAGCAGCCGATGGTACCATCCTGGGTAAGGATTCGCTTGGCTTCAGTATAAGGTTTTCCTGCCTCATGAACCACCACGTTGTAACCTTCGATGTAGGCTTCCATCTTGCCGTCGGGCGAAAGTACCGGATAAGCCTCCTTCTCCTCATCTACCTCCATCCAATGGCGCTCATGGCGTCTGCCAAACTGAGGCTTATAAGGGCGGCGAGGCTTGATGCCCAGCGCCTTTTCCATCGCTTCCTGCGAATCATAAGTCTTCATCTCATCCTTGTCGGCATCATAGGATACAAACTTCCTGCCCTGAGGAGTAGAAATCTGATAATGCAGTACGTGGGTGGAATCGCACCAAGCCGATGAGCGTGCCCAATGGAACACGGAGTCGGCAGAAAACTGATGACGCAGCGCATAGGCTCTGTTGTAATCTTCTAATGTGCCCTGTGCTGAAGCTGTAGCTGCC
This sequence comes from Segatella copri, assembly GCA_021623045.1. Lineage (GTDB taxonomy): Bacteria > Bacteroidota > Bacteroidia > Bacteroidales > Bacteroidaceae > Prevotella > Prevotella copri_T. Next base: position 59,642 of record JAJWJX010000011.1, on the reverse strand, counting down.
GGCATCGACATCATCAGGGCAAGAGATGCCGATAATAAAGTCTTATTCTTCATAAGCTATGATATTTTTTATGTAGATGATTTTTATTCGATTCGTACTTGATTCTTATCCGAATCGTACTTCACTCTTATTTCACTCTTACCTCATAAGGGAAACGGCGGGAAGATGGATCGAGCGAATGATTCGCAGGAGCTCCCATCACCACGAGATAATAAGATTTTCTTCATATCAATTTTAACCATGTTAGTTTCAGCCCACAAAATAACAAAATCTTTCTGATATAAGCGAGCAAAATAGTCCAAAAGAATGAAAAAATCGTAGTAATTCCCAACTTTATGGCTTTTCCCTTTGATATTTCAAACAAAAGTTCTATATTTGCACCTTAGAAAGTGCACGAAAGATATAAATCTGCACCTTGAGAGGTGCACGAAAGCAATAAATCTGCACCTTGGAAGATGCATTTAATAAAAAAGCGTATGGATATTACATTGATAAATTACATGAAAGAACAGCTTGAACTCGTATCTTTAGCGTTCAAGAGATACAATTATGACAAGCTTCCGTGGGAGGCTCGTCTAGTAGGTTTGATGGGTCCAAGAGGTGTCGGCAAGTCTACCTTGATATTGCAACACATCAAGAGCAAGAGTCTAGAAGAGCAAGCTAAGTCGCTCTATGTTTCAGCCGATCACAGCTATTTCACCACCAACACGCTCATCGAAACAGCCAACCAGTTTGTGCGTGAAGGGGGCGAATGGCTCTATATAGATGAGGTACACAAATATGAAGGATGGTCGCAGGAGTTCAAGCAGATATACGATTCCCACCCTGGGCTTCATGTATTCTTTACAGGCTCTTCCATCCTCGACATCATAGATGGCGAAGCCGACTTGAGTCGCAGAGCCATCTTGTTTGACATGCAGGGTTTATCATTCCGTGAATACCTGGAAATGTTTCATGGCATCAAGACTCCTATCAGAAGCCTAGAGGATATCCTCAATGGGAAAACAGAGATAGAAGGCCTCCAGCATCCGATACCGCTCTTCAACCAATATCTGCGCATGGGGTATTATCCATTCTCCAAAGAAGGATTTTTCCAGCAAAGATTGCAGCAAGTGATACGCCTCACGATGGAAGTGGACATCCCGCAGTATGCCAACATGTCGCCAGCCACAGGCAAGAAACTGCGCCGTATGTTATCCATCATAGCCAGCAATGTGCCTTACAAGCCAGAGGCCACAGGATTGGCTAATGAGATCAAGGTAAGCCGCAACGACATACCTACCTATTTATTATATATGGAGAAGGCAGGCATGATAGGACAACTACGTGATGAGACAGGCGGCATGCGAGGACTTGGCAAGACCGAAAAGGTATATCTAGACAATACCAACATCATCTATGCTCTCTCTGGCGAGAATGCCAACATAGGCAATGTGAGGGAGACATTCTTCTACAACCAAACTCGCCTAGCTCTAGATGTAACCTCTTCCAAGGTTTCCGACTTTTCCATTGGCAAATATACCTTTGAGATAGGCGGAGCCAAAAAGAGCCATCGCCAGATAAAAAACGTAGCCGATTCCTTCATTGTGCGTGATGATACGGAGTATGCCAATGGCGATATTCTCCCACTTTGGGCCTTCGGATTGCTCTATTAGTCGTTTTCCAAAAACGATTCACGATTTCAATTCTCCTTTCACCATTCGCCAAAAATGAAGACCATCAGAAACTTATGGTGAAAGGAGAAAAAGTTAATTTTGCCAGTTTTATTCATCATCACAGTTTTTTATCGTCTACCCAACATTTTTAGCTCTCCAAAATGTCTTCAAATTGACACAATGTGCTGCAATAACCAAGAATAATCATGTACATATGGTGAAGTCTCGGAAAAAATGGTGCCAATTATTTCCCAGTATAGAAATCTGTGATGCGTCGGATGGCACGCTGGCAAACCGGACAGAAATCATCCACTTCGTTGATTCTCATACGGCAGACCTGTGCCGGACGGTAACATCCATTGCTCTGGTTACCCGCACCCTCGAACACACCAATCTTAAATACAGCTTCGTTGAGTTTCTTCTGTTCTTTCGCGTTTCTGATATTCTTATGATCCGGAAGTTTGGCAAGCGGCGTTGGAATCTTCACACCCTTCGGCATCATATCCGCCCACTTGCTCTGGAAATCCTTCAGCGTGGTGAGGTTCGGTTCCCAAGGCTCGGTATCACTAGGATACATCGGATCGTACTCATCTGTACTGTACTCATCACCCAAACCCGCATAGCCATGACCGAACTCATGTACCAGCACCTTCTTGAACGTAGGATGATCAGAGGTAGAAAGCGTAACCTGGTTGTAGATGCCGCCACCACCATACGTAGGCGAATTCACCAATACGATGATCTGCTCGAAAGGCACATTACTCAAGGCATCATAAATGCGATGAATCTTGCTTGTGGTGAGATAACGGTTCGAATAGAAAGTATCGTAATGAGAACAAGCCATCGTGCTCTTCCATTTCCCTTCGTGCGGAATACTTGGTCCCTCATCGAGCGATGGAGCCGCAACAGCCACCACGTTGAATCTCGACTTGAGCGAAGCGAAAGGTTCGCGCTCGAAGATGGCATCGGCTGCCCGCTGCGCATCCTGATAGAACTTATCCATCTGGTCCTGGCGATAGCCCTCGGCGATGATGGCGAGGTCAACACAGTCGGCAGTCTCTCCGCTCTTCACGATGTAGCGGTAAGGGATGCCATTCTCGCCCAATGGTCGGATGAGGATATCCTGGGGATTGATGGTATGGCGCAGTTCAGCCGTCACCTTCTGATGCGTATCGCTCAGGGTGATGCTAACATCCACCGGCTTCTTTGGGAAAGGCACGAGGAAACTGCTTTCGAATGATTTCTGCAGATGTTTAGCCTCCTGTGTAAGCTGCCACTCCTGGAAGAGTGTAGAGAAAGTGTTTACATAGAGCACCTTGTTGGTACCATGTTCATATACGGTTATCTGTCCGTTTCCGTTCAGGAATTTCTCATCCAGTCTTGTCTTTCTGCCCGCCCATGTAGGGTTGCTGTAAGCCTGTTCGAAATAGATAGCCTGTTTCACGCTATCTCCCGCCACGATATAATCCAGTCGCAACGTCTTATCCTCAAAGTTATCTTCAAACTTCTGTGCCTGCATCGGCATCGCCATCATCAGGGCGAGAGATGCAGATAATAAAGTCTTATTCTTCATTTTTTTATTTCATTCTCGTTAATAATGATATTTACTTCACTCTTACCTCATAAGGGAACCGGCGGGAAGATGGATCGAGCGAATGATTCGCAGGAGCTCCCATCACCACGAGATAGAGCGCCTTGAGCGGCTGGGACTTTGGAGCCACAAGCGAAACCTTTCCGTTCATCGCTTCACCCATCGGACTGTAGATGCATTCATCGGTATCGGCAGTTACTCCCACCAATCCATAACGGTAACCGATGGTGCGTGCCATCTTGTCCTTGGATGCCTTGAACACCTTACCCTCGGCATCGAGGGCTCTGAAATCTACAGTAACCTTCTTGCCTGCCTTCGGGATTTCCAACTTGATGGCATTGAATCCATAGTTCTCTGGAACCGAAGCTGTATCCGGACGGAGATAACCATTCTTCTGCTTCAGCATCTTGGTATCGAAGGTGCAGGCATAAGGACGGGTCTCCTTGCGGGCATAATCGAAATCGAAGTTCACGAGATGGCGGTAGCAGTCGAACATCTCATCATTAAACTGCTTCTGACTCATCTTATACTTTCGCTTGTAGGTTACAACCGGGTCCTCTCCTACTTTTCCCTCCCGATAGAGCTGGGCGATGCTTTCCAATCCATGTTTCTCAGCCCACCATTCTATCACGTATGGCGAATGATAGATGTTGTCCAGATGCAGATAACCCTTATGGGTAAGCTGTCTGAAGGCATCGAAATGATACTTCTCATCTGTTATCCAGTCGGGATTCACTCTCCAGAGCATCCATTGGGATGTCATCTCGAAGAAGCCACTTCCTCCCCAGGCTTCGCCCGTTTTGTCTGCCATAATCTGAAGTTGGAAACTGTGTCCCAACTCGTGAGCCAAACAGTTGAGTTTCTTATCTTGAATACGGTTAGGTGTTACCCAGAGCGCTCCGATAAAGTCATCGTAAGTTCCGCCGTAAGCGGTTCCTTCCAGCGAATAGTTCACCATCACCATCATCTTATACTTGTCGCAGATGCTGCCCGGCAGAGAGAACTTCAGGGTATCGCGGAAGAAACGGTAGAACCGTTCTACCTGAGTCTGCAGATTACCCAGGTCGAAATTCATCGGCTTACCTTCGAGCAAAGGAGGATTCTGCGGATTGTCTCCGAATGGCTTTTCCCAGAAATACACGATATTCTGGGTCTGTGCACTATGTCGCCAGCACCATCTCTCCTCATCCTTGTTGAAATCATAGGGTTTCAGGGAATCCGGTACGAAGATGAGTTTCTGTGGTGCAGATACGGGATTTACGGGTCTGGTAGCAGGAGCCTCAGATGGGTCCTGCTGCGCCAGGGCTGCAGTAGCCCAAGGCAAGGTAGCCGCTGTGAGTATCAGCGATAAAAAGATTCGTTTCATTTCGGTTATGATTTTTGCGTTATTTATATTTCGCCACAAAAGTACTGATAATCTTGCAAAAACACTCGCAATATCGTCTAAATTGATACAAATATCGTATTTTCCCAAAGAACATCTTAGAGAATCGTCAAAAATATCATCAAAATAATAGATTTACGCAAAAAAACTTGGAAGATATTACAAAAAGTCGTATCTTTGCCAAAAGAATCTATAAAAAGAACAGATTATGAGATTATCAGAAGAACGATATATTAGCTTACTTACCGACTTTGGTTTCAAACGTATATTTGGAACAAAGCCAAATAAAGACTTGCTCATCAACTTTCTGAATTCACTTTTCGATGGAGAGCAAGTCATTAAGGATGTCCGCTACCTCAATAGCGAACACGTTGGTGATGTTTTCGCAGAGCGCAAAGCTATCTTTGATGTGTATTGTGAAAATGAGAAAGGAGAAAAGTTCATTGTTGAGATGCAGAACGCTTTTCAGAAATATTTCAAAGACCGATCCCTCTTCTACTCTACATTTCCTATCAGAGAACAAGCTCCAAAAGGACAGGATTGGAATTTCAAGCTAGCCCATGTTTACACGGTTGCATTGCTCAATTTTGATTTTAAGGAAGAAGCTTTCGACCAAAAAGAAATCAACCACGATGTTGGCCTGCTAGACAAAAAGACATTCAAGGTCTTTAACGACAAACTTTCTTTCAAGTATATTGAGATTGCGAAATTCAACAAAAGCGAGACTGAGCTAGAAACGCTGTATGACAAATGGCTCTATGTACTCAAGAATTTACCCAAGCTTGACAAAAGACCGAAAGCTTTAAAAGAAAGAATTTTCACGAAGTTGTTTGAAGAAGCTGAAATCGCAAAATTCAGTCAACAAGAGCTACGAGAATACGAGGATAGTCTCAAGGCTTACCGAGATATAAAAAATTCTATCGATTCTGCGAAGGAAGAAGGTAGGAAAGAAGGAAGAGAAGAAGGAAGAGAAGAAGGTATTGCCAAAGAAAAGTTGGCAACCGCAAAGCGTCTTCTCGGCATGGGACTCACACAAGAGCAAGTTGCCAAAGGTACAGGCCTTTCTATTGAAGATATAGAGGGACTTGTTTAGACTATAATAATACAGAAAGCCATCCGATAGCTTGGATACTATCGGATGGCTTTCTGTATTATTTCAAACCTCATTATTGAAAGCATGAAAGATGATTATTCCGCATTTTTTGCCTTCTTATGAAGCTTGAACGCCAACGAGAACATCACGTAACGAGGGATGGTATTATACCAAGTTTCGGTTCTGCCCTGAGCATTGACGGTATAAACCTTGTTGGTCAACTGGTGCAACAAGTCGTAAGCTTGAAGCTTGGCTGTAACATTTCCCTTGCAGAAGGTACGGGTCAACATAGCATTCCAAACCAAATCGTCGGTATTCATCTCGTTACTGTTATAACCTTTTCGGGTAAACATGGTGAGGTCTGTCTGAATACCCACTTTCATCCAAGGGATAGTATATTGCAGTTCCGTACCATATTGGAAATCACAGGCTTTGATGTCTTCAAAGATTTCCTGGTTACTACAACTGTACTTTCCCTCATACTTTCCCTTCACCTTCCATAGGAAATCCTTGAGCTGATAGGTCAGGCTTGCGCCTACAGATGGGCTCCAGGTATTCACCTTACTCAGTTCTGCCCCCTTGTTATCGTAGTCGATGTCGAAATCCACGCTGCGCACATAACCCAGTTTTGCATCTGTCGAGAATCGGAAGCGATGCTGCTTGTCTATGGAACGTGAAAAGCCTGCAGCCAATTTAGCATCCCAGTTGCCGTTCACGTTGTCATTTCTATAGGTAAAAGCACCCGTCTTTGTATTATAAGAGGTGCGCGTACCCCATGAGTTCCTCACCAGATTAGCCTCCATATCCACCCATCTGCTCAAGTCTGCAGAATCAGAATTCCAACTCATATAAGCTCCCAGATGATGGCGAATCAGCATCTTAAGGTCTGGATTATTGATACGAACCGCCAGAGGATTAGTATCATCTCCGTATGGCATCAGATCGGCAAAGCCAGGCTGTTTCATACTGAGACTATAATCTATCTGCTTAGAATTCTTGCCCCAGTTCGTATAAAAGAACTGAGGCTGGAAAAGTAACTTTCTTCTCTTTGCCACCGTGTCCATATCCAGTCTCATATAGTGATACTGTTCTTGTTGCCACTCTAGAGGCAAGACAATTTGCAAGAAACCTTCATCACCTTGTCTGATTACCTGGATTTCACTTTTACAACCTTTTTTCCACAAGTCTGAACTATAGGTATTGTCTGCATCCTGCGCCTTCATCCATTGATCGGTAGTAGAAGGCAATATGCCTAACTCATCAAATCCACCTTCATCCAAACGATCCAGACGATAGTTGGAATGATGGCGATTCTCATACTGCTGTATGAATGATACAGGGATATTGATACTCCAACCATGAGATAAACTCAGATTATAACCCACTCCAAAGCTATAATCATAGGAATGCTTGTGCTGGTCGCTATAGAGATTACGAACATCCTTAGCACCTTCTACAGCATAATTCATTTTATTGAGCGAATAGGTATCATTTGGCTTATTATGAGAAACGTTTATGCTTGAAGTAAAAAAAATAGCATCACCCCACGAAAAGCGTTTTTTAAGGTCAAGCCTCGTACCCGCATAAAGATAATCAGCCTTAACGAGACCTTGGTTCAAACTTTCATTAATCAGATGGTCACGATAAGTAGAAGTTCCTGCCGAAGATAGGGTCTTGGCATGGTCATAGCTCACATAGGAACTAGTATAGAGCGCAAACTTTTCTGTAAAATGCTGGAAATCATCTTCCAGTCGCCAGCTGAAGTATTTATTCTTTTCCTTGTTAAACCCTTGCTTTGAGATATTGCCATCCTTGGCAAATACCTCTCCCTGACTTTCACTCTCTATCTTCTCTTCGTTCCATTTTACTGTCGTTTGGAAATCGTTGTCGATGTTTTTTTCCTTGTTACCGGAACGGACAGAAAGTCCTATCTCACGATTGGTCTTCACGCCTTGCGAGAAACGAGAAGGAAGCCAATCGCCATTTTTCCTTGGAGCACCATCCTCATTCAGATTGTTGGCATTGGCATAGAGCATCGCATCATGCTTTTCTCCCATCAATAGTCCGAAAGTACGTGCCAACCAACGGTTTTGGGTTCCACCACCAGCTTCCACGGTAGCTAAGGCATTCTGTATATAATCACGTTTCAGGCTCAGATCCATCACATAATCCCTGCCTTCACCTTTACTTATCTGCTCTGCCAAAGTGCGTTTCTTGTTAAACACCTTGATATCCTTCACCGTATAATAAGGCAGGTTTTCGAGCATCACCTGATTATTGCCATTGAAGAGTTTCTTGCCATTCAAGGTAAGAAAATCCACTTTCTTTCCATTCACGAAAATCTCTCCCCCTTCCTTGAGTTCTACACCTGGCAACTGCTTAATGAGAGTATCCAGCATGGAACCTTCAGGCAAGGCAAAGGCTGTCGCATCATATACAATCGTATCGCCACGATGCACCACCTGAATCTTGGTGGCTTTAACAACCACCTCATCCAGCTGCGCCTCGTAGTTTTGATTATCTCTCTTCATCAATATCTTAGGCAAGGCATTCTCATATTTTCTGCCTTTCGGCTCGAAAGTATAGTTGATGAATGTATCGAAATAACCTGGATAAGTTGCTTTGAGGATGTAATCCCGGCGAATCTTCTCCACGGGGAACTTAAAGAAACTATCTTTATTATACACTTCTGCCGACAAGGTATCTACAATAGTAGAATCCTTCAACATCAGAAATACCTTTGCACTCAATGGCATACGAGTGAATGAGTCGTAAGTTCCACCAAACAAGGTATAAAGTTTCTTGACTTTTGTTACCTCACGGCTACCAGACTTTTCCTGTGCCAGCACAGAAAAACAAGAAAGCAACAACAAGAGGCTTATCATAAGTTGTTTCATAAACGAAAATATTAAGTTGTTATTATTTAACTCTTATCTCATAAGGGAATCCCGGTACGAAGATGAGTTTCTGTGGTGCAAAAACAGGATTTACAGGTCTGGTGGCAGGAATCTCAGATGGATCCTGCTGCGCCAGGGCTGCAGTAGCCCAAGGCAAGGTTGCCGCTGTAAGCATCAGCGATAAAAAGATTTGTTTCATATCGGTTATGATTTTTGCGTTATTTATATTTCGCCACAAAAGTACTGATAATCTTGCAAAATCGCTCGCAATATCGTCTAAAATGATACAAATATCGTATTTCTTTATCATTTTGATGAAAGAATGCTTTCTTTAGTATTCTTAAAAGGCTAAAACACATAGCTGATATGATGAGAGAAGACTAATCTAACACCTTAAAGAACTAGGGGTGTGTGATTGCTGGCATATGCCAGCAAGGTTGTCGGCATATGCCAGCAACGTTGCGGGCAAATGGCAGCAAAGCTGTCGGCATATGCCAGCAACCGCACAAATCAAGATATTCAAACCAAATAAACGTGGAAGTATGACTGTTTAAGCTATGAGTTATAGAGTATGAAGACAACACATCTTACGCCTCGGATATGTACGTATTAAAAGGAGAAACGAAAGTGTTATCAACATAAGCGAAGAAAAAAAGTTCCGTTGCATTCTGCAAAACAACAGTTTTACGTCAGCAACGGAACTAACTATATTAATTATGCGAATTTCATCTTGATAGTAATGACAGCCTTATGGAGCTTGCCACCTTTATTATATACCATCGTTGGTTTAATGGTATAAGTCTTGCCCTTTTCAGAAGCACCAGGCTTATGCCCCACAGTAAGGGCGTAGCCACCGGCATCATATTCGAAGTAAATCTTCGTGCCGTCACCCCAAACACCGGCAGAACCATCTTCTGCAATCCAGAAGCCGATACCATTGGCAGAGTATGCATAAGATACTGAACCGTCTGGGTTTGTCAAACCTACAGCCACCTTGCCATCAGCAGGACCCGTAAAGCCCTCAGCTTTCACAACGCCAGCCTCCAATGTAGCACTTGCTATCTCAGAAGGCTGCAACTTGAATGCCTTTGCCATCTTCTCCATGACACCATCATTCAAGAGATTGAAGGTATGCAGAGGATAGCTTTCGCTGCTTGCGTCAAGACTTACCTCAAGTGAAGTCTCCAAATCTGCAGGGTCGCCTTCTGGTATCGTCACGTTGCCCAGCAAGTCAGTATCCGAGAACTTCACACGATAAGGCCATTGCTCATCATTGGTCTCATCATCATCCCAGGCATTACGATTATACTTATCAGGAGCAGCCAGCACACAAAGGTACAAACGCTCGGTATTGGCAGGAACTTCGTAGGTTGCTGTGCCTTTCTTGCCTGTATGCATCTCGCCATAATGCGACTTGCCATCCTTGGTGATTGCCACAAAACCATAACGATAATTCTGCTGAGTATTGCTCTGGGAATTATACTTGGTCACAGTACTCTTGGCATTACCATCTCCATCTACCACAGTACCAGGATCGCCAGCTGCCAAAGCAGAGCCAGGAGCCAAGCCCTCAAGCGTAGCACTTACCTTTCCTGAAGCAGGAACATTCAGCGGGATGAGATTGAAACCTGTTGTACCTGGGCAGTTAGTATAAGCCACCTGATAGTAGCCATCGTTCTTATACAGTTTGGTAGAATAGTTGATGGCAGCCTCCTTCTTATACTGATGCACGGCCTTGAAATCATAGTCAGCACAATGAGCACTATACGCATACAAATCCTTGTAGAGTGCATCAAGACTATTGTTGCAATAGATGCGCATATAAGTCTGGAGCGGATCCTCAGGATATTTACTCTCTTTCCAGATACGGGCGTACGACTCGATGCCATGCTTTTCTGTAAACCAATACTGGAACCAGTAGCTGGCGTAACGCATGAACTCATGGTTGAAGTGGCGATGATGATTCTTGAGCCAAACAGCATAATGAGCTTCCTGATCGAAACACTCGTTAGGATAATTCTGGAACGACTGCCACTGGGCACATTGCTCCCAATAAGCACAACCGCCAGCACCATTTTCACCAAAGCCATAACGGAAACCTGCAGGCACCAACTGAGAACCATCAGCCCTATCAATTGGCGTAGCCTCACCCGTGAAGAGCTTGTCGGCAGAAACCTGATATTGGAAAGAGTGTCCTATCTCATGACCGATGGTGGAACCAACCGGCTTGCAGGTAGATGGATTTACCCAAAGAGCACCAATCTTGTCATCATAGCCAGAGCCAGTGGCAAGCCAATCAGTCTGATAAAGGAGATAAATCTGCATCTTATGATTATCAAGAACCGATTTACCCTGACCAACAGTTGCCATACCGAGTTTCTCAACATTGGTCTTATAGAACTGCTCAGCCTTCTGCAACAAGTCAGCAATATCCACACGCAAAGCCTCCGGTACAGATTCAGCATTAGGATCATCTCCAAAGCCAGGCTCCCAGAACACGAAGAAGTGCTCGCTCTGCTTCATTCTCCACCACGACCATCTGGCGTCGCTTCGGAGCATGTAGTCAGGTCCCTTTTCAAATCCTTCATTCCATGTTCTTGGGCAATAATACTTATCATAGTTGGCAATCTGTGATTTATCCATTACCTTCACTTCAGAAGGCTTAGGATTCTCTGGACTATCAGGAGAATCACTAGAAGAACTACAACTATTCAATGTGAATAGGAGCAATGGCAGAATCCAAACTACCAGCCAAATGGGTTTAGTACATTTCATTTCGTTTATATTTAAATAAGTTTATGTTAAGTTCCGTTTGCAAAATAACTATTTTTTCATGAGACAAACTGAAAGAATCGTCCAAAATATCATCAAAATAATAGATTTACGCAAAAAAACTTGGAAGATACTTGAAAAAGTCGTATCTTTGCCAAAAGAATCTATAAAAAGAACAGATTATGAGATTATCAGAAGAACGATATATTAGCTTACTTACCGACTTTGGTTTCAAACGTATATTTGGAACAAAGCCAAATAAAGACTTGCTCATCAACTTTCTGAATTCACTTTTCGATGGAGAGCAAGTCATTAAGGATGTCCGCTACCTCAATAGCGAGCACGTTGGTGATGTTTTCGCAGAGCGCAAAGCTATCTTTGACGTGTATTGTGAAAATGAGAAAGGAGAAAAGTTCATCGTTGAAATGCAGAACGCTTTTCAGAAATACTTCAAAGACCGTTCTCTCTTCTACTCTACATTTCCTATCAGAGAGCAAGCCCCAAAAGGACAGGATTGGAATTTCAAGCTAGACCACGTTTATACAGTAGCATTGCTCAATTTTGATTTTAAGGAAGAAGCTTTCGACCAAAAAGAAATCAATCACGATGTTGGTCTGCTAGACAAAAAGACATTCAAGGTCTTTAACGACAAGCTTTCTTTCAAGTATATTGAAATTGCCAAATTCAACAAAAGCGAGGCTGAGCTAGAAACTCTGTATGACAAATGGCTCTATGTACTCAAGAATTTACCCAAGCTTGACAAACGACCGAAAGCTTTAAAAGAAAGAATTTTCACGAAATTGTTTGAAGAAGCTGAAATCGCTAAATTCAGTCAACAAGAATTACGAGAATACGAGGATAGTCTTAAGGCCTATCGAGACATAAAAAATTCAATCGATACTGCGAAGGAAGAAGGCAGGAAAGAAGGCAGAGAAGAAGGCAGAGAAGAAGGCAGGAAAGAAGGCAGAGAAGAAGGTGTTGCCAAAGAAAAGTTGGCCACCGCAAAGCGTCTTCTCGGCATGGGGCTCACACAAGAACAAGTTGCCAAAGGTACAGGTCTTTCTATTAAAGAGATTGAAAAACTTATTTAGGTTTAAAAGAAAACAAAGCCCCCGATAGCATTGTTACTATCGGGGGCTTTTATATATATCCCCTTGTCTTATCTCTAAAGACCTCAAGGGAGATTGATATTCAAGATTTACTGCTCTGCAGCCTCATCTGGTTCCATAGGCCAGTATGGATTCTGGTACAATGGAGAGTCTGCATAGGTCTTATGGTCAGGAGCGGTAAGCATAAACTGACGCAAAGGCATTGGCTGTAGGTACTGAGCCATAGACCATGTCATACCATTGTAAAGCATATTGGTAGAAACAATCTGGTAAGGACGGAAATACTCTGTCAACTTACGAGAAGATACAGTAGCAGTAACAGAACCATCATCTACCAACTGGTCTACTGTATACCATTTTTCCATTGGAGTATTCCAAAGATGGAAGCCCTCAAGCTGATAAGGCTGTTTCATCAACTGATCGAGTGAACGCCAGCGAATCAAATCCATCCAACGAAGACCTTCAGCCATCAACTCAGTACGACGCTCACGACGAATGCTATACAAAGTAGGATCTGTCAATGCCTTGCCAGCAGAAAATGCGCCCCAATCATATTGTGTACCAGAACCATCGGTATAACCCTTTAACTCCTGTGCCATATCTGTGGCAGCAATAGTTGTCTGAGGGTCAGCAGCCTCACCAGTAAAGCCAGCAGCCTCACGGATAGCCTTCCAATATGAAATGCTCTTTGCATTCAAATGATGGTCGAGCATATATTGAGCTTCAATATAGTTGAGCAAAGCCTCTGTTGCACGGAATGTGATAGATGCAGTATAACCAGCCTGGTTTTCGGCCAAGTTCTGATTAAACGTACCACCCTTTCGAATAGCATAACCAGTAGTATAAGTTACGTCAAATGAGCGGGTAAACACTTGAGGAACTGGCTCTATTGGACGAACCTGCTCTGCAGCAATATTATTATCCTCACCCTGAAGAACGTTTTTCTGACCAGGACGCTTCAAGAAGATAAACAAACGTGGGTCACGATTGCGAACTACTGCATGAGTCGTAGTATCTTCATATACATATCCATCATGGTGTGCATAAGTAGGCTTACCATCCTTCATCAGAAAGGCATCAATCATACCACGGGTAAAACCAGTATAGGTATTACCACGGTTTACAGCTACCTCAATGTTATCAGTCACACCTTTACCCTTATTATAGGCCTTCCAGAGAAGAACCTCAGGATAGGCAGACATATCGGTATTACCAAACTTATAGAAATAAGGATTGGTATCAGATAAAGACTGAGGTACGATACCTGTATTCTTATCCAATTTGCCTACATAAGCATCACCTACAATGGCAGCCTCATCAACAGCCTTCTGGAAGAAGTACTTAGCTTCAGCCTCAACGCTACCTGTAGGATACTGATAATTGGCATTGTAGTCCTTTGACTTTCCTGGCCATCCCTCACCATTAGGAACGAATGGAGTACCAGCGAAATTGGTCAACCAAGACCCCTCAAACAAGGCTACACGTGATGCAAACAGATGAGCAACTGCTGGAGAGATACGAGTGGTTGCTTCCCAACCATCAGGTTCCATATAGGTTACAGCAGAATCCAAGTCGGCAAGAATAAAACGAGCCACCTCGTTGCGAGGACTACGCTTATTAGCAGCTACAAGGATAGCCTCATTGTCAGGCATGGCCTCTGTCACAATAGGTAAGTCGCCGAAGCTCTTATACAAGCTGAAATAAGCATAAGCACGGAAGAAGTGCAACTCGCCGATATATTGACGAATCTTATTTTCATCACCCGCAATCAATCCATTCTCATAGTTAGACTGTGCTGTCTTCAACTGATAGTTGATATCACGAATATTGTTCCAGCTCCATGAAGAGTTGTCGTTACTTGTCTTCCAACTACCTTTTTTATACTTAGAATCACCATCAGAACCAGTCTGATTATCTGTACCATTATCATATGCAAAAGTACCATAACCTGCACCACTATGATATGGCAATACAGTCTGATAGAAAGCATTAGCTACGGCTTGAAGCTGCGTAGCATCCTTGTAATAGTCGGATGGAGTAATATCTGTAAGAGGCTCTTGCTTCAGAAAATCATTACAAGAAGCCATCAACATACCACATGCCAACAAAGGAAGTACCTTTAAAGATATATTGATTTTCATATCATTCTAATATTTATAATGTTAAACTTAAACCAAATGAATAGGTTGTATTCAATGGATATCCATTACCATACCATGTACCGATGGTCTCAGGATCATACTGCTTACGGAGAGAAGTTCCCGTCCAAAGGTTCTCACCAGAGAAGTAAACACGAAGTTTCTCAATAGAAATCTTACGTGTCAATTCCTGTGGCAAGGTATAACCAATCTGGAGATTCTTCAAACGAATGTAAGAAGCATCCTGCAGATACTTTGTCTGAATCTGCTCATTCTTAGCGCTATAGGCTGCACGAGGCAAATAAGCATCCTTGTTTGGCTCCTGGAAGCCATTGACAACAGACCAAGAGTTTTCATCACGATAATAGTCTTGCAAACCATCCAGACAAATCTGATACCAACGACCATATTCAAAAGTACCAAAGAAATAACGTGTACTAGCCCAATAGTCACGCTTCATGACACCCTGGAAGAAACAACGTACATCGAAACCTTTCCATGCAGCATTCAAGTCAATACCGAAGAGATAACGTGGTGTAGAATTACCTATCTTCTTAAGATCGCCATGATCTTCCAAAGTATTGGCACCCCATGAAATCTTACCATCATCATTCAGGTCACGATACATAATATCACCAGCTCCCCACTTATTATTGTCAATAGTGCTCTGGTTAACCTTTGCGATATGTGCATCCATTTCTTCCTGACTCTTAGCTATACCGATGGTCTCAAAACCATAGATATCACCAATACGCTGTCCCTCAATATAGTTACCCAATGAGTGAGAAGGGTTATTAGGATATCTTGTAATAGTGGCATAGGCATCAGAGAGATTGAAACTGATTCCATACTGCAAGCCATTAGACAAGCGGTCGTTCCAACCGATGGTCAACTCCCAACCATTGGTGCGCAAGTCAGTATTGTTAGTAACAGGCACAGCTGTACCCAAGATGCTAGGAAGCTCAGGAGCATTACCTATCATATTTTTTGTCTTACGAACATACCAGTCGAATGATCCATGCAAACGATCCTTCAGGAATGCAAAGTCAAGACCGATATTGAAGCTCTGGATAGTTTCCCATGTCAAACTCTGAGAAACCAATCCTGGTGCCCAAGCGGTCATTGGTTTCAAACCATCCTGCAACCACGTACCATTATTGGCATATACACCAATCGTCTGATAAGTCTGGTAAGTACCAACATTCTGGTTACCCAAGTTACCATAAGATACACGAAGCTTCAACTGACCAATCCAATCATTGATTGGCTGCATAAACTTCTCTTGTGCTATATTCCAACCTGCAGATACAGAAGGGAAGAACTTCCACTGATTTCCTGGGCGGAATCTAGAAGAACCATCATAGCGGCCATTAACCTCAAAGAGGTACTTGCCCTGATAATCGTAGTTCAAGCGACCAAAGAAGCCACAAGTTGTCCAACGGCTCATATTACCATACACAGATGGATCTACAGGATTACCATAAGCATCTATACCTGTCGTACCATCAATTTGAGGTTTATTACCTACGATGAGACCAGCTCTATCTGCATATTTGTACTTCATACGCTCATCCTCAGACTGGAAACCTGCCATAATATGGAAGTTATGCTTCTTCTGCAAATTGAACGAATACTCAGAGTAGAGTTGGAAATTGGTATAATTATCCTTATAGTAGTCTTCACCTACATAAGTAAAATTATTCTGGTCATAAGCCTCCCCATTCAGATTATACAGATAAGTATGCTGCATATCAGTATGACTCTCATTATGGGATGTACGATAGTTGAAGATGGCATGAGTAACCCAGTTCTTGATTGGCTCGATGTCCAAACCTACCTGATGATTATACTCATCATTCTGATAACGATAAGTACCACCATTAGTCATAGTGTTTACCATCTCATTATAGAGGTTACCATTTCTATCATACAAAGGAACACATGGCCACTGTCCACCAAGATATTCATAAACACCAGAACCCAAAGACTGAGGACGATGATAATCCTTACGAATAAAACGGAGGGAGTAGTTAAACTTCATCCAATTCGTCCACTGTGAAGAAATCTTAGCTGTAGCAGTATATCGACTACTGCCTTCATCAGCAACCTTAATCAAACCATCCTGACCTAAATAGCCAAATGAAGCATAGTAGTTGAGTTTGTCATCACCACCAGTTGCACTTACATTGTGCTCCTGAGAGAATGTATGCTTTTTGTATATTGCATCATAGAAATCGGTAGAAGCATAACCATCGGTAAATCCACTCAACCAATAGCCATTAGCATCCGCATCCAAAGAATAAATCAAATTGCCATTCTTATCCTTACGGGTACCAGCATTGACATATTCACCCTCTATCCAATCCTTCATACGCTGAACACGGTCGGGTGTAAAAATCTGACCACCACCAATGTTCGTATTCGCATCGTTCTGCATACATGCAAAATCGACAGAGTTCATGCTATGCTTCATACGTATTGGGGTACTGAAGCGGAAATTATTGTTATAGTTTACACTTACCTTGTCACGCTTACCTCCCGTTTTTGTTGTAATCAGGATGACACCGAAAGGTGCACGAGAACCGTAGATAGATGACGCAGCAGCATCCTTCAATACTGATACGCTGGCTATATCCTGAGGATTGATGGTATTGATATCACCCTCCATACCATCGATCAATACCAACGGACTTCCGCTGGAACCCTGTCCAATTGTAGTTGTACCACGTACATTCAAGCTTGGAGTATCATCCAAACTACCTGCAGCCTGGGTAATCTGCAAACCAGCCACCATACCCTGCAGAGCCTGGGTTGCATTACTTACAGGACGGCTATCCAATTCCTCGCCCGATACTGCGGTCACCGCACCGGTAAGGTTTACCTTTTTCTGGGTACCGAAACCTACGACCACCACTTCATTCAGTTTGGTATCGTTAGATTTCAAAATCACTTTAGATGTTCCGGCAGGAACCACCTGAGTAGCATATCCCAAATAAGAAATAGCCAACTGAGCATTACGCTTTACCTTAATTACATAGTTACCATCTATATCGGTAACCGTACCATTACGGGTTCCTTTTTCCATAATGGTAGCTCCGATGACAGGTTCACCGGCATCGTCCAAAACTGTACCCTTTACGGTGACTTCGCTCTGCTGAGCTTCCTCTACCTTAGGGGTTGATGAGGTCTCACTTGCAGCTAGAGTAGGTAATGCCCCCCCACATGCAAGGACCAAACACGCGATGGCTTTTACATAAGCTTGGCTATGTACAAAGCCTGAAATGTTTTGTGTCTGTCTCATTTCTTTTGTTTGTTAGGTTGATAATTGTTTTTTAAAAATTTCGATTGCAAAGTAACAGAATATTTATCATATCATGCCACAAAATCGTCCAAAAGAGTGAAAATATCGTCTAATTTTGATATTTTAGACGATATTTTCGTCTTTTAACCTATATTTCTATTCAGAAATTGCCTGTAACGGCTTATTATTTATTGTTTCATCGCCTTCTTCAGTTTTCCCACAGCGGCATTGATCATGTCGTGGGTTCCACTTCCGTCGGTTACGTATTTCTGAACCATTCTACCATAACTGATGGCATCCTTGAGTTCCTCGCTGGTGTTGTCATCAGGCCAACCGGCACGACGAAGCAGACCGGAAAGTTCTCTAAGGTCTTCCATCTCTGCAAGATTACCAGGACGCATCGTGTTGATGGCACGGTTCAGGATGGCAGTAGTACCTTCCAGTTCGTCCTGGGTTACCTTCTTCTTACCCTTTGCCACCAGTTCCTGCGCCTGAGCCATCACCTTCTGCATGCGCTCATATCCGAACGGTGCCCATGGAGCATACTCCGGAACCTTCTGAGAGAGGGCATTCCACTTCTCCTGGTCAGCCTTACGCTCTGCGGCAAGATTCAGGAGAGAATTCAGTTCGGTGAAATCTATCTTCACCTTCTTGCTCTTCTTGCTCTTGGCATCGGTCAGGTTGATGCGGTAGTAGTGGGTACTGTTGGCGTTGCGATAATAGTCTGGCTGGAATTCCTTGCCGTCCAACTTCAGGGTAAGGAGATTGGCTCCTGCACCTGTAGTCACGCCGTTTGATTCGCCCACGGTAATCTTGCTCAATCGGGAGTCGATGTTCAGCGTAGCCTGGTTCCAAGTCTGTGCGCCTGTACCTGCCATAGCTAATGGTCCGTACATCAGGGTTCCTACCCAGGATGTCTTCAGCGGAGTACCGTCCATACTTGCCACATCACTCGAAAGCTTGTCGGCACCATACTCGATATGCTTGCTGAATGGCATGTCGATTTCTACGACATCGCCCGCCTTCCAGTGCTTCTGCTCCAGTTCTACATAGGTGCTAGGCTGATAGCTCTTTGCTACTTCCTTGCCGTTCACCTTGATGGAGAAACCTTGCGTAGCCCAGTATGGTACACGGAGTTTCAGGGTGAAATCGCCCTCGCCCTCCGTTATCTTGATGGCTGAATGCTGTGCCGGCCACAGGCAATCCTGCTTGATGGTCACGCCCTTCTCCTTCCAGTGGAGAGTGGTTGGCATATAGAGACCTACCCAGAGGGTATGATCGTTGGCAAAATAAGCCGACTGCTGGTACTTGGTATGGTTTTCAGAACCTGTACCGCCACAGCAGGTGCTCTGAGGAGTCTCGTTGCCGAATGGCTTGGTAGCATTCAATCCTACTGCATACTGATAGCAGGTCTGATACTGGTCCGGATTGAGCGAACCGATAATCTGATTGTACAGCGTGCGCTCGATATAGTCGAGATATTGCGCATTATTTGGGTTATAACAGTTCAGATCCTTGCTCAGCTTGACGAGGTTATACGCACAGCAGGTTTCGTTGATATCCGGATAAGCCTGCGATTCGCCTTCCTGCAGTCCGTTGGTTGCCATACTCAGAATCTGTGTATATGGCTGGCGGAACATCTCTCCGTTGCCTACACCACCCATTGCATACATGTATCTGCCCTGCACCAGACTCCAGAAGTTCTGTGCCAGATTGTAATAATACGGCTTCTGATTACTCTTGTAGCTGCGCAACGCTCCGATAATCATCGGAATATGCTGGTTGGCATGGCGGGTACGGATGTCGTCGATGTTCTTGCTCAACGGATCGTAGAACTTAGGCGCATCGAAACAGTTGGCCGCCTCAAGGAGCTTTGCCTTCTCATCCGGATTGGAAACCATCTCAGAAAGACGGGCGAGCGATTCGCTCATACCTCCCACCTCACCGGCGATATACATGTCCCACATCTCGTAACGGTTGCCTGGCTTGGCTCTGCGTTCATCCTGGGTGCCGTCCTGCTTCACATAAGTGCGGTAGTGCATGCGGTTCCATACCCAGAGTCCCATATCCTTGGCAATGAGGAGAGCCTTGTCGCAGATTTCCTTATCATCAAAGTAGGTGGCGATGTCTATCAGACCGGCAAGCTGCTTATGTACACTATAATAAGGTGCCCAAACCCAATCGGAGTTGTTGTAGGCACGATACATCTCAATAAGAGCACAATGCTGAGCCGGAATGGCATTGATATAGCCGTAACCATACAGTTCAGGGTGCTTCTTATATTCATCAAAAGCAGCCCAAGTGCCCTTCATCTCTCTGAGTTCTGCCTCTGGAGCGAAATCACGCGCCTCCCAGTTACGCTTCAGATCCTTATTATATACGAAGGTTTTCTCCTGACACTCTCGCAACTCATTCACCATTCGGGTGATGTTCTTGCGAAGGATGGCTTTCTGCTCAGGATTGGTTGCCACGGCGTATGCCTGTGCAATTGCCGACATATAATGGCCTGAACCATGACCCTTGAGCTTGGTATCTGGCGAATCCCAGCCATCGCTCTTGGTATAACCCTCGGTACTGAGTCCGTAGGTATCGCGATAGTTGTAGAGTTGCTGGGTAACATCCCAGGAACAGATCTCGCGGATAGCCTCATCACGGTTGTGGGTGAGTCGGTTGTCACCATCTATGCTCACATCAGCGAGCGAGAAGGTATGAGCCACTTCCTTTTCAGGAGTCTGATAGCCTCCAGTCACCACCTTGACTTGTGCCTTGACAGGATAACCATTGTCGGTTGTCTCGTCACCTATCACAAAACCACCTATTTCATATTGGCTGCCTGCGGGATGCTTCTGCGCATCAGCCTCAGCCTGCTCATCAGCAAGCGGAAAATTAGCCCAGCGCACCTGACGATACTCAGAATAACCATCAGAATAGGTTACCCACACGAGATTAGGAAGTCGGGGAACTGTGCCCACAGGACAATCCACTGATATTACCTCCACCTTAGAGATGGTGCGATAAACCGTGGCTGCTGTTGTCATTCCCGGCAAACAAGCTACTCCTATTAATAATGTGAACTGCTTTGAATTCATATCTGCTAAGTTTAAAATTTATACGTTTTTGTTTCTGCTTGCAAAATAACAGAAAAAAACAACGAAGTCCTAAAATTATCGTACATAAAGATACTATTATCGTCTAACAGGATACTTGTGATACGATATTTTCATCATTTTGGACTTTCTTTGTATTACATAAACAATTCTATTCGTAAATTTGCAGCAGAAATAAAAACTTGTGGTAATATAGGCATTGCCAGCAAGCGAACAACAAAACGGACAAAACAACAATAAACCTAGAAGTTATGGTTAAGAAACTCTTTTTCATCGCCACCTTATTATATATAGGGGCAACAGTATCGGCAGAGAACTATCTGGTAAAATCACCAGATGGCAAAATCGTGGCAGAACTCAACACCAACAAGTATCTCTCTCTTCAATTTAAATACAACGGCTCCATTCTTTTACAGGAGTCTTCAATAGGTGTAACGCTGAACGATGGAATGGACATGGGTAAGAACCCGAAGATAGCAAGCCACAAGCTTAGCAACCATAAGGAGACCATCCATGCCCCATTCTATCGCCAGCAAAACTTTGAAACAGGTTATCAGGAACTGAATCTGAAACTGAAGAACGGTTTCGGCATCATCCTGAGAGCTTACGATGAGGGAGTGGCTTACCGATTCTATACCCAGCGAAAGGGCAAGACCATCATTCTGAATGAAACCGCAGCCTACCAGTTTGGCAAGGACAAAAAGGCATGGCTGCCTTATACCACGACACCTGAAAAGCCTTTTGCCATGGCTTTCCAGAATATCTATCACGAAACACGGCTCGATACCGCTAAGCAGGATTTAGCATTCCTCCCGGCAACCGTAGATTGCGGAAAGGCAAAGGTTACCATCCTAGAGAGCGACTTGGAGAAGTATCCGGGCATGTGGCTGAAGGCTAACAGCAGCGAACTGGATAAAGAGAAGGGAATTCTGAGAGCAGCCTTTGCTCCCTATCCTAAGGAGATGGCTTACTACCCTTGGCGACACATGAGCCATGTGAAGAGTGCCTGCGATTATATCGCTACCAGCACCGGCAAACGCAATTATCCTTGGCGCATCTTCGCCATCACAGAGCACGATACCCAGATGCCAACCAACAACCTGGTGTATGCCCTGGCTGCACCCAACAAGATAGGCGATACTTCCTGGATCAAACCGGGAAAGGTAGCTTGGGACTGGTGGAACGACTGGAATCTGAAAGGTGTGGATTTCAAGGCGGGCATCAATTTTGAAACTTACAAATATTACATCGATTTTGCTCATAATCATGGTTTGGAATACATCGTCCTCGACGAAGGATGGTACAACTCGAAAAAGGGAAGCATTCTGAAACCGATAGACGATATCCAGTTGCCTAAGCTCATAGAATATGGTAAGAGCAAGGGCGTGGATATCGTGCTCTGGGCAGTCTTCAACGTGATGGACGAGAATCTGGAAACCATCTGCAAGACCTATGCCGATATGGGCATCAAGGGATTCAAGGTGGATTTCATGGACCGCGACGACCAGACAGCCATCGAAATGGTGGAACGTCTGGCTGCCTGCACCGCCAAGCACCACCTTATCCTCGACCTGCATGGTATCTACAAGCCACACGGCTTGAACCGCACCTACCCTAACATCCTCAACTACGAGAGTGTCTTCGGTATGGAAGAATGCCGCTGGACGGAGGCTAAGAATGATATGCCGCTCTACGACGTCACCTTCCCATACATCCGAATGATGGCAGGACAGGTGGATTTCACACCGGGAGCGATGAGAAACGGAACCCGCGACAACTGGAAGGCAATCT
Source organism: Segatella copri (assembly GCA_021623045.1). Taxonomy (GTDB): domain Bacteria; phylum Bacteroidota; class Bacteroidia; order Bacteroidales; family Bacteroidaceae; genus Prevotella; species Prevotella copri_T. The sequence goes on along the minus strand of JAJWJX010000011.1, from coordinate 36,804 downwards.
ACACCAAACCGATTTCGATGGGTACCCGATGCCACCAGGCTGCCTGCTACATCGTACAGGACAGTCCGTTTACGATGCTCTCCGACACTCCAACCAACTATGAGGCGGATGAGCCATACACCCGATACATCGCTTCATTGCCTGTAGTCTTCGACAAGACCATCGTGCCACAGGGCGAAATCGGAAAGTATATCGTTACCGCCAGAAAGAAGGGCAACGACTGGTATGTTGGCGGTCAGAGCAACTGGGATGAGCGCACGCTCACCCTGAAGTTTGATTTCCTCGCAGATGGAGATTACGAAGCAATCGTATTGAAGGATGGCATCAATGCCAACCACGATGCCGAGGATTACAAGATAGAGAAATCTGTCATCCATCAGAATTCAGAAATGAAGATCCATCTTGCTTCGGGCGGTGGATTCGTCATCAAGGTTATCAAGAAATAAAAAAGCATTTAGAAAAAAAGAAGTTCATATGGTTAGTAAAAATATAATTGTAACACTATTCGTAACAGCAGCTGCGGCAGCGCCTGAGACAGGTGCTGCCCAGAAAGCTGCTTACAACACTCCGGGAGCCGGCAACCCTATCCTGCCTGGCTATTTTGCCGACCCAACCATCAAGAAGTTTGGTGATATCTATTATATATATGCTACCACCGACGGTAGCGGAGCCGGTTTCGGACCGGCACAGCTCTGGTGCAGCAAGGATTTCAAGAACTGGACTCTGATGCCGATGAACTGGCCGGACAGCCACTGGATATGGGCACCGGATGTAATGAAGAACGAAGCCGACGGCAAGTATTACTATCTCTACTGCCAGCCTTGCAAGCTTCATCTGGGTGTGGGCGATACACCTCGCGGTCCTTGGAAGAATGTGCTGGGCGAAAGCGAAGCCGTACTGGTGGAAGATAGATTCGTAAAGAATGCCATCACCCTCGATGGTCAGACCTTCCGAGATGATGATGGTTCGGTCTATATGTATTGGGGCACCTGGGGCATCTACAAAGGCTTCGGTTGCGGAGCAGGCAAGCTGAATCCTGACATGAAGTCGTTCAGCGAAACCAAACTCATCCCCAACACCGAGGTCACTCACTTCTTCGAGGCTCCTTTCGTCTTCAAGCGCAACGGTATCTACTACTTCCTCTACTCCTGCGAGCATTGCGAGGATGCCAGCTACCGTGTGGATTACGCAACAGCCAAGAGTCCACTCGGTCCTTATACCTACCACGGCACCATCCTCAAGACCAATGCCGACGGTACCGTTCACGGACCGGGACACAACAGCGTGCTGCAGGAAGGCGACAACTACTACATCGTATATCATCGCCACGACAATCCGCACTCCAACCGTGGATTCCATCGTCAGGTGGCTATCGATAAACTCGAATTCAATGCCGACGGTACCATCAAGGAAGTTATCCCAACCCACGAAGGTCTCGATCTGAAACCGGAGATGAAGGTGGCTAAGAACCTCGCCTTCGGTGCCAAGGTTACCGCCTCTTCCTATTACGACAACGATTTCCGTCCGGAATATGCGGTTGATGACAACAACGGAACACTCTGGCGCCCTCGCACCACCGGACCAGCTTGGATCCAGATTGACCTGGGCAAGAAGCAGAGCATCAAGAGCATCTGGACTCAGTTTGAATACGGAACCCAGTTCTATCAGTATCTCATCGAGACATCGAATGACGGTAAGCACTGGCAGACCTTCTCCGACAAGCGACAGAATCGTCTGGCTGGTTCACCGATGGTGGATTTCGGAAATGCCAAGGCACAGTACATCCGCCTCACCTATACCGGCGGACAGAAGAACGGTTTCGGTGGTGCCATCTGGAACATCAAGGTTTATGGTTCCGTAGAAGATTCTGCCCCACAGCAATGGCTCGGTCTGACAGCAGCCGATTTCGACGGCACAACCTGGCATAACAACGAGGGAATGCTCGCCGGCAAGTTCTCACTCCTTCAGGGTACAGCACTCAGAGAGCGCATGGCTGGCAAAGATGCCATCACCCTACAACCGGGTGCCCAGCTCGTGATGACTCATCCGCAGCTCGGCAAGGCACGCAAGCATACCCTCACCGCCCAGGCTTTCGACAACGGAAGCTGGCATCAGATAGATGAAAACGATCCTCGTCTGAATCTTTCTGAAGGAAAACTGGAAATCCGTGCAGGCGAAAAGCAATTTACCCTCACCAATCTCCGTTATTATAACTGGGAACAAGAAGCTGCAGAAAAGGCTTTCGATGCCCAGAGCAACATCGTGCGTGAGGCAATAGCCGATAAGAACAGTCAGGGACTAGTGGTTGATATCAGCGCTGATTACTACAACGAGGGCGATACCGTGCCATACATCAAGAACGGCAGTCCGCTGGATGTTCATCTCAAAGGCGAGTTCGAGACACAGCACGATACAGCAGCCATCATCAAGACCGTAGAGGGCAAGAAGGCATTCACCTTTACCGGCAAGGAGAGCTATAGAAGCAACTTCATGCTCCCAGCCACTATCCGCGACAACGCACCATACACCATCGAGGCATGGATTCTGAATCCAGAGATTGCCGAAAATGAATGCGTAGCCGATTTCACTTCTTCGCACGATGAACTGGAGAAGCTGATGCTGATAAACGGCACCGAACCACGCTGCGGTGTGATGAACCACTACGGATGGTATGAGGATGCCGGCTACAAGGAGATGAAGACCCTGGAAGGCAAGTGGCAGCACGTATATGTCTGCTTCGATGGCAGAATCGAGAGCATCTACATCAACGACAAGCTCATCAGCCAGAAAGATATCCAGCTCCTCGTCAAGCCATCGCAGTTTATGCTTCTAGGCAAGAATGCCGAAGAGGCATGGCCTTTCTCAGGCTATCTGCACTCATTGAAACTCTGGGATGAATACATTCCGAAGAAGAATTAAGAATTTAAAAATAATAATCAAGAATACAGAAAAGAGAACATTGAGCTTTACTAATCATAAAGTTCAATGTTCAAAATTCAAAGTTCAAAGTAAAAAACATGAAAAAGATTTTGATGACATCAGCCTTGGCAGCATTGGCATTGATGCCTGCCTCGGCACAGAAGGTGAACAAGAGCTCGGGTGGTTATCCTATCACTCCGGTGCCTTTCACATCAGTAAAGGTTTGGAACAATACGTTTTGGGGACAGCGTATCGAGACCTCTCGCAAGGTAACCATCCCGCTGGCTTTCAGCAAGTGCGAAACAGAGGGAAGATACAAGAACTTTGAGCGCGCTGCACATCCTAGCGAGAAGTATGATGTAGGTAAACTGATGCCACTGAGCTTTGATGATACCGACCCATACAAGACCATCGAGGGTGCCAGCTACGTGCTCCAGACCTACCCTGACAAGAAACTCAAGGCATATATCGACAGTGTGCTCGACATCATCGCTCCGGCTCAGGAGGCTGACGGATACCTCTATACCGCCCGTACACAGAACCCAAAGCATCCTCATTTCTGGGCTGGCGACAAGCGCTGGAGCATGGAGGAGGACTTGAGCCATGAGCTTTACAACCTTGGACACATGGTTGAAGGTGCCGTGGCTCACTGGCAGGCTACAGGTAGCCGCAAGTTCCTCGACATCGCTATCCGCTATGCCGACTGTGTGGTTCGCGAAGTTGGTCCTAACCCAGGACAGGCTTGCGTGGTACCGGGACATCAGATTGCCGAAATGGCACTCTGCAAGCTCTATCTCGCTACAGGCAACAAGAAATATCTCGAAGAGGCTAAGTTCTTCCTCGACTACCGTGGTAAGACATCTATCAAACAGGAATACTCTCAGAGTCACAAACCGGTTTTGGAGCAGGACGAGGCTGTAGGTCATGCCGTACGTGCTACCTATATGTATGCTGGTATGGCAGATGTTGCTGCCCTCACCGGCGATACCGCCTATATCCACGCCATCGACCGCATCTGGGACAACATCGTGAGCAAGAAGCTCTATATCACGGGTGGTATCGGAGCCACCAACAACGGCGAGGCTTTCGGCAAGAACTACGAGTTGCCTAATATGAGTGCCTACTGCGAAACCTGCGCAGCTATCGGCAATGTTTATGTCAACTACCGTCTCTTCCTCCTCCATGGCGAGAGCAAATATTACGATGTATTGGAGCGTACCCTCTACAATGGTCTCATCAGTGGTGTGAGCATGGACGGCGGCGGCTTCTTCTACCCTAACCCATTGGAGAGCATGGGTCAGCATCAGCGCCAGGCTTGGTTCGGCTGTGCCTGCTGCCCTAGCAACATCTGCCGTTTCCTGCCATCCCTCCCAGGCTATGTATATGCCGTAAAGGATAAGAATGTATATGTCAACCTCTTCCTCAGCAACTCTTCTTCTCTGAAAGTAGCCGGCAAGAAGGTTTCCCTGAGTCAGGATACACAGTACCCTTGGAACGGAGATATCGCCATCAAGGTGGATGACAACAAGGCAGGTCAGTTTGGTATGAAGATCCGCATCCCGGGCTGGGTAAAGGGTCAGCCAGTACCATCAGACCTTTACTACTACAGCGACGGCAAGCGACTGGGTTATACCATTACCGTAAACGGCAAGAAGGTAGAGGCAAAGGTAACAGAGGATGGCTATTATACCATCAACCGCAAGTGGAAAAAGGGCGATGTGGTTCGCGTTCACTTCGACATGGAGGCACGCACGGTACGTGCCAACAACAAGGTAGAGGCAGACCGTGGCTGCATCAGCATCGAGCGTGGTCCTATCGTATATTGCGCAGAGTGGCCAGACAACCAGGGCTTCGACATCATGAGCATCCTGGAGAACCGCGAGCCTCAGTTCACTGAGGGCAAGCTCTCTTACGATGGTTTCATCGACCCTAAATATAAGAATGTATTGACACTCTACAAGGGTCAGAACATGGAGACCTTGACCGAGAACGTACAGACTCTCGCCTACGACAAGAGCGGCAAGCTGAGCACAAAGGACCAGACCCTGACCCTCATCCCATACTTCGCCTGGGCTCATCGTGGCAACGGCAACATGAAGGTATGGTTGCCACAGGATGTCAAGGCGGCAAAGCCATCAGCTCCTGCAACTCTCGCAGCTCAGGCTAAGGTAGAATTCTCTTCTCCTGTGCCAGCCAAGAGCAGTATCACCGACGGACTGGTTCCTGCCGATGAGAACGACCGTTCTATCCCATACATTCACTGGTGGCCTAAGAAGAACACCACAGAGTGGATTACCTACACCTTCCCTGAGAGCAAGGAGATCAAGACCAGCACCGTATATTGGTACGACGACCAGCCTTGGGGCGGTTGCAAGGTGCCAGACAGCTGGAAGCTCTACTATCAGGACGAGGCAGGCAACTGGAAGGAAGTTCCTGGAGCCGATGCTTATCCATGCAAGCGTGGTGTAGCCTGCATCGTGAATTTCGACCCAGTGAAGACCAAGGCTGTGAAGCTCGAATTGAAGCAGCCAGAAACCCACTCCTGCGGTTTGTTTGAGTGGAGCGTGAAGTAACAAGACTTATTTTAGAATATTTTTCTTTCAAGAATTGCCATATTGCCATACCAGCCAGTAATCTCTCTGATTACAAAGCTGTTAGGGGTATGGCAATTCTTTATTTTTAGGGATTATCTGCCATATATTGCCATGAACAATCTTTATTCATAACTTCGCCATCGATGCGGAAGAAATTACGTCCCGACGTAGCATCTGATACATCGCGACGTAACAACAACTGCGTCACGACGCAGCATCAGATACGTCGCGACGAAAATGAGGGTACTAATTCTCACTATAACAATATATGGCAATTCCCGGCGCTTTACCGAGAATTGCCATACGTACTTTTACATTGAGTATCAACCATTTACACATACAATATGGCAATATGGCAATTAAAACAACGCATTCAAACTTTTTTTATTTCTTCTTCACCAGTCTAATGACATATCCAGACCAAAGGCACCATACGGCAAGTATTCCCATCACGAAGATAAATATATATGTAGCAATACTACCTATGAAGATTCTACCGCTATGAGCCTCCAGAGCCACATTCCATAATGACATGGGCAGTTGGTTCATATAAGCGGGTTGTGGCGCAAAGTCGGTTCCTTCATTATACTCAGCAATGACAGGCGTATCAGAGAAATCCTGGCTCATACCTGCTATCGCCTTTTTTCCGAATGGTGCGCCAGCGTTCTTTAAAGCAGCTTTCCCGGTAGAATAATCAACGGCTGTCCCCTTTACTCTATCCCAAACAAAGAGACCACTAAACGAACCGCAATACCATTTACCATCTTTGTTTTGCTGAAGGACATTCAATCCCATAACACTGACTGGTGGAGTATTGGAGATGGACTCCAACTTTCCTGTCTGGAAATTCACGGAAAAGAAACCATCCGAAGTTGACAAGAGCCAGTCACCGAACTTTTCATCATAACGCACCACACGGAGTTTGTCATTCCAAGGGTTCTTGCTATGAAGCGTCGTCCCAGGAATAGACGGCATCTTGTTTAACACCAAGGCTATCATCACCGGTGGACGAAGGCACCAACCTGTCAAGGCTATCAACAAAGTAAGCATGATGGTGTATCTGCCTAATTTGTCATGCCATTGTAGCGACGAACGAAGCAACCTCTTCTGTTTAGGCTTTAACCAGAAGATAAAACCTGTGATGCAGAGCAATACCAGGATTATAGCAATGCCATCTACGATGAGTTTACCAATGCTGCCAAACAACTCTCCACTGTGAAGCAGCCATACCGTGCGAAAGACGGTTACTTTCCCGTCATACTCCTTTGGCATAGGCAATTCTATCCGTTGGAAGTTCTGATAAGGTGGCAAAGAAACATAAGCATAGGAGCGGCTGAGAACCAAAAGCGTATCTCCATGAGCAGAAATGTCGCTCAACTTCTCTTCCGGCTCTATCGGAAGAGCTACGCTTTTCCATATTTTGTGACTCCCCAACCGGTAGAGTGAAAATGGAGATACCGACCAGACAGAACCATCATCCGTTCTGATAACATTTCTTATCTGTCGGCAGTCTGCTCCTGCCGGAATCCCCTTATTAAAGTCCTTGAATGTGGATGCTGTAGAATCCGTTTGCCAGATTCCCCCGTTTCCATACAGCAATATGGCATCATCCAAAGCAAGCGTTCCCCTCAGCAACCCGCCATTCCAATTCTTGAATTCATAGCGACTTGGCAGATATTTCCTGTTCACGTCCACATCTTTGATAAGCGAACGGTGGTTGAGCAAAATACCCGACAAGCAGAACATCAGCATGAAAAAGCTCATACCGATGCCTAACCATTTATGTTGTTTTCTCCAAGTTATTTTTTTATTTAGCATATTCATAATCATTATTACTATCTTGAATCAGGCTGCAAAGGTACATATTTCTAAGAAGGTATGCAATACCTAAAAATAATGAAAATGAGGATCTGGCAGTTTTTTTTCTAAAAATATTTGGTAATTTCAAATTTTCGCCTTATCTTTGCACCCAATATCAGAAAATTCTCGGGGTTGACTGGATTTGACGGCGAGATGAAATGGTACGTAAGCATGCGGAGGCTCGTTGGCTACCTCCTAAATCCTAGTGAACAAAAAATTAATTGGCGAAAATAACTACGCTCTCGCTGCCTAGTCGAAGTATAGTAAACTAGCTTTATTCCAGCACAGGGTGCTGGAACGAGACATCGCTCAACGGATGTTGTTCCGAATCTTGTTGATCAAGCGGTGCAGGTAAATCGGAAATAGTTCATGTACGCCTCGTTGCATGGATGAAATTTTAGAGGATAAGGGTATGATTGGTGGTCCAGGTCCTGTCATGCCTCGAAAACCGAAGGCTGGAATAAGCATGTAGAAAGCGTATGGTTTCCTTGTGCGGACGAGGGTTCGAATCCCTCCAGCTCCACCCTATTTGATAGAAACAAAAAACTCGCAGATTCTTTCTTTAGAATTTGCGAGTTTTTATTTTGCTGTTATTGTTTTCTCAAACTTTCACGATACTTCAGAGGTGACATGTGCAGATGCTCTCTTACATATTTACCGAAGAATGAGGTATTGGAGAAGCCCAGTATACCTGAAATTTCCTTGATTGTTTTCGTTGTAGAACGGAGATAATAGGTGATATCAGCAAGCGTATACTCCGTAATCCACTCGATGGCTGTCTTGCCGGAATGGCGCTTGCAGATGATGGAGAGATATTTTGGCGTGATGCAAAGCTGCTGCGCAAAATATTCTACAGGCTGATGCTTGATTTCGCTCTGCTGCAACATCTCCAGGAACTTATCAAAGAAATCGCTGGCACTGGTTCCCAAAGTTTCTTTCGGGAGATCTGTCAGCAAAAGATTGCTCACAGCAAGAAGAGCACTCTTCAGGAGCGTCTCCACTATCTCACGGCGATATGGTTTCCACGAACTGCGGTCGTTGAACTTCGGATCCAGACAGAGGCGCACCAAGTCGGTAAACTTAGAATAGAATACCATATCCACCTCGTTCATCTTCAACACCGAAACCTTGCTCACATACATGGCACGATTCCATACCGAGATATGAGAACGAAGAATACCAAGCAAGCCGTGATTGCTGACACACATGGCTGTGCATGCAAAATCTTCCGACACCTCTTTGATGTCGAGAATTGAGTTAGGCGGACTGATAAATATATCGCCCTTCTCCACGGTGAATTCCCGCCCGTTGAGTTCAGCTCTCAGGCTACCTCTCTGACAGGATGCAATCATGTTCATCTGGAATCTCATAGGGTCGGGGTTCTGCAACACCTTGACATTATCTATAATCAAGATGTCCTCATCCAGATAGCTCGCACTGATTTCTGCACTCTGTGCGAACTCACCTTCTTCGATACGCTGCCTGACGTCCTTCTGTTCTTTCATTAATATGTTTTTTTAAAATTCTTCGTTCTTCACTCTTCCCTATCAAAAAGCCTCTCTGTATTTATTTTCGTCCTTATCCTCCAACATAGAGAGATAACTCTGATAGCGGCTAGCTGCAATATAATGTTCCTCAACCGCCTTGATTACCGCGCACCCCGGTTCGTGGGTATGGGTACAGTCAGAGAACTTACAATCCTGAGAGAACTTGAAGATTTCCTTAAAATAGCTGGTCAGCTCTTCCTTTTCGATATCAAAGGTACCAAAGCCCTTGATGCCCGGAGTATCAATGAGATAACCACCTTCCGGCAGTTCCAGCATCTCACTGAAGGTTGTGGTATGCATTCCGCTATTATGCGCCTCGCTGATTTCGGCGGTACGCTGCTCTGCATCAGGAATGAGCTGGTTGATGAGGGTTGACTTTCCTACCCCGCTGTTGCCGCTCAACAAAGATTTCTTATCCTTGATAAGAGGTCGCAACAGTTCAACTCCTTCACCTGTAGCTGCCGACAATTCGATACATTTATATCCGATGGTTTCATAGAGCGTACACATCATCTTCTCGTAATGCAATTCTTCTTCTGAAAGTATGTCACTTTTATTAAAGATGATGATAACAGGCACTCTGTAGGCCTCAGCACCAGCCAGGAATCGGTCGATGAAGGTAGTAGATGTCTGCGGATAATTCACCGTTACCACAAGCAGCGCCTGGTCTACATTAGCAGCCAGAATATGACTCTGCTTACTGAGGTTAGGTGATTTACGAATGATATAGTTTTGGCGGTCTTCGATAGAAGAGATAAATGCCGTACCCTCCTGGTTGGTAATAAGCTGCACATAATCGCCTACAGCCACAGGATTGGTGCTGCGGATGCCCTTCAATCTGAAATTGCCCTTGATTTTACTTTCTATCAGCTGGCCATCGTCTGTCTTGACGGTGTACCAGCTGCCTGTATTTTTAATAACGAGTCCTCTCATTATCACTTATTAAATAATGTAAGTCCAGAATGATTTAGACTGTCATGATTTCCTTCTCCTTCTCGTCCATCAGGTTTTCGAGCTGCTTGATGTACTTGTCGTGGAGTTTCTGCAAATCGTTCTCAGCATCCTTCTCCAAGTCTTCAGAAAGTCCATCCTTGATAGCTTTCTTCAACTTCTCCTTGATTTCCTGGCGCACGTTGCGCACCTCAATCTTAGCACGCTCAGCAATCTTGTTACACTGCTTTACGAGTTCCTTACGGCGCTCACCTGTTGGCTGAGGAATACCCAGACGTACGATTTCGCCATTGTTCTCAGGAGTGATACCTACACCACTATCCATAATAGCCTTTTCGATATCCTTGATAGCCTTTTTGTCCCAAGGGCGGATAGCGATAGTACGGGCATCAGGGGTTGTAACTGTAGCTACCTGGTTCAGAGGAACCATACTGCCATAACTATTTACACGCACACCATCGAGGATGGCTACATTAGCACGACCAGCACGAACATGAGAGAGTTCCTCTGCGAGATACATTGCTGCCATCTCCATACGCTCTGCTGCAGAATTCAAAGTTTCTTTAACGTCTATCATAATTATATGTTTTTATTTTATTAATTCTAATCTTTTCAATTCTTCGCCCACATAGTTGGTGAGTTCTACAAACTGCTGGATAGTGAGCTGCTCAGGACGCTTGGTCATAATGTCTGTGGTGTAGAAATCCTCGCGTGGGGTTACACCCGGGAACATCTGCTTAAGGCTTACACGGAGCATCTTGCGACGCTGGTTGAAGACTGTCTTTACCAGACGCTTAAACAGTTTTTCATCACAGCCAAGGTCAGTCACCTTGTTGCGAGTCATACGGATTACCGCACTCTTTACCTTTGGAGGTGGGTTGAACACATTCTCATCTACCGTAAAGAGATATTCCACATCATACCATGCCTGGATGAGCACACTGAGGATACCATAGGCTTTGTTGCCTGGTTCTGATGCCATACGCAATGCCACCTCGCGCTGAATCATTCCGGTACAGCAAGGAATGAGATCCTTGTAATCGAGCATCTTGAAGAATATCTGCGATGAGATATCGTATGGATAATTACCTGTCAGTACAAACTGCTTTCCATCGAATATCTGGTTCAAATCCATTCTTAGGAAGTCTTCACCGATGATATTATCCTTGAGTGTCGGGAAATTCTCATGAAGATACGCCACCGACTCCGAGTCGATTTCCACTGCCTTGACGGGTCTTGGTTTCTCTACGAGATATTGGGTAAGAACGCCCATACCTGGTCCGATTTCGAGAACAGGTATATCCGGGCAGGCATCCACCGTATCGGCGATGCGCTTTGCTATATTGAGGTCGGTCAAGAAGTGCTGACCGAGATTCTTCTTAGGCTTTACAGCTTTCATATCTTATCTTTATATTATATATTTTGCAAAAATACGATTATTTTTTGAGAATCCACACGAAGTATGCGATTTTTTTTATCTTTTTGGGTAAAAAAGGGAAAGAGCCACTTGTTTCTTAAAAAAAAGGCTATACTTTTAGCCATAAATGGCGCCCAAGCGTTTATTTATGCTAAAAATATGCAGATTCGAACGATATTGTCAATAAAAGTATTATCTTTGCATCTAATTATGGATATAAAGAAGATAGCAAACAACATATGGAAGGTGGCTTTGTCGCTCATTCTGGGTGGCGCCATCCTTTATTGGATGTATCGCGGATTCGACTTCAAGCAAGTAGAAGATGTTCTGCTTCACAAGATGAGTTGGACCTGGATGCTGCTGTCGTTCCCTTTTGGCATCTCTGCCCAGGTGTTCAGAGGATGGAGATGGAAACAGTCGCTGGAACCATTAGGCGAGAAGGCCCGCTCCAGTATCAGCACCTACTCCATCTTCCTGTCCTATGCTCTGAGTCTTGTAATTCCTCGTGCAGGCGAGTTTGCCAGATGCGGCGTATTGAAGAAATGGGATGATGTTTCGTTTCCGAAAGCCTTGGGTACCGTCGTTACAGAAAGAGCCATCGATTCACTCCTCGTGCTGCTGATTACGGCGCTGGTCTTTGTGATGCAGATTCCGGTATTCCTCAATTTCTTTGAGAAAACAGGTACGAGCATGGACAGTTTACTCTGTCAGTTTACAGCCACAGGTTACATTGTGACCGCTATCTGTGGCATAGCAGTACTCATCCTTGCTCACTATCTGCTCAAGCGACTCGCTATATATAATAAGGTGAAAGCAACACTGGGAGGACTCTGGCAAGGTATCATCTCGCTGAAAGGTGTCAGAAATGTACCGCTCTACATCGCCCTTACACTGGGCATCTGGTTGAGCTATTTCTTCCACTACTATCTTACCTTCCAATGCTTCGAAGCAACCTCCCATCTCAATCTGATGTGCGGCCTGGTGACATTCATCGTGGGCAGCATAGCGGTCATCGTACCAACGCCTAACGGAGCCGGTCCTTGGCATTTTGCCGTCAAGACAATGCTCATACTCTATGGCATTCAGGCAAACGATGCCCTCTTCTTCGTTCTCATCGTACACTCCGTGCAAACCCTGCTTGTAGTCCTTTTGGGAATCTATGCCTGGATAGCACTGGCGTTTACCGGGAAAGTGAAGAGTGAAGAGTGAGGAGTGAAAAGTGAAGAATCCTCTTGCTTTAGGGCGTATGCCCAACTTAACATTGAACATTTAACATTAAAATAAAAATATTATGGCTGACATTAAGAATTTGAACCCAGTTGAAATCTGGCGCAACTTTGACAAGTTAACACAAGTTCCACGTCCATCAGGACATTTGGAAAAGATTCAGGCTTATTTGCTCGATTGGGCAAAAGAAGCAGGTGTAGAGGCTTTCCAAGACCCAGCAGGCAACATCGTGATGCGCAAACCTGCTACTCCAGGTATGGAGAACCGCAAAGGCGTTATTATGCAGGCGCACATGGACATGGTTCCTCAGAAAGCACCAGACAGCAAGCATAATTTTGAAACAGACCCTATTGAAACCATCATCGATGGCGACTGGGTACGTGCTAATCATACAACACTCGGTAGCGACGACGGACTTGGCGTAGCTACAATCATGGCGGTAATGGAATCAAAAGATTTGCAGCATGGCCCTATCGAGGGCTTGATTACCGCCGACGAAGAGACAGGCATGTATGGTGCCAACGATCTCCCAGCAGGCGAACTGAACGGCGACATTCTCTTGAACTTCGATACCGAGGTTTGGGGCGAGTTCGTTATCGGTAGCGCTGGCGGTATCGACATCACAGCAACTCTCGATTATAAAGAGGCAGAAACCGACAAGGAAGATGCTGCCGTTAAGGTAACCCTCAAGGGATTGAAAGGCGGTCACTCCGGTATCGAAATCAACGAAGGCAGAGCGAATGCCAACAAGTGCATGGTCCGTTTCGTGCGTGAAGCTATTTCAGAACTCGATGCCCGTCTAGCTTCATGGCAGGGCGGCAACATGCGCAATGCCATCCCATTCCAGGCTGAGGTTGTTCTGACCCTGCCTAAGGAGAACATTGAAGCTTTGAATGACCTGGTAGCAGACTGGAAGGACGAAATCTGTGATGAGTTCGAAGGCATTGAAACAACTGAGAACATCGAGTTCTTCGCTGAGAATGTAGAAACTCCTAAGATGCAGGTTCCTGCCGAAATCCAGGATAATCTTGTAGATGCAATCTACGCTTGCCACGATGGTGTATTGCGTATGGCTCCATCTATGCCTGAAATCGTAGAGACCTCTTCAAACCTCGCAATCATTGAGATTGGTGAGGGCAAGGCTGCTATCAAGATTCTGGCCCGTTCCAGCCACGAATACTACAAGATGTATCTTGCCACAATGATAGAAAGCTGTTTCAACATGGCAGGCATGAAGGTTGAATTCAGCGGCAGCTACATGGGATGGAACCCTAACCCTAAGAGCGACATTCTGGAACACGTATTGAAGGTTTACAAAGAGCAGAACGGCACAGACGGTAAGGTACAGGCTGTTCACGCAGGTCTGGAGTGCTCTATCATCCTGAGCAAGTATCCTAACCTCGATGTCGTATCATTCGGTCCTACTCTTCTTAGTCCTCACACAGCCAATGAGCGTTGCCAGATCAGTTGCGTAGCTCCTTTCTGGAACCTCGTCAAGCAGCTCCTTACAGAGATTCCTGCAAAGTAAAAAATGGGGAACAAAATTACAAAAAGATAAAAAAAGAAAGCCGAGAGTGAAAATTCTCGGCTTTTTTGTTCCAGTTTTCAAAAGAAATCATTACCTTTGCAGTCGATTTCGCAAGTCTTGTAAAATCTCTGTAGCAGATCATACAAATTCACTTGCATAAGTTTCATTAAAATAACACCAAAATGGACGATTATCACGCGGAGAACAATAATGAATTGTAAGGCGTGGAGATTCAGCAACGATGAAGCCTTTCAGTAGACCGTACCCAAGCGCTAGTCTCCATACCCCAAACTTTTATTATGTGGAGATTAGCAAACTATGAAGACTTATTGGAATATAGACAAGAATCTGACTGTACTCAATGAGTGGCAGCCAAACTGCTGGATACAAGTAACATGTCCAACTGATGAAGACCAGCGCTTGCTGGAAGAAGAATTCAAGATCCCTGATTATTTCCTCTCGGATATCAGCGATACCGATGAGCGTGCCCGCTATGAATATGACGATGGCTGGATGCTCATCATCCTCCGTATCCCTTATGTCAAGGAAATACGCAGCCGTACCCCATACACCACCGTGCCTCTGGGTATCATCCATAAGCGCGATGTTACCATCACCGTATGCTATTATGAAACCAATATGATGATTGATTTCGTAAGCTACCAGCAGAAGCGCAGCGAGGGGTTCACCGACTATGTAGATATGACCTTCCGTCTCTTCCTTTCATCAGCGGTTTGGTATCTGAAGCGACTGAAACAGATCAATTCGCTCATAGAAAAGGCAAAACGGAATCTCGATCATGGTGTAAACAATGAGAGTCTGATTGGCCTGAGCCGCCTGCAGGACTCCCTTACCTACTTTATCACCTCTATCCGAGGCAACGAGAACCTCCTGTCTAAACTGAAGTTCAAGCTGCAGGTGGATGAACTTGATGCCGACCTCATCGAAGACGTAAACATCGAGATGACACAGGCACGCGAAACAACAAGCATCTACTCGGATATTCTGGAGTCGACGATGGATACCTATTCGAGTATCATCAACAACAACATGAATACCACGATGCGTACCTTGACCAGTATCAGTATCGTCATGATGTTGCCTACGCTGATTTCCTCATTGTTCGGTATGAACTTAATCAACGGTATGGAAGACAGCCATTACGGATTTGCCATTGCCCTGGTTATCTCCGTGCTCGTTTCTGCACTTTCATGGGGCTTCCTCAGATACAAGCGCCTGCTCTAAGCATATACCACTCTGATATGCATTAAGTAGCCCGAAAGAGCACATAAAACGATGATTAGCAAGAAAAAGGCAATTATAAATACAAAAAAAATTAAAAAATCGAATATCATGACATGATATTCGATTTTTTTTTTTAAGTTTGCAACTTATTAATAATATAATTTTGTATGGGGTCGAATTGCAGATAAGCGACTACCGGCCCAAGAAACTCGAATCATAAACTAAACAAAGTGACATGATGGACTCTCAAGAAAAAGCTCTGTTGCAGCAGAGCACCCTGGAAGACCCTGCCAAGAAGGCTTATGCCACCAAGCAGGAAGTGCTCGAAAGAGTAAAGGAAATCGCTCATAGCAGCGAAAATCCAAACAAGGAGGAACTCGACCTACTCAAGACTACTTTCTACAAGATTCATCTCGCAGAAAGAGACGCACAGATGAAAGAGTATCTCGCAAAAGGCGGTGACCCAGAGAAGTATATCCTTCTACCGGATGACACCGAAGAAGCCTTCAAGGCTGAGATGCAACTCATCAAGGAGAAAAGAGCCAAGATCTTCCTGGCACAAGAAGAAGAAAAACAAGATAATCTCCGCAAAAAAGAGGAAATTATCGAAAAGATAAAGGCCATGACCACCTCACCGGAGGAGGCCAACAAATCATATCAGGACTTCAAGGCCCTGCAGCAGGAATGGAAGGAAATCAAGAACATCCCTGCAGACAAGGCAAACGAGGTATGGAAGAACTACCAGCTCTATGTAGAGCAGTTCTACGACATGCTCAAGTTGAACAGCGAAGCCCGCGAATATGACTTCAAGAAGAATCTTGAAGCCAAGACCAAGCTCTGCGAGGCTGCAGAGAAACTCAACGAGGAAGAGGATGTTATTTCTGCCTTCCACCAGCTTCAGGACCTCCACCAGCAATATCGTGAGATTGGTCCTGTTGCCAAGGAGTTGAGAGAGCAGATTTGGGAGCGTTTCAAGGCTGCCAGCACTGTTATCAACAAGAAGCACCAGCAGCACTTCGAAGACCTGCGTGCCAAGGAAGAGGAAAACCTCGCCAAGAAGACTGCCCTCTGCGAAAAGGTAGAGGCTGCCAACCAAGGAGAATACAAGACTGCCAAGGATTGGGAAAAGGTTACCCAGGAAATCATAGAGATTCAGAAAGAGTGGCGCACTATCGGTTTTGCCCCTCAGAAAATGAACGTCAAGATTTTTGAGCGTTTCCGCATCGCCAACGATGAATTCTTCAACAAGAAGGCAGAATTCTTCAAAGGATTGAAAGATACCTACTCTGCCAATCTCGAAAAGAAACAGCAACTCGTAAACAAGGCAAAGGAACTGGCTGACAGTACAGACTGGAAGAAGACTGGCGACAAGTTCATCGCTCTTCAGAAAGAATGGAAGAAGGTGGGTACCGTACCTCATAAACAAGGCGAATTGCTTTGGAAGGAATTTCTGGATACCTGCAACAAGTTCTTCGAAGCCCGCAACAAGCAGAATGCCGGTTCACGCAGCGAGGAACATGCCAATCTGGACAAGAAGCGCAACATTATTGCCCAGCTCAAGGAACTTGTAGTTGCAGAGATTTCAGACAACGATTTCCAAAAGAAGCTCAAAGATCTTGCCAAGCAATATAGTGCAATCGGACACGTTCCTTTCAAAGAGAAAGACAAGGTCTATAAAGAGTATCATGAGGCTATCGATGCAGCCTATGAGAAACTTCACGCCACCAATGCTAAGCGCCACTTTGACAACTTCAAGAACAACTTGAAGAATGTTGCCAAGGAAGGCGGCAATGCACTCGGCAATGAGCGTGGCAAACTCTTGCGCCGCTACGACCAGTTGCGCAGCGAGATTACTACCTACGAGAACAACCTCGGTTTCTTCAATACGGCCAGCAAGAAGGGCAACAGCCTGGTAGAAGAAATGAACCGTAAGATTGAGAAACTCAAGGCTGACCTCGAAATGGTAAAGCAGAAAATCAAGGCTATTGATGCCGAGAAGAAATAAATACAATAAACCCCAGGGCGAAAGCCCTGGGGTTTATTGCTATGAATACTCCATAAAACAGAATTCCTATAAACAAAAAAAACACCTTTCATTACTGAAAGATGCCTTACCATATGAGTTGGGATACCCGGACTCGAACCAGGAATGACAGGACCAGAATCTGTAGTGTTACCATTACACCATATCCCAAACTTAAAATAGAACTTTTTGATTGTTGGGATACCCGGACTCGAACCAGGAATGACAGGACCAGAATCTGTAGTGTTACCATTACACCATATCCCAATATCAGCAAAAGAGATGTTCATTTCTCAATTGCGAGTGCAAAGGTACTAGTTTTTTTTGAACCTACAAAATTTTTCGGCACTTTTTTCTAAAAAAAACGCAATTTCTTTAATTTTCCACATTTTTTTTGCCTTTTAAGTCGATTTTCCATTATAATAATGTATCTTTGCAGAAAAATAGAGAATATAAATTAAGTAAGAAAGAAAAGATAAATGAACACAGTTAAACAACTCGTAGAGACTATTAAAGAAGGTATACAAGAAAAGAAAGGTCAAGACATAGTTATCGCCGACCTGACAGAAATCGATGGAAGCATTGCCAAGTACTTCATTATCTGCCAGGGAGGAAGCCCTACTCAGGTTGAAGCTATCGCAGGTTCTGTGGGCGACATCGTGCGCAAGAATCTGAAAGAAAAACCTGTAAATGTAGCAGGTCTCGGCAACGACCAGTGGGTGGCAATGGACTTTGTCGACGTACTAGTACACATTTTTCTTCCGGAAGTACGTGCTTATTACGACCTCGAACATTTATGGGAGGATGCAAAGCTTACCCATATACCTGATCTCGACTAGTCAGTCTCTCCCATCCTACATGATGGATCAGACAATGTTTTTCGACTAAAAGTTATACATATAAAATAAAATGGAACAAAGCAATAATATGAAGCCTCGTGGCAATGGCGGACCAAAGATGCCACGATTTAATATGACCTGGCTTTTCACCATCTGCCTCATCACCATGATTATCCTCTTCTTTACAGGAGGAGGCGATGCGATTGGAGGCAGCGCTGCCAAGGAAGCCACATACACCCAGTTCAAACAGTATGTCGACAAGGGTTATGTGCTCAGTGTTGTGGCCAATAAAACAGAAAGCACCCTCAAAATATACATCAACCCGAAATATACGCGCGATGTATACAATATGCCGGCAAAGTCTGTAGGTCCTAACCCATACGTAAAAGTACAGTTCGGCTCGGTTGACGAAGTGGAACGCTATGCCAACCAGATGTTGAAGGAAAAGAAGATACGCTCCTTCAGCTACGATAACCAGAAGGATAACGACTTCTTAAGCACGCTCTTCAATCTGGCGCCTCTGCTCTTCTTCGTATTCTTCATCCTTTGGATGTCTGGAAGATTCAGCGGCGGTATGGGCAGCGGCGGTATGGGCGGCGGCATCTTCAGCGTGGGCAAAAGCAAAGCTAAGATGTACGAAAAGGGAAATGCCATCGGCATCACCTTTAAGGATGTGGCCGGACAGGAAGGTGCCAAGCAGGAAGTGAAGGAAATTGTAGACTTCCTGAAAAACCCACAAAAATATACCGACTTGGGTGGTAAAATTCCAAAGGGAGCCCTTCTCGTAGGCCCTCCGGGAACTGGTAAGACCCTCTTGGCTAAGGCTGTTGCCGGCGAGGCCGGCGTACCTTTCTTCTCCATGAGCGGTTCCGATTTCGTTGAAATGTTCGTAGGTGTAGGGGCCTCACGTGTACGCGACCTGTTCCGCCAGGCTAAAGAGAAATCACCTTGTATCATCTTTATCGATGAGATTGATGCTGTAGGCCGTGCCCGCAGCAAGAACCCAGCCATGGGTGGTAATGATGAGCGCGAGAACACCTTGAACGCTCTCCTTACAGAGATGGATGGTTTCGGCACCAACAGTGGTGTCATCATCCTTGCAGCTACCAACCGTGTAGACATGCTCGACAGCGCCTTGCTCCGTGCCGGACGTTTCGACCGCGAAATTCACGTAGATCTCCCTGGTTTGAACGAACGTAAGGCTATCTTCCTGGTTCATCTCAAACCTATCAAGATAGATGAAACTGTAGATGTTGATCTACTGGCACGCCAGACTCCAGGTTTCTCGGGTGCAGATATTGCCAACGTTTGTAACGAGGCAGCCCTCATTGCTGCACGCCACGACAAGAAGGCTGTTTGCAAACAGGATTTCCTCGATGCAGTAGACCGTATTGTAGGCGGTCTGGAGAAGAAGACTAAGGTGATGACTGCCGACGAGAAGCGTAGCATCGCTCTCCACGAAGCAGGCCACGCAACCATCTCATGGTTCTGCCAGTATGCCAACCCTCTCATCAAGGTTACCATCGTGCCTCGTGGTCAGGCTCTCGGTGCAGCATGGTATCTGCCAGAAGAGCGCCAGATAACCACCAAGGAACAGATGCTCGACGAGATGTGTTCATTAATGGGTGGACGTGCCGCAGAAGAACTCTTCACCGGTCATATTTCGTCAGGAGCCATGAACGACCTGGAGCGCGCCACAAAGAGTGCTTATGGTATGGTAGCTTATCTCGGTATGAGCAAGACGTTGCCAAACATCTGCTTTTACAACCGGAACGAATATTCATTCCAGCGTCCGTACTCTGAGTCTACAGCCCGCGAGATAGACCAGGAAGTTCTGAAGATTGTCAACGAACAGTATACCCGTGCCAAGAACATTCTGATGGAGCACAAGGAAGGCCACAATGCCCTAGCAGAGCTCCTGATCAAGAAAGAAGTGATTATGGCAGAAGACGTAGAACATATCTTTGGCAAGCGCCCTTGGTTGAGCCGTTCGCAGGAAATCATGGAAGACGAACAGCCTAAGATAGACGATGACGCCGTAAAGGAACTTCCTGAAGTTCAGGCTGCCATCAAGGAGCATGAAGAGAACCAGAAGAAGAATGCAGATTCTGATGAGACTTCCAAGAAGGATGAAGGTTCGGAAGAAAACAAGAACGAATAAAACAAACCGATATGACTGACAAACAGAAGAATCTAGTGATAAGATCCATCACAGGCGTATTTTTCGTGGTGTGCATGGTATCTTGCTTTCTCAATCCCAGGGCAATGGTTATCCTGTTCGCCCTCATTACCGGATTGAGCATCTGGGAGTATTGCGGACTGGTAAACCAGAAGGAGAATGTTACGGTAAACCGTTTCATCAGCACCGTGGCGGGTGTTTACTTCTTCCTTGCCGTGGCTGGTTTCCGCATGGGCATTGTGGGCAATTTCGTGGTTTTCGTACCTTATCTGCTCACCATCCTCTATCTCTTCATCAGCGAACTGTATACGGGCAACAAGGATGCCATCAACGATTGGGCTTACACTATGCTCTCTCAGTTGTACATCGCCTTGCCTTTCTCAATGATCAATGTATTGAGTTTCGAGACATCAGCCTTCGATGGTCAGATACATTACGACATGCTGTTGCCTTTGAGCATTTTCATTTTCCTCTGGACCAATGATACCGGTGCCTATTGCAGCGGTTCGCTTTTCGGCAAGCATAAGCTCTTTCCTCGCATCAGTCCAGCCAAGAGTTGGGAAGGCAGCATAGGCGGAGGCATATTCGTACTGATAGCAGCAGGCATTATCGGCTATATTGCCAATGATGGGGAAGCCCACCGTCTCAGCATTCTCGGTTGGGAAGGTTTAGGTCTGGTTGTGGTATTCTTCGGCACATGGGGCGATTTGGTAGAAAGCCTCTTCAAGCGTACCCTCGGAGTAAAGGATAGTGGCAACATCCTGCCAGGACATGGAGGCATGCTCGACCGCTTCGACTCTTCGCTCATGGCGATACCGGCAGCAGTAATCTACCTATACACCATCCAGTTGTTTGGATAATACTTCTTTTATGAGATAAAGGCCAAACCTATAGTTTGGCCAAGCACAAAGAAAGGCAGGGATTCCTCAAAGAACCCCTGCCTTTTTTTTCATATCACCATAAAAAACGCTAGTAGCTCCGATGGATCACGTAAGTACTTGCGATGACCCATGAAAAAGCTATACACCTTTTTCCTGTTCTTCTTCAAAGCGTTCACCCTTCTGGGCTTCCTGCGCCTCATACTGTGCCTGAGCAGCACGCTGCTGAGCCTCACGTGCCTTAGCCTCAGCCGCCAGTCGGGCTTTTTCTGCTCTTATTCTTGCCAGTTCAGCCTCTTCTTCAGCTCGCTTCTGCGCCGCCAAAGCTTCCTCTTCGGCACGTTTCTTAGCAGCCTCGGCTTCAGCTATCGCCTTCTGTCGCGCACGTTCTGCAGCCTCAGCTGCAGCTTTGGCTTCAGCTTCAGCACGCTCACGAGCCATACGGAGAAGCATTTCCCTACGCTTAACCAGAAGATCAAACATGATGCCCGCAGCCTCATCCGGCGCAACCTTATCGCCCAACTGAGTTCGAACTTCCTGATATTCTGCCAACATCTTATCCCTGCCAGGTTCTCCCGGAAGAATCTGATAAAGTTCGTTGGCAATACCATCAACCGTAAAGCGGTCGGCAAGCATCTCCGGCACAATCTCCTTATTGGCGATAAGATTCACCAGCGAGATAAACTTCACTTTGATGATATGCCTGAAACCGAAACGGATGAGATGAGGTACAGGCGTTTCATAACATACCACCTGAGGCACATCGAAAAGAGCCGTCTCTAAAGTTGCAGTACCACTGGTAACAAGAGCTGCCGTAGCATGCGACAAGAGCGGATAAGTCTTGTTACGCACCAGTTTGACAGGTGTACCTTTGATAAACTTCTCATAGTAAGCATCGTCTATCGAAGGAGCACCGGCAAGCACCATCTGATAATCTTCAAAACGCTCAGCCACCTCAATCATCGCCGGCAGATTGTCTTTGATTTCCTGCAGACGGCTTCCTGCCAGCAAAGCGATAACAGGACGATAGGTGTCAAGATTATTCTCCTGACAGAATTCCGTAAAACTCTGATGATATCCCGACCTGAACTCCCCTACTTCCTGAGCCGTAGGATTACCTACATAGTGAATAGGATAATGGTGCTTCTTTTCGAAGAACGGCACCTCGAATGGCAAGATTGAGAAGAGTTCAGCGATATCACGTTTAATGCTGCGGATCCGCCACTCCTTCCATGCCCATATCTTAGGAGAAATGTAATAATAGGCAGGGATATTGGTGTTCTTTTTCAAGAACTTAGCTATCTTGAGATTAAATCCCGGATAATCTACCAGTATCACTACATCCGGCTTCCATTTCACAATATCTTCCTTGCATCTCTTCATGTTCGAAAAGATGGTACCCAAATGTAGCAGTACAGGCACAAAACCCATATAAGCCAACTCCTTAAAATGCTTGACGCGAGTGCCACCTTCAGCAGCCATCAAATCACCGCCGAAGAAACGAAATTCAGCAAACTCGTCTATTTTTTTCAACGAGCGCATCAATCTGCTGGCATGCAAATCTCCACTAGCCTCGCCTACTATCAGGTAATACTTCATAATTCAAAATTCTTTAACCAATCATAATCCGTTACATCAATCTTAGTTGGGGTAATAGCGATGTAACCATGATTCACAGCCCACTGGTCGGTATCCGTTGCCTCCGGTTCGTCATTACGGTATTCACCCACCATCCAATAATAATCATATCCATGCGGATGAGTGCGATGATCCACCTCATTGATCCAGGAGCCATGAGTCATCCGGCAACCCTTGAAACCCTTGAACGGAGGCAAAGCCGGGAAGTTGACATTCAGACAGGTATATTCTGGCAATCCCTTCTCCAGCACCATCTTAACAACCTTCAGTACCCCATCGCGCAAAGGAGTAAGATCCGCATTTTCATCATAATTGCAACTGCTGAAGGCTATGCTTGGAATATGCTGCATACAGCCCTCCTTAGCTACACCCATAGTTCCCGAATAATGATTATTCACGCTCGAATTGTCACCATGATTGATACCGCCGATAATCAGATCAGGCTTGCGATCTGCAAGAAACTGATCCAATGCCAGTTTCACACAGTCAACCGGTGTGCCGCTACATGACCAAACCTCAACATCATTCCCCATATTGTGGCGACGCTTCAGGCGCAAGGGAGTAGTAGCCGAGAAGGCACAGGCGAATCCCGAACGGGCACTTTCCGGTGCTACAACCAGCAGGTCGCACCAGTCTTTCAGAAAGCTCACCAGGGTCTTGATTCCATTGGCATGATAGCCATCATCATTCGAAATTAATACTAACGGTTTCTTATTTTCCATAAAAATATCTTTCTTTTTGGTGCAAAAGTACGAAAAAACCTTTAAAGATAGCGACTTTCTCACAATATTTTTGTATCTTTGCCGAAAATTTACTAAGAAAATGGGAAAAATCATCGCATTAGCTAACCAAAAAGGCGGTGTAGGAAAGACTACTACCACCATTAACTTGGCAGCATCGCTTGCCACGCTAGAGAAAACTGTACTCGTAGTGGACGCCGACCCACAGGCAAACGCTTCCAGTGGATTGGGCGTGGACATCAGCGAGGTAGACTGCTCGCTCTACGAATGCATCATCGACCATGCAGACGTGCGCGATGCTGTCTACACCACCGACATTGATGGACTCGACATCATTCCTAGTCATATCGACCTGGTAGGTGCCGAGATAGAGATGCTGAATCTCAAAAATCGCGAAAAGGTGATTAAGACATTACTGCAGCCTATCCGTGACGAATACGACTACATTCTGATAGACTGTTCGCCTTCGCTCGGCCTCATCACCGTCAATTCGTTGACGGCAGCTGACAGTGTCATCATCCCAGTCCAATGTGAATATTTCGCTCTTGAAGGTATCAGCAAATTGCTCAATACCATCAAGATCATCAAGAGCAAGCTGAATCCGAAACTCGAGATAGAAGGTTTCCTGCTCACCATGTATGATAGTCGTCTACGCCTTGCCAACCAGATATACGACGAGGTGAAACGCCACTTCCAGGAATTGGTGTTCAAGACCGTTATCCAGCGCAACGTGAAGCTGAGCGAGAGTCCGAGCCATGGTCTCCCAGTTATCCTTTACGATGCAGAAAGCAATGGAGCCAAGAACCATCTGGCCTTGGCAAAGGAGATTATCAACAAGAATAGTTAAGATTTGGAAATTGAACCCTTTTAGAAAGTTCAATGTTCAAAATTAAAAGTAAAAAAATGGCAGTACACAAGAAATACAACAACGGTACAAAGAGCAACGCTTTAGGACGCGGACTCGATGCCCTCATCTCTACCGAGGGAGTGCGCACCCAGGGCAGCAGTACCATCAATGAAATTCCTCTCGACCAGATTGAGGCGAATCCCAATCAGCCACGCCGGGAGTTTGACGACGAAGCCCTACATGAGCTCGCCGAAAGCATCAAGGCCATAGGCATCATCCAGCCTATCACCTTAAGACAGGTTTCAGAAAACAGATTCCAGATTATCGCCGGTGAACGCCGCTGGCGCGCTTCACAACTTGCGGGGCTGACAGCTATCCCTGCATACATCCGCACCATCAGCGATGAGAACGTAATGGAAATGGCGCTCGTAGAGAATATCCAGCGCCAAGACCTCAACGCCATAGAAATAGCACTCGCCTACGAACACCTTCTGGAAAACGAGGGTATGACACAGGAGAAAATTTCAGAACGTGTGGGCAAGAGCCGTGCAGCTATCGCCAACTATCTGCGACTGCTCAAACTTCCTGCCCAGGTGCAGATGGCACTACAGAAGAAAGAAATCGACATGGGGCATTGCCGTGCCCTACTGGCCCTCGACTCACCTTCGCTGCAAATCAAGTTGTTCAAGGAGATACAGAAGAACGGCTACTCAGTAAGAAAGGTTGAAGAGATGGTACAGCGACTCAAGAGCGGAGAAGACATCGAGAGCGGTAAGAAAACCATCACGGCTAAAGCTCAGATGCCTGAGGAATTTACACAACTCAAAAACCGCCTGTCACAGTTTCTCAATACCAAAGTGCAGTTCACCTGCTCTGCTAAGGGCAAGGGAAAAATCAGTATTCCATTCGCCAACGAAGAGGAGCTGGAGCACATCATGAATGTTTTCGATCAGTTAAAGCAAGAATAAAAAGTGAAACTCAGTATATCACAAATCTGTTTGGCAACCCTTCTGCTCCTGGCACCAATGGGCGCACAGGCACAGAAGTCGAAACAAAAAAAACAAGTGACCGATGTGCCAACCATCGCATCAGCCGACTCGGCAAAAATAGCCATCGACTCGATGCTTACTGCACAAGACAGCAGCAAACTGGCAAGCCTCACCCAACCAGCAAAGCCTGTACGCAAAAAGCGCAACTGGTCAACTTGGCGACCTGATACCAAGCGTGCCATGTGGTTGGCACTTGTATTACCTGGTGCCGGACAGATATACAATCGCAAATATTGGAAACTGCCTTTCATCTATGGCGGTTTCGTAGGCTGTACATACGCCATCACCTGGAACAACCAGATGTATCACGACTATTCGCAAGCCTACATGGATATTATGGACGATGACCCCAACACCCAGAGCTACAATCAGTTTCTGCACTTGGGCGCCCAAATCAACGAATCGAACATAGAACGCTATAAGGAAATCTTCCGCAAGCGAAAAGATAAATATCGCCGTTGGAGAGACTTGGGAACCTTCGTCATGATAGGCATCTATGCCTTCTCAGTGATTGATGCCTACGTAGATGCATCGCTCTCGGAATTTGACATCTCCGATGATCTCTCGCTCAGAATAGAGCCTACCATGCTGAATAACGGCAACAAGACTGCCAATCCGCTGCGGTCTGGAAGCCTCGGCGTAAGTTGCTCACTCACATTTTAATGCGTGAGGAGTTAGAATACACCTATATATATTATAACGCAAAATAGAAATTAGAAACATAGACGAGATAAAACATCAATATGAAGAAAATACTAGTCATGGCAGCAGCGATGCTGTTCAGCTTACAAGGCATTCATGCCCAAACCGACGTTACAGAAGAAACAGATAGCGATGATATCATCACCGTTACCGACAAAGACGGAAAGCAAGAGGAAATCGAAGTACCAGAGGGAATGGAAGATAACCTCGACAGCCTGCTCCACCTTTACAATGCACAGACTTACATGATGGCAGATACAACCTGCAAATACCGCGATGTAAACCCTGTCTTCGAGAAGGAAGTGTATATCGACCGTCTGAAGAGAATGCCTACCATCATCGAAATGCCATACAATGAGGTAGTACAGAAATTCATAGACCGATACAGCGGCAAACTACGCCGTTCGGTAAGTTTCATGTTGGGAGCAAGTAACTTCTACATGCCTATTTTCGAAGAGGCATTAGAGGCTTACAACCTGCCACTGGAACTGAAATATCTGCCAGTTATTGAATCGGCACTCAACCCTAAAGCTGTATCACGCGTTGGTGCCACAGGTTTATGGCAGTTTATGCTGCCTACCGGCAAGCGATATGGACTGGAAGTAAACTCACTCATCGATGAACGCCGCGACCCGGTAAAAGCATCCTATGCAGCCGCTCACTATCTGAGCGACCTGTACAAAATATTCGACGATTGGAGCCTCGTGATTGCAGCTTACAACTGCGGTCCGACCAATGTCAACAAGGCCATCCATCGTGCAAAAGGCAACGCCGACTACTGGAACATCTATCCATATCTGCCAAAGGAAACACGTGGATATGTACCAGCTTTCATCGCTGCCAACTACATCATGAACTACTACTGCGATCATAACATCTGCCCTATGGTAAGCGAACTGCCAGTAAAGACAGACACTATCGTAGTATCAAAAGATATCCACCTGGAGCAGATTTCCAAAGTGCTGAACATCAACATCGAGCACCTGCGCAATCTGAATCCACAGTATCGTCATGATATCATCAACGGATTGAACCATCCGATGGTATTGCGTCTTCCATCTACCCTCATCGGTAGTTTCATCGACCAGCAGGACAGCATCTGTGCTTACAGAGCCGATGAACTCTTTCTGAAGCGCGCTACAGTAGATGTCAACGATGCACAGCCAACCTATAGCCGCCCACGAAGCAGCTACAGTCGCCACAGCGCTTCTTCACGCAGCAAGAAGAGCAGCAAGCGAGGCAGAAACAGGAAACAAGGCAACAAGAGTGTAACCATCAAGAATGGTGATACCCTTTCTGAAATAGCAGCACGCCACGGAACAACCGTTAAGAAACTGCGCAAACTGAACGGCATCAAGGGTAACAGTATCCGTGCCGGAAAGAAAATCAAAGTGAAATAAAAGAACTACGTCCGCTGTAGTTTTTTCAGTCTAATTAAGAACATTATTTATTGGAGGGACCCACTATGGATGACCAGAACTTGAAAGACCTCGAAAGAGAGCAGGCTGACAACCAGTTGATTGGCGATGCCTTTCAACACCTGCTTGACACCTACCTGAGTTCGCGACACCGCAAGAAGGTAGATATAGTGACCAAGGCATTCAACTTCGCCCGACAGGCGCACAAAGGTGTGCGCCGCCTCTCGGGCGAACCATATATCATGCACCCTATCGCAGTGGCTCAGATAGCCTGCGAGGAGATGGGGCTCGGCTCAACGAGCATCTGTGCCGCACTGCTTCATGATGTGGTAGAAGATACCGACTACACAGTAGAAGATATCTCAAACATCTTTGGAGCTAAAGTGGCACAAATCGTTGATGGACTCACCAAGATCAGTGGTGGAATCTTCGGCGATAAGGCATCAGCACAGGCAGAAAACTTCAAAAAACTGTTGCTCACTATGAGCGATGACATCCGTGTTATCCTTATCAAGATTTGCGACCGCCTGCACAACATGCGCACGCTGGAATCGCAACCAGCCAACAAACAATACAAGATTGCGGGCGAAACCTTGTATATTTATGCACCTCTCGCCAACCGATTGGGCTTGAACAAAATCAAGACCGAACTCGAAGACCTCAGTTTCCGCTACGACCATCCACAGGAGTATGCCAATATTGAGCATAAACTTGCCGATACCGAATCGCAGCGCGATACCCTCTTCGAGAGTTTTACTGCACCTATCCGCGAAGAACTCGACAAGTTAGGCGTAGAATACAAGATTAAAGCACGTGTGAAGAGCCCTTATTCTATTTGGAACAAGATGCAGAACAAGCACGTTACCTTCGATGAGATTTACGACATTCTTGCTGTGCGCATCATCTTTACGCCAAAGGTAAGAGCAAACGAAGTAAACGAATGCTTCAATATCTACGTAGCCATCAGCAAAATCTACAAGAGTCATCCTGACCGTCTGCGCGACTGGTTGAACCATCCGAAAGCAAACGGTTATCAGGCACTCCACGTTACCCTGATGAGTAAGCAGGGAAGATGGATAGAAGTGCAGATCCGTTCCGACCGTATGGACGAGGTAGCAGAAAAGGGATTTGCTGCCCACTGGAAATACAAAGAAGGAAACGAAGGTGAATATACAGAAGATGAGAACGAGCTGAACGACTGGCTCAGCACCATCAAGGAGATTCTGGACGATCCGCAGCCGGATGCCATGGACTTCCTCGATGCCATCAAGCTGAACCTCTATGCTTCAGAAATCTTCGTCTTCACTCCAAAGGGAGAAATCAAGACGATGCCGGCAGGCTGTACTGCCCTCGACTTCGCCTTCCAGATTCATACCTTCCTGGGCAGCCACTGTATCGGAGCCAAGGTAAACCATAAGCTGGTTCCGCTGAGCCATAAGCTGCAAAGTGGCGACCAGGTTGAGATTCTTACTTCCAAGAGCCAGCATGTACAGGAAGAATGGGTAAACTTCGTCAGTTCAGCCAAGGCAAAGAGCAAGATTCTTGCCATCCTGCGCCGCGATTCACGAGAGGTTCAGAAGAAGGGAGAAAACATACTCACCGAATGGCTCAAGAAGAACAGCATCGAGATGAGTGCGTCGGTGGTAGACCGCCTATGCGATTTTCATAATATCCAGAAGCCTGAAACCCTCTTCCAGTCATTGGGAGACCATCAGATTATCCTGGGCGATAAAGACTTCGATGAGTTGCAGGGCAAGCCTAAGAAACAGCAGGCCAGCAGCTGGCGCAATTATATCCCATTCCTGGGCAAGAGCAAGGAGAAGGCTCAAGAAAAAGGCATCGTGAAGCCTCAGGATCTTTTCGTGGTGGGCAAAGACTTCAACAAGAAGAAGCCACTCATCCTGACCGAGGAGAATATCAACCAGTTTATCTTCCCTAGCTGCTGCCATGCGATTCCTGGCGATGACGTTATGGGCTTTATCGACAACAAGAACCGCATCGAAATCCATAAGCGCTCTTGCAGCATAGCAGCCAAACTGAAGTCCAGTTTCGGCAACCGCATCGTAGATGCCAAATGGGATATGCACAAGCAGATACTCTTCGATGCTACCATCGAAATCAAGGGTATTGACCGTAAGGGCATGCTGCTGGATGTAAGTAAGGTGATTAGTGACCAGTTGGGTATCAATATCCACAAGATAACAATCAGTAGTGATAACGGCATCTTCGACGGAACAATCGAACTCCGTATTCACGACCGCGAAGAAGTCAAAACCATTATGAATCAACTCCGAAATATCGATGATCTGCAGGAAGTACAGAGAATCCTATAAGTTAGGAGTTCATGATAATAAAGAAAAGATAAATAATAGAGAATCGCCGGATTTAAAATCTGGCGATTCTCTATGAAATCATACAGATTTCAACATCTTATAAAACAGATTCAAAACAACAAACTTAAAAACAATATGAAAAAATTATTCTTATCATTTTTAATGATGTTGACCCTGTTGCCTCTGGCAGCAGCCAACAAGTATGACAACCCAGATACCCTGGTAGTATCCCGTGACGGAACAGGCGAATTCCGCACCATCGACGAGGCCATCGAAGTGTGCCGCGCCTTCATGGACTACACCAAGGTAATCTATGTAAAGAAGGGAGTTTACAAGGAGAAGCTCATCATCCCAACCTGGCTCACCAACATCACCATCTGCGGTGAAGACCGTGACCAGACTATCATCACCTGGGATGACCACGCCAACATCCTGATGCCTATCGGCGGTCTTGACTCCGAGGCAGCAGCCAAAGGCAAGAAGATGGGCACCTTCCGCACTTACACCCTCAAGGTGCAGGGCAACTATATCACGCTGAAGAATATCACTATCGAGAACAATGCCGCCAAACTGGGACAGGCAGTGGCTCTCCACATCGAAGGCGACCATATTCTGGTACAGAACTGCCGACTCTTGGGAAATCAGGACACCGTATATACAGGCAGAGCAGGCTCTCGCATCGCCTTCTACGACTGCTACATCGAGGGTACCACCGATTTCATCTTCGGTCCTAGCCTGGCATGGTTTGAGAATTGTGAGATTCACAGCAAGGCCGACAGCTACATTACAGCCGCATCAAGCCCAGCCGGTCAGAAATACGGCTATGTGTTCAACAAGTGCAGATTAACAGCAGCCGATGGTGTAAAGAAAGTATATCTGGGTCGTCCTTGGCGTCCGTTCGCCAAGACTCTCTTCATGAATTGCGAGATGGGCAGCCACATCCGTCCGGAGGGTTGGCACAACTGGAACAACTCTAAGAACGAAGAAACGACAGAATATAGCGAGTACAAGAACCATGGTCCAGGTGCCGCCACCAAGGGCAGAGTAGCCTGGAGCCATCAGCTGAGCAAGAAAGAGGCAGGCAAGGTTACTATCGCCAAGGTTTTCGGCGAAGAAGCGTGGTAAACCACCATCCCCTACCCTTTCAACTAATCATAAAGCTCAAAGCTCAAAGTCTTAAACCAGTCCATCGAGCTGCTTTTTGAGTTCTTTGAGCTGGTCTCTTACAGAAATAAGGGTGTCGAGAACTTCAGAAGATTTCTCGGCACCCGTTCTGTTTTGGTTCAGATACTTACGGGCAGCCGCAATCTTCAATCCCTTCACCTTGATAAGGTTGTAGATGAGCCTTACCTGCTCAATATCCTTATCGGTATACTGGCGCACTTTGTTGCCAGCAACCTTCGGTTTGAGAAAAGGAAACTCCTTTTCCCAATATCTCAACGTAGAGTCGTTTAGACCAAACATTTCACCTACTTCCTTGATAGAATAGTACAATTTCGTTGTTTTATCTGGAATTATTGCCATTTTTTCCGTCTTTAATTTCAAAAATAATTAATTTAGTTGCAAAATTAAACAATTCTTCTTATCTTTGCAAAGATTTTCGGAAGAAAATGCCCTAAAGGGCAAAAATATTTTCTGAGAGGACTCTCAATCCCCTCTCCAAAACAGGAAAAAGAAATTAAAGACAAATATAAAAAAGATATGATGACAGCTAATGAAGTGCGCGAATCCTTCAAGAAATTCTTCGAAGGTAAAGGCCACAAGATTGTTCCATCAGCACCTATGGTTATCAAGGATGACCCAACGCTGATGTTTACAAACGCTGGTATGAACCAGTGGAAAGACATCATCCTCGGTACAAAAGACCCAGGCAAGGATGTTCGTCGTGTTGATACTCAGAAATGTCTCCGTGTAAGCGGTAAGCACAACGACCTCGAAGAGGTGGGTCACGATACTTACCACCACACCATGTTCGAGATGCTCGGTAACTGGAGCTTCGGCGACTACTTTAAGGAGGGTGCCATTGATATGGCATGGGAGTATCTTACTGAAGTTTTGAAACTCAACCCTGCCGATCTCTATGTTACCGTATTCGAGGGTAGCAAGGAGGAAGGTCTGGAACGCGACAACGAGGCTGCAGGTTACTGGGCTAAGCACGTGCCAGCCGACCACATCATCAACGGTAACAAGCACGACAACTTCTGGGAGATGGGCGAAACAGGTCCTTGCGGTCCTTGCTCAGAGATTCACGTGGATTCTCGAACTCCAGAGGAGAAGGCTCAGGTGCCAGGCCGCGAGTTGGTAAACAAGGATAACCCTCAGGTCATCGAAATCTGGAACATCGTGTTCATGCAGTACAACCGCAAGGCTGATGGTTCTCTCGAACCTCTCCCAATGCACGTTATCGATACAGGTATGGGCTTCGAGCGCTTGGTTCGCATGTTGCAGGACAAGCACTCTAACTATGATACAGATATTTTCCAGCCAATCATCAAGGAAATCGAGGCTATCTCTGGCAAGAAGTATGGCTTCACTACTCCTACAGGTGAGAATGGTGAGGGCAAGGATGAGCAGGAGAAGATTGACATCGCTATGCGTGTCTGCGCCGACCACCTCCGTGCCGTAGCCTTCTCTATCGCCGATGGTCAGTTGCCAAGCAACGCCAAGGCAGGTTACGTAATCCGACGCATCTTGCGCCGTGCCGTACGTTACGCTTACACATTCCTCGGCCAGAAGCAGGCATTCATGTACAAGCTCGTCAATGTATTGGTAGAGCAGATGGGTGCAGCCTTCCCAGAGTTGCCAGCTCAGCAGGAGCTCATCACCCGTGTGATGAAAGAGGAAGAGGATTCATTCCTCCGCACCTTGGAGAAGGGTATCAACCTCCTCAATGGCGATATGGACGAGCTCAAGGCTCATGGCGAGACTCAGCTTGATGGCGTAAGCGCATTCCGCCTCTTCGATACATACGGTTTCCCTCTCGACCTGACAGAGCTTATCTGCCGTGAGAATGGTTACACCGTAGATGCTGCAGGCTTCGACGAGGAGATGAAGAAGCAGAAAGAGCGTGCCCGCAATGCTGCAGCCGTAGAGAATGGCGACTGGGAGGTTTTGAAGGAAGGCGACCAGAACTTCGTAGGTTACGACTATACAGAATATGAGTGCCACATCCTGCGCTACCGCAAGGTGACTCAGAAGAAGAACTCTTTCTATGAGTTGGTACTCGACAACACTCCATTCTATGGTGAGATGGGTGGACAGGTTGGCGACAAGGGTGTGCTCGTTAGCGAGGATGAGACCATTCAGGTTATCGACACCAAGCGCGAGAACAACCAGAGCATCCACATCGTAAAGGAGTTGCCAAAGGATGTAAACGCTGATTTCATGGCTTGCGTAGATATCGAGAGCCGCGAGGGAAGTGCAGCCAACCATACAGCTACCCACTTACTCGACTACTGCCTGAAGCAGGTTTTGGGCGAGCACGTAGAGCAGAAGGGTTCTTATGTAGATAAGGATACCTTGCGTTTCGACTTCTCTCACTTCCAGAAGGTAACTGATGAGGAGCTCCGCAAGGTAGAGCACATGGTAAACGAGATGATCCGTGCCGACTATCCATTGGATGAGCACCGCGATACTCCTATCGAGGAGGCTAAGGAGCTTGGCGCTATCGCCCTCTTCGGCGAGAAGTATGGCGACAAGGTTCGTGTAGTTCGCTTCGGTCCATCTGCCGAGTTCTGTGGTGGTATTCATGCCAAGAGCACTGGTAAGATAGGTTTCTTCAAGATTATCTCTGAGAGCAGCGTTGCAGCCGGCATCCGCCGTATCGAGGCTTTGACAGGTAAGGCTTGCGAGGAGGCTATCTACGGCTTGCAGGATACCATCGTAGCCTTGAAGGGCTTGTTCAACAACGCCAAGGATCTCGAAGGTGTCATCAGAAAGTACATCGACGAGCACGATGCCTTGAAGAAGGATGTTGAGAAGTTCCAGGCTCAGGCTGTAGAGCGTGCCAAGGATAAGCTTGTAGAGAATGCAAAAGAAATCAATGGTGTGAAGGTTGTTACAGCCGTATTACCAATGGAGCCAGCAGCTGCCAAGGATTTGGTATTCAAGGTTCGCGAGGCATTGCCAGAGAACATGATCTGCGTGGTAGGTTCTGTTTATAACGACAAGCCTATGCTCAGCGTAATGTTCAGCGATGATATGGTAAAGGATCACGGTTTGAATGCTGGTAAGATGATTCGCGAAGCTGCCAAGTTGATTCAGGGCGGCGGTGGCGGTCAGCCTCACTATGCTCAGGCTGGCGGTAAGAACAAGGACGGCTTGAGCGCTGCAGTAGATAAGGTTGTAGAGTTGGCTCAACTGTAATAAGTTCCCCAAAAAGAATATATGATAGAGTTATCTTAACTCTTATATATAATAAGGTATAAAGGGTTGCAATCCATCTTTTCGAGGATTGCAACCCTTTTTCTGTAAAATACTGCATATGATTTCAATATTTTTGTTACCTTTGCACCCAAATTTAAATATATATTCAATATGGCTATTATAAAGACAGTAGAGGGAAAGACTCCTCAATGGGGAAAGAATTGTTTTATCGCTGAGAATGCCGTACTGACCGGCGACTGTATTCTTGGTGATGACTGTAGCATCTGGTATAGTGCGGTATTGCGCTCTGACGTGGATGCCATCAGATGTGGAAACAGGGTAAATGTGCAGGATTGCGCCTGCATCCATCAAACCGGTACGATGCCTTGCATTTTGGAGGATGATGTATCTGTGGGACATGGTGCCATCGTTCATGGAGCTACCGTTAGAAAAGGTGCTCTCATCGGTATGAATGCCACCGTGCTTGACAAGGCTGATATTGGCGAAGGGGCTATCATTGCTGCAGGTGCTGTAGTTACCCATGACACCAAGGTTCCTGCACATGAGATTTGGGCGGGTATTCCAGCCAGGAAAGTAAAGGTCTGCGCTCCCGGCCAAGCCGAGGAGTTTGCCAAGCATTATTCCGGATACATCAAAGACTGGTATCTGAAGGAAGATAAATAATCACTTTATGATTATCATAAAATGAGAATAAAACGCCATTTTTTATCTTTTATAGAAGATAAAAGCAAAATATTTAGGATTTTCATCCATTATAAAAGATAAAAATCGTATATTTGCAGAAAATTTCATTTATAAGTGATAAAAATATGGCAACTATTATTCGTCAATCATACATCGACAAGATAGAAAGGTATCTTGGTAAGGAGACTATCATCGTATTAGTAGGTCAACGTCGTGTAGGTAAAAGCTGCATGATGAAAATGATTCGTGACCGCAAGAAGGCAGATGACTGCAACAATATCATCTTTATAGATAAGGAGAAAAGAGAGTTTGACAACATTCAGACCTATCAGGATCTCAACGACTATATCGGAGAGCACTTTCAGTCCGATAAACATAACTATATCCTTATCGATGAGATACAAGACATCAAGGAATTTGAACGATCCATTCGAAGTTATCGCACAGAACCCAACACCGACATTATCATCACAGGTAGCAATGCCCGCATGCTGAGCAATGAACTGAGCACACTCATCGGTGGCAGATATAAGGAAATCTATATCCAATCGCTGAGCTATAACGAGTTTCTGGAATTTCATCAACTATCAGATAATGACGAAGCACTTGCTCTGTACATTCAGTATGGTGGCTTGCCTGGTCTGGCAAAGATAGGACTGGAAGAGGATGATGCACGTGAATACCAGATGGATATTTACCATACCGTCTTACTTAAGGATGTCATTATGCGCAACCAGATAAGAAACGTGCCATTCTTAGAGAACTTAGTACGTTTCCTCGCAGACAACACCGGTAAGTTGATTTCCGCCAACAGTATCGCCAAATATATGAAATCACAAGGCGAATCTATAACGTCCACGGCTATCATCAATTACATTTCCTTCCTTTGTGAAGCCTATATCCTGCACAAGGTGAACCGCTATGACATCCACGGCAAACGCATCTTTGAAACCAACGATAAGTTTTATTTCGAAGACAACGGCATTAGAAATGCCATTGCCGGGGGAACACGTGAAGGAGACATTGAGAAAGTGATAGAGAATATCATCTATCAAAACCTCATACGCTTGGGCTATCAAGTATATGTAGGACAACTGCAAGCTGGAGAAATCGACTTTGTATGTACCAAACCAGGCGGCGAACGCATATACGTGCAAGCTTCCTATATCATAGCCGACGATGCAACCAGAGAGCGTGAGTTTGGTAATCTCCGTGCTATCAAGGACAACTATCCGAAGTACGTTATCTCCATGACTCCTCTGCTCACCAAAAATGATGATGACGGCATCACGCACCTGCATCTTCGCAAGTTCCTGACTGAAGGAATATAAAAACGATAGAGCAAAACTATTACATAGCCATTGCCATAACCTTCGTGGCACTCTCAATGGTATTCAATTGCGCACACAGTGTATTCGCATTTTGCCCCCCAAAAAATCCTTAATGACCGAAAATGACCGTGACCTTAATGACCGGAATTCTCGGTAGAACGAAAAAGACCGCTCTCCTCGTATTGAGGTGAGCGGTCGATTTCATTTATGATTGAGTCTGCTTATTATAATAAGGTAGACTCCATGTTCTTTATCCCATGCAGCTCGTTACTCCGAGCGTAGTAGCGATAGCGGTCAGAATGCTGATGGCTATCTGAAGAATTGTTTTCCAAGTGTTCGCTTTCATTTTTTTGAATGTTGAGTGTTGAATGTTGAATTTTTTGGGGGTGGATAGGCTTGGCTAGGGGCTAGCACCCTAGCCAGTCTATCCTTGGGCTATTCAAGGCCGTCGCCAGTATCGTCCTTGCCG
>JAJWJX010000104.1:0-4087 GCA_021623045.1 Segatella copri | reverse complement strand
CCAGGGCGATGCCCTGGGCTAGGAGCTTCTGCCCTTTCAGGGCGTGCTGCTTCCACTCTTCACTTCCTCAGCAGGAGGACGATGATTTTGAGCGCCATATCGAAGAAAACGATTTTGGCATTGGCATTTTGCGAAATCATGCGCTTGCTGTCTTCGAAGAGGTTGGAGATGTCAATGATGTTTGCCTCGTTGATGAAGCGGGCAAAGTTCTTGGCAAAGTTCTCCTCATCCTGCGTCATGTAGCTCAGTTCCGGATTCCGGAAGTTGTACATGAAACTTTCTCTGAGCATGTGCATGAAGTAGTCGAGCATGCGTTTCTGCTTTTCTCTTCCGAAGGTCGAAATCACATCGGTCCACTTCTTGAGGTCACCTATCTTGCGCATGTAAGCCAGTCGCATCAGCATGATGAACATGTCGAGATGCTGCCGGTTTTCGTTTCCTGCATCCAGTTCTTCGAGTGCGAGGTTCCAGTTGCCGTTTGCGATACGGGCTATGCGGTGTGCCATGTCTGGCTCCAGTGCCCTCCGTTCCGTCAGCGCTTTTTCCATCTCTGCTGTTTCTATCTTTTTGAAGTCGATGCGCTGTGTACGGCTTCTGATGGTTTCGAGCAGCAGTTCCGGATTCTCGCTTACCAGCAGGAACACCGTCTGGCGTGGCGGCTCCTCCAGCAGTTTCAGTATCTTGTTGGCACTCTGGATGTTCATACGTTCCGGGAGCCATATCAGACTGATCTTGTATCCGCCCTGACTCGACATCATCATCAGTTCGTGAGAGATGGCATCGGTTTCTTCGGCAGTGATGATAGCCTGTTTGTTATAGTCGGCATCCGTCTTGCCCATCTTCAGCATCCAGTCGCTAATCTGGATGTAGGGACCTTTAGAAAGCAGCAGCTCTCTCCATTCCTTGATGAAGTCGAGGCTCACCGGTTTATGTTCGCTGCCCATATTGGCGGTCTTGATGGTAGGAAAGGTGAAGTGGAGGTCCGGATGTTCCCATTTCCTGAGCATCGGTGAATCGCCCAGAAGATAGCTGGCAAAAGCCAGTGCCATCGCCAGTTTGCCGCAGCCCTGCGGGCCGCAGAACATCAGCGCATGGGGCAAACGGTTCTCCTGAACCATCTCCATAAGACGGTTCCATACTTCTTGCTGACCTATAACTTCATTTCTTTGCATTTAAAACAGTATTTTTGCTATTTGCTTGACGCTGTCTACAGCCGATACGGTGAAGAAGTGAACATTGTTGTAACCATGTTCGAAGAGATCTTTCACCTGAGCGGTAGTCCACTCGATACCGAGCTGCTTGGCATCTTCGTCGGTTTTACATTTCAATACCTCCTGTGCGAGTTCTTCTGGAATATCGCAGTGGAAAGTTTTCGGCACTACAGTGAGCTGGCTCAACTTGGCGAAAGGCTTGATGGCGGGAATGATAGGGATGGTTACGCCCATCTGTCGCGCCTTTTCAACGAAAGCATAAAACTTCTCGTTGTCGTAGAAGAGCTGGGTAACGGCATACGCTGCGCCCAACTGTTGTTTCTCCAAGAGATGCTGCATATCCATTTCGAGGTTTGGCGCCTCTTCATGTTTCTCCGGATAGCAGGCTACACCGCAGCAGAACTTGTCGCCCGGGTGCTTGATGGGAGTGCCATCAAAGAAGAAACCGTCATTAAACTGATTCACCTGCTTCAGGAGGTCAGTGGCATGGGTATGACCGTTCTCGGTTGGTGTAAACTGCCGGTCTTCTTTCGCCTTGTCTCCTCGCAGAACGAGAATGTTGCTGATGCCCAGAAACTGGAGGTCGAGCAGTTCGTACTCGATGTCTTCCTTCGTAGCACCGCTGCAGATAATATGAGGGATGACAGGTATGTCGTACTTATTCTGTATAGCGCCTGCGATGGCTACGGTGCCAGGGCGGCGGCGCACACGCTGGCGGGTGAGGAGACCGTTTTCCAGTTCCTTGTATACATACTCGCTATGGTGCGTAGTGATGTTGATAAAGCGAGGACCAAACTCGCTCAGCGCATCGATGGTACGGAAGAGTGCTGCTGTTCCGTTACCTTTCAGCGGAGGTAAAACCTCGAACGAAAAGCCTCGCTTATCGCCCTGCTGATGTAGAAAATCTGCTATGTTCATATTACCTAAATTCTATGTTTCTTCTTATTTTGGTGCAAATTTACAAAAAAAATGGGGGAAAACCGCATGTTGAACGTAATATTTATAAAGAAAAAACGTATATTATTAGGTGGGGATTGATTTTTGGCATGAAAAAAGGAGATTTCCTGCCGGTAAATGCTACGCTATTCTACAGAAAATTGATTAAAATTTAAACCTAAGAATAATGGAACAAAAACAAACGGGCTCAAGAGCCTATCTTATTTCAATTGTGATGGTAGCCGTTTTGGGCGGCTTGCTTTTCGGTTATGATACCGCTGTGATATCGGGAGCCGAGAAGGGTTTGCAGGCATTCTTCATGGGTGCTGAGGATTTCACCTATACCGATTTCTGGCATGGTTTCACTTCTTCCAGTGCCCTGATCGGTTGTATCATCGGTTCGGCACTTTCGGGTGTGCTGGCTTCTAACTGGGGCCGTAAGCGCTCGCTGATCTTTGCCGGTGTGATGTTCTTCATCTCTGCATGGGGATCGATGTGCCCTGAGTCTTTGGTGTTGCCAAAGGGCGAACCTAATCTTACGCTTCTCATCGTGTTCAACCTCTACCGTGTGATTGGCGGTATCGGTGTGGGTCTGGCTTCTGCTGTGTGCCCGATGTATATCGGTGAGATTGCGCCTAGCAACATCCGGGGTATGTTGGTTAGCTGGAACCAGTTTGCCATCATCTTCGGTCAGCTGGTGGTTTATTTCGTCAACTTCTTCATTCTCGGCGATCATATTGCTCCTGCTATCCAGAGTGTGGGCAATGGTATGAACCAGATTCTGAATGGTGGCGAGGCTGCCTGGGCTATTGAAACCGGATGGCGCTATATGTTTGGTTCAGAGATGGTTCCGGCGGGCTTGTTTGCTCTGCTTATCTGTTTCGTTCCTGAGACTCCCCGTTATCTTGCCATGGTTGGACAGGATGCGAAGGCAGAGCGTATTCTGGCTCGCATCAATGGTGCTGAGGAGGCTAAGAAGATTTTGAACGACATCAAGAATACGGTTACTGAGAAGAAGGAGAAACTGCTTACTTACGGTGTGCTCTGTATCTTCGTAGGTGTGATGCTCTCTGTATTCCAGCAGGCTGTAGGTATCAATGCCGTGCTCTATTATGCTCCTCGTATCTATGAGGCAATGGGCTTTGACAATCCGATGGTATTGACCGTATTCAATGGTATCGTGAACCTCGGTTTCACCTGTGTAGCTATCTTTACGGTAGAGAAGTTGGGACGTAAGCCTTTGCTCATCACCGGTTCTCTGGGCATGGCATTGGGTGCCATCGGTGTAGCCATCACCTTCGGTAATCCTAATCTGCAGTTGCTGTGCATGGTATCCATCATGGTTTACTCTGCATCGTTCATGTTCTCTTGGGGACCAATCTGCTGGGTACTTATCGCCGAGGTATTCCCTAATACGATTCGTGGTGCTGCCGTAGCGATTGCCGTAGCCTTCCAGTGGATTTTCAACTGGATTGTTTCTACCTCGTTTGTGCCATTGGCAAACAGTATGGGTTATTGGTTTACCTATGGTTTGTATGGTGTTATCTGTATCCTCGCCGCCATCTTTGTATGGAAGCTCGTTCCTGAGACCAAGGGTAAGAGCTTGGAGGATATGACCAAGCTTTGGAAGAAAAACTAAGTTCTTATTCTGTGAGATATCTGGACCGCCAGGCGTAGAAAGAAACGCCTGGCGGTCTTTCTTTATGCCCCCGGCTTCACAACGCTTAATCCATACCATGATATGACGGCGCGCTGTCGCCCTGTCGGTTGTGTCGGGAAAGTAGAGCAGACCCAGCTCGGTCTTGCTGTACATACGTTGAGGATAATTCATAAGCTTTATATTTTTTATGTTGCAAAAGTAATATTAATTTCAGACTTATGCAATTTTTTGAAGAGAAAAAATGCATTTTAATGGCTGATTTGTTGAAAAAAAATCTTTT
>JAJWJX010000063.1:0-21674 GCA_021623045.1 Segatella copri | reverse complement strand
CGTAGGCTAACGGAGACGTATCTGTAAGCTTATCGAGACGTCTGCATCAGCTAACAGAGACGTCTGAACTCGCTAACTGAACTACTTGAGTTGCTTGATTGAACCACTTGAGTTAGCTGACTGAACCACTTGAGTTAGCTGACTGAACCACTTGAGTTAGCTGACTGAACCACTTGAGTATTCTTCTTCATGTGCTTGCATGCAACCATAAAACTTTTTCAGCAACTTTTCCCGGAAGTATGGAAGAAGGCAGAGTTGAAGGCAAACATGAGACCAACACAGAAACGGCCTTCAGCCCGTACTTAAATCACATGTGAAAGTTTAGTTTAGATAAATTGCATCAAATTCTAAAAAAAATGGCATGTAGAAAGAATAGTATTGATAATGAGCAAGATAATATCATGTATTTCGCTACTTTTGTCGTATATTTGCCACCGAAAAGAACCAATAAACGTGTTGATTCTAAAAACAATATTTAAACCTATAAAAATTTTTAAGAGCTTATGAAAAAGTTATTTACTCTAGTGTTTGCAGCATGTGCAAGTCTTAGCGTTAGTGCTGTTGAGAAAGATGTAGTTACGACTCCAATAACCATTGAGGCAACTCAAGGTGAAGATGGTCTAAAATGGGCAGAAACTGACGCTATTATTCTTCAGGCTTCTGATGTCGCAGTGAATGACTTCTTGAAGTTGACTGTTACAGATGCTGAGGCAGGTTCTGGTGAACAGAATGTTTTGCAGTTTAAAAAAGCTGATAGCAGTGATATGTATTATGGAAGTACATTTAATCCTGCTCCAAACTCAGTTGTCACGATACCAGTTACAAAGGAAATTTTGGCACAGATAACAGGCAAAGGCTTTAAACTCGGTGGTGCGGTTCAGCAGAAGAGTGGCTCTTGGCCTGCAGTACTTGGCAAGAAAATAACTGTTTCTAAAATATCAGTTTTGCCTGCTAGTGATTTTATGACATTGGATTTGTCTTCCGCAGATAAGCCAACAACGGCTGCTTGGGGTGGAGGAGTCACAATTCCAAGTGCTAATTTTAAGTTAGCTAAAGCTGGTGATGTCGTAGTAGTTACGACTACAGCCGAGGATGCAATTAGAAATGAAGGTAATTTCCAGTATAATATGGGTAAACTTCAGCTCAGTGGTTGGAATATCCCAATGTTCTTTGTTCAGACTTTGTCGGCAGCTGATATTGAAAAAATTAATTCAACCGAAAGCCCTCAGTGGTATTATCAGGGTGCAAAGTTCCCTGTTTCTGCTACGGCTATGTTGTATCGTCAGAAAACTGATTTACCTTCAAACAAAACTGTTATAAATGTAGAAGAGACAGCTTTAGGTGTTTGGGAAAATGGTGTTGTTTTGGCAAAGGAGAACTTTGCAAATGTACAAGCAGGTGATGAATTGCATATAGCTATTAAGGATTTTAAAGAGGTGAATAAGGAGGGCGAGTCTTGGACTCGTCGTGGTCAGATTCAGTTGGCTTCAGCTGATGAGAACTGCCCGTCTGTTTCCGGTACTATAGATGTCTTTGATGTATCAGAGACGGTAGTTGTATTTGATGATAAGATTGTTGCTGCAGCTAAGGAGTTTGGTTTGGTAGTTAAGGGTGAGTGCTTGACAGTTGCAGGTGCAAATCTTTATA
Organism: Segatella copri; assembly: GCA_021623045.1. Lineage (GTDB taxonomy): Bacteria > Bacteroidota > Bacteroidia > Bacteroidales > Bacteroidaceae > Prevotella > Prevotella copri_T. The sequence continues at coordinate 20,027 of JAJWJX010000063.1, read as the reverse complement.
CTAAGGCTGTTCCTACTAGCATCTCTGGCACTGTTGTAGCTCCAAAGGAAAACACTAACGCTCCGGTTTACAACCTCGTTGGTCAGCAGGTTAATGCGTCTTATAAGGGTGTAGTAATCAAGAACGGTAAAAAGTATGTTCAGAAATAGTATAGAGTTATATTTTTAGTTTGTTGAAAAGAAAAGAGAGGGTATGTGAATACCCTCTCTTTTTGATTTTATCCGTTTCGAACATTGATTAATGTTCAAGATATAGTCCGTTTAGCTTTTCCAGGAAAACACAAACTTCATCATTTATCATTTCCATGAACCCATGAGTCTTCTTGTTCGATACACCTGGATATGGAGTATAGTAATGCTCCTCAATCGGTTCTCCCTGGTTTCTGCCAAACATCAGGTAAGCTATGTGATGCTGCTTGAGTACTGTAAGCAATGTCTCTGAAAAAACACTGGAATCACCAATAGATTCTACTCCTGTTGTCAGTCCGAAGGCATTGTTGTGGTCTTGGGCAAAAGGCAGAGTCTGCTTCACAATCTCCTTGATGCTCTTCTGGTAGAGTGGGAGGTCGATGGCATTTTTGCTTTGCAGATATGTCACGTTGATCACATCAATCTTGTTGTCCGGATAGCGATCCATCAGATTCTTGCCCGGCTGGTAGGTTTCAGAATAACTATAAACTACATTCGTTACATCCTCGTCATCCAAGAGATCCTGTATCTTCTTGTAAAGACTGATATAGTCGTCTTTGCTGAGTTTACAGTACCATGTCTTACCGTCTATAGGAAGAAGATTGAGTACTACAGGTGCTTTGATACCATAACCATCTTGCAGTGTATCAAGATATTTGGCAACCTGTTTGGTATATTCCTCCAGCATATCATCATTGCCGTTATAATCAGGCATTGTCCAGTTCATGATGAGTAAGCCTCCCTTACGGAAGTGTTTCAGCACATCTTCCCTGATAGCCTTGAACGGAACGCCGTCTATGTTCTGAGATTTTCCATTTTCAATGCCAGCCAATTCATATCCATTTGCAGCTGGTCTGTAACCGCAGAGAGTTTTCAGGTCGCATCGGTCGCTGTCACATTGCCAGCGGTTCCAGCCTATTCCGGTTAAGGTTCCATACATCTGGCCTATCAGCGTACCTTTGTTGGCATACGCCTTGATGTTGGTTTTCAGATTCTCTGTGCGGGTTGTGAGACCGCTCATGGCAATCTCGTCATACGATTTCTTTTTCTTCTCACCGCATGAAGAGAAAGCCAGGAGGGCCGCGAACATCAATATAATATATTTGATTCTCATAATTTGTTATTCATTATAAGCCTTTTTCATAGCTTCTACCACGGTAGGCAAGGTCCACTGTGGCACACTTCTGTCTGTTCCGTCGAAGATGCTCATCCAGTAGAAGGTGGCTACTCCGTAAGTCTTTGCCTGCTTCACGATGTCGGCTGCCTGATCGGCAGCAGCCTGAATCTCGCTGGCAGAACTGGTTTTGCTGACACTCTTGCTTCCATGAGTACCATATTCACCGATGATGCAAGGAATGCCCTTGCTGATGAACTTCTTGTTCAGGCGGGTGAACATATTCTTGATTTCATTGCTGCAGGAAGCATCCCACTTGCCTTTCTGGGCAAACCAGTCCCATGGAGCATAGGTGTGAACTTCTACTGCGATATGACCATCCACCTTGTCGGTAGGGATGGCGAGGTTGTTCAATACGTCGTCACCATTAGCTGCAGCATAGGTATTGATGATGAGGTTGCGGGTCTCGTTGTTGCCACCGGTAGCACGTACTGCATTCACAAAGCTCTGGGCATATCCGTTCAAACCTACGTAGCTGCTAGCATTCTTTGGTGCATTCCAGGTGTTGTCGGCATCAAGCATTTCGTTGTAACCTTCGAACACCAGGTGCTGGTCGTAGTTCTTGAAACGGGTGGCAATCTGAGTCCAGAGACTCTCGAATTTCTCCTTGTTCTCGTTGTAGTTGGCTTCATCGGCCTTGATCCAGTGCTTCACATCCTTATCGTCTGCACCTGTATCATGGTGAACATTCAGGATGCAGTACATTCCGTTATCAATGACGTAATCAACGATTTCCTGTATTCTGTTCATCCAGGCTTCATCCACGGTTCCGTCTGCCTTCATGTGCTGGAACCAGGTAACGGGGATGCGGACGGAATTAAAACCGTTCTTCTTCAGGAAATTTACCATCGGTTTGGTCGTTGGCTCCTGTCCCCAAGCTTTCTCGAAATCAGTAACAGAATTGCTGTTCATGTTCATCCACATGGCTACCACATCTGTGCAGTTGCCGAAATTGGTACCGATGCCCATGTTCTTCACAGCATCTGCTGCGCTTTCCTCTACGTAGTTGGCATTCAGGTTCACCTGGTCACGGGTAATCACGTTCTTGCTGCTCAATGCTGCCTTCCACCAGTCGTTGGATGGCATGTTGCTTCCATACCAAGGCATGAAGAAGCTCCATTTTGCACCGGCGTTCCATGCTTCGTCAATACCTGCTGTAGCTGTTTTGTTGTTGGCATCAGTTCCGCACTCAGCCAGAGCGATGAGTTTACCAGGATAGCGTGCCTGAATCTCCTTGAACTCCTGAGCCTGCTTGGCAGCATCATAACCGTAGAGGTCGCGACCGATGATATCTACATACTTGTCGCCGGGATACCAGTCGGCATCATTGTTATAGGTATTTGCATCGCCATTGTAATTCTGTGTAGTCCAAGCCCAAATCAAGTTGTGGATTCCCTTCTTTTGGAAGTAATCAAACATGGTCTGCCAAAGCTTCTTGTAGGTTTCTGCACCATCATATCCCCACCAGAACCAGGACTTACCCCAGCTGGCACCTGATTTCAGACAGGCATTACCAGCAGCTTCGTGGAATGGTCGCCAAATGGCAACAACGCCTGCATCCTGCAACTTCTGCAGAACTTCCACCACCTTGTCCATCTCCTGATAGAACCATTTGTTCTCCCAAGAGCCAGCAGTAAATACGTTGGCTGCTTTGAAGGATGTTTCTGATGGGGTGCAGGTCACACCGCTACCATCTGTTCCTGGAACTGTGCTTTCTGTCTTAGGCACGTTGAAGTGCCACATCAGCGATACCAGTCCGCCCTGGTCTGCCCAGTTGGTGACAGGAGTGATGTCGTTGTAGTTGATCCATCCGTTGGAACCCTGCTTAGGTACATAGATATGAATGAAATCATAGCAGTTCATAGCAGGATATTTGCCTGTTGCCTTATAGATTTTGTCTGCTTCCTGGGTGTTCCAGTTAACGTTGGCGATGACCGAAGAGATGGTCTTGCTGCCATAATTCAGCTGCAGATATTTGTAGAGACGCTTGGTCTTGTCTGTAGCTGAAGGGTCTGCAAGATTCACATCGCCTACTTCGCTTTCGTGATAGATAGAGAAGGAGATATTGTTGATGTCGTTGATGTCGTAGATTTCGAAAGCTCCGAAGTCCTCCAGACCTTTCAGATAAATTTCCAGTTGGTTGTTGGCATTGTGCTTCATGCTGCTGATGGTATTGCTTTCGCCAGTCAGATTCCATTCAGCTTGCTTTCCTTCCGAATTGTTGATGGTAATCTTGTCACCATCAGTTTGTGCCAAGGCAGTGAATGAAATCATTACTGCCAGGAGTGAGAGTAATATCTTTTTCATTGTCTTGCTACTTTGATGGATTTGTTATTGATTTTGATGATGTATACGCCGTGGGTCAGCTCATCCAGCGGGATGATGGTCTTGCCTCCGGCGAGGATAGGGGAGAGGCTTGCAGCCTTTCCGTCGAGAGCGAAGGCGCTCACCTTGTTGTGGGTTCCATCCACGATGAGGCGGTCACCTTCGAAGGCAAACTTACTGTTGGCTTCAATTTGCTGGATGCCCGTAGTGGTACCGTAGGTGAAGGTTGAAACCTTCCACAGTTCGTAACTTGCGGTAGTGGCAGTGGAAGTCACGGTCATCTTGTCATTTCCGAAGGTTATTTCCGGTTGAGTGCTCAGTGCAAACTCTATCTTGCTACCATCGTTGAATGATACAAACAGCGACTTGCCGTCGGCAGCTTTGGCTGAGATGCAGCTCAGAGCTATCAGTAAGGATAATGCTATTTTCTTCATATCGGGTTGATGTTTTGGTTTTAATTAAAAATGTGGCGCAGTTAATATAACTACGCCACAAATTTACGAATTATATTTCACATAAATGCGTTTTTTATGTTAAATATTTCTATCTTATGGGAGGATGGCAATCTTAGTTACATTCTTCAAGTCGCCCTGGAGAATGAAGGCTGTATCGCTCCAACCGTCTGAGATGCTGTTTACTGCTTCCATCATGGCTGCATCGAATACCTTCACAATGCAATCCTTGTCGCCATCCCAGTCTGCTGGAGAATCAATGGCACCCCAGTTGGCGTTGTTGATCTGAATCTGACCGGTAGCTCCTGCTTCTTTATAGAAGAGCATCTTGGAACCTACTTTGACACCCAACTTGATGAGGTCTGCCTTCATGATGCGGAAACGACCGGTGTCATCCCAAGTGAAGTTGTATGGATACTTGATGGCGCTGTTGTCCATGTTGGTTGTGATAGTTGCGATATCCTTTTCTGCAGGAACCACCTTGAACTCTGGACCTTCAATCTTGTTGCCGTCTGGGTCTTCCATCACGATCTTGTAGGTGCCAACTTCAGCATTGGCTGGAACCTGGCATACAATCTCTGTATTGGTACGAGAGGTATAGCGGTTTACCTTGTAAGAACCGATGTAGAGGTTCTGGATGTTCTGGAAGTTCTTGCCAGTGATGGTAATTTTTGAACCTGCGATAGCTTCGCCTGGTGTTACGGATGCAATTGCTGGATCTGTAGCTGCCTTGATGCTCAATTGACCATCGATGTTGATAGTGGTACCATTCTTCAGGTTAAGCTTGAAGCCTGTACCGGCGCAAGCGGTAGGAACTGTCACTGCGATGGCTTGGGCATTCTGTGCTGCAAATTTGTCAACGGTCTGCTCTACATCGCCAGGGAAGGTGATGCTCTTCACGAGGTCGAGGTCTGTACCCTTGATGATGGTCTTCTCGCCAGCTGTGATGGCTGCAGGAGTGCAAGCGGTAACTGTTGGCTTAACCAATGTATAGGCTACTGTTACAGTCTTACCATTATCAAGACTCAAAGTGATGTCGCCTTCCTGTGCATCCTCTGGTACTGTAGAAGTAACCTTTGTTGTCTCAACCTTGTTAAGCTTAGATTCCTTGGCGTTAGGGAATGCGATACCTGTAATCAGATCCATATCCTTACCGCTGATAGTTATCTCTTCACCATTCTTGATAGGGGAAGGAGTTGCAACGAGCTGACTAGGAACTACGGTTGTAATCTCACCGAAAGGAATTCTTATACCGCTTTTTGTTACGGCTGTAATTTCACCGTCTGCTACCTTAGAAGAGATAATGAAGGTAATCTCAGAAGCTGTTTGTGACTTGAAGTCAGCTGCTTCTACGGTTGCACCATTCAACTCAATACTTGCAATCTGGTCAAGTGAAGTACCTCTGAGGACCTCTGTTTCACCAGCCTTGATGAGAGACTTACCGATAGCATTGTTTGCATCGATTTCAGGAGCATTGATACTTAAAGCACCTTCAGAATACATATAGTTGTTTCCATCGCTAATCTGGAATCTGCCTTCTCCTGCTTCAGCTGGGATAACCAACTGAATCTGATAGCGGGTCTGAGATTTAAAATTCTCGGCATCCATAGTCGCGCCATTGGCAAAAATGACAGATGTAATATTGTTGAGATAATCGCCTTCAATAGTGAGGACGTCTCCAACATTTCCTACCAGGTTTTCCTTGTTTTCACCTACGTAGAAACCTGTGAATTTCAAATTCTCAATGTATGTGATTGGGGTAAGTGTCTTGATTTCACCATTCTTGGCGGTCTTCAATGTAACAATACCTGGTTCACATTTTTCTGCAGGAACTTCAATATTGATTTCTGAGTTTTTTCCTGATGTAACAACATTAATGCTGGTAATAGCTTCTGCACCAGGAAGATCTATTTCTGTAATCTGGTCAAGATTGGCTCCCTTGAAAGTAAGGACACCCCCACGGAGTACAGGGTTTGGACCGTATGATAATACAGATATTTCATTGCCATACTGGTCGGTGTTCAAGTCATCACGGTCGCATGATGTGAACGCAAATGTACTGCATATCAATAGCAGAACCAACCAGAGGAAAGATTTATTATGTCTTTTCATAATGATTGACGTTTATTGTTTTTGTTTGTTTGCAGTGCTGGCAGTTGGATGACTGCCAGCATCAGCAAATTTTATTCATTGATAGGGCAAACACGAATGTTATCAACGCAAATTGTTGGTGAGCATTCTACAGTAGCCTCTTTGTATGGTCCTGTATAGAGGAACATGGTCATACCTGTGAGATTCTCAAACTTCAAACCACCCAATTTGTTTCCATATCTGTCGTATGCAAATTCTGATAATGGAATAGAAACAGTCTGCCAGTTTCCTGAAGTGCTGAATGTGTTGTTAGTTGCTCCATACCATGGAGTCCAAAGTGCACGTGGAAACTTGTCATCTGCAAGATAGTTGTTGTTGCCTGTTGAGTATGTTACCTGGTCGTTACCGGTAAAATATACCTGTAATGACAAGCCTGTCCAATCATTAGGAATGTTAACCTCAAACTTCACTTGCATGTTGTCAACATCATCCCATTTCATCAGCGAGTTCAACTCAGGATAACCTGCAGCCGGCTCTGGCCAGTAGTTGAATGAGTATTCATCTTCAGCCCATGAATCGAAATTAACGGTCTTGCCTCCTAAGTAGTAGTAATTTCCGTCAAGAGGCTGAACTCCTTCAACATCATTCCTCATACGGTTACCATTTTGAATTCCATCACGCCAGCCATGACCTGTTGCTATTGCGTCATCTCCGTCATTATCCCAGTCGAAGAGTATGCAGCGGTCGTCACGGAAATAGAACTTAGACTTACCTTTTCCATACATGCTTTCTACTGTGACAAATCCTTTCTGTGCACCTTCTGGTACCACAAAAGTAACGGCACTCTTGGAAATGCTCTTGAAATCTGTAACATCTACGTTGCCTGGGAATGTGATTTTAAGATGAGCATTCTCGTAATCCAGCAGGTAGTCACCTTTCAGGGTTACGGTTTCGCCATCTTTTGCAAACTCATTGCTCAATGATGTTACCACCGGTTCTGGTACGAGCGTCTTGAAGTTATATTCAGTACACTCACCATCCTTGTTGTACATGTAGATCTTATTGGTAGGATTGTCAGTAAGAGTCTTTGGTACATCTACAATCAAGGTATGGTCTGTAATCATACTTGTATTCAAAATGGCTTGCTGGTCGTTGAAGAGCATTTTTGTTATACTTCTCAAGTTGTTACCGACCAGGCAGATACTTGTACCCATGTATGCTCCAGTTAACATGGAATCTTTCTTGGTTACATCGCACAGGCGAACGTAATCAATAGAAGGAGTTCCACCAGCTATTTCATATTTGTCAGGCTCATCCACACAACTTGTGATACTGAGACCTGTAAAAGCTGTAGCTCCAAGAAGCATGATACTTAATATTTTATTATTTAGCTTCATAATTGTTCTATTTTTGAGGTTTCTTATATTAATAAGTAAACTGAGAAATGTCAACATGCTGTGGTGCCTCCAGCAAATGAGGGTTCATGGTTGCATCTTCTGTAGGGAATGGGATGGTAAAACTGCTCATCTGAACGTTCTGATGCTTACCAGGATCATCATTGTATCTTACATCGCTGTTCAAGTTCCAAGGACCATCATAGCTACCCTTGTTGTACCATGTCTCATAGAGCGCATTCAGACCATAATACTCATTTCTCTTCTGTGCGTTCAACTCAGCAATTGTTGCATCAGGATCGAAGTAGTATCTGCGTACGTAATCATACCAGCGATCGCCCTCAAGTGCTAACTCCAATCTGCGCTCCTTCCATACATCTTCGAAACTGATAGATGTTGGGCGTTCGTATGTAGATACCGCACGGTTGCGAACTTTGTAGAATGCATCAATGGCAGATGCATCTGTTGTTGAGCCTGCATTACCAATCTTGGCTTCTGCATAGATGAGATAAACATCTGCAAGACGTAACAGCTGAGTATAGTTACCATAAGCCATCACATCAAAGTCGCAGCCTATATGCAAGTTATGGTCGGCTTTATCACCAACAAGATGTTTTGCACATTGTGCTCCTGTTGGAGTCTGGAGTTCACCATTGCCTTGATGCTTCTCATAACCTTTATATACATGCTTCAAGAAGTCGAAACCACCGCAGTCTGTGTAGAAATAATCATATTTGTCACCAGCCATGATCATGGTAGCCTTACGGCGGATGTCGGTGTTGTTTCTAGTCTGGCTTGTTGGATTATCTCCGAAAGCTTCTATCAGGTCTACTGATGGACCAGCCCATCCTCCCCAGTTGTTACCTGTTTCATCGAAACCCGAAATAGCGAGGTCACTTTGAAGTGAGTTTTGAGATGTCCAAGGGTCACGTGTGGCACGCCAGTGCCATGCGATGAGTGATTCAGAACCTTTGTATGCGCTGTAGAACATTGCTGGGAAATTGGCTGCAGGTTCCAAACTTCTGCCACTATTGTCTATAACATCCTTTGCATATTTGGCAGCGTTGTCAAGATCTTCCTGGTTGCGCTGGTGATTGGTGGTCTTGATGTATGCCACACTTCCCTGTTCGTAAGTTGTAGTTGCTGGATCGAAACCAGACTTTGTCAGGTAAACCTTGGCAAGCAAGCCTTCTGCGCTGTATTTATCAATACGTCCAAGACCTGTAGGATCTTTTTCCGGTAACAGTTCAATGGCTTTTTTCAAGGTCATGATGATGTAATCGTATACATCCTCTATGTTGGCCTTATACTGGTCATTGTATGTACCGGCACCGATAATGTCTGTGTTATTATGGATGATTGGCACTGCACCGAATGTACGTACAAGATAGAAGTATGCCATAGCTTTCCATGTCAGGCATTCTCCCATACATGCACTCTTAACGCTTGCGCTTGCGCTGGCACCTTTCAGTTTATCATAAATGGTGTTGGCGTAGGCATTGACTGTCCAAAGTGAATAAGACATATCTTTCAGGTTGGCATTATTGGCAGATACGTTACAGTTCCAGTATTGAGTATCTTCACTTCCCCACCAATAATAGTTTCCTGACATAACTTCACCAACTTTGAAGAAACCTCTTTGGAAATCATACCATGGCATACTGTACAGAGAATTGGCGCCTTGATAGCACTCTGCATCACCATTATAGAACGTGTCTGCATTGTAGTTGGAATTGTCTGGCTGATCCAGAAAGTCCCCGCAAGAAGACAAGCTGAGACCCAAGACGAATGCGCAAACGGCCGTTTTATATATATTGTATTTTTTCATAATTGTTTATTCTTTTGTTATTTAATTAGAAAGCAAGGTTGATACCGAAAGAATATACCGTTGGTGAAGGATAACGTCCGTTATCTACACCGAAGCTGTATCCCTGTGAATCGGATGTACTTGCACCTACTTCTGGATCATAACCGTCGTAACCGGTAATAGTGAAGAGGTTCTGTATATTTGCATATACTCTCAAACTCTCAATATGAAGGTATCTTGCATACTTTTTAGGCAATGTATAACCTAAAGTGATATTCTTCATTCTCAAGTATGATCCATCTTCAACATATCTGTCACTGATAACGCTAGAGTTTCCGGCTGGGTCACCGATAGCAAGACGTGGAATGTTGGTTCCTGCGTTTACTACATAGATGTTGTCTACGTCATCATACCAGTTGTATACGGTATTGGCATTGTTGCCTTTATAACCATTACTGTAGTCCTTGTTCGGATCAATTGGAGCCAGTACGGCATGATTCTTGACACTTGCACTCTGGTTTACCCAGGCATTGTTCATCTTGCTCATGCTGATATTCAGGTAGTTCATAACCTTGTTTCCTACAGAACCGCTGACGAACAATGTCAGGTCGAAGTCCTTATAACGGAATGTGTTGGTCCAACCAAATGTATATTTAGGCTGTGGATTACCGATGTAAGTCTTGTCGTAATCGTCGATAACTCCATCAGGCTTTCCGTCAGGACCTGAAATATCCTTAAACTTGATATCGCCTGGCCATACGGTTGTTCCCTTATTCAGGGCTCCTTCCTTGTAGCTCTTAGGCTTAGGAGAGTTTTTGATATCTTCAAAATCCTTGTATACGCCATCGGTCTGATATCCCCAGAATTGATAGAGAGGTTTGCCGATGTTACTTACACAGACAACGTCGTTCCACTGGCCATAGCCAATGATGTTGGCATTGGTTGTGCCGCTGAGACCTACCAGTTTGTTCTTGTTCCAAGAAATGTTGAACTCTGTATCCCAAGAGAAGTTCTTGTTAGCAATAGGATGAGCGTTTACTGCCAACTCGAAACCGGTGTTCTTGATCTTACCGTAGTTACCCCAAGGTGCATTAAGACGTGAAGAACCATTGCCTTGAGTACCCATATATGAAGGCAACTGTAAAGGCATCAGCATATCGTTGGAAACCTTGTTGTACCAGTCGAGAGTGAAACCAATCTTATCATTGAAGAGTCCAAGATCGAGACCGATATTGGTCTGTTCCTGAGTTTCCCACTTGATAGAAGTGTTTGGAATGTTGGTAGGACGGTATGCTACGCTTGTTTGACCAACAAGGAACTTGGTTACGGTAGTACCCCATTTGTAAGCACCGATATTGGCATTACCAGTCTGACCCCAGCCAATACGAATCTTACCATTGCTCAACCATTTACCTGCGATGCTCTTGATAAACTTCTCGTTAGAGAAACGCCAGCTTGCTGCGAATGAGTGGAATGAAGCCCAACGGTTTTCAGGACCGAAGTTAGAACTTCCGTCACGACGGAATGTATATGTTGCTAAATAACGGTCATCGTAGTTGTATGTCTCACGTGTAAAGAATGATGACATTGTTGTAACACCGAAACCAGACTTGATACTAGGAGTGCTGGAACCCAAAGATGGCAAATGGATTGTATTGTTTGGCAAATTAGCGTTTGCCTGATAGGTATAATCCCAGTCACTGCGCCAAGCTTCCTGACCCAGCATGGCTGTGAAAGAATGCTTTTTGATACTTCCATTATAAGTAATGTAGTTCTTAAACTGCCAATACTTGCTTGTATTCTTCTGCCAGCTTGCAAAGTTTGTGTCCTGGTTCCAGTTGCCTAAGTGCATAGTAGGTGTAAAGACCTCTGCATCACTCCATGACAAGTCGTAACCCAACTCTGTATGCCAGGTGAGGTTCTTTATAGGAGTAATGTCTGCAAAAATGTTACCGGTCAGCTTGTTGCGCTTCATGGTGATATCCTTGCTCAAAGCCTGTGCAATAGGGTTTGGTGAAGACCAGCCGTCACGTACTACAGATGTGTAGTTTCCGTCTACATCGTAGATGGCAATATCTGGTGGTGTGGTCAATGCGTATGTAATAACACCTTCTGTACCATCAGCATGGAGCAGGCGCTCCTTGGTTCTTGTGTATGTAGTATTCATACCTATCTTGAACCATTTCTTCAGTTGGGCGTCCAGATTGGCACGTACGTTCAAACGCTTGAAGTTAGAACCGATGATAGTACCATCCTGATCCATCATACCGCCACTAACATAGTACTTAACCTTCTCTGTACCACCTTGTGCAGCAACCTGATGCTGGTGCTGGAAAGCTGTGCGGAATACAGCGTCCTGCCAGTTGGTTCCTCGACCCAAGATAGATGGGTCTGAGAAATCAGGACGTGCCTGATCCTGTGAAATCCATCCGTTGTTTACAAAATCATTATAATATTCTGAGAATTCACGAAGATTCAGAATGTCAATACGCTTTCCCTGGTATTGCCATGCAGCCATGCCGTCGTATGTAAATTTTGCTTCTCCAATCTTACCCCGTTTGGTTGTGATAAGTACAACACCATTTGCACCCTGGGCACCATAGATGGCTGTAGCAGAAGCATCCTTCAGAATTTCCATACTGACGATATCGGCAGGGTTGATAGTTGACATTGGTGATACGGTAGAAACAGAACCGTTTCCTAAGGCATCTCCCAAACCTAATGAACCGCCGCTTGAACCGCCGCCCTGGAAGATGACACCATCAATGACATAAAGTGGTTCTGCACCGGCATTGATGGTTGACTGTCCGCGAACTCGGATTGAGGTAGAAGAACCTGGAGCACCTGAAGTCGCTACAGATGTAACACCGGCAACGCGACCTTGGAAACTCTGGTCTAAGTTTGTGATAATAGAACCTTTGATTTGGTCTTCTCCCATGGAAACAGAAGCTCCTGAGATATCGCTCTTCTTCATAGTACCATAACCTACAACTACCACCTCGTCAAGACTGTTGTCGTCTTCTACCAAAGTGATGTCGTACTTGCTTTGGCCTCCTACTTTGAAAGTTTTGGTAACATAGCCTACGTAAGTTACCTCTACAGTCTGTCCGGCACCTACATTCAGTGTGTAGTTACCATCAAAGTCTGTCACTGCGGCATTTCTTGTGCCTTTCACTTTTACTGTTGCACCGATGATAGGACCCGTTGCATCGGATACGTTACCAGTAATCTTCTTGGTCTGTTGCACAGCCTGATTCGTTGTGATCTGGGCTGCGAAAGTTTGCTGAGGGGAGATGCCGAGAAGACTCAGGGCAGCTACACTAGCAAGCAACTTTTCTCTACTTTTAAAGTTCATACAATTTTTGTTAGTTGGTTAAAACAGTTTGGCTCTTTCACTTATATGATCGATACGGGAAAGAATCCAAAACGGATTAGTGCTCTCTGATTATTCCTTCGTCATCTTTTTCTGATGAGAAGAAAGGGCTAGAGGCTAGCTCTAGGTTGCATTTACTTTTTCCATTGTTGTGATTATGTTTATTTGTTTTATATTGTTTATTCTAAACCTTTAGGCTATTTTGTAAATCTGCTGCAAAGATAGCTATTTTTTGCAAAATAGCTTGTACATATTTTGCTGATTACTAATACTTTTCTGCTTTATTGAAAATAAAATGTAATTTTCGTCATATTTATTAAAGATTAAGTGTTAGCGTTACAATTTATTTACTTGATGGTTGATTTATTTTGATTATTCTATTATTTATCTATTATATATAAGGTACGCGTACATTATTTATTATATGAATTGTCATAACCTTTTGTGCTTTGTTAATTGGTCTTTGGTTGTTTTCGGTCAATTCTTGAGTTAAATAGAGTGTGTGTTTTGTTGCTTTCTTTGCTTTTTCTGACTTGATGTGCATCAATTCTTGTTTCTTTTTTCAGATATTTCCGAATATTTTTCTGCCTTTGCAACAAAGTATGTTTATTCAGCAAAATAATACACGGATATATCGGAAATTATGCCTAACTTTGCAACCGTAAAACAGAATGTTTAACTAACAAGATTACCAACGACAATATGAATCATCGTATAGCAAATGTTTTTAGGTTAATAATTATAGGTGTTCTGATGAGTGTGCTGGGGACTTCAAGCCTCAGCGCACAAATCAGAGGAAACAACATCGTTGTGACGGTGATTCCTGACCATCAGGACTGGAATTATCGGGTAGGCGAGAAGGCTAACTTCATGGTGAATGTGAGAAAGAGCGGTACGCTACTCAATCAGGTGAAGGTTGATTACGAAGCCGGTCCGGCAATGTTTCCGGAGGTGAAGAAAAGTACCACTCTCAAGGACGGAACCATGAAATGGTGCGGCAGTCTGAACAGACCGGGCTTCTACCGCCTCAAGGTTATCGCTCATGTAGATGGAAAGGATTACGAGGGACTTTGCACGGCAGGTTTCTCTCCTGAGAAGATCCAGCCTTTCGCCCAGGAACCTAAGGATTTCGATGCTTTCTGGAAGAAGGCACTGGATGAGGCAAGACAGAATGAACTCAATCCTACCAAGGTGCTTCTGCCTGAGCGTTGTACCAAGGATAAGAATGTATATGAAATCAGTTATAACAACAACCGATGGGGCTCTAAGATGTATGGCATCCTGAGTGTACCGGTAAAAGAAGGCAAGTATCCGGCTTTGCTCCGTGTACCTGGTGCGGGTGTACGCCCTTATGCCGGCGATACTTATACGGCTCCTGCTGAGTGCATCGTACTGGAAATCGGTATTCATGGTGTTCCTGTTACCATGCAGCAGAAAATTTATGATGATCTTGCCAACGGCGAACTGAATGGTTACTGGGATACCAATCTCGAGAATCCTTATCGCAATGCTTACAGACGGGTAGTAACCGGTGCTGTTCGTGGCGTGGATTATATCGCTTCGCTCCCTGAGTGGAACGGAAAGACTATCGGTGTAACGGGTTCATCACAGGGTGGATTTCTTTCCATCGCTGTGGCAGCTCTCGATAAGCGCATTACATTCCTGGCTCCCGTTCATGATGCCATGTGTGATTATGAAGCTGAGATTCACGGAGTTGCAGGCGGCTGGCCTCACTACTTTTATAAGGGAGACAAGGCGCAGGGGGCTGCATGGAAAGAGCTGAAACTTACGGATTTGGAAAAGGCAAGACTCGAAGGTGCACGCTATTATGATGGCGTCAACTTCGCCCGTCGCATCACCGTTCCTGGCTGGTACAGTTTCGGTTATAATGATGAGGTGGTTCCCCCAACATCGTCTTACGGACTTTATAATTCGGTAAAAGCGCCAAAGACCTTGAGTCTGTACCAGATGACCGGTCATTACTGGTATCAGGAGCAGTGGGATGAATGGCAGGCTTGGATTATTCAGCAATTAAAGAAATAGATATATGATAGGAAAAAGAATTTTGATTGGTGCAGCTTGCCTCATGGCGATGCAAGGAGCAATGGCACAGGTTGATGGCGTTACGGGCGCATCAGTCCAGACTGCCAATACTTCCTGCAGCAAGGGTAAAAAGCAATGTTGCAATACTCCGGCAGAGCAATTGAAGGTCAGACTGCAGAAATTACTGAACAAGGGAATCATGCTCGGACATCAGGATGATCCGGTGTATGGCACTACTTGGAAATGGGATGAAGGAAAGAGCGATGTACTCCTCACTACAGGTGATTATCCTGCTGTGATGGGTTTCGATCTTGGAAAAATAGAGTTGGACAGCAAGGAAAATCTCGATGGCGTCTCTTTCGATCGTATGCGAAAAGAAATCATTGCCCAAAATGAGAGAGGTGGCATCGTCACTTTGAGCTGGCACCCTTGGAATCCGGTAACAGGCGAGAATGCCTGGGATCCGAAAGGTGATGCTGTAGCTGCTGTCCTGGATGGTGGCGCCCAGCAACAGAAGTTTGATGGCTGGCTCAAGAAGGTTGCCGATTTCATCCTTTCTTTGAAGACAAACGATGGTAAACTGGTTCCTGTCATCTTCCGACCATGGCATGAAATGAATGGCGGATGGTTCTGGTGGGGCGTAAACAGTTGCACTCCTGCACAATATAACCAACTATACGTAAAAACCCTAGATATACTTACTAAAGCAGGGTGCAACAACATCGTTTGGGCTTGGTCGCCAAATCTCGGCAGCGAGAAGACAATAGAGAAGTTCCTGGAGCGATTCCCAGGTGAGAAGTATGTGGATATGGTGGGTGTTGATGTCTACGAGTTCGACAACAACGATGCCAACTATCAGCAGAACCTTGCTGCTACGCTCGATGTACTGATGGAAGCTGCCAAGAAGGTGGGCAAGATTCCTGCCCTCACCGAAACGGGTTGCAGGGGTATCGCCAGCAAGAAGGACTGGTTTACCCAAACCCTTTGGCCTGTACTTCAGAAGTATCAGTTGAGTTATGTTCTCTTCTGGCGTAATGCCTGGGACAAACCTCAGGAAGAGGCTTACCTCCCTGGAGTCGGTGACGGGGATATCGTCGAGGATTTCAAAAAATTCAAGAAGGAAAAGAAAGTCCTCTTTGCCAAAGAGGTTTTAAAGGTTAAATAAATGTTGAATGTTGAATTGGCATTAGTCCAATGTGCATTTTATACTCAACATTCAACACTCAACATTAATATAAAATAAAATATGACTACATTTCAAGACAAAGTGAAAGCACTTCGCGCTCATCATGAGGAATTGTTGAGCCGTAAGAATAAACCCGTAGAGTGGGGAAATGGCATCTACGAAAAGTATAAGAACCCAATCCTCACCGCAGAACATACACCATTGGAGTGGCGTTACGACTTCGATGAGAAGAGCAATCCGTATCTCATGCAGCGCATCATGATGAATGCTACGCTCAATTCGGGTGCCATCAAGTGGAATGGTAAGTATCTCCTCGTTGTTCGTGTTGAGGGTGCTGACCGCAAGAGTTTCTTTGCCGTAGCAGAGAGTCCTAATGGTGTTGACAACTTCCGTTTCTGGGATGAGCCTATCACCATGCCGGAGGATGTTGTTCCTGCTACTAACATCTATGATATGCGACTCACAGCTCATGAGGATGGTTATATCTATGGCGTGTTCTGTGCTGAGCGTCATGATGATGATCAGCCTGGCGACCTCAGTGCTGCTACTGCTACAGCTGCCATCGCCCGTACCAAGGACCTGGTAAACTGGGAGCGTCTTCCTGACTTGAAGACCAAGAGCCAGCAGCGCAATGTGGTTCTCCATCCGGAGTTCGTTGACGGTAAGTATGCTTTCTATACCCGTCCTCAGGATGGTTTCATCGATACAGGTTCAGGCGGTGGTATCGGTTGGGCACTGGTTGATGACATCACTCATGCCGAAATCAAGGAAGAGAAGATCATCAATGCCCGTCACTATCATACCATCCAGGAGGTGAAGAACGGTGAGGGTCCTCATCCTATCAAGACTGATAAGGGCTGGTTGCATCTGGCTCACGGTGTTCGTGGCTGTGCCAGCGGTCTCCGCTATGTGCTCTATATGTACATGACTTCTCTTGAGGATCCTACAAAGGTGATTGCAGAGCCAGGTGGTTTCCTGCTCGTACCGGAAGGTCCTGAGTATATCGGTGATGTGATGAATGTGGTCTTTGCCAATGGTTGGATTGCAGATGAGGATGGCAAGGTATTCATCTACTATGCTTCTTCTGATACCCGAATGCATGTGGCAACTTCTACTATCGACCGATTGGTAGACTACTGCATGAATACACCAAAGGATGATTATCGTACTCAGTTCTCTGTAGAGAAGATCAAGGCTTTGGTGGCAAAAAATAAACAGACTTTAAGTAAATAAGTTTCAGGTATTAAGATTGTAGGGATTCGTACTCCTCATCCGTATTATCAGATATAGATGGGGAGCGAATCCCTTTTTTAGTAATTTATAAATTATTAATTGTAAATTGTCAATTAAAAACAATGGCTCGTTTAAAAGAAAAAATAGCTTATGCATTAGGTGATGCCGCTGCGGGTGGTATTGTATGGAAGGTGATGTCTATCGCTTTTCCTCTGTTTTTTACAAATGTCTTCGGACTCTCGTTTGCGGATGCGGCAGTACTGATGCTCGTAGCCCGCATGTTCGATGTGGTTACCGACCCGCTGATGGGTACGCTTGCCGACCGTACGCAGAGTCGTTTCGGAACCTACCGTCCTTGGCTCATCTATGGTGCCATTCCTTTCGGATTGATATTCGCACTCTTGCTCTATACTCCTGACTTCGGTCCTGTGGGCAAGCGAATCTATGCTTACGCCCTCTATCTCCTGATGATGGCGGTATATACGATGGTGAATGTGCCTTATGGTTCGCTGCTCGGTGTGATGACCGATGATGATGATGAGAAGAACCAGTTCTCTTCTTTCCGTATGGTAGGTGCTTATGCCATGGGATTCATCACCCTGCTCTCTTTCCCATATCTCCAGAAGATGGTAGGTGGTTCTGCGGCTCATCAGTATGCTGTCATTGGTGCCGTGCTCGGTATTATTGCAGCCGTGATGACTTTGGCTTGCGGACTCCTTACCACGGAGCGCCTGAAACCGAAGCGCGCCGAGAAGTTCTCTTTCCAGCAGTTTGCCGACCTCGTTCACAACAAGGCTTGGCTCTATATGACAGCCATCGCCGTATGCACCAACTTCTTCAACGGATTCCGCTATGCCGTAGCCGGCTATATGTTCGATTACTGTCTGCATGGCAATGTAACTATCGAGGGACTGATTATCAACTATACCGTTTTCATGGCGTTCGGTGAAGTAACCTGTATGATTTTCGGTGGTGTATCTCCTTGGTTTACCCGTCTGGTAGGTAGCAAACGCATGGCATTCTTCTGGGCAGCAGCACTCTGTCTGGTACTTTCTGTAGTCTTCTTCTTCATCCCGATGGATCCATCCTATATCTGGGTGATGATAGTTATCGTTATCCTTACCTCTATGGGTATCGGTATCTATTCGCCATTGATGTGGTCTATGTATGCCGATGTAGCCGACTACCATACCGAGCATTTCGGAACATCTGCTACAGGTCTCATTTTCTCTTCAGGTACGATGAGCCAGAAGTTTGGTACTGCCATTTCCGGTTCTCTCATCGCCCTCTTCCTGGGTTGGGCAGGTGCCAATATGATAACAGATAAGATGGGTAATACGATGATCGACCCAGCCAGTGTCACCGACTCTGTGCTTACGATGGTATGGTCATTGTTCTCACTCTTCCCAGCCGTCATCGCCTTCCTGCTGATGGTGCTGTCTTGGAAGTTCCCTATCCGCAAATAACACAGATAACATAACTAATAATCACTATAAAGAAAGGAAAAATGGAAAATCTTAAAGAAACGATGCGGGATGTTCTGGAGAACAACATCCTCAGCTATTGGCTAACGAAAGTGAAAGATGAAGAAAACGGTGGCTTTTACGGACGTGTAGACGGTAACGACCAGGTACATCCTGTAGCCGAGAAGGGAGCAGTGATGAATGCCCGTATCCTCTGGGCGTTTTCTGCTGCCTATCGTGTCTTGAAGAAGCCGGAGTATCTTGAGGCTGCCACCCGTGCCAAGGATTATGTGCGCGATTATTTCCTCGACAGGGAATATGGCGGCATCTACTGGAGTGTTGACTATCAGGGTAATCCGCTCGATACCAAGAAGCAGACTTACGCCATCGGCTTTGCCATCTATGGTTTCTCGGAGTATGCCCGTGCAACAGGCGACAAGGAGGCATTGGATATCGCTATCTCGCTGTATCATGACATCGAGAAGCATGCCTTTGATGCCAAGAACAACGGATATATCGAGGCATTGACCCGTGAGTGGAATCCGATTGCAGACATGCGTCTCTCTGATAAGGATGAGAATGGTTCCCGTACGATGAATACCCATCTGCATATCATCGAGCCATATACCAATCTTTATCGTGTATGGAAGACTCCGGAACTGGAGAAGAGCATCCGCAATCTGCTCGATATCTTCACCGATAAGCTTCTGAACAAGGAGACTTATCATCTCGACCTCTTCTTCAATGACGAGTGGGAGGGCAAGCGCAACATCGAGAGCTATGGTCATGATATTGAGGCGTCCTGGCTGCTCCACGAAACCGCGCTTGTTCTGGGCGATAAGGTATTGCTGCATAAGATTGAGCGCATTATCCGTCGTATAGCCGATGCTGCAGATGAAGGCTTACGTCCGGATGGCAGTATGGTTTACGAGCATTGGAAAGATGGAGATAAGTATGATCTCCAGCGTCAGTGGTGGGTGCAGTGCGAGAACATCATCGGCCATATCGACCTCTATCAGTATTTCCGTACCGAAGAGAATCTTCTGGTTGCCATCTCCTGCTGGAACTATGTAGCCAAGCATCTGCTGGATGCCAAGAACGGTGAGTGGCACTGGGCTATCCTGGAAGATGGTACGGTGAACAAGGAGGATGATAAGGCGGGTTTCTGGAAATGTCCTTACCACAACTCCCGCATGTGTCTCGAACTCATCGAACGTGACTATTAACATACAGATTCCCTGCAAGGCAGGAATAGAATACAAAAATCCAAGCAAATCATATATTTGCTTGGATTTTTT
>JAJWJX010000010.1:0-77203 GCA_021623045.1 Segatella copri | reverse complement strand
TCAAAGCTTTTGCCCTTACAGGGCGACTTGTTTGCGTCCGTATTTACCCAGGGTGTTACCCTGGGCTAGGAGCTTCTGCCCCTTCAGGGCGAAAGGGGGTTCAGCCGGTCATGAAGGGTCAAAGTCATTAAGGGTCATTATCATTTTCAAACCCCTAAAGAGCGGTCATTTCCGGTCATGGTCATTTCCGGTCATTATCATTTTCAAACCGGTGTATCGGTGGCTGAATCCTTGAAGAGGTCATCGGCTGATGGAATCTCATCTTCATCAAACCACTTCTTTAACTTGTCCTGAGCCTTTGCCTTTACATCTTCTGAAACCTCGCCCCAAACTTTCTTGAGCACAAACAGCAGCACGGCAAGGTCATCGCCCAAACCAGCAATAGGAATGGCATCTGGAATGACATCGAGCGGACTGATGAGATAACCCAAGGCTCCTACTATCAGAGCCTTGTCCTTCAGCGAAACCTTATCACTCTCTAACGTATAATAGAGAATGAGCGCTGTATAAACCATCTTGGCACCGGCACGTTTGGCAACATGCGAAATCTTTTCGACAAATGCACGCTGGGTGAACTTGTCCTTATAGTCCATAAAGTCTGGTAATGTCATACTACTTATAGTTTATAGTTTATAATTTATAGTTTACAGTTACGACCGCTTCTCGTAGAAGAGGACTGCCTTGATGAAGGTCTCCATCTTAGGCTCCTTATGATGGTTCACGCGATAGGCGATGATCATCTGGAGAAGTGCCTTGACAAAACACGCCAGCAGCAGACCGATGATGACGGCTATGACCGTGGCGAGCATCTTGCCGTTGTCGTAGACGGGTGACTTATCCGGGAAACAGGACAGCACCAGTACGGGGAGGACGGTGATGAAACCGCCGATGGTGAGCTGGCTGCGCTTGGAACCACCCATGTCGAGTATCGACTGCTTATCGAAAAGATAATCATCCAGCTCCATACGGGTAATGCCGTAGTTCTCAAACTTTGGGAAATCGGGCTCATTGCCATATTTCGCTATCTTGCCCGTTACCTTATGTTCGAAATCATCTAATATCTGCTTTTCCGGTTCTCTGAGTTTCATAATCTTGCTAGTTTTTAAAATCGTTTAAAAATGAATGCATCTTATACCTTATTATATATAAAGGCTGCGATGCTGAAAAAAAGAAAGCAGTGCCCCTGTAAGCCGAGTTCTGTGTTCCTATATCAGATATGCTGTTATGCTGTGTTCATACCAGATATAAGAATGTCTGTCATTTATCTAGTCCCAAAGTCACCCTTGGGCTCAAGCACTCTACCCTCCACAGCAGCCCTAAGGCAATCGGACGAGCCGCCCTCAATCTGCGGTATACATGAGCTTACAGCTCCCAGATGGCACAGCCTGGCGATCACCCGCCAGCTGGTGGTCTCTTACACCACCTTCTCACCCTTACTCTCACCACCCCAGACTGGACAAACGGGATAAGTGAAAGCGGTTATTTTCTTCTACCGACACCTACTGTCACCAATAGCTTCTAGTTTCGGAAGTGGGATGCTCTATGCTGCCCGGACTTTCCTCTCGCACCTGAAAGATGCCAGCGACAGACCGGAGCACTGCTTTCGACATGCAAAAGTACAAAAAACTTTTGATACTATCGCACGATTCCCCACTTTTTTATGCATCATTAGTTATTCGCAAGGCTATTTTCACTCTTTTCCCCCGGTTAAACCGAGTTTCCGAGCCTCCACCTTTTAACAGATATTCAATGATTGACAAAAGATAGTTTCGTATACAAAACTAAGATTTTCATGCTTACATTCAAATATTTGTGAATTTAGGGCATTTCTTGTTTAATAGCCGTTAAAGTGTTAATTTGAAATGTTAAAACGGAATAAATTTATGCTGAGAATGAAGCGTATCTCAAAAAATGACCCTATATTTGCAACCGGAAAACAGAGCGGTGCATGACAAGCTGACTTTTGGCATGATATTAGCTGCTGCAGTTCCAAGGAAAAGAAAAGTAAACAATAAAAAAATAAGAAACATGAAAAAATTAAGTAATTATGTTGTGGCTGTGCTCTGCGTTGGTTCGCTCGCATTTTCAGCCGGTGCTTTCATGAAAGTAAATGCTTCACCTGCAGTTACCGCTGCGCCAGCAGGTCAGCCTGTAGACTTAACCTATGCTGCCGAGAAGGCGCTGCCTGCTGTAGTACATATTAAATACGTACAGAACTCTAAGGTGAAGACGGTAGATGTGCAGGACGACCCATTCGGAGGATTCTTCGACCCGTTCGGCTTCTTCGGAAACCCGGGACAGGGCAACGGAGGCACACGCAAGCAGAAAGTGCAGACTCCGAAGAGAGAGGCTACCGGTTCGGGCGTCATCATCAGTCAGGACGGTTACATCGTTACCAACAACCACGTGGTAGAAGGTGCTGACGAGCTGACCGTAACACTGAACGACAACCGTGAATTCTCTGCTCGCATCATCGGAACCGACAAGACTACCGACCTCGCCCTCATCAAGGTAGACGGCAAGAACCTGCCTACCCTGCCTATCGCCGACAGCGACAAGGTGAAGGTGGGTGAATGGGTCATCGCCGTGGGCAACCCATTCGGACTGAACAATACCGTTACAGCCGGCATTATCTCTGCCAAGGCTCGTTCGCTCGGTGCCAACGGCGTAGAGAGCTTCATACAGACCGATGCTGCCATCAACGCAGGTAACTCGGGCGGTGCACTCGTCAACACCCAGGGCGAACTGGTAGGCATCAACGCCATGCTCTATTCACAGACCGGTTCTTACTCCGGCTACGGTTTCGCCATTCCTACCTCTATCATGAACAAGGTGGTAGACGACCTGAAGAAATACGGCAGCGTACAGCGCGTGATGCTGAGCATACAGGGAAGCGATGTGCTGAACTATATCAACGCCCAGAAGGAGAACGGCAAGGATGTGAACCTGGGAACCAACGAAGGTGTTTACATTGCCAAGGTTGATGAAGACGGCAACGGTGCTGAGGCAGGACTGAAGGAAGGTGACGTGATTACCAAGGTTGACGGCAAGAAGGTGACCAAGATGGCTGAGCTGCAGGAAATCCTGAACGGCAAGCGCCCTGGCGACAAGATGAGCATCACCTACCTGCGCAACAAGAAGGCAAGCACCAAGACCATCACGCTGAAGAATGCCCAGGGTAATACTTCGGTTATCAAGAGTGCCGACCTCGACGTGCTCGGTGGCAGCTTCCGCCCTATTACAGAAAGCCAGAAGAACCAGCTCAACATCAAGTATGGTGTAGAGGTAATGAAGGTGAACAGCGGCGCCCTGAAGGATGGTGGCATTTCACGCGGTTTCATCATCCAGCGCATCAACGACAACAACATCAATACGATTGATGACCTGCAGAAGGCTGTAAAGAGTGCTTCTACCAGCAAGGACCCAGTGCTCTACATCCAGGGTATATGGCCAACAGGCAAGAAGGCTTACTTCGCTGTTCCGCTGCAGAAAGACTAAGGGTAAGCGTTTGAAGAGAAAACGTCTCATGATTGAGTAGTGAAAAGGCATTTTTGCTGCCAAAAAACTCAAGAAACAGACAAAAATCAATAAAATAGTAGGTATTTCTGAAAAATATCTACTATTTTTTTTGGTATTTAAACAAAAAAGTGTATTTTTGCAACTACTTAAAATTTGATGCCAGCATGAGACAATTAAAAATTACTCAGTCAATTACGAATCGCGCAAGCGCATCGTTGGAAAAATATCTTCAAGATATTGCTCATGAGGAGCTGCTCTCTACAGATGAAGAGGTGGAGCTCGCTCAGCGTATAAGAAAAGGTGACCGTAGGGCATTGGAGAGATTAACAAAAGCCAATCTCCGTTTCGTGGTGTCTGTTGCAAAACAATACCAGAACCAGGGGATCAGTTTGCCTGATCTTATCAACGAAGGAAACGTGGGGCTTATCAAAGCCGCACAGAAGTTTGATGAAACCCGAGGGTTTAAGTTCATCTCTTACGCCGTATGGTGGATTCGCCAGAGCATTCTGCAGGCCATAGCCGAGCAGAGCAGACTTGTGCGCCTTCCGCTCAACCAGGTGGGAAGCGTTAACAAGATTAACAGAGAGATGAGTAAGTTCGAACAGGAATTTGAACGCAAACCGAGTGTAGACGAAATAGCTGACCGCATAGACTTGCCGGAAGACAAGATAGAGGACGCCATGAAGGCTACATCGACAAGTCGCCACCTGAGCGTGGATGCTCCTTTTTCTGATGATGAAGATGGCAGCATGCTCGACCTGATGGCCAATTCGGATGATCCGACCGACAATGAACTGCTGACAGAGTCGCTGAGAGCAGAAATAGAAAGACTGCTCAAGACGCTGCCGGACAAAGACCAGAAAATCATTGCTGCCTTCTATGGCATAGGAACACCTGAACTGACGCTCGAAGAAATCGGAACCAAGTATCATCTCACCAGGGAAAGAGTACGCCAGATCAAGGAAAAAACGATCAGGCGACTCCGGAACAAAACGACAGATAAACTGCTGAAGTCCTATCTGGGATAAGGAAAGATCCTGCATGACTGATGGGGCAGACAGCACAAAACAAAATAAGACAGAAAAAGAAATGAAAATTACAAAAATTGCATTAGCATCTATTGCATTAGCATGTTTCAGCTCGCTCTCTGCATCAGCCAAGAACGAAGTTAAGACTGCATACATCTTTGGATTTGCCTCGTCGTTTAATGACTCTACAGTCTATTTCACAGACGTTCAGAAGGTTGATTCTGCCTATTTCACCCGCAAGAACAAGTTTCTGGTAAGCCGCGAGAACTATTCATACCAGTTGCGCGACTATCTGGAGCAGCAAGGTGCCGGCAACCGCACGTGTATCGTGATGTTTGACTTCAACCAGAAGAAGGCTGAAAAGAAATGGAACAAGCTCTATGCAAGATACATTCAGAAGCCAAAGGCTAAGAAGGCAAAGAACGGACAGCAGATGAACGATGCGCCTAGCCCTTATCAGGTGAAGACCATCAACTCTACAGATTTTCATTTTTCATCTGTTCAGCCTAACGATGAAGAGGTTGAAGAGGTAAAAGTGAAGAAGGCTAAGAAAGCCAAGAAAGAAAAGCGCAGAAAAGGCGCTAAATAAGGAGTTAAAGGAGTTAAGGAGTTAAGGAGTTAAGACAATAGTCTTTTTGGCGCAGTTTTTAAGCTGAAAGACATACGTCTTAACTCCTTAACTCCTTTAACTCCTTAACTCCTTTAATATCATTTTCTACTTCAAATTCTGCTTGAACCAGTTAGCTATCTGGCGAAGCAGATGGTTGCGGGTATTGCCACCCGAAATGCCATGATTACGGTTCGTGTACCACAGGGTCTTGAAGTCCTTGTCTGCCTGAACCAACGCCTCAGCATATTCGAAGGTATTCTGCGGATGAACATTGTCATCTGCCAATCCGTGACAGATAAGCAACGCACCATGCTGCTGCTTTACACGCTCAATAGGATTCACCTTGTAACCCTCTTCGTTCTCCTGAGGAGTACGCATGTAGCGCTCTGTATAAACCGAATCATAGAAGCGGTAGCAGGTAGGAGGAGCCACAGCCACACCTGCCTTGAACACAGGGCGGCCCTCGCTCATACTCATCAGCGTATTGAAACCACCATAACTCCAGCCCCAAATGCCGATATTATCCTTGTCTACATAAGGCAGAGAACCCATGTAGAGAGCTGTTTCAACCTGATCTTTCGACTCTAAATCGCCCAGACGGAGATAAGTAGACTTCTCAAACTCTGCTCCTCTACCACCTGTTCCGCGACCATCTACGCAGGCAATGATGAAACCTTCCTGAGCAAGATAATAATCGAAAGCACCGCCATTGCCCATACTGCCCGTGCTCCATGAATCGAGCACCTGCTGGTTGCCCGGACCGGAATACTGGAAGAGGATGACAGGATACTTCTTGCTGGCGTCGAAATCAACCGGCTTTACCATCCAGCCGTCCAGTTTCACACCTTCGGAAGTGGTGAAAGAGAAAGGCTCGCGCTTGCCCCAGTTATACTTCTGGGTCTTTTCGAGCAACTGCTTGTTGTCTTCCAATGTCTTGATGAGCTTGCCCTTGTTGCTGCGTACGGTGAAGACATAAGGATGGCTGTAGCTACTCCAGGTATTGACGAAATAGCGGTAATCGCCCGAGAAGTAAGCCGAGTTGGAACCAGCCGCATCGGTAAGGCGCTCCACCTTTCCGTTCTTATGAGCCACGTAAACCTGGCGGTCGTGCGCATTGAGCTTGGCAGCCTGGAAATAAACATCGCCCGTCTTCTCATCCATTCCGTAGATAGAGGTAACATCATAGTTGCCCTTCTCTACCTGGCGCAGGAGCTTGCCATTCATATCATAGAGATAGAGATGCATGAAGCCGTCGCGGTCGCTAGGCAGCAGGATGTTCTTCTTGCCCACGATGCTGTTTTCAATCACCTCTTCCTTTACAAACTTAGGCACACTCTCCTTGATGAGCATCCTGCTCTTGCCGGTGAAAGGATTGACTGCATAGAGGCGCATGTCGTCCTGATGGCGGTTCATCGTATAGACAATCAGACTGTTGGCGTCTGGCGATGTCTTGATGCGTGGATAATAGCCGTCGGAATCTACAGGCACATCAAGCGCCACGGTCTTGCCGTTCTTCATATCATAACTCCAGAGGCTCACCTTAGAGTTGTCCTGTCCTGCCTTAGGATATTTATAGGAATACTCTCCCGGATAGTCGTGATACTCGCTATGGGTAGGATGAGAACCTTCGAACATCTGCAGAGAATAAGTCTTTACGTGCGATTCGTCGAAACGTATCCAGCCGATGGCAGTTCCATCCGCATTCCATGCAAAGGCGCGGTTGAAGCTGAACTCCTCTTCGTAAACCCAATCAGGAATACCATTAATCACCTCGTTGAACTTACCGTCGCGGGTAATCTGGGTTTCCTTATCTCCATCGGTAACAAAGAGATTATTATCTTTTACAAAGGCGATATGGCGTGAATCAGGCGACCAGGTAGCCACCTGCTGGTTAACGCCCTGGGAAAGTTTCTTCAAACTCTTCTTGGCAATATCGTATACGAAATACTCTGCCTTGAACGAGCGGCGGTAGATAGCCTCGCGATGGGTCATGATAAGCAATTTCTTGCCATCAGGACTGATTACATAACCCTCAATCTGTTCGAAGGGAGCCTTGACTGCGTTCACATCGAAGAGGATGCTCATCTGCTTGCCCGTCTTGAATGAATAACTGATAACCTGCTTGCCATCATTGCTGATAGAAGCGTACAAATCGGTGCCATCAATAGGGTTAATACCGGTAACATAAGAGGCAGCAAACTCGCCGGAGGTAATGGCCTTCAGGTCGAGTTTATCTGCAGCTTGCATTGCTGAAACCATCATGACAGTTGCAATAAAAACTGGAAATCTTTTCATGTGTTAATCTTTATGTAATGCCTCAATAGGCGAATAATCTTCGTCCTTGAGCAGTTGTTCTACTGTTACTTTAGGGTTGCGCTTTACATAAGCGCAGATTGTCTTCACATACTTGGTCTTGAAAATCTCCTTGCCCATCGCCTTGTTTACAGCCCACATAATCTTGCCCATGTGCAGATCGCGGTCGAGCTGCGGACGGGTGTCGAACTGATCCATCGGATAGATGCTCAGCAGATAGAAGGTAAGGCAATCTGGCACAATATACTGGCGCGACATGGTGCTGCGCTGCTGCGGTGTATAGAATTTCTTGTAGAGCGGATAGTTTTCGCCCATGTATTTATCGAGCGAAATTCCTACTGAGTGCTGTCCTACTACGATGCTCTGGTCGAGAGCGCCAATCTGGGCATAGAAACAAGGCTGCTGGAGCTCCGGAATCCAACTGTTCAGACGTGAGAAGGCAGATTTCAGCTGCTCATTGATGTCTTCCATATTGGCAAATTCTGCCTCAGCATCGGCAATAAGTGACTGCAGGGTAGAATCCTGATAGAACATGAGGAAACGGTTGCTGATATTGGCGTCGGTAATGGTGCCAAGCTGGAGCATTTTCTCTATCAGCGTACGGGTTTCTATCGGGTAATCGGTGTTCATCTGCTGCAGGGCTGAGAAATCACCGGTAGTAAGATATCTGCTTTCCAATCGGTCGTAACGCTGTACTGACAGGGGCACAGCCTCTCCTTCCTCGTTCGGCTTGAACTTAAACTCGCAGGCCGAACTGAGAAGCACTATTGCTAATATGACTATATAATTAAAAAACCTTTTCACGATAATTTACAAATCTTCGAGTTACGACTGCAAAAATACTAAAAATTATTTAAATTACCAAGCTTTTTTGCTAAAAAATCATACGCATTCGCCAAAAAAATGGGTTTTTCTCTTAAATTTGTTTGCAAAATAGCCAGCAATGAGCAAAACGTAAGGCTTTTTTGCTCATTGCTGGCTATTTGCGCAGTTTTTCTGCTTATCAGATGATAAAAGAAACTGCTTATCGGATGATGACAGAAACTGAAACCTGAACCGGCTCTTCTATCTGCTTCTTCCAGGCTTTCAACCACTCATACCACTCCTTCTCGCCCTTGAAACCATAGGTTTCGTTGGCACTGGTATAAGCAAGCTTATAACTGAGCTGGCAGCCTGCAGGTTTCACCACCTGAGTATAGCAATCCTTATTGGCTGGCTGCTGACTTACCAGGGCTGACTGTGGCACATAAATGCCCAAGCCTACGGTCTCCAGCTTGTGCTTTCCATCGTCCTTGCCTGTTGGCCAGTCGCTGCCGTAACAGCCTCGCAATCCCTTGCCATCAGCAAATTCGCTGGAACCCTTTACGTTGATGAGCCCTGTAGCAAACTGATAATCAGAAACATCCTTGTTGAAGAATACATCTACATCGAAATCGCGATGACCGGCATAGATGGTGTAACGGATGGTGGCATTGACAGGCTGCAAGCCCGGAGCCGGAACCCAACCCTTATCCACTACCTCGACGATGGCACGGAGCGGACCTTCTGAAATGACGCGCTGCTCCTGGTATTTCACGTTGTTGAACAGCACCTGGTCTTTACCGTCCCAGCCACGGAGCGCACCCAGCCCGTAGGTATTGCCTACCCAGAGACAATCATCGCCCGAACCAGCCTGAATCTGCTCTTCTGAAGGATAGAACTGCGTATCCTGAACCACCAGTCCCTTGTTGATTTTGCCATAAAGGTCGATGGTCTGACGATGGTCGAAATAAACACGCATGGCAATCAGTTCACTTTCGAAGCAGATGCCATGAGAATGGACGTAGTGATAAGGGTCCTTGGTTTTCTTATCAAACGAGATGCTGCGCAGATAAATATCCTGCCTGTTCTTAGCCAGCTTCCTGTTTTTGCTAGGCAGACAGAGTTCGGCAAAGGTACGAGCCGGATACTGTGCCTGCTCACCCTCACGATAGAGATGCACCTGATAGGTCTTGGTTTCTTTCTTGCCCAAATCGGCAAGGAAACAGAGTTCATCGTTGGTACAATCGCGGTTGGTGTCGTCGAGCTGTGAAGGAATCTCCCTACCGTCAACGGTTACTACAGCGCGCTGAATGTCGCCGATAGCTCCCAACTTGCTGAGATCTACCACCACCGGAGCATCGGTTCTTGCTACCTTGGAAGGATTGGAAACCGACACCTGGAAATTAGCCTGCGCCTGGGCTGACAGAACCATCAGCGAAACCAGCGCCATCATCATTTGTTTTTTCTTCATAGATTTTATTTTTAAGTTTGTTTATGAATAGTCTACAACTGCGAGAAGAGTTTCTTGCCCTTGGCGTAATATTGCCAGATGATAGAGAGATTGTAAACCTGCGGAATCTCCTCTTTCACCCTACCCGTCTGTATCTTTCTGCGATCTTCGTCAAACTCATGTTTCCATGCCTTGAAAGCCCTGCGCGCCTTGAAGATAGCCTTGAAGTCACCCCAGTTGCGATTCAGAACCAATGTCTCGAAAGCAGCAAGGTAATCCAGAAATCTGCGCATACGCATTACATGAGTCAACTCCGTATCACTCAGATTCTTATAAAGCATGGTTAAATTATTTCTGAAATTCAGATAAGTTTTCATCGGATTGCTTTTCGGCAGGGTTCCACCACCCACATGATAAACCTCACTCTCAGGAATGCAGTAGATTTTTCTGCCCATCAGACGCAAGCGCCAGCAAAGATCTATCTCTTCATTATGGGCAAAGAAGCGGCCGTCTAAACCGCCGGCAGTCCAATAATCCTTTGAGCGGATCATCATACAGGCACCCGTAGCCCACAAGATTTCCTGCTGGTAATCATACTGCCCGTTATCGCGCTCTACCGTATCAAAGATGCGGCCGCGACAGAACGGATAGCCGTATTTGTCGAGGAATCCGCCGCAAGCGCCAGCATACTCAAAACTGTCCTTATCGTATTCCGCAAGCAGCTTAGGCTGACAGGCAGCCACCTGCTGATGCGAATCCATAAACTCGATGAGCGGTGTAAGCCAATGATGCGAAACCTCCACATCGCTATTCAGGAGCACGTAATATTCTGCATCAATCTGCTTCAAGGCACGGTTATAGCCTTCAGCAAAGCCGAAATTCTGCTCCAGCACGATGGTCTTCACCTGAGGAAACTGAGTCTCCAGAAGGTGCATCGAACCATCAGAAGAAGAATTGTCTGCCACCCAGATTTCAGCATCCTGACGGGAATATTCGATGACATTCGGAAGATACTTTGCCAGCATCTTCTGACCATTCCAGTTTAATATAACGATTGCTACTTTTGCCATATTTATTGTAAACTCTTTAATCTGTTATTCAGGAGATTGGTAAACTCATAGTTCTTGAGTCCCCATTTGGGAGCAATCAGCAGTTCTTTGGGCGACTGACTGACGAAGCGCTCCAGCACCAAATCCTTTCTGAGCAGACGGATGTATTTCACGATGACATCAATATATTCCTCTACCGTGTAAACATGGAAGGGATGCTCAGCATATTCCTGTGCCAGCCGGGTGCCCCTGATAATCTGCATCTGATGAATCTTGAGAATATCAAGCGGCAAGGAAGAGATGAGAGGAGCCTGGCGCAGACTTTCTTCCGCATCTTCTCCCGGCAAGCCGATGATGATGTGGCCGCCCGTAAGGATTCCCCTGGCATGAGTACGCTCTACGGCACTACGGCAACAGGCAAAATCATGTCCGCGGTTGATACGCTTCAAGGTTTCATCATTGGCACTCTCAATGCCGTATTCCACCAGTACGAAGGTGCGGCGGTTCAGTTCTTCCAGATAATCGAGCAATTCATCGCTCACACAATCCGGACGGGTTCCGATAACGATTCCCACCACATCATCCACCTCAAGAGCCTCTTCATACATCTGCCTCAGTTGCTCCACCCTGGCGTATGTATTGGTATAAGCCTGGAAATAAGCCAGATATTTCATATCAGGATACTTCCTGCTGAAGAAAGCCTTTCCCTCCTCCAGCTGTTCAGTAATCGACTTTTTCCGGTCGCAATAGCTCGGATTGAAGGTGCGGTTGTCGCAATACGTACATCCGCCACTCGAAATCCTCCCATCTCTGTTAGGACAGGAGAATCCCGCGTCTATCGAAATCTTCTGAACACGGAAATCAGGAAACTGCTTCCGGATCCATGTTCCAAAATCGTTGTAATACATTGGACTTTGAACTTTATGATTAGCCCTATTAACTATAAACTATTAACTATCAACTAAAGAAGCTCTGCCTTCAGCGCCGTCTTATCGTGATTGAAATCACCCAGGCGAACCTTGATAAGCTGGTTGTCGTATTCTTCCTTGGCGAGAGCCGGTGAAAGTTCTACACGGATATAGTTCTTGGTGAACCCATGCATTGCCTTGCCTCTTGGCGCCTTTTCGAAGAGAACCTCAGCCTCAGTACCGATGTATTGGGCATAGAATTCCTGCGTCTTCTGATCGCTCAACTCCAACAGTCGCTTGGAACGCTTCTTCTTCTCCTTCTCGTCAACCACATACGGAATCTTCAAGGCAGCCGTACCCGGACGCTCAGAATAAGGGAAGACGTGAAGCTGGGTAACAGGTAGACTCTTCAGGAACTCATAGCATTCTTCAAAACACTCCGGAGTTTCGCCGCGACAGCCCACCATCACATCAACACCGATAAACGCATCAGGCATTTTCTCCTTGA
The DNA here is from genome assembly GCA_021623045.1 of Segatella copri. Lineage (GTDB taxonomy): Bacteria > Bacteroidota > Bacteroidia > Bacteroidales > Bacteroidaceae > Prevotella > Prevotella copri_T. The sequence goes on along the minus strand of JAJWJX010000010.1, from coordinate 65,017 downwards.
TAAGATTCACCTTGTGGGCGAAGAGCGCCTTGTCGTAACGGCGGTGCATCAGCTTGAGCACCTCATCGCTTCCGCTCTGCAGAGGAATGTGGAAATGAGGCATAAAGGCACGGCTCTGGGCACAATACTCTATGAGATTATCATCGCAGAGATCAGGCTCCAGACTCGAGATGCGGTAACGTTTGATTCCTTCTACCTGATCCATCGCCTTGACAAGGTCGATGAATCGCTCGTGGGTAGTCTGGCCGAAATCACCGATATTCACACCGGTAATGACGATTTCCTTACCGCCTTCAGCAGCCGCCTGCTCACATTGAGCCACAAGCGACTGGATGCTCGGGTTGCGCGAATTGCCTCGGGCAAATGGAATGGTGCAATAGGTACAATAATAGTTGCAGCCGTCCTGCACCTTCAGGAAATAACGGGTACGGTTGCCACGCGAGCAAGAAGGCTGGAAGGTCTTGATTTCCTTTGTCTTCACGCTATAATGCTGATGAAGAGCCGCAGCATCGCTGTTCTGCGCCCATGCATCGCTGAGATATTGAATCAAGTGCGCCTTCTCGTTAGCACCCAACACGAGGTCTACACCCTCTATCTTGCTGACATTCTCAGATTCGAGCTGCGCATAACAGCCCGTCACGATAACGAATGCGCCCGGATTGTTTCTCACCATCCGGTGGATAGCCTGACGGCATTTATGATCGGCAACTTCTGTTACCGAGCAGGTGTTAATCAGACAAATATCAGCTTTCTCCCCCTTTTTAGCAGTAATGACGCCCATATCTTCGAGCATTTTGCCAAAAGTGGAAGTTTCAGAGAAGTTGAGTTTGCAGCCTAGCGTATAGTAAGCTGCCTTTTTACCTTGGAAGGCACTTGAATCTATCATATATTTATCTTTTTCTTTGGTTTCTTTTTAAGCTTTTGCCCTTACAGGGCGCATTGATGATTGCTTTCATCCCCAGGGTGTTGCCCTGGGCTAGGAGCTTCTGCCCCTTCAGGGCGTTCTCCCCCAAAAAGACCTTAAGGTCTATAAAACGAAAAAAGCCGCTAGACCGAAGTCCAGCGGTTGTTTCTCTCATTTTTTCGTTCGCAAGTAATTTCAAATTACTTAGCAGAATCAGCAGCAGCTGTATCAGCAGCAGCAGTGTCAGCAGCAGTTGTATCTACCTGAGCTGTGTCAGAATCAGCAGAAGCTGTGTTCTGAGCTGTTTTGTTACCACATGATGCGAAAGAGATAGCTGCGATAGCTACGAACATAAAAACTAATTTCTTCATTTTCTTTGCTTTTTTAAAATCTGTAAAACAATCATTTGTTCTTTTGAACGATGCAAAGGTAAGCATTTTTTTGATACGTTGTTCTTTTTTTTGCGATTTTTTTTTAGGTGATTTTGTAACAAAATTACAAATCGCTATAAATCAACTACTTACGAAGTGCTAACAAAGGTTAAAGTTTTTGGTGTGCTCGGAAACAGCCTAATTTTAACACTTTTCGGTGTTTTTTAGCGTAACAAGGGTGCGCGCCAACACCTCTTCAGAGCAGCACTATATACATATAATAAGGTACGCGCGCGAAGGAAAGATCAGAAGATTTTCCCAAGAAATCGTCCCCAAAAACTTTGATTGCCGAGAATTTTTTCGTAACTTTGCACTCAAAACAAAGAAACAAACAGACAGAAAATGATACAGCTAAAAGAAAATCAGGGCATTCCCCGCAGCATTCTCCTGATGATGGCTATCGTCGCAGGACTCACCGTAGCCAACTGCTACTACAATCAGCCGCTTCTCGAACTCATCCGCCACGACCTGGATATTACCGAGCAGAAGGCTAACCTCATCACCGTCATTACCCAGATAGGTTATGCGCTGGGCTTATTCTTCCTCATCCCCTTGGGCGACATGCTTTCGCGCAAGAAACTCATCCTTGTCAATATGACCATTGCAGCATTGATGGCAATCGTGATGGCTGCAGCGCAAAACGTTTGGATGCTCTGGGGAGCTTCCCTGCTGATTGGCGCCTGTTCGGTGATTCCGCAGTTCTTCATTCCGATAGCCGGACAGTTTTCGGAGCCCAAGAACAAGAGCAGGAATATGGGCATTGTACTCTCCGGACTGCTGACGGGCATTCTTGCCTCACGAGTAATCAGCGGTTACATCGGCGAATGGCTGGGATGGCGGGAGATGTTTATCATAGCTGCTTTCGTGATGGTGTTTTGCATGGGAATCATGCTGCTGATGATGCCTGAAATGAAGCGCAACTATGTAGGAACCTACAGAGGGCTGATGACCACGATAGCAGAAATTTTCTTTTTCCATCCTTCTATCCGCATCTATTCCACCCGTGCAGCCTTCGGGTTCGGCAGTATGATGGCAATATGGTCTTGTCTGGCGTTCCATCTGGCGCAGCCACCTTTCAGCGCAGGAAGTGATATGGTAGGAATGCTCGGACTTTGCGGAATCATGGGAGCCGTTGCTGCCAGTGGTGTGGGAAAACTGGTTCCTAGGTTTGGCATTCGAAAATTCAATCTGTTCGGAGCAGGAATGCAGATCATCGCCTGGGCAATAGCCTTGCTTTTCGGCGACACTTACGCCGGACTCATCGCAGCCATCATCCTGGTTGACATCGGTCTGCAATGTCAGCAGCTCAGCAATCAGAGTGGTTGTCTGCAGGAGATTCCGCAGGCTTCCAACCGCGCCAACACCATCTTCATGACCAGCTATTTCATCGGAGGTTCGCTAGGCACTTTCTGTGCCGGTTATGTCTGGACGCAAGCCGACTGGCTCGGTGTCTGCATCGTAGGAATCGCCTTCGCCATGATTTCTCTGCTTATCACGCTAAACTGCAAGAAATAAACATATAAAAAAGAAAAGAGATTATATTCCCGACTTACAGGAACATAATCTCTTTTTTATTTGATAAAGGCTGAAGCCGGCATTTCTGCCGAAGCTTCAACTACATCTTTTCATCTCCGTACATTTCCGTCCACCAGGAAGCATCGTCCTGCAACCACTTGGCAAACCAGGCAAAGATGGTGTTCTGCCATTTCAGTCGCTTCTCGTAGTCGATGATGTGATGATCCTGACCATCTACCAATACCATCGCCGTAGGACGGCCAAGGAGTTTCAGCGCTGTATAGAGCTGGATACTCTCGCCCACAGGCACATTATTATCTGCCGTGCCGTGAACAAACAGCAGCGGAGTATGAATCTTGTCGGCATTATAGAGCGGACTCTGATCTACAAAGAGATGCTTGTTGGTCCAAGGATATTCGTTCGCCATAGAAACTTCGCTGTAGCTGTAGCCCCAATAGCCCTCACCCCAATAGCTGGTGTGGTCGCTGATGCCTGCATGCGAGATGGCAGCTGCAAAGAGGTCGGTCTTGGTCTGAAGATACTGAGTCATGAATCCGCCGTAGCTTGCGCCGATGCAGCCAATCTTCTTGCGGTTTACGAAAGCATGCTCATCGCAGAAAGCCTGGGTGCTGGAGATGATGTCTTCAGCCACTCCCTCGCCTGCCGTATCTACATGGCGGGCAGAGAATTTCTGACCGAATCCGGTGGCTCCACTAGGATTCACAACCAGCACCACATAGCCCATTGCCGCATAAACATGATGAGGATAACGGCTCTGGAACATGCGGCTCGTAGGACTGCATCCGCCATAATAGTTCACTATCATCGGATACTTCTTGGCAGCATCAAAATGAGGTGGCAGATAGTAACGGCAGCAAAGGGTGTCGCCACGAGAGTTCACGAAATTCCAAGCCTTGCATTCGCCCAGTTCAACATCCTTCAGTTCGCGCGCACTCAAATCGTCAACCAATTGCGATTTCAGCGCCTTCGTATTCATCTTATAGAGTCGGTCGGCATTGGATGCACTCTGACCGGAAAAAGCCATTTCTGCTGCAGAAGATGCAAGCGAGAAACTCTTGATGTACTCTTCAGGAGTCTTGAGAAGCGTAAACTTGCCCGATTTCGGATTGAGCTGGAAGAGGTGCACGCAGTCTTTATCTTCGGCTGTAAAATAGATGTTTCCATCGACCTTGCTCCATTCCACACTCTGCACGTTCGGATTGAAATCCCTGGTAAGCGGACGAACCTTCTTATCCGACAAGGTCATCAGATAGAGCTGGGTGTCAATCATGCTAGGTGTCTGTCCTTCTTCCACATTCTTTCCAATGCCATTGAAAGCTTCCGGCGAACCCGTAACGAGAATGCTCTTGCCATCTGGCGAGAACTGGGCGCTGTTTAGGAATTCGCCCTTTTCTATCAGGGTTTCTACCTTTGGCGTTGTGGCTGAAGAAGTATTCATACTGCCCAAATCCAGGCGGTAGAATGATGTCAGGGTTGTAGGACGCTTGGTGAGTCGCTCCTCTCCCTTTCCTATCAGCAGATAACGCGAATCGGCAGAAATATCCATCAGATAGATGTTGTGATAGCCGAAAGTGAGCGGCTGGAGAACACCCGACGCCAAATCAAACTTGGCAAGATAGCTACGGCTTCGCCATCCTGGTTGACGGTCATCAGGCTCCTTCACATCATACACCTGCGCATCTTTCTTTCTGCCCTCAGTATAAAGAGTGTAGATAAGCGTCTTCTCATCGGGAGTAAACTGGAACCATCCGTCTGGAATATTGGCAGCCAGCACTTTGCGCTCCATCGTCAGCGGATTGATGGTGATGAGCTGCAATGTGCCATCCTGCTTTTCTTCTCCGGCAATACTGCTGTCGCTCGCCTTCTGGGTGAAATACAGTTTATTGCTTGAAGGCATCCATTTTACGTTCTCCTCAAATGTAGCCATCACTCTGTTAGTCTGAGAGTTGCGCAATTCGCTCATGCTATGGTTATTACCTTTTCTATCTACCCAGGTTTTCCGAACAACGATAAACTTTCCGTTTGGTGAGATAGAAACACTCGGATAGTTGGGCGCACAAATCACATCATAGATGTTATAGGCGCGCTTGGCTGCCGCATCGCCTACAGAAAGCGGAGCACCGTTGGCTGCGGTTACGGTCAACTTGATAGATTTTTTATCAGAAGATGCATTCTTCCGGGTAAGATATTTGATGACAACCGTATGCTGCGAAGGAGTCAGGATGGTTTCAGCCTTATCGCTGTTCACCGCTACCTGTTCGCCGTCTACGAACAGGCGGTATTGCTCCAATCCTTCTACCGCGATGGTTGCTTTGGTGCGCTGGGTGTTAGAAACGCAGAAAGAAGCCAGATGGAGCGCATCCTGCTGCTTGTCGGCAAGGAGTTGGGCTGCACTCACCTCCTTGCCCTTATTTAATAAGGTGAAAGACAGCGGCGAATCGAGCAGCTGCTTAAGGTCGAACGCTTCGCCCTTGATGTTCACACTGTCAGCCATCCAAGGCTGTGCTACGGCATAGGGGCCTGCATATTTCAGCGTTTTCACCTCTATGGTTTCGGCACTGGCAGAGATTGAAGCCATCAGGGCAGCTGCCAGCAGTCCGCTTTTTGTTGTTTTCAGAATCAGTTTATTCATAAATGTCCTTATTTTTGTTTTTGGTGCGAAATTACAAATAAAATTCGAGATAAACGAATGTTTCTTTTACAATTTGCTTTTTTTACTGCATTTTTGCCTTACAAATGTTATCTTTAAGTTAATCGGATGAGCCAGTAGGTTATTGTTGGGTCAAACCCCTCTCCAACGAGTTGCAATGCATAAAAAGCATTCGCAACTCGTTTTTTTTTATGCGATTTATTGTCTATTTGATTTCTTTTTTGTACTTTTGCACGCAAAATATCACATAAAATAACAGAATGATGAAGAAACAGACTCAAGCTATTCATTTGGAATATGAGCGCCGCGATGCATACGACTCGCTGAGCGTGCCAGTATATAACACCCTTGCCTACGAATTCGACAATGCTGCCGTCATGGCTGAAGCATTCACCGACAAGATCAAGGCTCCAGATTATTCGCGCGTAGAGAACCCTACGGTAACCAACCTAGAACGCCGTGTGGCAGCCCTTACCGATGCTGCTCATGCCACCGCCTTCAACTCAGGAATGGCGGCAATCAGCAACACCCTCATGGCGCTGGCAGCACAAGGCAAAAATATTGTTACATCCAAGCATCTCTTCGGCAATACTTATGCCTTGCTCGTAGCCACTCTGCGCCGTTTTGGCGTAAAGGTGCGTTTGCGCGATTTGACCAATATCGAAGCCGTGCGCGAAGCCATTGATGATGACACCTGCTGCGTCTTTCTCGAAATCCTGACCAACCCGCAGCTGGAGGTTGCTGACCTGAAAGCCATCTCAGAAGTGGCACATGAAAAAAATGTACCTTTGGTGGTGGATTCTACCGTGATTCCTTTCACACAATTCTCGGCTAAGAGTCTGGGAGTAGATATTGAGGTAGTTTCCAGCTCTAAATATGTAAGCGGCGGTGCTACTTCGCTCGGCGGTCTGGTTATCGACTACGGAACTCCTTACAACGGCGACTTCGCCAAGCGTCTTTATGGAGAAATGCTCTTCAATTTCGGAGCCTATATGACCCCACAGGTAGCTTATATGCAAACCATCGGACTTGAAACGCTCGATGCTCGCTATCGTGTGCAGAGCAGCAATGCCCTGGAGCTTGCCAAGAAACTGCGCTCTCTGCCTCAGATAAAAAATGTAAACTATGTTGGTCTGGAGGATAATCCTTATCACGAGTTGGCACAGCACCAGTTTGGAAAAACTGCGGGAGCCATGATCTGCATCGACCTGGAGAGCAAGGAAGCCTGCTTCAGTTTTCTGAACAATCTGAAGCTCATCCATCGCGCCACTAACCTCTTCGACAACCGTTCGCTCGCCATTCATCCGGCAAGCACCATCTTCGGAGCATTCTCCGAGAGCATGCGCAAGTCGATGGACGTGAAAGACACCACAATCCGATTGAGCATCGGCTTGGAAGATGTGGATGATCTCTTCGAAGACATCAAGCAGGCGGTTGATAGTTTATAATTAATAGTTTATAATTGATAGTTTATAGTTAATAGGCTCAAAGTAAAATGTACAATTTCGATAAAGTCATAGACCGTTCGGGCAGCGACGACCTGAAGCATGGCGCCCTGTTGCCTCGTTGGGGGCGAGATGATTTGCTGCCACTCTGGGTAGCTGATATGGATTTCGAGACCCCATCTTTCATTACAGATGCCCTCAAGGCACGTCTGGAACACTCTCTTTTCGGCTACACGATGGAACCGGAAGATTACCGTCCTAGCATCATCGACTGGGTTCGCGACCACCACCAGTGGGATGTGAAGCGAGAGTGGATAAGATTCATTCCTGGTATTGTTAAAGGCATCGGACTCGTGGTGAATGTCTTCACCCAGCCTGACGAAAAAGTCATCATCCAGCCACCCGTTTATCACCCATTCCGCCTCACCCCAGAGGGTAATGGCAGAGAGGTGGTCTTCAATCCGCTGAAGATGAGTGAAGATGGATATTACGAGATGGACTTCGAAAATCTCGAGAAGGTTTGCGATGAGAAATGCAAGATTCTCATTCTCTGCAATCCCCATAATCCGGGCGGTATTACCTGGAGCAAGGAAACCTTGCAGCAGCTTGCCGACTTCTGCTATGAGCACCATCTGCTCGTTATCAGCGATGAGATTCATGCGGATATGGCGCTCTTCGGCCACAAGCACATCCCGTTTGCTTCGGTTTCAGACAAGGCACGCAACATCAGCATCACCTTCCAGGCTCCTTCCAAGACCTTTAATATTGCAGGAATCGTGAGCAGCTACGCCATTATTCCAAACGAAGAAATTCGCAGGAAATTCTATCCTTGGCTGAGTGCCAACGAACTGGATGAGCCAACCCTCTTCGCTCCAATCGCCACCATCGCCGCTTTCCGCAAGGGTGAGGAATGGAGAAAGAAGATGCTTGCCTATATAGAGGAAAACATCCGATTCGTAGAGGATTACTGCCGCGAGCATATTCCGGGCATTCGTCCGTTGCGTCCACAGGCTTCCTTCCTCGTATGGCTCAACTGCCGTGATCTGCATCTTTCTCACGATGCACTTCTCGACCTATTCATCGACAAGGCACATCTGGCATTGAATGATGGAGAGATGTTCGGTCCTGGCGGAGAAGGATTCATGCGATTGAATGTAGCTGCACCAAGAAGTATTATCAAACAGGCTTTGCAGCAGCTGGAAGAGGCTGTGAGCCAACTCTAGATAATTTTAAAAAAAATAGCCGTAACTACTGCAAATATAGTTACGGCTATTATTATAATATGGTGGAAGAATGCTTTATTCCCCCTCCATCAAATCATGAACCAGTTTGATTTCGTAATAATCAATACCTGCTCCCAAAGCTTCCTTTATTTCGCTAAAATGCTCCAATTCAGGATGAGCCTTCATGAAATCACGGATTTTCTTTTCATGGGCACTTGAAATCAGCGCCCGCAGTCCAATCTTTCCCTCTTTCACATAAGGAGTAAGATGACCTATAATGGTGCCTTTTGTATAGCCCCGCTTAGCAGCAATCTGATCTACCGTCATTCCCTGCATATAGAAATCATAACTTACCTCCTTCGAAGCGACTTTCGGCACCTTCGGTTCCTTCGGTTCATTCGGTTTCTTCTGTCTCCTTGACTTTCTGCCCGAACCGCTATCTGATGAAGCATCTGCATCCAACAGCAAGAACTGCGCCTTCTTTTTCAGATAATCTGTTACCGTGAATTCTGCACTACATTCATACTTCAAAAGCCGTTCTTTTAATTTAACATCCTCTGAGAAAACAGAGAAGCGGTCTTCAAACTGTTTCCTAGCCACCTTGTTGTCTGTATCAAGATTCGACTTTCTGATTAAATCACTCAGAATGCCGATTTTGTCAAGAAAATACATAGCTCCCTTATGAATACGGTCTTGCAGCTCAGCCTGTCTTACATCAGGATTTCGGGCAAGCATACCCGTATACTGCACACGGAATTTATCCGATACGGCTATCAGACTCTTCAGCACCACCTGCAGCTTCTGATACTCGCTTACCACACGCGGATATTTACCATTAAAGAACTCTACCAGGCAGCGCATCAGATGCTCATAGCTGGCTCTGATGGAATAAAAATCGAAGAGTTCGCTGATGCAATAAATGATGTATTGCAGCTCCAGACTGCTGATTTGCTCCTGACTAGGCGCAGCAAGCTGGCTGGTGAATGCATCCACCGTCTGACTGCTGATAATGGCTCCGCGAGAAAGTGGTTGACTGAGCACCATGCCCTCCAAAGTCTTGCAGCGGCTCAGTGCCACATAGGTCTGACCATGGGTAAAAGAATGAGAAGCATCGATGATGGCATGTTCGAAAGTAAGTCCCTGACTCTTGTGGATAGTTATCGCCCACGCCAGACGCAGAGGATACTGCATGAATTTTCCTTCCACCGTCTCCTCTATCTCCTTGGTTTTCTCGTTCAGCGTATATTTCGCATTGGTCCACTCCATTTTCTCCAGGTCAAACTCCTCGCCCGAATCCTTACTGCGAACGGTAATCTTGCTGCCGTCTTCATCGGTCCTAACCCCTATCACCTCGCCTATCATACCATTATAAAAACGGTGCTGCGGGTCGTTCTTGATGAACATCACCTGTGCTCCCGGCTTCAATGTGAGCTTGAAATCGGCAGGATAAGATGTTTCTGGGAAATCGCCCTCTATATCTGCTGTAAAAGAAAATGACTGCGCAGGCAAGGCAGCAAGCTGCTGTTCGTTAATATACTGGGCAGGTGCATTATGGGTGGTAAGCCTGATATAATTGCCCTCCTTAGGTGGTACAAAATTTGGAATATAGCGCTTGTTCAGAGCCTGCAGCGTAGCTTCAGAAGCCTTGTTCTCCCTAATCTGGTTGAGCAGCGAGATAAACTGTTCATCCTGCTGCCTGTACACCTTTTTAAGTTCGATGGTGAGATAACCCACCTGCTTCAGAGCGTTGCTGCTGAAGAAGAAAGGAGTATCATAATGCTGCCCCAGCAGATGCTCTTCCTGTGGCGTAACCACGGGTGCCAGCTGCTGCAAATCGCCTATCATCAGGAGCTGCACACCACCGAAAGGCAAATCGTGGCGCTTGCGATACTGGCGAAGCACAGAATCTACAGCATCGAGCAGATCGCTGCGCACCATACTGATTTCGTCGATAACGAGCAGGTCGATACTGCGGATGATATTGCGCTTGAGCTTGCTGAACTGATAGCGTTTCTGTTCGCCGCTGCCAAAGGTCGTGCCCGGCACGTATGGCGAGAAGGGAAGCTGGAAGAACGAATGGATGGTCATTCCTCCGGCGTTGATGGCTGCAATGCCCGTAGGAGCAAGCACAATCATTCGTTTGGGTGACAGTTCTTTCAATCGCTTGAGGAAGGTCGTCTTACCTGTGCCCGCCTTTCCGGTAAGGAAGAGGTTGGCATTTGTCTTTTCTATGATATTCCATGCCAGGATGGATTCTTCGTTCATTTCCATACAGCTTCGTTTTATACCAGTTTTTTATACCAGAACTAGATTTCTTCTTATATCAGAACTAGATTTCTTCCGTGATTTCACTCATCTCCTTACGCTTCTTCTCAGCACGCGGACAGTCTTCGGCAATATGACCTACAGGAATGATTACCACCGCCTCATAGCCCTCACGCGGAAAGAACTGCTGCATCTTCGCCGTATCGTAATTGCAGACCCAGCAGGTACCCAGTCCCTTTTCGGTGGCAGCCAGACAGAGATGCTCTGCCGCTATCGCCACATCAATATCGCCATGCGGTTTCTCATCATATCTGCGCACCCAATTCTCATTCACATTTTTCATACCTATAATATATATAGGAGCCGTCTTGAACCATTCGCGGTCGTAGCAATCCTGCAGTTTCTTCTTCGCCTCTTCTGAGCGCACAATGAGCCAGCGCCAAGGCTGCCTGTTCACTGCCGATGGTGCCAGGCGCACACACTCCATGATATAGTCCAAATCCTCCTGGCTAACTGCCTCTGGAGTAAACTTGCGAGCCGAAAAACGCTCCTGGCTCAATGCCAACATGTTATTCTTATGATTCATATCGTTCAGTTTTATGATGTTTCAATACTAGCTTATGACCACAAAGGTAAGAATAAATCACGAAACGACAAAAAAACTTGAATGAAAAACTATCGTTTTCGGATTATTTTTTGTATTTTTGCACATCATACCAGGATTTCTGGTGAGAACAAGAGGTGTTAATGATAAGATATGATAGGACTGGCAGACTGCAACAACTTCTACTGTTCGTGCGAGCGAGTGTTTCGCCCCGACCTGACAGGAAAGCCCGTGGTTGTATTGAGCAACAACGACGGGTGCGTCATCGCACGCTCTGAAGAAGCCAAGGCATTGGGCTATAAGATGGGCGACCCCTTCTATCAGGTGAAGGAAAAACTGGAGGCTGAAGGAGTGGCTATCTTCTCGAGCAACTATACGCTCTACGGTTCGCTCTCCAACCGCGTGATGTCGATGCTATCCCATTATTCCCCACGCATCGACCAATACTCTATCGATGAGAGTTTCTTCGAGGCAGACGAATCTATGGCGAAAGTTTTCTTTCGGGAGCATGCGGAAGACCATCCAACTTTGTTCAATAAAATGACAATAGACGAGCTGTCAGAAAAGCCCGATAGCCTGCTCCATCGCTATGGCTCCAAAATATCGGCAGATGTACTTCGGGCTGTTGGAATCCCGATATCCGTAGGCATTGCAGAAACGAAGACATTGGCGAAAATCGGCTCTAAATTCGCCAAGAAATACAAGGGCTTCCAAGGCTGCTGCCTCATCGACACGGATGAACGGAGACACAAGGCACTGTCTCTCTTCCCCGTAGAAGATGTATGGGGAATAGGCAGACAGATAGCCCGAAAGCTCGATTATATGGGCATCAGGACCGCCGCTCAGTTTGCCGACAAGCAAGAAAGTTGGGTCCGCAGCCATTTCAATATCACCACCCTAAGAACATGGAAAGAACTGAATGGCGAAAGCTGCATCAGCATCGAGGAATTGCCGCAGAAGAAGAGCATCTGCACCAGCAGGAGTTTTGCCAACGAGGGCATTACCGACAAAAATGTGATAGAAGAAGCCGTGGCTAATTTCGCTGTACGTTGCACAGAAAAATTAAGGAGACAAGGTAGCGTATGTCAGGGCATCACAGTGTTCGCATGGACTTCCCGTTTTAACGAGCATGTGCCTGAATACACCATCCACGATTCCCTCACCCTGCCCATCGCCACTAATGCACAGGAAGAAATAGTAGGTGCTGCCCTCAGCATTCTCCGGGCTAAATACCCGAAACCGATGGCAGACAGCAGGCCCGATCGCTCCGACATGTCGTTTCACTTCAAGAAAGCTGGCGTTATCCTGTGGCAAATCTCACCCGACCATCCTCGCCAGCAAGACCTCTTCGACCCCATCGACCGAAGCAAGCAAAAAAAGCTGATGGAGGCTATCGACGCCATCAACCGGAAGAATGGTTATGGCACCATACGCCAGGCCATACAAGGCACAGACTGCCGATTCGACCTGAAACGCGAGTACATGTCGAAGCAGTTTACCACGAACATCCATGATATTCTGAAAGTAAAAACAAGATGAATAAGAATAACGATAACAAGATAAAACTGACATTTCACCCTGCGGAATTCGGAGCCAAGATGCCTATTCCGCTGGCAGAGCAAAGCGTAAAAGCAGGCTTCCCTTCGCCGGCACAAGACTATATGGAGGGAGAGATAGACCTCAACGATATTCTGGTTCGCCATCGTGAGGCCACCTTCTACGTGCGCATATCTGGCGACAGTATGCAGGATGCAGGCATTCTGGACGGTGATCTCGCTGTAGTTGACCGGCAGATAGAACCCTCAAACGGCAATTTCGTCATCGCCTTCGTAGATGGCGAATTCACCATCAAGCAATTCAAGATGGATGAGAGCGGCACCTTCGGCTGGCTCATCCCATGGAACAAGAACTTCTCCCCTATCCGGGTAGATGAAACCAACCGCTTCATGATTTGGGGCGTGGTTACCTATGTAATTCATCAGATTGCGGAATGATTCATCTGATTGCGGAATAACTCTTAAAAATAAAAAACTCGGGATGCTTCTAACCTGAAACATCCCGAGTTTTTGATATCCTTCTTAATTTATGTCTTACTATTGTCTTTTATGCCTCCTGCTTCTTATACCCCACAAGTCCGTACCAGAGGATAACGAACTCGCAGAAGAGAGGAACGAACCAGGTGAACTGCCACGAACCGATATAATCGGCAAGCAAACCCTGAAGCACAGGGAATACTGCACCACCGAAAACTCCCATCATGAACACACCCGAAGCCTTGGAAGTATATTCCTTCAAGCCATCAACTGCCAGTGTAAAGATGCAACTCCACATCACACTATGGAACAATCCCACAGCCGCCATCAGCCAGAGATTCTCGGTAAACATGGAAACAGACATCAATACGATTGCCGCCACCGTAACGGTAATGAGCATAGGGCGAGGTGCCACGTTCTTCAAACCGGCAGAAACCATTCTGCCAATCATGAATCCACCCCAATAGAGTGTGGCAAGAAGGGCTGGAGAAAGATCGTAACCATGCCCCATCAGATCCATAGCATGGAGATTCATATTGTTGCCGATTCCCACCTCGGTTCCCACATAGAAGAAGATGGTAATCACACCATATTTCAAATGGCGGAACGACCAGATGCTGCGTTTCTTCGCATTTCTGGAATCATCAGAAGGAGTTGTCTTTCCTTCAGATTCCACATTTTGAGTCTCCTCTCTCGTACCCTCAATGTCTGGAAGATTTGCCTTGGAAGTGCTCCATGTTGTAAAGGCAATGATGAGCATCATTACCAGGAATGGAATGGTGAGCTGGTCGGCAGAAACACAATCCAGGGACACACCTGCAAACATCACGCCCGTTACGAAAAAAGGAGCGATGGTAGTTCCGAAAGAATTCACCGCACAGGTGAAGTTCATGCGCTGCACCGGTTGGGTTCCCGGCAAAGGATAGGCAGCAATGTAAGGATTGATCACCACCTGAAGCATTGCCGCAGACGTACCCATCAGATAGGAACCGAAAAGAAAAATAAAATATCCGAATGGTACGAAATCCTGAGAAATATGCACACCTGCCCCACCCCAATATTCAGCAATGAGCGCCGAAGCAAGATAGAAGGCAAGTCCCAGTACCATTACCAGCATCGAACGGATGAGCGTCTTCTTATAGCCCACTTTGTTGAGCAAACGTCCCGTCTTTGCACTATTGAGCAAATAGCCCAGGAAGAAAGCAAAGGAGATGAGCGTTGCCAGGGAGTTCTTGGTAGTGGTAACCTCCGAGAGGAAGGCTATCTTCAAGGGACCCTGACACTGACCGTTGACGGTGGTGAGGAAACCCACTATAAAATAGATGAATGTCAGGAGTAGAAATGGTCCAGCACTCCTAAGCGTTATCAATTGTTTCATGTTTATCTAGGTTTAAATGAGAGAAAGTTACGCTATCGTCAGGTGTTTCGACGAATTAAACAATCCATAAAAACACCTGACTCATATTTTCAAGAGTTTCTCTCTATATTACAAGATTTCATCTTCCAAAACCTTCATGGCACCCTTTGCCTTGATGTCTTCTACCATCTTCAAGTAAAGCTCTACGAAATGAGGAGCAGCCTTGAGATCGGTACTTGTAAAGGCTGAAATGCCGAGAAAATCGAGCGCATCATCGCTATCGATGGCCTTATGGTCATCAACGGTAAGCCATGGATCTGCCACTTCGAATGCATCACCATTGTCATCTACCTGATACTTCAGATAATGACGGTAAGCAGCAAAGAGGTAAGCCACACGCTTGAACTCCACATTCTGGCGCTTGCCAGAAGCATCATCAGCAATCATCTTCTCCAGGTTCGGCATTACGTAAACCGGGAACTTGCTGGCGCCATCGAAGCAGAGACGAGCCACCTGGTCGCTGACCATACGGTTGCCGAAACGCTCTACCAGGCACTGCTTGTATTCCTCCAGATCAGTATTCTTTGGAGCTGGCACGTAAGGAGTGATGTCATCGTCCATGAAGGCACGTACAAACTTACGGATTCTCTCATCGTGCATGGCTGCATCTACCTTGCGGTAACCGCCGAGGAAAGATGGATAAGAGAGCAATGTATGTGAAGCATTCAAGAGAGAAAGCTTCATATTCTCGAAGGCAGTCACATCGTCGGTCATCTGAGCGCCCACGGTTTCCCATGCTGGGCGACCGGCTGCAAAATTATCCTCTACTACCCACTGGATGAAATCCTCGCAATAAACAGGAGCCTCATCGCAAGTGCCGTTCTGAGCATTCAGTCGCTCGATGTCGGCAGGACGGGTAGCTGGAGTAATGCGGTCAACCATTGAGTTAGGGAAGGTAACGTTCTCCTCCATCCAGGCAGCGAGTTCCTTGTCCTGAGCTTCCACGAAAGTCATGAAAGCCTTGCGGGCTGTATTGCCATTGTGCTGCAGATTATCGCAGGAAAGGATAGTGATAGGACCATTGCCTGCTGCCTTGCGGCGGCGCAATCCCTCGGCTACATATCCGAAGGCTGTAACCGGCTTGGCTGGATTCTCGATATCGTGAGCCACCTGCGCATTGTCGAGCATGAATTCGCCACTCTGACGTGAAATGTTGTATCCGCCCTCGGTGATAGTGAGGGTGATGATCTTGATATCCTTAGACGCAATCTTGTTCAGAATCTGTTCCTGCTCCTCAATGCCCCAATAGAGTTCAACGAGCGCACCCAACTGATAAACCTGGATGCTGTCATCACGTCCACATACGGTAAGGGTGTATTCACCGTCCTGCTTCTTCAGGGCATGGTAGAGACGTTCATCACCAGGGAGTATCATTGCTCCACAGATGCCCCAGTTCTGCTGGGTATTGTTCTCGAGGAGCTTATTGGTCATAAACTCCAGGTGAGCACGATGGAAGTTACCTACTCCGAAGTGCAGGATACCTGCCTTTACCAAACTGCGGTTATAAGCATAACCTTTTACTACCTGAGCTGCATTTGCTGCGTTTGCATTCACTAAATTTGCCATAATTCTTTTATTGTTAGCTGTAAATATTAATTGTTTATTCATTTTTGGGGAAGCAAGTAGCCGAGGAGTTTCCTCAGCTATCTTATCTCCCGTTTCCGATGGCAAAGATATTGCGTTTTTTCGAGATAAAAAGATGTTTTTTTCGAAAAAAACTTGCAAACGTTCCCGCAAACGTTCCCAATTTCTGCAAACGTTTTAAATACTTTCAGGCGATTACCGAAAATCACTTTCTAGTGATTACCGGAAACCACGAAGTTTGATTATTCTCCCGTAGATTCTCTACATTTCATCGTGGTCTTCAACACCACCTGTCTATCTTCCATCTCCGGATTATTGATTTTCTCCATCACCAGTTCTGCCGCCTTTCTGCCCATCTCCTCCAACGGAGGCTCCATAGTAGTAATCTGAGGAGATACGATGGTTGATAGTTCGGTACCCGAAAAACCAGCCACGAAAATCTCTTCCGGCACCCGTCTACCCAAGGCACGGAGTCGATTCTGCGCACCTATCGCCAAAGTATCAGTAAAGGCGAAGACGGCATCAAATTCCACCTTATTATATATAAGACGGTCAATGGCATCAGCTCCATTCTTGAAGGTCATTCCCGTCTTCACAATCAGCTCCGGGTCGAAAAGATGGAATTTCTCCATCGCCTCACGATAACCCAAGCCTCGCTGATAGGCATTATAAATGTCGTCGGGTCCCTGCAGATAGACGATGCGCTTCCTGCCCAGGCGAATCAGATGCTCCACCATGAAATAAGAATCTACATTATCATCCACCATCACCTGCGGCATTTTCAATCCGTATGGAATGCGGTCGTAGAAGACTATCGCCATACCATCTGCTGCCAACTGCTGATACATTTCGATATTCTTGCGGTAGCTGCAGAGGCTCACAATCAGACCATCCACCATAAACTGCTCCATCATCTTCAGGTTCTCCAACTCCCGCTCCGGTTTCTCATCGCTCTCGGCAATCATCACCTTCTGGTTCTTCTTGTAAAGTACCTCCTGTATTCCGTTAATCACCTGCGAAGCATAAGGGGTATGCATCTCCGGCACGATGACACCAATGGTGTTCGTACGCCCCATCTTCAGGTTCATCGCCACCGGATTGCGCTTGTAGCCGAGTCGTTTTGCCTCCTCAATCACCATCTCGCGCGTCTCCTTGCGAATGTTCTTGTCATCCGTCAACGCCCTGGAAACGGTAGAAACCGAGATGCAGAGCGAACGGGCTATATCCTTAATTGTTACATGTTTCATCATGATGTTTTTATAAAAATTCGTTCGTCTTTTAAAATTGTCGATGCAAATATACAACTTTTCCTTTAAACCGACAACATTTCTCAAAAAAAGTGCTCATAAAATGCTATCTGAATATTACATTTTACAACTTCATTTTCCTGAATCTAAAAAGAGAACGATTGCAACAATCTTCAATCCCATATTTCTACCCATCTTCTTTTGCCGCCTCATTAAAAAGTTGTACCTTTGCAATCGAATTTTCAGCAAGAACCAGGCATTACGCCTTATAGAGAACAGAATTTTCAGCAAATATATGTAATTAATATGTAAAAACAGCAGTAGTTATGAGCATTAATATCAAGAGAAATCAGTTGAAGAGAGTAGTTATCGTAGGTGGCGGACTCGGTGGTCTTCGTTTGGCAGAAGACCTCTGCAATTCAAACCTGCAGGTGGTGTTGATCGATAAGAACAATTTCCATCAGTTCCATCCGCTTATCTATCAGATAGCCTCAGCAGGTATCGACCCAAGCTCCATCTCCTTCCCTTTCCGCCAGATTTTCCGCAAGCGCAAGAACTTCTACTTCCGCATGGCAGAGGCGAGAGCCGTATTCCCAGACAAGAAGATTCTCCAGACTTCCATCGGTAAGATTGAGTACGATTACCTGGTGTTCGCAGCAGGAACCACTACCAATTTCTATGGCAATGCCAACATCGAGAAGTGGGCTATTCCGATGAAGACCGTTTCTGAGGCAATGGGATTGCGCAACGCCGTACTGAGTAACCTGGAGCGTGCATTGACCTGTGCCACAGAAGAGGAACGACAGGAACTCCTGAACGTGGTCATTGTAGGCGGTGGTGCCACAGGTGTAGAGATTGCCGGAGCCCTCTCTGAAATGAAGCGCTACGTGATTCCTTATGATTATCCTGATATGGACTCATCTCTGATGCACATCTATCTTCTGGAAGCGGGCGACAGACTGCTCGCCGGAATGTCACAGGACTCTTCTAAGAAAGCATACGAATTCCTTACCAGCATGGGTGTGGATGTGCAGTTTGGCAAAATGGTAACCGACTACAAGGACCATAAGGTACTGATGAAGGATGGTCAGGAGATTCCTACCCGCACCTTCCTCTGGGTATCCGGTGTAAAGGCACAGCCTATCACAGGTATCGATGGCGACCATCTGGGCCGTGGTTTCCGAATCGTAGTAGATGAATTCAACCGCATCCCTGGCATGGACGGTCTCTTCGCCATCGGCGACCAGTGTATCCAGACCACAGACCCAGCTTATCCTGGCGGTCATCCACAGTTGGCACAGGTAGCCATTCAGCAGGCAGCACTCCTGGCTAAGAATATCCAGAAGATTGCCGAGAGAGCCACTGATTCCCAGCTCAAGCCTTTCCGCTACAAGAACCTGGGTTCTATGGCTACCATCGGAAGACACAAGGCTGTGGTAGAGCTTGGCAAGTTCCACAGCCAGGGCTTCTTTGCCTGGGTATTGTGGCTGGTGGTTCACCTCCGCTCCATCCTTGGCGTAAAGAACAAGGTAATGGTAATGCTCAACTGGCTCTGGAAGTACGTAAGCTATAACGATTCTATCCGAATGATTACCTACGCCACCAAGCCTAAGGAGGTGCGCGACCGCTTGAAGCGTGAACAGACCACTCACCTCGGCACCGACTTGCTGGAGAATGAAGAAGAAGAAGAGGAAGATTAAGATAAGGAAATAGATTAAGTTTAAAAGCTTAAGATAAAGAAATAGAAAACGGGTGTATCATTCAATAATATAGATGATACACCCGTTTCTTTTATTACTGTTTCCTGAAACAGCTTCTTTTATATTGTTTTCTGAAACAGCTTCTTTTATGCAGATTCCTGAAGCCGATACCTTTATTAAGTAGATTCCCTTATCACTGTTTCACCTCTCAATGCAATTTCCTCTATCCTTCTATAACCATCGGCAATATGCTCCAGCAGCAGTCGGCAACTTTCCTGCGCCATTTTCTCAATAGGCTGCTCCACTACCGTCAACTGAGGATGAACCAAGGTAGCCAAGGCTGTGCCAGACATGCAGCATAACGCCACATCCTCCGGAATGCGCAAGCCACGCTTCTGGATAGCACTCTTGGCTCCCAACACAGCAGTCTCTGTAAAGCCAAATACCGCATCAAAGGGCACATTCTTCTCCAGGAAACGCTCCATCACCCAACTACCCTCTTCAGCCGACAAGGCTGGCGACAAGACATCTTGCGCCTGATACTCTATATGAAACTTTTCCAGCGCATCCCGATAGCCCCTCAATCGTTCATAGCTGTTTCGGATATAAGCAGGTCCCGGGATATGAATAATATGCTTATACCCCTTGCGCAACAAAGTCTCCACCATGAAAAACGACATGATGTAATCGTCCATGTGCACCTGTGAAGCCTTTACCTTCTCCACCGTTCTATCGAAAAACACGATGGGAATGCCCCTTTCTATCACCTTATTATATAGGTCCACATTATGCTCCTTATCGCATGCACTCATCAGGATGCCATCCACACGCAGCTGCTCCATCATCAGAATGTTCTCTCTCTCCTGCTCAGGATTCTCGTTAGAGATGGCAATCATCACCTTATACCCCTGCTTGCGCAAGATGGCTTGAGCATCATTGATAAAGGTCATATAGAACGTTGTTACGATTTCGGGGATGATGATGCCGATGTTATGAGTACTCTGCTGGCGAAAGTTCACAGCCAGTTCGTTGCGATGATAGCCCATCCGCTCGGCTGTTGCCAATATCTTCTGCAAGGTTTCCGTCTTCACATTACCCGTATCTCCCGAAAGAGCACGTGAAACGGTGGACTTGGAAATCCCCAGTTCCCTTGCAATATCCATGATGGTTACATATTTTGCCATATCTCTTTTTCTTTCTTGTTAAATGTGCCCGCAAAGATACTTATTTTCTATGAAAGCAACAACAAAAAACTGAGAAATCTTTTTGGGAACGGTTGCGGAAAATGGGAACGGTTGCGGGAACGGTTGCGAAAAAAGAATCGTTTTTTTTCTTGTTTCTTCTGCAAAATCGTTCTATCTTTGCAGCGTGAAAAGGAAAAACGATTTCTCAAATCGCTCTATTCCTACACAAAACAAAGAATAAACAACATTAAGTATCACAATCAAACCTAAAAAAAGAAATATGGAACAAGATTCTAAATTTCAAGCGAACTGTTCGCTAGAGAACAATTCACAGGGAAAGGTTCCCTTCATCAGTAAGCTCGCCTATGGCATGGGCGATGTGGGCTGCAACTTCAGTTGGATGTTCGTGGGCAACTTCCTCATGATTTTCTACACCGATGTGTTCGGAATCAGCATGAGTGCCGTAGCAACCCTGATGCTTGTTTCCCGATTCTGGGATGCCATCAACGACCCCATCATCGGCACACTTACCGACAAGACCCACACCCGATGGGGACGATTCCGCCCATGGCTGCTCTTCGGAGCTCCTATCACGGCACTGGT
Source organism: Segatella copri (assembly GCA_021623045.1). Lineage (GTDB taxonomy): Bacteria > Bacteroidota > Bacteroidia > Bacteroidales > Bacteroidaceae > Prevotella > Prevotella copri_T. Next base: position 44,191 of record JAJWJX010000010.1, on the reverse strand, counting down.
ACTGATACTCACCTTCTGGGCACATCCGGAATGGAGCCAGACCGCCAAGATTATCTATATGGCAGTAACCTACTGCATCCTGGTGCTGGGATATACCTGCGTGAACCTGCCTTACGGCACACTCTGCGGAGCCATGACGCAAGACATCGATGAGAGAGCCAAGCTCAACACCAGCCGTTCGGTGAGTGCCATGATGGCCATCGGAGTAATCAACATCGTAACCGTTCCGCTCATCAGCTGGTTTGGCGCAGGCGATACTAAATATGGTTATCTGGCTGTGGCTGTACTCTACGGCATCATCTTCGCTGCCTGCCATCTGTTCTGTTTCCATAAGACCAAGGAAGTGGTAGAAGTTCCTGTGGGACAGAAGCTCCCTCTAAAGGTGCAGCTTCGCTCCGTGATGAAGAACAAGCCCTATCTGCTCGCCCTCTTAGGACAGTTGCTCTTCGGTTTCATCCACTACGGACGCAACGCCGACATGCTCTACTATTTCACTTATGTGGAAGGTTCAGCAACGCTCTTCTCCTACTATTCCATGGCCATCATCGTGCCAAGCATCATAGGTGCAGCCTGCTTCCCTCTGGTATTCAGAAAAACGGGCAACAAGGGTTTCACGGCAGCCATCTTCGCTTTCCTCACCGGTATTACGATGATAGGTCTGTACTTCTTCAGCCCTAACGGCAGCGCCATCATGTTCTATCTGTTCTCAGCTTTGTCGTGGTTCTTCTTCTCAGGCTTCAATACAGCCATCTATGCCATTATCCCCGACTGTGTGGAGTATGGCGAGTGGAAGACGGGCATCAGAAACGACGGATTCCAATACGCCTTCATCTCGCTGGGCAATAAGATAGGAATGGCACTCGGCACATCGCTTCTCGCCATTGCCCTGGGCAGCGCAGGATATGTAAGCAACGCTGTGCAGAATCCAGAAGTATTGAACATCATGCACCACGCCTTCAGCACCATTCCGGGAGTCTTGTGGATCGTCACCGCAGGATGCCTCTGCTTCTACAAGCTCAACAAGAAGCAATACAAGCAGATCATGACCGATCTGGAGAATAAGAAGAAATAAAAAAGAGCCCACTTAAAAAGTGGGTTCAGCAAAGAATACAAAGATAAAACGGGATCTTTCATCCCACCAACATAACAATAACAATTTCAAAACATTATAATTATGAGACAGGCAATATTGGTAGAACCAAAGCATATCGAATTCAAGGAAGTAGCAGAACCAAAGGCAGCAGACTTAACTGCTCATCAGGTTCTCGTCAACATCAAGCGCATCGGCATCTGCGGTAGCGAGATTCACTCGTACCACGGTCTTCACCCAGCCACCTTCTACCCAGTGGTTCAGGGACATGAGTACTCAGGAGTGGTTATGGCTGTAGGCAGCGAAGTTACCGTCTGCAAGCCTGGCGACCACATCACCGCTCGCCCACAGTTGGTTTGCGGCAAGTGCAACCCTTGCAAGCGCGGACAGTATAATGTTTGTGAGCACCTGCGTGTTCAGGCTTTCCAGGCAGATGGTGCAGCACAGGATTTCTTTGTAGTAGATGACGACCGCGTGGCTAAGTTGCCGGAAGGCATGAGCCTCGACTATGGTGCCATGATTGAGCCTTCAGCCGTTGGTGCCCATGCCAGCAACCGCACCGACGTGAAGGGTAAGAATGTAGTAGTGAGCGGTGCAGGAACCATCGGCAACCTCATAGCCCAGTTCTGCATTGCCCGTGGCGCCAAGAATGTACTCATTACCGATGTAAGCGACCTCCGCCTGGCTAAGGCTCGCGAATGCGGCATCAAGCACACCCTCAACATCACCAAGAAGACCTTGAAGGAGGCAGCCCAGGAACTTTTCGGTGAGGAAGGCTATCAGGTAGGTTTCGAGGTAGCAGGTGTAGAAGTTTCCATCCGTTCGCTGATGGAGACCATCGAGAAAGGTAGCGACATCGTGGTTGTGGCAGTCTTTGCCAAGGACCCAGCCCTCAGCATGTTCTATCTGGGCGAGCATGAGTTGAGACTCATCGGTTCAATGATGTATCGCCACGAAGATTATCTCACAGCCATCGATTACGTAAGCAAGGGCATCGTCAACCTCAAGCCACTCGTAAGCAACCGCTTCGCCTTCGAAGAATACGATGATGCCTACAAGTTTATCGACACTCATCGCGAAACCAGCATGAAGGTTCTCATCGATTTCGAACAGAAACCTGGAGAGAAGAAGTAAAGAGATAGAAGAGAAGAAACATACTGCAAACGATTGCAGAAATTGGAAACGATTGCGGGAACGTTTGCAGAAAGTTTAGATGATTTTTCTTTGTGAAGGTAGCTGAAAAATGCTACCTTTGCAACAGAAATCAAGTAACATCTCTAACATTCTTAAAGTAAAAATGACAATGGAAAAGAAACAATCAGTGATAGGTATCGGCGAGGCACTATTCGATGTGCTTCCTGAAGGAAAGAAGCTAGGTGGCGCTCCAGCCAACTTTGCTTACCACGTTTCGCAGTTCGGACTCAATAGCTGTGCGGTCAGCGCAATGGGCGATGATGAGCTGGGCAAGGAGCTGGAGAAGGAGCTCAACGATCACCATCTCAACTATCAGATAGATAAGGTAGTCTACCCTACAGGCACCGTCCAGGTTTCACTCGATGCCAACGGCATTCCTTGCTACGACATCAAGGAGGGAGCAGCCTGGGACAACATTCCTTACACCCCAGCCCTGGAGGATTTGGCAAAGAACTGCACCGCAGCCTGCTTCGGTTCACTGGCTCAGCGCAACGAGGTTTCCCGTAACACTATCTACCGCTTCCTCGACCACATGCCTGAGGGAGAAGGAATCCTCAAAATCTTCGATATCAATCTTCGTCAAGGCTTCTATACCAAGGAGATTATCACCGAGAGCATCAAGCGATGTAACATCCTCAAGATCAACGACGAGGAATTGATCACCGTAAGCCGCATCTTCGGCTATCCGGGCATCGACTTGGAGAATAAATGCTGGCTCCTCTTGGGCAAGTACAATCTGAAGATGCTCATTCTTACCTGCGGCGTAAACGGCAGCTATGTATTCACCCCTGGCGAGGTTTCGTTTATCGAGACACCGAAAGTGGAAGTGGCAGACACAGTGGGTGCCGGTGATTCATTCACAGGCGCATTCGTGGCAAGCATCCTGAAGGGTAAGAGCGTAAAGGAAGCTCATGAATTGGCAGTAAAGGTTTCGGCATTCGTCTGTACCCAGAACGGAGCCATGCCAGTCTTGCCTAAGGAATTTACAAGATAAGCCCTTATTTGCCCAAATTATATGCAAATTATAATTATCAGTAATATATGATTTAAGTAATTAGTTAACGTTTATAAGGTTCATAGTTAGTTAGGTTCAAAAAGTTTATTTTGTAGTAAAACCATGAAAAGAATTGTAGTTATTGTTTTGATGATGGCTGCTTGCCTGGGAAATGCCCAGGCACAGCTCCATCTGAAAGCCAACGTGCAGAACAATCATCTGTGGCGTGGCATGGAAGTTTCCGACGGCATCGTCCTCCTCACCGACCTGAGCTATACGATGGCCAATGACCACATTACCGTGGGACTTTGGGGTGGCTGCAACTCGGAAGGCTCCTACAAGGAGTTTAATCATTATCTGAATCTGAAGGCTGGCGGTTGGGGATTCGCCCTGTGGGACACCTACAACTTCTCCCCTGGCGCCAGCTATAATAATAAGGAATACTGGAACTACTCTGCTCATACCACGGGCCGATTCCTCGATGCTACATTAAGCTACCGGTTTCAGGACGAGAAGTTTCCACTGCTCCTGAGCTGGTCAACGGTAGTCTTCGGACGCGACCGCAACAGCAACAACACGAAGCAGAAATATTCCACCTTCGCCTATGCGGAATATCCTATCTATCAGAAGGATGGTTGGAAGGTAGATGCAGGAGTTGGTGGAGCCTTCGCCCTGAACAGAGCTGGCGAGGATGCCCACTTCTTCGGAACCACGGCAGGCATCGTTCACGTATCGCTGCAAGCCTCCCACGACCTCAAGCTCGGCAACTACACCATTCCGGTTTATGCCAAGGGCATGTGGAATCCGCAGAGCAACGAGAGCTATTTCCAGATTGGAGCAGAAATCATCCGCTTCTAAATCTTCAATACACAAAAAGTTTTATCATAACAATCATCTAAACACAGATTCATTATGAAAATCAAAGATTTTACAACAGGTGTGCAGCACATCGGCATTCCTACCAACGACATCAACAAGACCATTGAGTTTTATCATGCCTTGGGCTTCGAGACAGCCCTCCGCACAGTGAACGGCACCGAGGAAGTAGCCTTTCTCCAGCTCCACAATCTCATCATCGAGACCTATCAGAACCATCAGGCAAAGATGGAATATGGGGCCATCGACCACATCGCCATCGATGTAAAGAACATAGAGAATCTCTTCCTGGTAGTGAAGGAAACAGGAACCTTCAAGATGCTGGATCAGCAGGTAAATGGTCTTCCTTTCTGGGAGAACGGCGTAAAGTTCTTCACCATCGAAGGTCCAAACAAGGAGAAAATCGAGTTCTGCGAAAAACTATAATCAGCAGCATATTCTTTTAGATAAAAACAGATGACTATAGCAACATAAGAGAGAGAGAAGAATGATGAAAGTCCAACTTGGAGCCTTTCTGAGAGAGAGGCATCCGAGTTGGACTTTCTTTTTTCGTTTTCCTTGAGGAATATGATGCGTTTTCCCTAATTGATGTTTCAAGGATATTAATGATGCTCAGGCACAATGGCGAGATACACCAAATCATGGTCGGTGAGGTTCTCCATATAATGAGCATGGTTCATAGGGCAATAATGCACCTGTCCCTGTCGAACCTCCTCCACGGTATCATCATAATGGAAAGTAGCAGTGCCGCTTACCACATAGATAATCTCGCAGTTGCCCTCGTGAGTATGAAGACCAGTTGATGCACCCGGACGCAAGGTAGAATACATAATCTTCACCTTGTCATCCACATAGTTACGGGTGTCGAGTTTACCCTGTCCACCCTTGAAGCCCTCCAAATGAGCCTCAGCAATCTTTTCGAAATCTATTACCATCTTTATAATGTTTATTGTTTAATATCTATTGCTTACAGTCTATTGTCTGCTGTTTACTTGGCTTTTATGAATGAAGCCCTGCAGCTTACTTTGCTTTCGCAAAATACTTCCATAGCGGAGCCGCCATCAGGCTTTGCCAGATTTCTCCCTTCTCCAGCATATCCATTACTTCTTCTCTTGAGAAGAGGCGAACCTCGATATCCTCAGCCTGGTCAAGATGCTGAACATCCATGCGCTCCACATCCGTAGCCAGATAGCAATGGGTAAGATTGGTATGAGTGCTCGGATTAGCCGAAATCGTCATCCACTTCTGCCAGTTTCCGCCACCGAATCCAGTCTCTTCCATCAGCTCTCGCTTGGCAGCCGCCATCGGGTCCTCGCCCTTCTCTATCACTCCTGCGCAGAGTTCATTCACAGTCTTACCTATCGCATAGCGATACTGGCGCACAAATACGAACATTCCGTCCTTCGTAATGGCGATGGTGTTCACCCAATCGGGATATTCCAGCACGTAATATTCATCGATAATGGCTCCCGTAGGCAATTCCACCTTATCCACTCGTGCCGTGAGCCATGGCTTCTCTATCAGATACTTCTGCGAGAGCGTCTTCCATTTCATATCTTTATCAGCCATTTTCTTACTTCATTTAAAAAACTGGATTTTCTTTATTTTAATTGATGGTGCAAAAGTACGAAAAAAGATTGAAAGGATAGAAATATTTCTGTGAAAATGACAGTTTTTCATTTTTTTTTGCCGTACTGGATATTGACAGTGAACACCTCAGCACCTTCGATGATATTGATAAGAATTGGCTGGAGAAGGTAGCAGAACTGTTCACCTGATTCCTTAATATTCATTTCCCTCTTGCTTGATCACACTCGGACCATCGATGAGTTCAGGCTGAGGGGCATTTCTGTTCACATCACCATATGCTCTGCCCAGATCGCTCATCGTAATACTGATGTTGCGGTTCACGGGTCTGTCCTTATCTGAAAGGCTGTGTGAGAAGAGCCACTGATAGGTTTTCTTCAGATAAAACACGCGGGCAGGGGTACCGTGATTGGCACCCTTCCACCAGTCGTATATCAATCGGGTATCCTTGCCATCCTTCACAAGTTTATCTACCACCACCTTCGATTGCTTGACCGGTACTGCCCTATCTGCTGTGCCATGGATAATCCAGAAAGGCAAATCGCCCAATCCACTCACATCCTTATACGAACAGCCGCCACACAGCGCCATGCCGGCAGCTATCCTATCGGGATAAGTAGCACAGACATCCATGGTGCCATAACCGCCCAAGCTCATACCCAAGACATAAACCCTATTAGAATCGCATGGGTAATTCTTCTTCACCCAGTCTAGCATATCCATGATTTTCTTCGGATTCCAAGCTCCTCCCGGATTCTGCGGAACGATGGTCAGCGCATCGATATCGCGCCCCTTGACGATAGCATCAAGCGGTCCGTATTTTCTCACCTTATTCAGATTTTTTCCACAAAGACTGGCTCCATGCAGAAAGATGATGACCGGTGTCTGTTCTTGCGAATAGAAATAATCTACCGGCGTATAAACCCAGAAGTTGTAACCTCCCGGAATCTCATCTTTCACAGCTCGCAGAAAGTCGTAAGCCGACATGCTGCATACGGAAAGACAGAATAATATGAACAAAAATATCTTCTTCATTTTCTTCCTTTTTTACCTGTTTAGTATCACGCTCCCTGTTTCATACCATGAACGTTCATCACACAAAAGTATGTAAATATCAGCATATTACCAAATATCCTCCCTATATTTTTCTTTTTTTATCCAAAAGAAAGATTCGTTTAAACTTCCAGGTAGAAAGATAAACAACGATTATTTGTGTTAAAAATCATAAGAATCACATCGGTTCGCATTATTTTTATTATCTTTGCATCATAACAAGACATATAATTAATAAATATAGAATTATGAATATAGGAGATAAAATACCAGAGATTCTTGGCATTGACCAGGACGGACGTGAGATAAAGGCAAGCGACTACCGTGGTCGCAAGATAGTGCTCTACAGTTATCCGAAGGCTAACACCAGCGGATGCACTGCCGAAGCCTGCTCCCTGCAGGCTCATAAGGAGGAACTGGCAGCAGCCGGTTACGAGATTATCGGCGTGAGCAAGGACAAGCAGGCGCTGCAGAAGAAGTTTGCAGAAACCAAGGGTCTGCAGTTCCCTCTTATTGCCGATACCGAGACCACCCTTTTGCAGGAACTCGGCTGCTGGGGCGAGAAGGTAACCTGCGGCAGAAAGACCATCGGAATCCTCCGCACCACCTATCTTGTCAACGAAGAAGGCGTCATTGAGAAGATCTTCACTCCTAAAGAGATCAAAACCAAGATTCATGCAGAGCAGATTCTGGATTATATCCATCAATAGAGAACAAAGATGACAGAATTTGAAAAAATGAGAAACAGCGAGCTCTATGATTTCAGCAACAAGGAAGGCATGAAAAGCATAGAGCACGCCAACCGTCTCTGCTGCCGCCTGCAGACGCTAACCCTGTTTGATGAAGACTATCGAACCATTATCGAAGAACTGATTCCTGGCATTCCAGCTTCAGCCACCATCTGTCCACCCTTCCACTGCGACCATGGTCACGGCATCAAGGTGGGTGAGAATGTATTCATCAACTATGGCGCCACGATGCTCGATGAAGGCTGGATTACCATCGGCAACCGCACCCTGATAGGTCCGAACTGCCAGCTGGTAACCCCTAACCACCCCATCAATTATATGGAACGACGCAAGCCAGAAGAAACAGGCTTCCCCATCACCATTGGCGAGGATTGCTGGCTGGGCGCAGGAGTCATCGTCTGCCCTGGAGTAACCATCGGCAACCGCTGCGTAATCGGTGCCGGCAGCGTAGTGGTCAAGGATATTCCTGATGACTCCATGGCTGTGGGAAATCCGGCAAGAGTTATCAGAAAGTTCAGATAACAAGAAAAAATAAAATCAAAAGAGTATGTTAGAACACATTGCAGATTTCACAGCGTGGCCAATCCTTACGGGAATTTTCATTGGCTATATTGCCAACCGCATCATGAGCGGCGAAGGCAAAGGATGTTGTATGAACCTATTCATAGGTATTGTGGGCAGTTATGCCGGCGCCATCATCAGCAATCTGCTGAACATAGAACTGTTTGGCAAGGGTTATCTTACCAACTTCGTCTTCTGCGTCATTGGCGCCATAGCGGTATTGTGGATTTGGAAGAAACTCTTCGATTAGTATTCTTTTTATTGGTTAAAACATAAAATGATGACAAACAAGGAATTGATACTCGCCAATCTGATGAGGGCGATGATAAAATACGATGGTGGCGATGCGCCACGCATCCAGCATTTCGTGAAGGTACACGATTTTGCCCGTATGATTGCAATAGCAGAAGGAATGACCGGAGAAGACCTCTTCGTGCTCGAAGCAGCAGCCATTCTTCACGATGCAGGCATTCACGTTTCAGAAGCCAGATACGGCAACTGCAATGGCAAGCATCAGGAAGAACTGGGTCCTGGCGAGGCAAGAAAAGTACTGTCAGAAGTAGATGGATTCACAGCCAAACAGATAGAAAGAATCTGCTGGCTCATTGCCCATCATCATACTTATCAAGATGTTACCAGCCTCGACCACCGCATTCTGCTCGAAGCAGATTTCCTGGTGAATTCCTTCGAAGACCATCTTGCTCTTGAAGGCATCATCACCTTCCGCAATCATGTCTTCCGCTCGGAATCAGCTATCAGTATGCTGAATGATATGTGGGGGCTGTAACGAAAGTTACTTTCTTGGAAAGAGCATCATAGAGGGAAGGTGAAAGTACAACAAACTGCTGTTATGTATTTTATTTAAAACTAATACCTTTATTCTATTTCACTTCTGTCAGTTTGCCCGTCTGTGAGTCAATGATATAGCCATGAAGATTGACGTCTTTTGGTACGAGAGGGTGTGTACGGATCGTATTGATGGTATTCCTTACAGAATCCTCTGTGTCGTGGAATCCCTCCAGCCAATGGTCGAGGTCAATACCGCAAAGCCCGATGGTATCGATAACATTCTGATGGATGCCACGTTTGAGCATCAATTTCTTCATCTGCTGTCCGTTCATGTGGCATGCACCGCAGTTGGAGTGGGCAATGACCATGATTTCCTCTACACCCAATTCGTAGATGGCTACAAGGAGACTACGCATGGCAGAGTCGAAAGGACTGATAACCAGTCCACCGGCGTTCTTGATGAGCTTGGCATCTCCGTTCTTCAGGCCCAAAGCTGCTGGTAGAAGCTCAGTGAGGCGGGTGTCCATACAGGAAAGAATGGCAAGTTTCTTGTCTGGATATTTACTCGTAAGATACTTTTCGTAAGCCTTACTGGCTACGAAGTTTTCATTATACTTGATGATTTCTTCTATAATCATAGTCGTGTAAATTGAAATGTGAAACTAAATTTTCCTATTTCTCAGGGGTTGGCTTGAGGTAAGCCATGAATTTCTCTGGCTGATAGTTGAGAACCAGCTCATCCGGGAACTCTGCTTTTTCTACCAATGGCATAATGTTGCTGTAGTCGGCAATCATCGCAGAGAAGTGGGCATCACTTCCGAAGATGACTGGAGTTTCATACTTCTTGGCAAGTTCCAGCAGTTCCAGATTATTGGGAGCAGCCACAGTCTTGTGGCGGATGGGAGCCATGGAATGGTTGTTGATTTCAAGCAAGGTATGCGTCTCCCTGGAAACTTTCATGAGTTCCTCGAAATCCAGTTCTGCCGTACCATCGCCGGGATGAGAGATAATCTGCACGAAGGGATTGCGCATGGCATTGATGACACCCTGCGTATTCTCCTCCTTACTTCCTCCCTGCCAGCAAAGGCTATGGATGCCTGCTATTCGGATATCCAGCATACGCCAGTAATCCTCGTCGAGATCGATATCTCCCTTCGTATTGAGAATGTTGAGTTCTGCTCCAAGCATCAGTTTGATTCCATAGAGCTGGCGTGGAACACAATGAAGGTTTCTGAAATAAATAGGATCACAGGTACCCGGGATATTGGGACCGTGCTCTGTGATTCCCAAGATATCCAACCCTTTCTCCTTTGCTGTCAAGGTCATTTCCTGCAAACTGCTGAAGGCATGACCAGATGCTATTGTATGTGTATGAACGTCTAATAATGTTTTCATGGGGCAAAGGTAACAAATATTTATAGATTACACAAGAAAAAGTACTATATAATGCTCGTTTTATAAAAAATTTTAATTTTATGGGATTTTTCTTGGCTATTTAGCATTGTATATTGATTTTTTCTTATCTTTGCAAGTACAATTCAAAAGATTGATTATTATGCAGATATTATTGGCTAATGCCAAAATCATGTTTGAGAAGGCAGACAGGAAGCCTATCTCCGTGCCACTATTCCAATCTGTTGCCAATGACTTGGCCAAAGAAATGGCAATGATGAATGTAGAGGAATTGGCTAAGCAACTGGATTGCAGCAGCAAGATTGCAATGACGAACTGGAAGCGATATCATGATTTTATGGCTGCAGAGAAGATGCCGGCTATCCTGGCTTACAATGGTCAGGCATACAAACATTTGCGTGCCAGTTCTTTGAGCGAGGACTCGTTAGAGTATGCCCAGAAACATCTCTGGATTACCTGCTTCCTTTATGGATTGCTTCGACCGTTGGATGGCATCGTACCTTATCGTATGGAGCATTGCGTATCGCTCGAAGCTACAAACGACAAGCCTATCAATCAGTTCTGGAAAGACAAACTGACAGATGTTCTCATCGATAGTGTGAAAGCTGACGATGGTATACTCATCCATCTTTCTACAGAGGAATATGAACATCTGTTCGATTGGAAGAGAGTATGTAAGGAGATAAAGGTCATTCAGCCACTCTTTTATGTCCGCCAGAAAGACGGCAGATTGAAGATGCAGGCTGTATGGGCTAAATCTTGCCGTGGAGCCATGGTGAGATATATTCTGAATAATCAGCTTCTTACTCCAGAGGAACTAGCAGGCTTCAGTTACGAAGGTTTTGAATATGAGCCAGAATTAGGAGAAGCTGCTTTTCCTCATTTCGTTCGTTGAATAGAACAAAAGCAAACGAACGTTATAAAAGGAAGATGCTGTATGTTTGGATTGAATGAGAGCACCCAATATATCATAGAAGTATCATCATTTTATGATTGTACAACTAAAAAGTGTATAGTTGTACAACTAAAGAGGTTATAGCTGTACGACTAAAAGGTGTTGTCACTAGGCTCAGCAGAGGTGCTGACTGCAGTCAGCAGACCTGCTGACTAGGCTCGGCAGAGCTGCTGAGCCTAGTGGCAATGTCTGAGAAGGTATATGCCTGTACTCTAAAAGACGCTTGTTCTGACTCCTGGAAACGCTTCTTTTAACTCTCGGAGATGCATCCTTCAACGAGAAGAGACGCTTCATTCAAGTTAAGGATACACTTCATTCAACGAGAAGAGACACTTCATTCAAGTTAAGGAAACGATTCCGTCAACCTAAAAAGCCGTTTCAACAACTACGTCTTAGTTACTTCTTCTTCCACAAACGATAGAGCGTTATTGGACCTTCCTTGGTAGCATACATTCTGGCAGCCGGTTCCTCACAGAGATCATTCAATACCTTATTGGCATGATAGCGGGTGACACCGAATTCACGAATCATATCCTTCACCGTGATATAACCCTGCTGCTGACAAATCTCTACAATATCAGCAAACTCCTTATCCGCCTCCTTTGGAGTAGATTTCACACTCCAATACTGTCGGCTGCAGCCATTAGAGTGGCGCTTTAGCCTTTCCAGAAACTCCTTCGTGGGCTGAATTTCCAAGCCGCAGATATCCACCTCATTGGCAGGAATCAGATCCCCCTCATGATAAGTCCTTTTCCATTCGATTCCATTCTTGTCCTTATGCTTCACCATCCCCAGTTTTGGCTTGACGATAAACATATCGCCTACCCTCACCTCGTTGCCATCCGCCAGGGCATAAAGCGTTTCATCCTCCAGCGTTTCCAATGCGGAGATAAAGGACGAAACGTTCATCGCACAATGATCGCGAACACGCTTTTCCATCTTCTCCCTGTCAACGATATCCTGTTTCACGAACATCGGATGTATCTGATACTTACCGCTTTCGTCCTTCAAGGGCGTGCGATGCTCCAAATAATTGATTGAACCTGTTGCTCTAGCCATATTCTTAGTTTTTTTGATCCTTTAAAAGATTATGCGCAAAAATACTGATTATTAGTGAGATAAGCAATTATTTTATGTTAACTTTGTTAAAAGATAGAGTTATAAAGACATGTTTTGTGATAAAAGATAGAGTTATAAATGGGTGTTTTGTGATAAAAGATAGAGTTATAAAACTCATACGAGCCATTATAATCAAGATTATCTGTGTTAAAATTCACAAGAACACCTTGTTTCTCATTATTTTTTATTACCTTTGCCCCAAATAACAATTTAAAACAAAGGATATGAGCACATCAACTAATGCGATTACTCCCGATTTGCAAGCGAAGCTTGACAAAGCGAGAGAAGAAATTCATAATGGACAATGTATCACATTGAAGTCGCATGATGATATCGACTGCTACTTTGCAAGTTTATGATTTGCATAATCATCACTTCCAAAGATGCAGAAAATGATATCTGGAACAGGAATATAATAAAAATCATAATGGCGCTATAACCATCCTTGTATTGGGATGCCAAAAGGCATTGCAATGAATGTATAACAATTTAAAAAGTAAGAAATATAAGAAACAGAAAAGAAAGATATAACATAGTAAGATTATAAACTTGCGTTTACTAATTTGTTCGGAAACACTTAAATTTTGCCAGAATTAAAGTATAGCATAAACGAATGAATAAGTTCTGTAAACGCCTGCGCTATAGCGTGGGCGGAACTTATCGTTTATGCGGGCCCGGCAAAAGCCTAAGTGTTGATAAGGGAAGCTCACGCTTCTTCTTTGTCTTCACTTCATCAAGGCTTTTCGACGGATGGCTTTCTGCTAATCCTTCTGTCCGCTGCCCGTTTTACTCCGATAATGATTTAGTTCCAAACGCACCCATCAGCTATAGCAAAAGACGTTGGAGTTCGCTTCAATGTTTGTTGCTATACCTTATTATATATAGTAACCAACAATGAAAAGAGCTACGAATGGACAAATTAAGAATGCAGAGTAGTAATGGTGTCGAGGACAACATTACGAAAATTGCGCAGCTGTTTCCCGACTGCGTTACGGAGACTGTAGATGAAAGAAGCGGTCAGCCAAAGCACCTCATAGATTTCGAGAAACTCAAGCAGAATCTTTCTGATAGTGTGATATCAGAAAGAGCAGAACGCTACCAGTTTACCTGGACCGACAAGAGCAAGGCGATTCTCCTTGCCAATTCTCCTATCAATGCCACACTTCGCCCTTGCCGTGAAGACAGCGTTGATTTCGACAACACCCAGAACCTTTATATCGAGGGCGACAACCTCGATGTTCTCAAGTGTCTGAAGGAGACTTATCTCCACAAGGTGAAAATGATCTATATCGACCCACCTTACAACACCGGAAACGATTTTGTGTATGAAGATGATTTCGCTCAGTCTTCAGAAGAATACCTCGCCAACTCAGGACAGTTTGACGAGCAGGGCAACCGTATGTTTACCAATGCCGAAAGCAATGGTAGATTCCATACCGATTGGCTCAATATGATTTATCCGAGATTGAAAGTTGCAAGAGACTTGCTGACCGATGATGGTGTGATATTTATCTCTATTGACGATAATGAAGCTAAGAACCTTAAAAATATTAGTGATGAAATATTTGGCGAAAGAAATTTTCTTGCACAAATTGTTTGGGAAAGAGCATTTGCACCAATAAACTTAATGAAACATTTTTCGCCATCCCACGATTACATTATTTGTTATGCAAAAAATATAGAAAAAGCCATTTGTCATGGAATAGAAAGAAGTAAAGAAGCAAATGATAGATATTCTAACCCAGACAATGACCCTCGTGGAGTTTGGTCTTCAAGTGATATCTCTGTCGGTCCTGCAATACAAGATAACATCTATACCATCACTACTCCATCCGGAAGAGAAGTCGAGCCTCCAGCTGGGCGCAGCTGGAGGCTCTCACGGAACGCGTTCCGTGAGAGACTCCGAGATAATCGCATATGGTTTGGTCCAGATGGAGATGGTGTACCACGCATTAAACGTTTTCTATCAGAACTGCGCAAAACTGGTATTACTCCGATGACTATTTGGAAACACAATGAAGTAGAACACTCTCAAGCTGCTACACAAAAATTGGCAAAATTATTTGATGGCAAGAAATACTTCGATTATCCTAAGCCAGTTCCATTGATAGAAAGATGCCTTCAATTATATACTAATAAGGATTCTCTCATCCTCGACTTTTTCAGTGGCTCCGCCACAACAGCCCATGCCGTAATGCAACTCAACTCCGAAGATGGTGGCAACCGCAAGTTCATCATGGTGCAGCTCCCTGAAAAGACCGAAGAGAAGAGCGAAGCTTTCAAGGCTGGCTATAAGAACATCTGCGAAATCGGTAAGGAAAGAATCCGCCGTGCCGGCAAGAAAATCAAGGAGGAATCTCCTTTAACCACCCAAGACCTCGATATAGGCTTCCGTGTGTTGAAACTCGATTCCACCAATATGCAGGACATTTACTATTCTCCAAAGGATATTTCGCAAGCCGACCTCTTCTCGCAGGTTGATAATGTGAAGCCGGATAGAACGGGCGAAGACCTGCTCTTCCAGGTGATGCTCGAACTCGGTGCGACCCTGGATTCGAAGATAGAAACGACAACGATAGCTGGCAAGACCATCTATAACGTTGCCGAAGGATACCTCGTGGCTTGCTTCGACCCAGATGTAACCGACGATGTGGTAAAGGCAATCGCCCAAATGCAGCCAGCCTACGCCGTGCTCCGTGACACCAGCATGAAGGACGATTCCACCGCCACCAACTTCGAGCAGATTTTTAAAACATATTCTCCTGACACGGTCACTAAAATCCTTTAGAAAGGGATTTTGAAAGGTAAAAGGGTAAAAAGGTAAAAAAGTAAAAAGAGCTTTACTGATTACGATTATGAAACTGAAGTTTAAGATACAACAATATCAGACCGATGCCGTGGAGAGCGTCATCAACGTCTTCAAGGGGCAGCCCAACCAAGCCAACCTGGAATACAGGATGGATAAGGGAAAACTGTATGTGGTTGACAGCAAGAAGCATGACATCAAATTCGTTCAAACCAATGTTTTTGCTGATAGCGATGATGCTGGCAATAGCCTAGGCTATAAGAACAACCGCCTTGCCATGGATAAGGTGGCTCTCTTTGACAACATCCGACAGATTCAGACAGAGAACAACATCCATCAGGATGAAGAACTCTGTCAGAAACTCGGTGCCTGCCAGCTCGACGTAGAGATGGAAACCGGTACGGGAAAGACATACGTCTATATCAAGACGATGTTCGAACTGAACAAGCACTATGGCTGGACCAAGTTTATCGTGGTGGTTCCAAGCATCGCTATCCGAGAGGGTGTGAAGAAAAGCTTCGACATCACGGTAGATCACTTCATGGAGCAATACGGCAAGAAGGCTCGCTACTTCATCTACGACAGCAGCAGCCTCAACGACATCGACACCTTCTCGCAGAGCAACGACATCAGCGTGATGATCATCAACACCCAAGCCTTCAACACCATGAAGGAGGGAGCCAAGAACAAGGCGGCACGCATCATCAACTCAGAACGCGATGAGTTCGGTTCCCGAAAGCCTATCGCCGTTCTTGCAGCCAACAACCCAATCATCATTCTGGATGAACCGCAGAAGATGGGAGGTGCCGCTACACAGACGGCACTCAAAGCCTTCAATCCGCTCTTCACCCTGAACTACTCCGCTACCCACAAGGAACACCACAACACGGTGTATGTGCTCGATGCACTTGATGCCTACAACCACAAACTGGTGAAGAAAATAGAGGTAGTAGGCTTCGAACTGAAGAACCTGAAAGGTACCGACAGCTATATCTATTTTGCAGAGCTGCTGCTTTCGAAAGACAAGGCACCACAGGTTAGGCTGGAGATAGAACAGCAGAGCACTACGGGAGCCATCAAGCGAATCTACAAGAAGTTGGGCGAAGGCGACGACCTCTATAGTGCCTCTGGAAACATGCTGCAATACAAGGGATTCATGATTACCGACATCGTAGTGGATGCCCGTCAGCCAAGTCGCAGCCAGGTGAAGTTCAGCAACGGCGAAAGTCTGATGCTGAAGGAGGTAATCGGCAACGTAACTGCCGACCACAAGGCTCGCATCCAGATAAGGGAAACCATCAAGGCGCACTTCCGCAAAGAGAGTGCACTCTTCCATCGTGGCATCAAGTGCCTCTCCCTTTTCTTTATCGACGAGGTTGCCAAGTATCGCCAGTATGATGAAGACGGCAATGCGATGCTGGGACGCTATGGAGAAATATTCGAACAGGAATACCGGGCAGAGCTGAACGAAAATCAGAATATGTACGACCCGGAATATATGCAGTATCTCAGCTGCATCCCTGTCAACAAGACCCATGAGGGTTATTTCTCCATCGACCCCAAGACCAAGCGCATCAAGGACAGCGATGAGAAGAAGGGAGCCGGAAGCGATGACGTATCGGCTTACGACCTGATTATGAAAGATAAAGAACGACTGCTGAGTCTCGACCCAACTTACTCGCCAGTTCGCTTCATCTTCTCCCACTCTGCCTTGAGAGAAGGTTGGGACAATCCGAACATCTTCCAGATCTGTTCGCTCAGACAAGCGAACAGCATCTCGCAGAAGCGTCAGGAAGTGGGACGAGGATTGCGACTCTGCGTTGACAACAAGGGAGTGCGACAGGATGCCGATACCCTGCAGGGACAGGTGCAGCAGATTAACCGTCTTACCGTGATTGCCTCAGAAGGTTATGCTGATTTCGTAAACGATCTGCAGAAGAATATTTCGGAAGATCTCTATGACCGTCCGAAGGTTGCCGACATCGATTACTTCGATGGAAAGACCTTCACGATTGAGGATGGTAGCAAGCACAGCATCACGACATCAGAAGCCAAGAAGATATATTTCTATCTGGTAAAGAACGGTTATGTGGATGACGAAAGTCATGTAACCGATGCTTACCGCTCTGCTGCAACATCAGGAACACTCGCAACATTGCCAGATGAAATAAAGCCATACGGCAAATGGATTCACAAACTGATAGAAGGCGTTTGGAATCCTTCTGCCCTTGACGGTATGATAGAGAACGGAAGTACGCCGCAGACTCCAGAGAACAGACTGAATGAGAACTTTACGAAGAAGGAGTTCCAGGAACTTTGGAATCGCATCAACCACAAATATGCCTATACGGTGAACTTCGAAAGCAAGGAACTGATAGAGAAAGCCATTGCTGCCATCAACAAGGAACTGGTGGTTTCGAAACTGAGCTACGTGGTAACCCGAGGAGTGCAGAAGACGGAACTGAAACATGAAGATATGAAGGTGGGCAGCATGATGGTGCAGGAAGAAATGCAGCATGATGACCTGAGAACGGATGTAGTAAGCACCGTGAAGTACGACCTGCTAGGCAAGATAGCCACCAACACCCGATTGACTCGCAAAACCATCGCCGGGATTCTATCCCAAATCATGCCAAGCAAGTTTGATATGTACAAGGTGAATCCGGAAGAGTTTATCCGCAGGGTAAGTCGTCTGATACTGGAGCAGAAAGCCACCATCATCGTAGATCATATCAGTTACAACGAGATAGAGGGAAGCTACGATTCCGCCATCTTTACGGAGGAGAAGCATACCTCACTCGACAAGGCTTACCAGGGAAGGAAGAGCATTGTGGATTATGTGTTTACCGATGGAACGGCAAAGCAGAGTGTGGAACGCAAGTTCGTGGAAGACCTCGATACGAGCACCGATGTTGCCGTATATGCCAAATTACCAAAAGGCTTCCACATTCCTACCCCTGTGGGCAATTATTCTCCCGACTGGGCGATAGCCTTCAAGGATGGTGCCGTGAAGCATGTCTATTTCGTAGCCGAAACCAAAGGCAGCATGTCAACCCTCGACTTGCGAGGCATAGAAGATGGCAAGATCGCCTGTGCCGACAGGCTCTTCGAACAACTCTCAGGTTCGGGCATCTACTATCATAAGGTAACCAACTACGACGACTTGATGGAATGGGTGAAGTAATTCGTAATGTTAAATGTTATCGCCTCCTCTTTCACCATCTACGCCTTCGAAGCCATGAAGGCGGAACAGGAGAAAGAGGAGGAAGTGCGCTTTATCTTTTTTTGATGATTTCAACACCACCCAACTGAATTGATAGAGGGGCATTCCTCTTCCTCTGCAGTTCTCGTGCTTTGCCTGTTATCTCCATATTGTTGAGAGGATAGCCCAGTCTCAAACACTCGAATATCGCTTCGGTCGCTATCTGCCTGTACTTTTCGCTCAGGCTCATAACATATTGCAGAGCGTTCCGCCCATCTCTTAAATATATAGTCGATAATTTTTCTTCCATAACTCTTCATTATTATAGTTTTTACTGCAAATTTGCGAATACGCAAAATGTAGCCATGATGGTAGCTGAGGATATGTGCAAAAATAGTCATACAAATAATAAAAAATCCCTGCCATAGGAAGCCTTTCCTACAGCAGGGATTTTTCTATTGGGAATCATCAAGAATGACTTAACTGTCAATTCTTAACTATTAACTATCAACTATTTATACTCTCCCCAAGCCTTGATATCGATATCCTCCAACTTGGTGGTGCAGAATGCATAGATGAATGCACTCGCCAAACGACTATTGTCATATGTGTCCAAGCAAGATTTTGCAATCGTGATTGCAAAATTCGTATATCATTGATTGTCAAGTAGAATTGGCGAAAATAAGCCAAATTTCTTTTGCTAAATTCTTTACCATATTGATGTGTCTATTGCTCAGATAATTGCGCAATGATCTGAACCCCATACTCTGCACGTGCCTCACCATTCAGTTCTTCTTCCACGATGCGTCGCCCTATGTTCCAATAGGTTTCTATCATCTTATGATTGACGGAGGCATAAGCTTCCTTCCTGCCTTGCTCTATGATGGAGCAGACATCGGTATATAATCTTGTATTTGTCAATTCATCCATAACTTAAAGTCTTGTTCTTTGGCGATTTTTATCAAACGTAGGCATTCCTCTTTCTCTGCAGTTCTCGTGCTTTACCTGTTATCTCCATATTGTTGAGTGGATAGCCCAGTCTCAAACACTCGAATATCGCTTCGGTCGCTATCTGCCTGTACTTTTCGCTCAGGCTCATAACATATTGCAGAGCGTTCCGCCCATCTCTTAAATATATAGTCGATAATTTTTCTTCCATAACTCTTCATTATTATAGTTTTTGCTGCAAATTTACGATTTAATTGTGAAACAACCAAAGTTTTCACTTCTTTTTATTCAAATAAAAAATCCCTGCCGTAGGAAGCCTTTCCTACAGCAGGGATTTTTCTATTGGGAATCATCAAGAATGACTTAACTATCAATTCTTAACTATTAACTATCAACTATTTATACTCGCCCCAAGCCTTGATGTCGATATCCTCGAGCTTGGTGGTGCAGAATGCATAGATGAACGCACTCGCCAGACGGCTGTTGGTAATCAATGGCACGTTCAGGTCGATGGCTGCACGGCGAATCTTGTAACCATTGCTCAACTCGCTACTGGTCAAGTTCTTCGGAATATTCACTACCATATCAATCTCGTGGTTGTGGAGCATCTCCAAAGCCTTAGGCGCACCGCCTTCAGCCTCCTCTGATGGCCAGAGCACACGGGTATTCTCAATGCCATTCTCGGTGAGGAACTTGCTACTGCCACCAGTTGCAAACAGCTTGTAGTCATGCTTAACCAACATCTGAGCTGCATCGAGCAAATCTACCTTCTGCTTGGCAGAACCTGTAGAAAGCAGGATGTTCTTGGCTGGAATGCGATGACCCACAGAAAGCATACTCTTCAGAAGAGCGGTAGATGTATCGTCGCCCAAGCAACCTACCTCACCCGTACTGCTCATATCCACACCCAATACTGGGTCTGCCTTCTGCAAACGGTTGAAGCTGAACTGAGATGCCTTGATACCTACATAGTCGAGATCGAAGAGGTTCTTGTGTGGCTTCTCTACAGGCAAACCGAGCATTACTCGGGTAGCCAACTCGATGAGGTTGATCTTCAATACCTTGCTTACGAATGGGAACGAACGGCTGGCACGCAAGTTACACTCGATAACGAGAATATCATTGTCACGAGCCATGAACTGGATGTTGAACGGACCGTTGATGTGCAACTCCTTGGCAATCTGACGACCTACTCGCTTCACACGACGAACTGTCTCAACATACAACTTCTGAGGAGGGAACTGGATGGTAGCATCACCAGAGTGAACACCGGCAAACTCGATGTGCTCGGAAATAGCATAAGCAATCACCTCACCATTCTTTGCCACAGCATCCATCTCAATCTCCTTGGCATGCTCGATAAACTTACTAACTACCACTGGGTGATCCTCACTAACATTGGCAGCCAACTGCAGGAATCGCTTCAGCTCTTCCTCATTAGAACATACGTTCATCGCAGCACCAGAAAGCACGTAGCTAGGACGAACCAATACAGGGAAACCTACACGCTCGATGAAGTTGTCGATGTCCTCCATAGAGGTCAGGGCGCTCCACTCTGGCTGGTTGATACCGTTGTTGGTCAACATCTGAGAGAACTTGGCACGATCCTCAGCGTTATCGATGTCCTTGGCAGCAGTACCCAGGATTGGCACATTCTGTGCATCCAGATGCATAGCCAGGTTGTTTGGAATCTGACCACCGGTAGATACGATGACGCCATGAGGCTGCTCCATCTCGATGATATCCATCACACGCTCGAAGGTCAACTCGTCGAA
This sequence comes from Segatella copri, assembly GCA_021623045.1. Classification (GTDB taxonomy): domain Bacteria; phylum Bacteroidota; class Bacteroidia; order Bacteroidales; family Bacteroidaceae; genus Prevotella; species Prevotella copri_T. The sequence goes on along the minus strand of JAJWJX010000010.1, from coordinate 23,080 downwards.
GTAGAGACGGTCGCACATATCGTAGTCGGTAGATACGGTCTCTGGGTTGTAGTTGATCATCACAGAGCGCCAGCCCTCCTTGCGGATGGTATTCAAAGCCTGAACGCCACACCAGTCGAACTCTACGGAAGAACCGATGCGGTAAGCACCAGAACCGAGTACGATGATAGAACGGTGGTCGTTCTCGAAGGTGATGTCGCTCTTCACGCCAGCGTAAGTTACATAGAGGTAGTTGGTCTGAGCAGGATACTCTGCTGCAAGGGTATCAATCTGCTTTACTACAGGCAGGATGCCATAGCTCTTGCGCTTGTTGCGAACCAGCAGGGCAGCCTTGTGCATGTTGCCCAACTCCTGCTCCAAGCCCACGGCACGGGCTACCTGGAAGTCGGTAAAACCGTAAACCTTAGCGGTGCGGAGCAAATCCTGGTCAAGAGTATTGATGTTGCACTTCTTCATCGCCTCGTCGATGTCGATGATGTGCTTCAACTTCTCAAGGAACCACTTGTCAATCTTGGTCAAGTCGTGAATCTGATCTACGGTATAGCCCTTGTGCATTGCCTTTGAAATCACGAACACACGCTTATCTGTTGGCTCGCGCAAAGCTGCATCGATATCATCGATTTCAAGCTCCTTGTTCTCTACGAAACCATGCATGCCCTGACCAATCATACGAAGACCCTTCTGGATGGCCTCCTCGAAGTTGCGGCCGATGGCCATTACCTCACCTACAGACTTCATAGATGAACCCAACTCCTTATCTACGCCACGGAACTTAGACAAGTCCCAACGTGGAATTTTACATACCACGTAGTCCAATGCTGGCTCGAAGAAGGCAGATGTGGTCTTGGTTACTGAGTTTTTCAACTCGAACAGACCGTAGCCCATACCGAGCTTGGCTGCAACGAAGGCAAGAGGATAACCGGTAGCCTTAGAAGCCAAGGCAGAAGAACGGCTCAAACGGGCATTCACCTCGATTACACGATAATCCTCGCTCTTAGGGTCGAAGGCATACTGCACGTTACACTCACCCACGATTCCGATGTGACGGATAATCTTGATGGCGAGGGCACGGAGCTTATGATACTCAGAATTGCTCAGGGTCTGAGATGGAGCGATGACGATACTCTCACCGGTATGGATTCCCAGTGGGTCGAAGTTCTCCATGTTACAAACTGTGATACAGTTGTCGTAACGGTCGCGAACTACCTCATACTCAATCTCTTTCCAGCCCTTCAAACTCTTCTCTACCAATACCTGTGGAGAGAAAGAGAAGGCCTTCTCTGCGAGTTTGTTCAGCTCCTCCTCGTTGTCTGCGAAACCGGAACCGAGACCACCCAAGGCGTAAGCAGCACGGATGATGACAGGATAGCCGAGCTCAGCAGCAGCCTTGCGGGTCTGCTCGATGTTCTCGCAAGCCTCACTCTTGATGGTCTTCACATTGATTTCATCCAACTTCTCTACGAAGAGCTCACGGTCCTCAGTATCCATGATAGCCTGTACTGGAGTACCCAATACCTTGACATTATATTTCTCCAGGATGCCCTGGCGATAGAGTTCTACACCACAGTTGAGGGCTGTCTGACCACCGAAGCTGAGGAGGATTCCGTCTGGCTTCTCCTTCTGGATGACACGCTCTACGAAGTAAGGCTGCACTGGCAGGAAGTAAATCTGGTCGGCAACACCTTCTGATGTCTGTACGGTTGCGATATTCGGGTTGATGAGCACAGTCTCGATACCTTCCTCGCGCAATGCCTTCAGGGCCTGCGAACCTGAGTAGTCGAACTCACCTGCTTCACCGATCTTCAAGGCTCCAGAACCTAAGAGGAGCACCTTCTTTATATTTTCGTCTTTCATCTTTATTCCTAATTATTTAAGTGTTTCTACAAACTTATCAAACATGAACTCTGTATCCACAGGGCCTGAGCAAGCCTCTGGGTGGAACTGGCTTGAGAACCAAGGGTTCACCTTGTGGCGGATACCCTCGTTAGAGCCATCATTCATATTTACAAAGAGTTCCTCCCAATCGTTGCCCAATGTCTTGGCATCAACGGCATAACCGTGGTTCTGAGAGGTGATGTAGCAATTGTTGGTTCCTACCATGCGCACTGGCTGGTTGTGTGAACGGTGACCATACTTCAACTTGTAGATAGTAGCACCGGCTGCCTTAGAAAGCAACTGGTTACCCATACAGATACCGCAGATAGGCTTGCGGCTCTGGCTAATCTGCTTGCGAATAATGTTTACTGCATCCTCGCACATATCTGGGTCACCAGGACCATTGGCCAGGAACAATCCGTCGAAGTCCATATCGGTGTAATCGTAATTCCATGGCACACGGATCACCTCTACGCCTCTGTTGATGAGGCAACGGATGATGTTTGCCTTCACACCGCAGTCAACAAGAACCACCTTCTTGCCGGCACCCTCGTTATAACGGATAATCTCCTTGCAGCTTACCTGGTCAACGAAGTTTACACCCTCGTAGTTAGCCTCAGGGATGTTGTCTGGTTCATCATCAAAGAGAATCTTACCCATCATCACACCATGCTCACGAAGCACCTTAGTCAACTCACGGGTGTCGATGCCTGTGATTCCTGGCACTTTCTCACGCTTCAACCAGTCGGCAAGACTCTCCACTGCATTCCAGTGGCTGTACTGCTCGCTGTAATCATTCACGATGATGGCAGAAGCATAAATCTTGTCACTCTCCATGAAGGTTGGCAAACCATTCTCCTCAAAAGTAAATGGTGGCACACCATAGTTGCCCACGAGAGGGAATGTAAGTGTCATCAACTGACCGGCGTAAGAAGGGTCGGTCAAACTCTCTGGATATCCCATCATGGCTGTGTTGAACACAACCTCGCCCGCTACAGGAGCGTCATATCCAAAAGATTTGCCATGGAACTTGGTTCCATCGCTCAAAACTAAGGTTACTTTTTTCATATCTGACATTTGATTCTTTTATTTCATACTTATAAGAGCAAATGAATTCTTCACTCTTCGTTCTTCTCTATTCACTTATTTATGATAAACGTTTTCGATGTAGTTTACAAACGACTGGTTGCAGAGCTTCGTGCCGCCTGGGGTTGGATAATGACCGGTGAAATACCAGTCACCCTTGTGGTTTGGAATCGCCTCGCGCAAGCCCTCGATGCTCTGGAATACAAGTTGGATAGGAGTGGTCATGCCCTCTGGACGAAGCATCTCAACAATCTTCTCGTTGATTTCCTCGGTGCTGAATGGCTTGTAGATGGAGCGTACCGGATTGATCTGCTCCTCCTTTGGCTTTGCCAATTCTGCCTTGCAAGCCTCATAGGTCTGCTCGATAAGGTCTTCCATCTTGCGCTCTTTCAAAAGCTGGATGGCAGCACGGAACACGCAGAACTCTTCCAGTCTTGCCATATCGATGCCGTAGTAATCCGGATATCGGATCTGAGGGGCACTGGAAACCACTACAATCTTCTTAGGATGCAGACGGTCGAGGATGCGGAGAATACTCTCCTTCAGGGTTGTACCGCGCACGATACTATCATCGATAATGACAAGATTATCCACATTCGGCTCAATGCTTCCATAGGTTACATCATACACATGGCTCGCCAGGTCGTTACGACTGTTGCCCTCAGTGATGAAGGTACGGAGTTTGATATCCTTCCATGCTATCTTTTCTGAGCGGACGAAGTCGCCGAGGATTTCGTATAATTCTTCTTTTGAAGGAACATGGTCGAGGTTGGCAATCTGCTCAATCTTGGTCTCATTAAGATACTTCTTGAAACCGCTCAACATGCCATAGTAAGCCACCTCGGCAGTGTTCGGGATATAGCTGAACACGGTGTGGTCTACATCATAATCCACAGCCTTCAGGATAGGCTGGGTCAACTGCTCCCCCAACTGCTTACGCTCCTTATAGATATCCTTGTCGGAACCACGACTGAAGTAGATGCGCTCGAATGAGCAGGCTGAATCGCCCTTCTGCTCCATGATGCGCTCGATGCTGCACTCTCCGTTCTTCTTCACGAGAAGCGCCGTGCCCGGCATCAGTTCCTGCACTTCCTCTGCCTCCAGGTCGAAGGTGGTCTGGAGTACAGGGCGCTCGCTGGCTACTACCACGATTTCATCGTTCTTGTAATAGAACGCAGGACGGATGCCCCAAGGGTCGCGCATAGAGAACATTTCACCCGAACCGGTGATACCGCAAACCACATAACCGCCATCAAAGTTCTTCATCGTGGTCTTGAGTACATTGCTCATCTTCACGTGGTCTTCTATATAGTTGGTGATATCGGTATTCTGCATCTCCATCGCCTTTGCAGCTACGAAGTTGCGCTCCACCTCTCTGTCCAGACGGTGCCCCATCAGTTCAAGCATGATGTAGGTGTCGCTGTAGATGCGAGGACTCTGGCCCTGCTTGGTCAGTTCCTCGAAGATTTCATCTACGTTGGTCATGTTGAAGTTACCACAAAGGCAGAGGTTCTTCGCCTTCCAGTTGTTACGTCGCAGGAATGGGTGCACATACTGAATGCCACTCTTTCCGGTGGTACTGTAGCGCAGGTGTCCCATATAAAGTTCGCCTGCAAAAGGCAGTTCCTCTTTAGCGAACTTTGCATCAGCAAGCTGCTCGGGAGTCAGGCTCTTGAAGTTGGCATTCGCCTTGCCGAAGATTTCGGTCACGGCATTCTTGCCCTCTGCACGCTCACGGAACATATACTCATGACCAGGCTTACCGCCCAGTTTGACACAAGCCATACCAGCACCCTCCTGGCCACGGTTGTGCTGCTTCTCCATCATCAGATAGAGTTTGTTGAGTGCGTACATCCAAGTACCATACTTCTGCTGGTAATACTCCAGTGGCTTGAGCAATCTGATCATTGCTACACCACACTCATGTTTCAATGGTTCCATCTCTCTATTATCCTTATCTTATTTAGTTAAATTTGAATATACCTATCCGAGGGATTCCCCTCCAAAAAAAGGGAAACGTCAAGAAATGACGAATCCCTTTATATATTATTCTACAGTAACTGACTTGGCCAAGTTTCTAGGTTGGTCAACGTCCTTGCCCTTACATACAGCTACATGGTAAGCCAAGAGCTGCAAAGGAATGGTAGCCAATAATGGCTCCAAGCACTCCAAGGTCTCAGGGAGTTCAATCACTTCGTCGGCAATCTTGGAAATGATTTCATCGCCATTGCTGACAATAGCAATAACACGACCCTGACGGGCTTTAATCTCCTGAATATTAGACAAGACCTTCTCGTACATGAAGTTGTGGGTAGCAATAACTACCACTGGCATATCGCTGTCAATCAATGCGATAGGACCATGCTTCATCTCCGCTGCAGGATAACCCTCAGCGTGGATGTAGCTAATCTCCTTCAACTTCAGTGCACCCTCAAGGGCCACAGGATACTGGAATCCACGGCCCAGATAGATGAAATTGCGAGCGTATGTAAACGTACGACTCAAATCAGCTATCTTATTGTTGAGCTTCAACACTTCCTTCATCTTGGCAGGAATGTTCCAAAGCTGTTCTGTAATCTTCTGATATTCATTTTCGCTGATGGTTCCCCTCTCCTTACCGATGGCAAGTGCCAGGAGGATAAGGACGGTAACCTGACCAGTGAACGCCTTGGTAGAGGCAACACCAATCTCCGGACCTACGTGAATATAGGTACCTGTATCTGTCTCTCGTGCGATGGAAGAACCGATGGAGTTACAGATACCATAGATAAACGCACCGCTCTCCTTGGCAAGCTTGATGGCAGCCAGGGTATCAGCGGTTTCACCACTCTGGGAAATGGCGATGACCACATCATCCTTCGTTACCACAGGATTACGGTAACGGAATTCAGATGCATATTCCACTTCCACAGGGATGCGGCAATAGTTCTCTATCATCTGCTTGCCGATAAGTCCGGCATGCCATGATGTACCACAAGCCACGATGATGATTCGCTTGGCATTGAGAAGCTGCTGGCGATGGTCGGTAATGGAGCTGAGCACGACACCCATCTCAGTCTCCTTCTTGCTGGTTGTATCGTCGCCATCAGTCATTACGCGAGTTTCCACTGTGCGGCTAACTACACGGCCACGCATACAGTTACGAAGGCACTCTGGCTGCTCAAAAATTTCCTTCAACATAAAGTGAGGGAAACCACCCTTCTCTATCTGACCGAGATCAATGTCTACGGTCTGTACTTCAGGGTTGAGTTTAACGTTCTGGATGTTCACCACCTGCAATTCCTCACCGAGGCGCATCACAGCGATGTTACCATCCTCCAAATAAACCACCTTATCTGTATATTCGATGATAGGACTGGCATCAGAACCGAGATAAAACTCACCATCCTTTCCGATACCTACAACCAACGGACTCTGCTTACGGGCAGCAATGATCTGATTAGGGTTACGCTTATCAAGAATAGCGATAGCGTAGGCTCCGATTACCTGACGGAGAGCCACCTGAACGGCAGTCAGCAAGTCGAGATTTTTCTTTATCTGAATATATTCAATCAGCTGAACGAGAACCTCAGTATCCGTCTCGCTCTTAAACTCTACTCCCTTAGCAATGAGATTCTTCTTGATATCGGCATAGTTTTCTATGATTCCATTATGAATCATGGCAAGGTTCTTGCTAGAGGAATAATGCGGGTGAGCATTTACAGCTGAAGGCTCTCCATGGGTAGCCCAACGAGTATGAGCAATACCCACATGTCCCGAAATATCCTTATCAGAGCAGAACGCTTCAAGATCTGCCACCTTACCCTTTGCTTTGTAAACGTTCAAAGCACCATCATTACTGATAAGAGCCACGCCTGCACTATCGTATCCACGATATTCCAAACGCTTTAAACCTTTGATAAGAGCAGGATAAGCCTCACCCTTACCTAAATATCCTACAATGCCACACATATATATATTATTATTTTTGTAGTATCCTGATTTTACTCCCTTCTATTACCTGCTATCGCAAGATATTGACAATCAATGATGCGATAGAAATCAATGTACCAACGGCAGAGAACCACAAGTTAGTAGATGAACCGATAGATGAGTTTTGAGCTTTCACCTTATTTGGTTCTACATAGATAATATCATTCTGCTGCAGATAATAGAATGGTGAATTAATAATATTTGCATCATTCAAGTTCATACGATAAGTATGCTTCTCTCCTGCTGCATCCTGACGAATCAATAATACATTGTCACGCTTACCATAGATAGTTAAGTCGCCACACTGTGCCAAAGCTTCAAGAATACTCATCTTCTCCTGTGGAGCATAAATAATTCCTGGCTTTTCTACTTCACCTAATACAGATACATGGTAACTGCCCATGCGAACCGTAACAATTGGATTTTCTTTTTCTGCCAGATAAGGCTTCACCTTATTCTTGATGAGATCTTCAGCCTGCTTCTTGGTCAAACCACCGACATGCAAGGTTCCAACAACTGGAAACTCAATATTACCATCATTATCAACCAGATATCCTTGCAGGGAACCACTACCATAACTCAGCTGTCCGCCTGTACCCAATGTTTGAGAGACAGAGAGGTTGAAAGGCATGGCAGCCTTTGGATCTGTTGTAATTACTGTAATTGTAAGTTCGTCCTTAGGCATAATCTTGGCTTCATAAAGCATTCTTGAAGCAGCCAAGCTGATAGAATCTGCATTTTGGAAATAAGCTACATTCTTAGTACTTCCACAACTGCCAAGTACTAAGAGCATAGTCAAAGCGACTAAAACTGAACTAACGAGTTTTTTCATTTTCTAAAATTTTCGTTTTAAAATATTGGTGCAAAATTACGGTATTTTTTTGAATACTGCAAATTTTTGCACCAATAATTCTATTTACGTCTATTTTTTTTTGAAATAATAGCCTTTTTTACTTATCTTCGATGCCATTTGATGGCAAATTAAAGCTATAACTGTTATCGAAAATCTTCTTCACTTTATTAATCTCAACGAAGGTTGTGCCTCCCCCCTCTCCAAAGCTACCGCTCAGATAAGCAATCTTATCCTCCTCACCTAAGTAGCCTTTCTGGCGAAGCATACGTACCGCTGCGGTAAACATAGCCTTGGTAGAAACCTGATCCTTCTGATGAATTGGAATAATACCATAGCTCAGATTCAACCAGCGCTGGAGTTTCTCCTTATAGCAGATTGCCAATACCGGATTTGGACCACGGAAGGCTGCCAGGTCGCGTGCAGTCTGACCGGTCTCGCCATCGGTAATAATACCAGCAACACCCAACTTCTTAGTAGCCTCAATGGCAGCATGAGCCAGGAAGAGTTTCTGGTCAATCTTACCATCTTCCATTGGATCAATATCATTCAGTGGAGACTTATCCTTCTCTGCCTGCTCAGCAATACGGGCCATGGTCTGCACTGCCTCTACAGGATACTTTCCGCTTGCAGTCTCACCAGAAAGCATCAGCGCATCGGTGCGATAGAAGATTGCATTGGCGATATCGGTTACCTCAGCACGGGTAGGACGTGGGTTCTTAATCATGGTATGCAACATCTGTGTAGCCACGATTACCGGTTTCTGCGCCTTCACACACTTAGAGATGATACGACGCTGGATGCCTGGAATTCTCTCGATTGGCACCTCGATACCCAAGTCACCACGGGCAATCATGATACCATAGCATGCATCAATAATCTCATCGATATTATCAACACCTTCCTGATTTTCAATCTTCGAGATGATCTTGATATCGCTGTTATGAGCATCCAAAATGTCCTGAACTGCCTTCACATCGGCAGCATTGCGCACAAAAGAGTGAGCGATGAAATCAATATCCAACTCGATAGCGAGTTCAATATTCCGGCGATCTTTCTCAGTCAGTGCAGGCAGGTCGATATGCTCTCCCGGTACATTCACGCTCTTGTGAGCACCGAGCACACCTTCGTTCTGAACCTCAGCAACCAACATAGGACCCTGGTTGTCGATAATCTTCATATCGAGTTCACCATCATCGAAGAGCAAATCATCACCTACCTTAACATCGGCTGCGATGTCAGGATAGCTCACATTCACAATATCATGAGAAGACTCCATTTCCGGACGTCCAAAGATTTTCACTACATCACCAACATTGTAGTGGATAGGTTCCTTCACACCTGTAGTTCGCACCTCAGGACCTTTGGTATCAATCATAATACCAATATGTGGAGACACGGCTCTTACATTCTTTACGATGGTGCGTATACCCTCTTCTGTGGCATGAGCAGTATTCATACGAACTACGTTCATACCGGCGAAAAACAGCTTTCGGATAAAATCCTGATCACATCTACGATCACTGATGGAAGCGACAATCTTTGTTTGTTTCATATTTGTAATTTACCTTATTGAAATTTCAATGTTTGCGGTATTTCTACCATATTTCTTAAATTGCGTGCAAAGATACAAAGAATTTCTGAAATACAAAACATCTGAAATACAAAATATATATAAAATATTGAGTTACTTTCAAATTGAAAGCGCATAAAACAGAAAATCTAGCCAATGGGACACTTCTCGTTCCCATTGACTAGATGACAAATCTATTAATCCCATTGAAAAACAGGATTCTTGATGATTGATTCAAAATTAGATATCCAAGTCTGGTGCCTTCTCAGCTCCTGCTGCTGCCTCAAACTTTGGCATCACACTGAAATTGAAGAGACCGGCGATAAGAGCACTAGGCATCTTTCTAACTGTCTGGTTATAGTTCTGGACAGCTTCATTATACTTGCGGCGCGCTTCACTGATACGGTTTTCAGTACCCTCTTCCTGAACCTGAAGAGCCTTGAAGTTCTCGCTGGCTTTCAACTCAGGATATTTCTCGGCTACTACCATCAGCTTGGAGAAAGCATTCGCCAATTCACCCTGTGCAGCAGCATACTTCTTCAGGCTAGCCTCAGTAAGATTATTGGCATCCAGCTTTACCTGACCTACAGCAGCACGAGCCTTGGTTACCTCGGCAAAGGTTTCTTTCTCATGCTTGGCATAAGCCTTTACTATCTTTGCCAACTGTGGCATCATATCAGCACGACGCTGATACTGAGTCTGAACATTAGCCAACTCTGTGGTAGCCAGCTCCTGCTTCTCTACCAATCCGTTATAACCACTGAACATCCATAGTACCAGCACAACTACGATGCCCAGGATGATCCAACTTTTCTTTATTCTTCTCTTTGCCGGTTGCATGTTTGAATTCATTGTTTGTTCCATTGTCATTATTATTAATTAATTATTTACTCTAAACTATCAACTCTAACCTATTAATTATCAGCTACTAACTATCAATTACTAACTATAAACTTTAATCAGCCATCACCATCCTCCGCCAGAGCCACCGCCGCTAAAGGTACCTCCGCCAAAAGAACCACCCGAGAAACCACCCCCGGAAGAACCGCCACCTCCCATAAAGAAAGGAGGTATCCAGTCATCATCGTTGTTTTTCCTACGAGACTGATTTCTCTGCTGATTCTTCGGTCTTGGTTTCACTATACCAAGCATCTCCAGGATATACCGGATAAGCTGATAGATAGGAACACCGAAGAAGATAAGGAACAGGATTATAACCAGGAACCAGTCCTCTCCGTCATTAACCGAACCTTCATCAACATCCGCAATTCCCGTCCGTCCACTTTTCACCTTATTATATATAGCACGGCTCACAGATGCTACCGCCTCGCCCGGATTGCCTTCACGCATATACTTCACGATGCAAGCCCGGGCAATATCATCACAGTCCACATCAGTCAACTCACCCTCCAGTCCACTTCCTGGAGCAATAAAGTACTTATGGTCCTCCACCGCGATGACGATAACCAGTCCTCTCCGACTCTTCTTGTAACCGATACCATATTGGTTGCCCACATCCTGCGCCATCCGGAAGGCATCCTGGTTGTCAACCTTTCCCACAATGATGAGCACATTCTGTACGCCACACTCCAACTTCAGTTTCTGAAGATAGAAATTGGCAGAATCCTTCTGTGCCTTGTCTACATATCCATCTGGGTCGGAAACATATTGCGTAGAATCCTTGAGGAAAGGAATCGGTACATTTTTCGCCGTCCAAACCTCACCAGCCGTCAAAGACAATGCATAGAAGGCAACAATCATCAAAGCCAAAAAATATCTCTTAAATCTCATAATTTCTCTATTTTGGTGCAAAAATACGCAATAAAAACCTTATATGCAAATACTTAGAGCATTATTTTTGCAAAAAAAGCCTTAAGTATTTTGTTATATCATAAAAAACTTGTATCTTTGCACACCGAAATAAAGATTAACAAGTAAAATTAGTAAAAAATAAAGAAATGACCAAAGCAGATATCATTAATGAGGTAGCTATCGCTACTGGTATGCCTAAGAAAGAAGTAGGTACTGTAGTAGAGGCTTTTATGGAAGAGGTTAAGAAGTGCCTCATCGAAAAGAAGGACAATGTATACTTGCGTGGCTTCGGCAGCTTCAACATCAAGCATCGTGCTGCTAAGACTGCCCGTAACATCTCAAAGAATACAACCATCACCATTCCAGCTCACGACTTGCCAAGTTTCAAGCCATCAAAGAGCTTCGTTGAGGAGATGCAGAACGCTCAGTAATACTGCTGGACAGGAAGAGAGAAATATCATTTTTTATAATAACAATATTTTAAAATTTTAAAATCATGCCAAACGGAAAGAAAAAGAAGGGCCACAAGATGGCTACTCACAAGCGTAAAAAGAGATTACGTAAGAACAGACATAAGAGCAAGTAAGCTAGCATTGTAGCTAGTCTACTATAGCTCTCGGTCAGTTCGTGACTGAGGGGGTGTGTCAGTTCAGATATGGAATGACATACCCTTTTTTTGTATTAACTTAAAGTAAAAAGATTATTGAAGATATGACAAGCGAAGTTGTAATTGATGTCCAACAGAAAGACATCTCTATCGCACTCATGGAGGACAAGCAGCTGGTGGAATACCAGAACGAACCCCGTGAGGCATCGTTCTCTGTGGGCAACATCTACATCGCAAAGGTAAAAAAACTGATGCCGGGTCTTAACGCCTGCTTCGTGGATGTAGGTTATGAACGCGACGCCTTTCTTCATTATCTTGATCTAGGAAGTCATTTTAATTCCTACCAGAAGTACCTTAAACAAGTACAGAGCGACAGAAAGAAACTTTTCCCATTCTCTAAAGCCAGCAAAATGCCTGAATTGGAAAAGGACGGCAGCATACAGAATGTACTCAAAGCAGGACAGGAAGTGCTGGTACAAATCGTAAAGGAACCAATCTCTACCAAGGGACCTCGACTCACAGGCGAAATCTCATTCGCGGGCCGATACCTGGTACTCATGCCATTCGGTGATAAAGTTTCTGTCTCGTCGAAAATTAAAAGCGGTGAAGAACGCTCCCGACTCAAACAACTCATTCACAGCATCAAACCAAAGAATTGCGGTATTATCGTCCGCACTGTGGCTGAGGGAAAGAAAGTCGCTGAGCTCGATGCTGAGCTGAAAGTCCTGGTGAAGCGATGGGAGGATGCTATCGCCAAGGTACAGAAGACCCAGCAGCGCCCGCAACTTGCATTCGAGGAGACCGGAAGAGCCGTTGCTCTCTTGCGTGACTTGTTTAACCCATCTTACGAGAACATCTACGTGAACAACGAAGATGTAATGAACGAGGTGAAGAACTATGTTTCTCTAATAGCCCCTGAAAAGGCGGGCATAGTTAAGCTCTACACCGGTAAGGTGCCTATCTTCGACAATTTCAGCATTACCAAGCAGATTAAAGCTGGCTTTGGTCGTGTTGTTAACTACAAGCACGGTGCTTATCTCATCATTGAGCACACCGAGGCCTTGCACGTTGTCGATGTAAACAGTGGTAACAGAACTCGTGAGAAAGGTCAGGAAGCAAATGCACTGGATGTTAACCTCGGCGCTGCTGATGAGTTGGCAAGACAATTGCGCCTCCGAGATATGGGAGGTATCATTGTTGTCGACTTCATCGACATGAATCTTGCCGAAGACCGACAGTTGCTCTATGAGCGCATGTGCAAGAACATGCAGAAGGACCGTGCCAAGCACAACATCCTGCCATTGAGTAAGTTCGGACTGATGCAGATTACGCGCCAGCGTGTGCGTCCGGCTATGGATGTGAATGTAGACGAAACCTGCCCTACCTGTTTCGGTACGGGCAAGATCAAGTCGAGCATCCTCTTTACCGACCAGTTGGAAAGAAAAATCGACCGCCTAGTCAACAAGATCGGCGTCAAGAAATTCACTTTGTATGTGAATCCTTACGTGGCTGCCTTCATCAACAAGGGTTTCATCTCCCTGAAGCGCAGATGGCAGTTTAAGTATGGTTTCGGCTTCAATGTGATTCCTTCACAGAAACTGGCGTTCCTCCAGTACGAATTCTACGACAAGGACAACCAGTATCTGGATATGCAGGAAGAACAGGAAACAAAGTAAGTTTTTAATTATCAGAAAAAAGCTCCATCCGCATCTGATTGCGAATGGAGCTTTTTTATTTTGATTTTCTACACCTTATTATATATATAGGGCATTTTAGTACTCTATCTCATTATTCACCATCTTCTCTGTATCCCAAGGTGCAGGAGCACCGCCGAGATAACGATGGAACCAGTCGAGGTGCGCATTGTAATAAAGCGGCATCGACTTCAGGTTGCTTGGCCAGTGACCATCATACTTCAAGACGATCAGTCGCGAAGGAATGTTCAGGGTCTGCAAGGCTGTGAAATACTGCAAGCTCTGGGTATAAGGCACACGATAGTCCAGCTCGCCCGTCATCACGAGGGTTGGTGTTGAGAAGTTCTTGATGTATGAGGATGGCGACCACTTCTCGTAGAGATCGGAATTATAAGGCTGTCCCTCTAACTCAAAGTTAGGAAACCATACTTCCTCAGTACTGCCCCACATAGAGCGCAAGTCATATACACCCATCATGGAAGCCAGACACTTAAACCGCTTGGTGTGTCCCTGCAGCCAGTTCATCATGTAGCCGCCATACGACCATCCCATCGCTCCCATCCTGGTGGAGTCTACATATTCCAGGGTTGCCAGCTTATCGGTAACCTTCATTACATCCTCGAATACCTTTCCGCCCCAGTCGCCAGAGATGGCACGGGTGAAAGCCTGACCATATCCCGTAGAACCATGAGGGTTAGGATAAGCCACCACATAACCGGCAGCAGGATAAACCTGCCAGTCGCCACGGAAGGAATTCATCCATTGCATCTGCGGACCGCCATGTATATTGATGATAAGCGGATATTTCTTGCTGGCATCAAAGTTGTGTGGCTTCACGATGAATACCTGTACCTTGTCACCACCTGCGCCCTCTACCCAGATGCTTTCAGATGGACGGATATCCACCTCATCCTCCAACTGCTGGTTGAGGAAGGTAATCTGCTGTTCCTTGCCGCTAGCTACAGGAGTTCCATTCCACTTTTTCATCTGCTGGCGATAGAGAGCCGATGGCTTGCCTGTCGTGCTATAGGTATAATATACCATACCCTTATTGTCGAAATCAAACTCCGAGATAGCCTTGCCCGTCAATACCGGCGAAATGGTCTTTCTGGCAATATCGAGCTTATAGAGCGGCTCAGCGCCCTGTACCTGACCGAGGAAGAAGATACTCTTGCTGTCGGGAGCCCATTTGTAATCATCTACCCAGTTGTCAAACTTCTCTGTCAGGATGGTAGACTTCTTTGCAGCCCGGTCGTAGATAGCAAGACGGAAGCGATCAGACTCATAACCAGGCACTTGCTGCAAGCGGTAAGCGATATACTTGCCGTCAGGCGAATAGGCTGGAGTACCATCCCAAGCCTTGTTCTCCTTCGTGATGCAGACCGGCTCTCCCCCATTCACAGATACCGTCCACAGGTCGGCATTGGTGCTAGCCTCCTGATGCTCATCATGATTGGATACGAAACAGATCTCCTTGCTGTCAGGAGAGAATTGATAGGTGATTCCACCCCCAACCACGAATATCAGCGAATAATTGCCCGGAGTCAGATCCTTGTAAGTCTTCGTCTGTGTGTCGAAAAGGATAAGGTGATTGCATCTGCCATCATTATAGCTCGTCCAATGACGGTAGAGCAACTTGTCGGCGATATGCGCCTGTACAGGTCCCTGCTCCTTTTTCTCCATCCGGGCCTTGTTAGCCTTGGCATCAGCTCCCAGGTCGGGATATACTTCTGCGGTAAAGGCAATGTATCGCTCATCCGGAGAGATGACAGGGCTACCGATACCCAACTCATAATCAGTTACCTGTTCCGTCTCGCAGGTAGTCAGATCCATGCGAAAGATTTGAGCCGTTCCTTTCTCATAATTAGTGAAGAAGATACTCTTTCCGTCCTTGCTCCACACAGCAGAACTGCTCTTTCCATTCTCAGTAAGAGCCTTGACATGAGAACCATCCGCATTCATGATGTAGATGTCGGAGCTAGACTTCTGGTTCTTCAGGTCTGAAGAACTGGCGGTATAACAAACCGTCTTACCATCAGGCGAAAGGCTCACCGAAGAAACGCCCTTCACCCTGTACAAATCTTCGATGGTAAACGCCCTTTTCTGAGCGTTTGCCGAAAGCAGCGCCATCACGAGCACTGCCGAAAACATCAATCTCTTGTTCATATAACCTATTAATATTTATATTTCCGATGCAAAAATAGCAATTATTTTTGGATTTCCTGCAACCTTTTGCAATCTTTTATCGTCTAAACTATAAATAACATTGATAATAACATAAAAAAGAAAGGAAAAGATTATGATTTTAAGTACGACTCCAACTATAGAAGGCCACCCTATCCGTGAATATCGTGGCGTAGTAACTGGCGAAACCATCATCGGTACCAACTTTGTGAAAGATTTCTTTGCCAGTGTTCGTGATGTAATCGGCGGCAGAAGCGGTTCTTATGAAAGTACGCTCCGCGAGGCTAAGGATACAGCCCTCAGAGAGATGGCCGACCGTGCCGCATCCTTGGGCTGCAACGCCATCGTAGGCATCGACCTGGATTACGAAACCGTAGGAAAAAGCGGCTCCATGCTGATGGTAACATGCAGCGGAACAGCGGTGATTATCTAAGTTGACTGGACAAAAGAACAAAACATGCTTGAAATGGGGCAGTAACTACCTAAAAAATCGAGTTACCGCCCCTATTCAGATATATTTTTATCTATATAGTGTGGTGACATACACCTGATGAATGTCACCAACTTTCTTCTATTTCATTTATTCTATCACCCAATCCTCTATACTTCGCTGGTTTTCCGAGAAGTTAATACCCACTTTCACAACCTTTCGCCCATCATCGGCAAAAGCCTTGGCATAGTTCTTATCGCTGATTTGCGCCATGGCGATGTCGGCAGACTTCTTATATTTTAACTCAAAGATAAAGATACTCTTATCCGTCTTGAGCACAAGGTCTATTCTTCCATCCGAAGTGGTATGCTCCACCTTCACATCTTCGCCAAGCATAGTGAAGATGGTGAACATCACGGCTTGATAGTGACGCTCATTATTGTTGATAATCGTATATGGAAACTTATCATAGAATGCCTTCAAGTGAGGCATAAAGGCTTCCATGTCGTCATTAACGAGCACATTCTTGGAATAAGCATACATAATGGCATCATATCTGTTCATGTCTTGCGAAGTATAATACCTGACGAGACTATCAGAAAAGCCTTGTCTTACTTCTAGATTTGGGAAACAGAGATGATACAATTTTCCCCTTCGCTCATATCCTTTAATAGTAAGGTAGCCACTTTGGAAAAGGACAGGAATAGGATCAGCGAGTCTTTCCGTAGGTGTATCAAAACGTGAAGCCTGTATCCACAAATCATCCAAATTGAGCATATCCAAATTCTTCTGCTGCATCAGTTCTATCAAGAACGTAGGCGTACCAGATGTAAACCAATAGCTATTAAACTCCTTATCGTCCAAAGCATTGATAATACTGTAAGGATTGAAGATATCCTCGCTATTGATACTGAAGTGGTAGCCATCATAATGCTGCTTGAGTTGCTCTAAGGTCTCCTCATAAGTGAGTCCATTATGCTCAGCCATCTCCTCGATACCCTCACGGAAATACTGAGTCAATTCACTCTTGGTAATACCACAACAGCTACTGTATTCATCCTTCAACGTGAGAATCTTGAGATTGTTCAACTCACTAAAGATGCTGAGCTGGCTAAACTTGGAGATGCCTGTGATGAATACAAAGCGGATGTTTCCCTCTTGCTGTTTCAATGGGCTGAAGAAATCTCTCATAATGTTGCGGATGGTCTTCTGTAAGTCTTCGTCACTGACAGAATCATGCATAGGGGCATCATATTCGTCGATGAGAACGACTGCTTGTTTACCTGTTTGAGCGGTAGCAGCAAGCAAAATATCCCTAAAGCGAGCCCCAAAGCCTTCACGCTCAGATTCTGGAACTTCTATTCCATATTTCTGCTCTTCAACTTTAAGGATATTGTTTAATATGATTTTAGTATTCTCCAAACTATAATACTTACCACAGCTCAGATCCAGGTGGATGACAGGATATGCCGTCCACTCCTTCTCCATCTGTTCGATGGCAAGTCCCTTGAATAGCTCTTTCTTGCCCTCGAAGTAAGCCTGGAGGGTAGATACAAACAAGGATTTTCCGAATCGACGTGGGCGACTCAGAAAATGAAATTTGGCATAATGAGCCAACTGATAGACGATAGCCGTCTTGTCAGCATAGAAGTAATTCCCCTTCACGATTTCGGAGAACGTTTGTATTCCCAAAGGATATCTCTTTGAAGCCATAATCTTACTCTTAATAATTAATGTACAAAGATACAGATAATATTTCAGAAAACAAGCATTTTTCTGATTATTAACAATATATCACTGCAAAAATAGAACCACAATTCAACAAAACATACTTGAAACGTGTCATAGTTGCGCCTATGTTCCTTGATAAAGTCCTCTTTACAACGCTGAAGCTCTCGGTCTATGGAGTTCATATTCTCAATAAACTTGTGCTCATCGTCAGAAAGGCTTGTATCAAAGAACCAAAATGGTCCATGTCCCAAAGAGAACTCTTGTATAATATTTGTGCGCAAAGCAATCTCTAATCGTTGAACAGCCTTGAACATCAAATCTCTCGACTCTATATCAAAGTTATAGAGAGCTACAGCATCTTCAAATCTACTATTAGGCTTAAACTGATGCGTAGTCTTGTCTTCCTCCATAGGACGAAGGTATTGAACAAAACGAAAATAGCTGACCTCACCAAGAAATTTTTCAGCCTTGGATGAATCAGCAATATTTAAACCTCTACTTTTTAGTAGTTCTATTTGTTCCGAAATAGAAAGAGCCTGCTTAGTGTATAATCTTAATGTACCCATAAAAAGCAAAAGACCCGCCCTGGTTCGCTGTTCAAATGGGAAGCTTGACGGGTTCTCGTGCTGCAAAGATACGAATAATTATTGATAATACAAACTTTTGAGCAAGAAAAAAAACAGCCAACCTTCGATAGCATATTTGAAAGTTGGCTGTTTTTCATTTATAATGTTTCCTGCAAGTTCTTACTTTGCTAATTATATAGGTAAAGTATAACTTTTTTCATTTGCCTTATTTTCCGTGGCTGAGTATAGTATTTCCATCATTTCGTTAGCTATTTTGTGGTCAGCAATTCGCATGACATTATTTGTTTCCGAGTTATAGCCAAAGAAGTTGATATTTCCATACCAGACAATAGATTTATCTATGATAGCACATTGTAGAGATTGTTCCTTGTTGCACACTACATCCATTCCAGCATTTGACAGTTCTGTCTCATTAGCCCCTTCCTCTTTTACATGTACAACCACAGAAACACCATCATGAAGAAGGTTTGCGAGTACAAACATGATAGAGGGTTTATATTTGAACTTCACTTTCGGTACTGCGATAACAACAGAATGTTTGGCTTTTGCCAAATCATTTCGGAATACTGCTTCGTAATTGCTTTGTTCATATATCAGTTCTTCAGGATTTTTGTCAGGTGCAGGTGATGCCACATTCTTTCCATATCCAGCTTTAATATACCCTTTCAGTCGTTTACGATACATTGAGTCGCAAAGTGGAACACGAATATCCACATAATCATAAATGCACACTTCGCTCTTTCCTTCATATTCTCTATGTAAACGCCCTGCATATTGCTCCACGTTTCCTTTCCAGGCAATAGGCATAGTAAGGAACAGGGTATCAAGGCGAGGATAATCGAAACCTTCGCCTACATACTTTCCTGTAGCTACAATCACAAGTGATTCTGATGTGGGTATTGACTTTAGATTTTGTAATGCAAGACGTTTTTCTTTAGCAGAATCCGCACCAATGAGTTGTATAACATGATCAGCAAATGGCATTAGCATTTGTGCCAACGCCCTAACATGAGCTGTACGAGTGGTCAGCACTAAAGGTGTTCGTCCTTTTAGAATCGCAGCCTTGACATCCCCCATAACGAATTCATTTCTAACCTTATCCTCGGATAACTCTTGCGTTATTTGAACATAAGTCTTGCGGTCTGATGTAATGCTTCGGAACGAGGTAAACCTTGGAATCAGTAGGCGTTTGAATCCTTGATTTTCCATTTGGCTCTTGGCATCAGATGTGAATCTTATCTTTCCGCATTGCATAAAGATAATAGGTTGATGCCCATCTTTTCTGATTGGAGTTGCGGTCAAACCATAAACAAAAGTAGCAGTCACTTGTCGAAGAACCTGCTCGAAACTGACTGAAGATACATGGTGACATTCATCAACTATCACCAAACCATAATCCTTGACAAAAGGCTTTACTTCACCATCATTCAAACAAGATTGTATCAAAGCTATATCAATGATTCCATGCAACATGTTCTTGCCTGCATACAAACAACCAATAGCAGAGGATTTCGTTTTTCTTCCTCGTTTTGTTTCAGGCTCTTCTATTGTTTCATCAATTTTAAGAAACGATTCCAACCGCTCCTTCCATTGCTCAAGCAATGCCTTGTTGTGAACAAGTATTAGTGTATTGACCTTTCTCTCTGCTATCATTCCGATGGCAAACACGGTCTTTCCAAACGCTGTTGTTGCTGATAGTGTTCCGACATTATGCCCAGCAAAAGCTTCCATTGCCTTTTGCTGTTCTTCTCGAAGACCTCCTCTGAATGTAACCTTTATACTACGCCCATGGTTAGTCTTGTCTGAAATCAGAACTTTAACATTATGCTGGGTTAAGATATCACGAACCGCATCTTCACAACCACGAGGAAGAACAAGATAGTCGTCTGTTATTTCCGAACACGAAATAATACGTGGAATATTATACGTAGACAGGCGCATCCCTTGCTTCTCATAAAATTCAGGATTACGGAAAGCAGCCATGCGCTTGAAAACGTTCACGCATTTGGCAGACAGACTTGCCAAAGGTATATATAGCATGTTAGCTCTTGTCAGCACAATTTCCTTTGGATAACAATCTGTTTGCATCATATCCATTTGAGGTGTCTCCCAAGGCTTTGCCTCACTGGTCTTCGAGAGTTCGCCCAATGTTGGAACAGTATGCAGCCGTAACAACATATCAAGTTCTACCTCCGACAACTTACGAATTTGTGATAACAATTCCCATTGGTCAGCATACGCATTGAAATTTTCATCAACGAATACACTGTTTCCTTTGCGTCGAGCCATACCCTGCAATGGCAAGGCTACAAGATTGCCAAGACCTCCTTCGGGCAAGGTGTCTTGGTTAGGAAAGAACCGGTCGTATGACTTGAAAGAAAGATGGACATCACTATTCATCGCCTCTGTAAGAATGGCATTTCCTAACTTTCGTGCCTTGAAAGCAGTTATTGGCATATCAAAGAATATCCACACATGAGCTCCATTGCCAGAACGTGAGCGTTCGATGTAACAAGGCACATTCCAAGTTTTGCAAACATTTACAAAAGAAAGCACATCATTCTTGTAGCCATGTTCACAGCTTTTGTCATCAAAGTCTGTGCAAAGAAAACAGCAAGTATTGTCCTTTCGTATTGGATAAAGTCCAATAACATCACGTCCCCATACATCCTTTCCAGCAAGATGATTGAAAACGTCATTGTATGTCAAAGGAGCGAACTGCCTGTTGGGACAATCCGCACACTTATATTTTCGTTTATCGCAAAATTCTCGATTCCATTCTCTCGTGCATACAGGCTGATAGCCAGACTTTTGGGTCGTACTACTATACCAACGCTTAGCAAAAACATCATCACGACCTTGGAATACACTTTGAAATATAGAAACTTTTTCTTGTAAAGAGAATTGGCATATAGAAACTGATGCTACTTCTATACGATTAGAGTTATAAGTCTTTGATTCTAAACTTTCATATTCTATCCCATTCTTGTCAAGAATCGCTTTAAGTCTGGCATTTTCTTTTTCCAATTCTTGAATTCTTAGGGCAAGAGCACTTACATCCCTTGCGTCCATAAAGGTTCACTCTCCCATCCATTCGGAAATCCAAGAGCTGCCAGATTTATCTCCGGATAATTGGAAAATAGCGTTTGCATCTTGACTAACATATCATTGTTAGGCGATATAATATCAAGGAAATACTTGATGATGCAGATTGTAAAATATACTCTTTGAGGGTTTGAGGGCTGTGTAATCCAAGGAAGTGCAATCCTTCTTGGAGATACAGGCATGATAGAACTTACCTTATTCCACACTCTTGAATGGTGGCAACAGGCATTTCTCAACAATGTCAAAGATGTTATCCAAGATTCCAAGACTATAGGTTGCAAACCAAAATAGTGAGAGATGCGCTTACGTATCTTGTCTGCTTTCAGATTACGATAAACTATGTTCACATTACCCATTGTCAGCAACTCGCCCAAAATCCATGATGGAGGATATGGGTCACAATAGCTGTTTTTGAAGTGCTTGACAAACTCTTCTGTTGATTTTGCGTATTCCTTATCAATGGTGTTTTTTGTATCTTGGAAAGTTCTTTGGTTGGCAAAATGAACCGAATTAGTCAGCCAATAAATATCCCCAGTTATCTGCACAGGAATATTCATAATAGCCCGACGAATGGCTATCTCAACTTTTTCAATTTCATTGAGAAGAAACATACGCAACTTTTTGTCGAAGCGATAAAGATTCAGCACTTGCTGAAAAGTTGTTTCTTCTTTATACTGATGGGATTCTTTTGGAACTTTCAAGAATGGATACATATAAGCAGAAAGACGATAGTACCCGATACTCTCCAAATATCGTACCGCTTTGGTTTCATCAGAAATGATAAGCCCACGATTTTCCAACAGAGCCACCAAATCCGTCTCTGTCATATAATGTTTTGTGAAGTGCGGTAATCTTTCCATTAGAGTATTTTGAGAATAAACGTATACATACAAAAAAGCCCCACGCATTTGAGCATCGTTGAGAGGCTTGGTGGGAACTGACGCTGCAAAGATACGAATAATTATTGATAATACAAACTTTTTAGCAAGAAAAATCACGCAAAAGTGGATTTCTTTGATATATTTGTATTTAATAATGTTAAATCAGACTATAAAATCAAATTTTGCAAGCCAAATAAAGTGGTTTTCAAGATAAAAGTGTTACCTTTGTAACGTCTATATCCATACCGAAAGCCTCGAGGGGCAGAGGTTGGGTAGACATATATACATATAAGGCGTAACTGTACGCTTTGGTTTTGACTTGTTAGAACTTCGCAAACTCTCAACTGTTCGTCAAAGACAAAGCAACGGGAACGCCTCATGAGGTGTGTTATATACAGCCCTCATTGGCTTCGGACAATTCTATTGTTCGTTGTCAAGAGAGTTTTCTATATACTTACACTGGCGTGGGGCTTTCGGCGTTGTATTAGCGTTGTACATTGAAAGATTATATTTCTTATTTGTTACCTACTTGATTATCAGCAGGTACAGGAAAACTCAAACGTAAGCATTATTTTATTGGGTGACAAGAAAGAACCAACAAAATGAAAAACAAATCTTGTGCAACAAATTTTGCTACCCAACAACCATTTTCCCTGTTACTTTTACTTCAAGAACCATTTTTACTGGCGGAAA
>JAJWJX010000062.1:0-22738 GCA_021623045.1 Segatella copri | reverse complement strand
GCAAAGGTAAGAACTTTTACGATAAAGGGCAAGGTATAAATGCGGAGACGCTTACGCAAAAGTTACGTCCGGACGTAGTAAAAGATACGTCGTGACGTAATTTTAGTGCGGGAATTCAATGGCAAGAAGTATATAAATAAATCCCAGAATCGCTCTTCCAAGCAGTTCTGGGATTTATTGTATCTGATAGTTTGTTTACCACTTAAAGAGGTGAGGAACAAATTCCTTGAAGCAGCGGCGCCAGGTGAGCCACTCATGATGAGTGCCTGGTGATACATAAACATCGAGCTTGATGCCCAGATCCTTCAACTGCTGTGCCATCTTCTCGGTACCGAAGTTCTCTTCCGAACCGCAGCCCATAAACATATAATGAATGTTCTTGTTGTATTTCTCTGCATCGGCAAAAACTCCATTGAAACAGGTCTTTACATCTACGCCAAAGAGAGCACCGCTAAAGGTTCCAAGGGCAGAGAACTTGTCCATGTGAGGCAATACCGTGTTGAATGTCTGGCAACCGCCCCATGACAATCCAGCCATCGCACGATGCTCACGGTCGGTATAAGTGCGGAATGTCTTGTCAACCATCGGAATCAGATCCTTGATAATCACATCATAGAAAGAAGCTCCATAGTGGCTGCGCTCTTCATCTACATTCTTGCCTGGACGGGCAACGAAAGGCTTCTTTACATCGCCACTCTCCATGACCACAATCATAGGCTCAGCCTTGCCTTCTGCTATCAGGTTGTCCATGATGTGCTGCATCATTCCCTGCTTGCTCCAGCCCGTTTCGTCTTCGCCCATGCCATGCTGCAGATAGAGCACAGGATAGCGCTTGGTGGTGTTGGTTTCATATTCGGCAGGGGTGTAAACCATGGCGCGGCGGAACTGCTTCTGGGAGGCTGCATAGTAAGATACTGAGCGAACCTGACCATGGGCTACGCCCTGCTGAGGACGATAGTAGTTGCCTTCTGCTCCCTCTGGAACTTCCAGACCGCCTGCTTCACGGCAGCAGCCGAAGTAGGTTTCGCTGGCAGGGTCAACAACCTGCACGCCATCTACATTCAGAAAATAGTAGTGGAATCCTACTACCAGCGGATCGCTCACGCCGTACCAGTCGCCATCCAAATCCTTTTTCATCTCATATTGCTTGCCGCAGATGTCGAAGATTACTTTCTTTGCCTCAGGAGCATGGAGCTTTACATAAGCTCTGCGGTCCTTATCTACACGCGGATAGTTGCTGTCTGGAATGATTCCCTGCAGGGCGAGCATCATGTTTGCATAGCGCTTGCCCATGGTGCGGTAGCTTTCTGCGATGAAGTGTAGACCGTCGCCACGCTGCGGACAGCCCTTTGAAGAAATGACGTGGGCTGTAGGAATGGTCTTGGCAATATCATCAACGATGGCGATATGTGCCCAGCATTTTCCGCCCATATCCTTCTGTACGGTTTCGCCTACGAGCAGAGGTACGTCTTCTGCCTTCAGATTCAAATCCTTCAAGATGTCGTTATATACAGTCTTTACCCGGTTAGGCCAGTTGGCATCTCCGTTGTTGGTTTCGCCCTGATGCAGGAGAATGCCCTTGATAACACCCTGCTTCTTGGCTATTTTTGCCAGTTCTATCAGTCGGGCGTATGGATTTCCGTTGTACTGGGATGCAAAATTCTTCATCCAGTCGGGTTGTTTCTTGAGATAAGCCTTATAGGTACGCTTATCGAAGAGGTCGATGCTGGCTCCGCCCACGGCCACGGTGATGGTTCCCACCTTGATGCTGTCTGGCAGGTTATCCACCATCTTTCTTCCGAAATAGTCAACAGGAGTCAGTCCTGTAGAGGGTCTTGCCTGTGGTGGCACAGCGGTGTGCCATTGTCCCTTCTTCCATCCCGCTTTTTCATCATCCACGGCATACATAGCCTGGAATCTCGGGTTCACGCCCGTTCGGTCGATGTCTTCGATAGCCGCATTTCCTTCCATGTTCGACTGTCCGAAGCAGAGATAAATCTGAAAATTAGGATCAGGCTTTTCCTGAACCTTACTGCCCGTTTTCTGTGCCATCATAGGTAGGCATGCCATCGCGAGCATCGATGCTAAGATTGATAATCTATTCATAGTTTATATTTAATTAAATTATTAGATTGATTTTCATCTTCTGTTCTGTTTGCAAAGTTATGAAAAGATTTCCATACGTGCTTTGTCTCATATATCAATAACTTTTCCCTTTGTTATATAATAAGGTGATTCTTTTGTCTCAGGTCTCAGAATATGTTTCATTTTGTTTCTTTTGGGGTAGATGTTATTTGTGATAAAGTATTTGTTACTTGAGGTAAAATGCGTTTTAATGTTTTTATCTATTTTTGCACAAGTTTCAGCATCCTTAATGAAATTTTTGAGAATTTAGGATGTAGAATATAATAATGTAGTATTAAACAACTGACTAGTAAGTATAACTATTAATCTATTTTTAAGATGAAAAATTTAAAAATGATTGAAAAGCCGTTTGTTTTGCTATTCCTGCTCTGTTTGCTTCCTTTGGGAGTTTCGGCTCAGAGCATAGTGAAAGGTATAGTGACTGATCCAAGTGGAGAACCTGTGATTGGTGCTACTGTTAAAGTAGAAGGTAGCAAACTGGGTGTTGTTACCGACTTGGATGGTAAGTTTAGCGTTGATGCTGCACCTAATGCAACATTGACAATTACCTATGTGGGTATGGAGCCTAAGACCGTGAAAGCTGAGGCTGGTAAAACCCTTTCCATTACCTTGAAGGATGATTCTAAAGTTCTTAATGATGTCGTTGTCATCGGTTATGGCGTTCAGAAGAAGAGCGACCTGACAGGTGCAGTTGCATCTATCAAGAGCGATGACATCAAGGGTTTGTCAGCTACCGATGCCGGTGCTGCCCTCCAGGGTAAGGCTGCCGGTGTGCAGATTATCAACTCGGGTGGTCCGGGTGAGGCTGCCGATATCCGTATCCGTGGTTATTCTTCTAATAGTGGTAATATCGGTCCGTTGCTCATTGTCGATGGTCTGAAGGTGGATAATATCCAGTACCTGGATCCATCTATGATCGAGAGCATGGAGGTATTGAAGGATGCCGCTTCTGCTGCCATCTATGGTGCGCAGGCAGGTAATGGTGTCGTTATCATTACTACCAAGACGGGTGCAGCCAATGGCGGTAAGGCTCAGATTTCTTACAGCAGCAAGTTCACCATCCAGTCTTTGGGAAAGAGGGCTGAAATCTTTGATGCTCCTGAGTATATTGAGTATCATAAGTACTTGGGTGATATTGATGATGCCTTGCTCCAGAAAAACGGTTATAATGGACAGAATACCAACTGGTATGACGAGGTATTTGAGAATTCCTTGGCTCACCAGCATAGTCTCACCGTGCAGGCAAGCAATGGCAAGGGCCGTTTCCTCGCCAGCTTGAATATCCTGAACAATGATGGTATCGTTAAAGGTAGCAAGGATACTTATAAGCGTTTCACTGGTCAGATCAATGCCGATTATGATGTTTACAAGTGGTTGAACATTACTACCAATACATCTTTTGAAAAGTGGAAGACCAAAGGCGTGACCAAGGGTTATGGTTCATTGCTGAACTCTGTGGTTTCTATCGATCCTTTGACTCCAGCTTATATCAGTAATGTGGAGGATTTGGCTCCTGGCATGAAGGCAAAGGTAGAAGCCGGTGGCCCAGTTCCAAGAGATCCAAGCCATAACAATGACTACTATGGTACTTCTAAATATGTAGAAGATGCTACTGGTAACCCTCTCTATCAGCGCGACCGTCATGATACATGGAATTCTGGTATCAATGTACGTGGTACCGTTGCTGCCAATATCAAGCCATTCAAGGGCTTTACATTTACTTCTCGCTTAGGTTATCGTATCACTCAGAGTAACTATCATAACTACGAGACTCCATATTGGTTAACATCTATGGCACATAGTGAAAACTATACCATTGAAGCGAATACCAATAATGGTTTGTACTATCAGTGGGAGAACTTTGCCAACTATTTGACAACAATCGGCAAGCACACTATTGGTGCCATGGCAGGTATGTCGTTTACCAAGAATCATTGGGATAACAGTTCCATCAGTTCTACAGGAGGTAACATACTCACATCTTATGAGCCAAACTTCCATTACATCAACTACTTGTTGGCTGATGCAACCAAGAATGTAGGTAACGCTCCTTCAGATGCAACAGAGTT
The DNA here is from genome assembly GCA_021623045.1 of Segatella copri. Lineage (GTDB taxonomy): Bacteria > Bacteroidota > Bacteroidia > Bacteroidales > Bacteroidaceae > Prevotella > Prevotella copri_T. Next base: position 18,524 of record JAJWJX010000062.1, on the reverse strand, counting down.
ATCTTACTTTGGCCGTGTATCTTACAGCTATGACAACCGTTACTTCATGCAGGTTAACTTCCGTCGTGATGCTTTCGATACATCAAAACTTTCAAAGAAGGCACGTTGGGGTAATTTCCCATCAGTTTCAGCAGGATGGGCTATCAGCAATGAGAAGTTCTTCAAGGACAATATAAGCCGTGATGCCATTTCTTTCTTGAAACTTCGTGGTTCTTGGGGTCAGAATGGTAACGTCAATATCTTGAGCGATTATCGTTATGCTTCTACCATAGCTCTTAATCAGAGTTTCTATCAGTATAATCCTTCTATCGGAGATGGTAAGCTGACTTTAGGTTCTAAGCCTTCCGGACTTGCTAACCCAGACTTGAAGTGGGAAACTTCAGAACAGGTTGACCTTGGACTTGATGCGCGATTCCTTAACGACCGTTTAACTTTGGGTTTAGACTGGTATCGTAAGACAACCAAGGACCTCTTGATTGAAATCGCTCCTATTCCAGAGATTGGTGTAAACAAGAGAGTTGTCAATACAGGTAAGGTACTTAACTCTGGTCTTGATTTCGAGTTGGGTTGGAGAGATCACATCAAGGACTTTAAGTATAGTGTGACCGTAAATGGTTCAACTCTGAAGAATGAGGTGAAGGAGGTTTCTAACCTTGTAAGCCGTTTGACCGAAGTAGGTATTGATGGATTCAATAACCAGCTTAAGCCTACATTCGAGGCTGGCCATCAGGTATGGTATTTCCGTGGTTACAAGTATGCAGGTGTAGCCGAAGATGGTAGCGCTCTCTATTATAATAAGAATGGCGAAACAACTTCAGCTCCAACCGATGAAGATAAGCAGGATTTGGGCTCAGGTATTCCTAAGTTTACTTATGGTATTACTCTTAATGCAGAATATAAGGGCTTTGACCTCACCGTATTTGGAACAGGCTCTGCTGGCAACAAGATTTACAACTTGATGGTTTCTGCAGACCGTCCGTTGATCAATGGAATTGATACCTACTGGAAGGATTCTTGGAGAGCAGACCGCACCAATGCTAAATATCCTGATATGAAAAAGGTTTCTACAGACTGGAAGTTCTTCAGTTCTGATGCAGCTGTGTTCAGTGGCTCGTATTTCAAGATCAAGCAGATTCAGTTGGGCTATACATTGCCAAAGGCTATCTCTAGCGTGGCAGGTATCAGCAATCTTCGTGTATATTGCTCACTGGATGATTTCTTCACCATCACCAAGTATCCTGGTGCTGATCCGGAGACTGCTTCTATCAACAGTGGTGCTTCTCGTGGTTTTGATAATGGTACTTATCCAACTTCCAAGAAGGTGGTATTTGGTATCAATGTAACATTCTAACCTTTAATATTCAAAAACAATGAAGAAAATATTATTTTCAACAATATTGGCTCTTGCTGCTACAGGAACAATGACGCTCACTACATCTTGTGAGGATCAGCTTGACATTGAGCAGAAGGGTGTAATACTTACCGAGAACTTCTATAAGACCGATGCTGATGCAGAGGCAGCCCTCGTTGCTGCATACGAAGGCTTTATGTGTAATGTGGTGGGACGTAACCACGATGGTGGTGGCCCAAGTATTTATACTCCATTGAAACTGATACTCAATGAGTGTGGAGACGATGTGTTGGCAGCAGGTGCCAACTCTGGTGATAATACGTTTGGTATCATGCTCAATCAGTTCTATTATGATGCTGAGGCTGAAGTGCCAAAGCATATGTACACAGGCCTCTATCACTCTGTATATACCTGTAACCTTGTACTCGATCACTTTGCCAAGGGTACTACCGCTGTGCAGAAACGTTGCGCCGCAGAGGCTCGTGTGCTTCGTGCTTATGATTATTTTCTGTTGGCTAATCTTTGGGGTACTCCACCATTGGTAACTAAAGCTCTGGATCCTTCTGCACAGCCTTTTAATTGTGATAAGGATCCTGAGCATCCTATGAATCACCAACAGTTGATAGAGTGGATTGCGCAGGAATGTGAGAATGCTGCCAACGATTTGGATGAGCGTAAAAGTAAGGATGACAAGGATGGAGCAGTGAAGGTAACCAAGGGCTTTGCATATGCTCTTGCCGGAAAGGCTTACCTTTTCGCCGGTAAATATGAAGAGGCTAAAATTGCCCTTAAAAAGGTTATAGACTCGGAAAAGTATGATCTTGTTCCTGGTGAGAAATATGCCGACAACTTCCATATCGAGGGTGATGCCAACGAGGAGAAGGTATTTGAAATCAACTTCGAGTATAATACAGGTAAGTCCAATTGGGGTGGTATGATTCAGCGTTCTAGCTGGATGGAGACCAACTATTGGGATTGGCGTGCTGATCACTTTGTGGTTTCTCCTAACAAGGTTTATTGTGGCGGCGTTGATGGCTGGGGTGGCCTTGGCGTGCCTCAGTGGTTTGGTGACGAGTTCTATGCCAATGATGGTGACTCTTATCGCTTGAAGGCTACTTTAAAGCATATTGATGATGCGGTTTATCATATGCCTTACGGCAAGGATGAAATCGATAATATGCCTGACGAGCAGAAGAAAACCAGTGACAAGATTGGCATCAATGACCCTGTTCAGGGACTCTACGGCAACTCTACCTGGTTGGCGTTCAAGCAAATAATGAGAGCTCCTGATACTCAAGGCAAGAAATATGGTGATAACATTCGCTTGAATAATTATCTTGTCATGCGTTACGCTGAGGTTTTGCTCAATTATGCAGAGGCTTGTATTCAGACAGGCGATCTGGATGAAGCTAAGAAATATATCAATAAGATTCAGGAACGTGCTGGTTCCAAGACAGTCAGTGAAACTGTTGATATGGATGTGTTGATGAAAGAAAAGTCATATGAACTTTGGCTTGAAGGCTGTCGTTGGTTCGATATCATGCGATGGAATGATACAAAGGCCAAGGAGCGTTTGACTAAGGCTGGTACAGTCGTGCCACATTTGTTTGATAAGGTTTTCAGAGCTCCAAAGGCAGACGACCAGGATGTAACTTGGGAGCATGGATCAGAAGCAAACAGCCGTTTCTATACGACCAACACTCCTGAGACTAATTTCAAGGTAGGTTTCAAGGAGGGCAAGCATGAGTTCTTCCCTTATCCACAGACCGTGTTGGATAAGAACCCTAACCTGAAGCAGAATCCTGGTTGGTAATCATGAAGTTGTTTTGTTAATATAGTGTTTTTAGTTTAAAGAACTATAGATTGTTTGACAATTAGGGGGTGTTTTGAAAAAAAACACTCCCTTTTTTTCTTCTTTAAAGGAATTTACGTATGAAAACATGGATGTGTGCCTTGATGCTGGCGTTATCGACAGGAGCTTCGGCTCAGAACCCGATTATCAGCGGACAGTATTCTGCTGATCCTACGGCTCGCGTATTCAACGGGAAGATGTATCTTTATCCTTCTCATGATATTCCGAGTCCTATCGAGAAACTGAAGGAATGGTTCTGCATGGCAGATTATCACGTTTTCTCTTCCACTAATCTTACGGAGTGGCAGGATCATGGAGTCATCGTTTCGCAGGACAAAGTACCTTGGGTACAGGACGGCAGTTATACGATGTGGGCTCCTGACTGTGTAGAGAAAGACGGAAAATATTATTTCTATTTCCCTGCCGCTCCGAAAGGGGAGGAGAAGGGATTCGGAATAGGTGTGGCGGTTGCTGACCAGCCCGAAGGACCGTTTATGCCGATGTGGAAACCCATAGAGGGTGTGCACGGCATAGATCCTTGTGTGCTGATAGATAAGGACGGACAGGCTTATATCTACTGGGCTGGTGCTGCTCTGCACATGGCTAAGCTGAAACCTGACATGATGGAACTTGCCTCGGAACCTAAGCCTGTAGAGGGATTGCCTGAGGGATTCAAGGAAGGCCCATTTGCCTTCGAGCGCAACGGTAAGTATTATTTCACCTTCCCTTGGGTACGTGAAAAGAATGGTACCGAAACACTGGCTTATGCCATGGCTGACCATCCGATGGGACCTTTCACATTCAAGGGTATCATCATGGATGAGTCGCCAACGAAGTGCTGGACCAATCATCACAGCATCGTGGAATATCAGGGACAGTGGTATCTCTTCTATCATCATAATGATTATTCGCCTAAGTTCGACAAGAACCGCTCGGTGCGAATCGACTCTCTGAACTTCAATCCTGACGGAACGATACAGAAGGTGATACCTACGCTAAGAGGTGTGGGATTGACGAACGCTCGTTCGCATATTCAGATTGACCGTTATTCTGCGTTGCAAGGCAAGGGTATTGGTATTGATTATCTGGATAAGAACAACTGTTTCGCCGGATGGAAGACTCTCTTCTCTAAATCGAATACTGCCCTTATATATAATAAGGTGGATTTCGGTAATGAGAAGGTGGCAGAAATCACCGTTCGTGCCAAGTCTTCAAAGGGCGGTGTGCTCGTAGTCAGAGCCGATGGCAAGAAGGGTAATATCATCGCTAAGGTGAAGATTCCAAAGTCGGCTGGCTGGAAGAATATCCGTGCCCAGGTGCTCCATGCTCCTCTGGGCGTCCATGCTCTACATGTATCCTTGCAGAGTGGAGCCGATGTTGAGGTTGACTGGCTGGGTTTTGATGCGTTGCCTTGGGAAAAGGGAGCTTTTGAAACTCACCAGTATCGCAATCTCTTTGCCGAGATGGGCTATAAGCAGGCTGATATAGACAGGAAGGTGAACGAAGTGTTCAATGATGTATTCTACGGTAAGAACAAGGTCTATTTCGAGGTGGGCGATTCCATGGGATATGTCAGCGATATAAAGAACAATGATGTGAGAACCGAAGGCATGTCGTATGGAATGATGGCTGCCGTGCAGTTTGACAAGAAGGACATCTTCGACCGTCTCTGGCGATGGAGCAAGAAATACATGCAGCATCAGGAAGGACCTTATAAGGGCTATTTCGCATGGAGCTGCAAGACTGATGGAACGAGAAATGCGCAGGGAGCCGCATCGGATGGTGAACTCTATTTCGTAACTTCGCTCATCTTTGCATCCAACCGATGGGGCAATGATACGGGCATCAACTATCTGAAGGAAGCGCAGCATATTCTGGATAGCAGCATGCAGAAGGCGGGAATGGACCGCACAGCTCCGCTCATCAATCTTGAACATCAGCTCATCACCTTTACGCCCGATCATTGGGGCGGGAAGTTTACCGATCCTTCTTACCATCTCCCTGCCTTTTACGAGGTTTGGGCGAAATGGGCTAACGACGGACGTTCCCAGTTCTGGAAGGAGTGTGCTGAGAAAAGCCGTGAGTTCCTGCATAAGTGTATCAATGAGAAGACGGGCTTGAACCCGGACTATTGCAACTATGATGGCAGTCTGATGAAGACCGGTCAGTTGCTGGGTGATGCATTCCGCTACGATTCATGGCGTGTTCCTATGAACATAGCGCTCGATTATTCCTGGGCTTGCAAGGATAAGGAGTGGCAGCAGAAATATGCCAATACGCTGCAGAACTTCCTGTATAGTAAGGGCATTGATTCTTTCCTGGACCAGTATAATGTAGACGGAACAATGGTAGAAGATATTCTGCCGGCAGGTACAGCTCCTAAGGCACTCCGCCATTCCATCGGTTTTGTTGCCACTTCGGCTGCGGCTTCATTGGTCAGCAATCATGTGAAGGGCAGGGATTTCGTCAGTCATTTCTGGAATGCCAAGCATGAACCAGATAAAGAAGGCTTCTTCGATGGCTACTACGACGGACTGTTGCGTCTCTTCGCCTTCATGCATCTGAGTGGCCGTTATCAGATTATCGAACCTCAATAATAATGAATAGTCTATGTACAACATTTTCAATAAAATAGTTAGATTGTTTTGTTTATGTGTATTCCTTTTTGGGCATTCCACTGCGGATGCCCAAAATAGGAATTTACCTGCAGACATCAATCCTTATTTCGGACCAGTCGGCAAGCAGGCTGTCATGCCTAATGCGGCTGGCTTTATTCAGAGATGGTTGCTCCTGGAGCCCATCTCTATGCCGGTTAAGAGCAATGTCGTTTTTACAGATTCTTATCTGAAGGAGATATTCCATACGCAGTATTTCCCTAAACAGATGGAAACAGTTCCTAAGGATGGAGCCGTCGTGAAGGTGGGCAAGGAAAAACTGAAATGGCATGCGCTGGACAGTAAACTGTTTAATGTGAAGCTCTTCCGTTTCGCTACTTCGTTTAAGAAGTCCAAGTATGGTGTCTTATTCTGGGCGGTTACCATTATCGATTGCCCTGAGGAGATGAAAGATGTCCGCTTGTCTGTTGGCTCGAATGGTGCTTCCATGTGGTGGCTCAATGGTGAGGAGGCGGTGATGCTCGAAGGCGACCGAAGAATGGTTCGCGATGATGTGGTTTCTAAGAAGCTTACCTTGAAGAAAGGTAGGAATATTCTTCGTGGTGCAGTCATCAATGGACCTGGTATGAGTGACTTCTGTGTCCGATTCATCGACGGACAAGGCAAGCCTGTCAGAAACCTGTCTATTCACGTGAAGTAGTGCAATCAATAAAGAAAGTTATGAAACAGAACAATATATTTTTCAGATATTTTAGCCCGGTTGCTGCTCAGCAGAAACTTTATGCCGCTGCTTTGGTTGCCTTGTTGTCTTCTTCTGCCTACGAGGCAGAAGCCCAGGTGGGCGAACCTTTCATTCATGATCCTTCTACCATTGCCCTGTGTGATGGAAAGTATTATACCTTTGGAACGGGTGAAGGTGGAATTTGGTCGGAGGATGGCTGGACCTGGCAGGGTGGTGCTGTTCGTCCCGGCAGAGGAGCGGCTCCTGATGTGTTGAAGATTGGCGACCGTTATCTTGTAGCCTACAGTGCTACGGGTGGTGGATTGGGAGGCAGTCATCGCGGTGATGTCCTGACGATGTGGAACAAAACGCTCGATCCGAAATCGCCTGATTTCAAATATACTGAACCGGTGGTGGTGGCCTCATCCTTAGATGATGAAGACTGTGATGCCATTGATGCGGGCTTGTTGCTCGACCCTACTACCGGCAGACTCTGGCTCAGTTATGGTACCTATTTCGGATTTATCCGTCTGGTAGAACTTGATCCGAAGACAGGTAAGCGGATGGAAGGCAACGAACCCGTCAATATCGCTATCGACTGCGAAGCTACTGATTTGATTTACCGCAACGGCTGGTATTATCTTCTCGGCACTCATGGCACCTGTTGCGATGGTCCTAATTCTACCTACAATATCGTGGTGGGACGTTCGCGAAAGATAACCGGTCCATACGTAGATAATGTGGGCAGAGAGATGTTGCAGGGCGGTGGAAAGATGGTGATTGCAGCCAACAATCTGAAGACGGGTCCCGGTCACTTCGGACGCTATATTGAGGAAGAGGGTGTAGAAAAGATGTCGTTCCACTATGAGTCTGATTTCAGACAGGGAGGACGAAGCGTGTTGGCTATCCGTCCTTTGTTGTGGAAGAACGACTGGCCTGTGGCTGGTGATGAATTTCATGCCGGAACCTACGAGATAGAATCGGAACGAAGAGGCTATGCCCTGGAGATTGCCGTAGATTTCGTGAGAATGCAACGTGATATCGAACCTTTCTGGATTAAGCCAACCAAGCCTCTGAAGAATATCGAACCTCAGACCTTGAAGGAGGTAGAGGCAGAATGGCCTAAGGGCGAGGTGAAGGTAAGAATGAACGATTACATGTTCCGTCCTCATCAGAAGTGGAGTATCATGCCTGCCGGAAAGGGTGGTTATCTGGGTGGTCCTTATTATAAAATCTGCATAGAAGGCACTACTCGCTATCTTACCGCAACCGCTCAGCATGATGTCATTGCCAAACCTGAGTTTACGGGTGAAGATGCCCAGCTTTGGCGCATCGAACAGCTCACCGATGGCACCTATCGCATCATGCCGAAGGCAGTGCCAGGCACTGAAGAGAAACTGGCATTGGTTTCACTCGGCGACTGTACCCCAGGCTTGGCTCCCTTCGATTTCAATAGCGATAATTCTAAATGGAATTTCAGGCAACAATAAATCAATTATGATTTGATAAGTTACTGAACTTGCGAAGCTTGAATAAGTTATTTTAATGGTCTTAGAAACCTGTATTATTTACTTCTAAATACAGTTTTGTGTGGTTGCCGGCAGCTGCCAGCAACGTTGCTGACGTATGCCGACAATGTTGCTGCCATATGCCAGCAACCTTGCTGGCAGCTGCCAACTATTAAATAAATCTAATTCTTCAGGTTGATAGATACAGCTTCTGTGATTATTTCATATATTTGCAATGGATTATTAAACAGAGAAACTATGGACTTAAAGTATGATGTTTATACCATTACCAATGCTGAGGGTAGTGGTGAAGAACGTAAATACGTTCGATTGAAACAGCATGAGGCGATGACGGCTAGCGAACTGGAAGCCACCATCCAGCAAAGATGTACACTCACCAAGGGTGATGTGGCAGCAGTGTTCTCAGAACTTCATGACATTGTGGTTAGTGAGTTCTCGATGGGGCGCAGGGTTTATGTTCCTCAACTGGGGTATTTTTCGCTTGCCGTAAATTTGGAAATGCCAGAGGATAAGCCTGATAAGAAGATTACGGGAAAGGAATTACGGTTGCGGGGTATCAATTTCCGGCCAGTGGGCGGTCTCTTACGGGAAATAGAAAAAAGAGTCCATTTCGTACGTTCTGAGTATACCGGCCGTTCCAACATTTATACCGAAGAGAAACTATGGACTGTATTACAGGATTTTTTCCAGGAGAACCGCTATCTCACCATCAGTCTCATGCGAATGAAGTTTGGACTGTCTCGCCACATGGCACAAAAATGGATAGACCACTTTATAGCCAAGGGTTTGTTGGTAAAAGATGGTACTCCCCGTTCACCGATATATTTCCTGAACGATAAAACGGAATAGTTGAGAATATGAAGGGAAATAAACCATATATCATCAAACTATGCATCGTTTTCTTCTGCTTTTGGAGCTGGATACTTACCAGCTCAGCCCAGAAGGTAGAGACAAACGATTATTTTTATGTGCTCAATACCCGACAGGGCCTTTCTGATAACTGTATTCTACAGATGATGCAGTTGGCAGATGGCAGGTTGGTGGTGAGAACTCCCAAGGGCATCAATCTCTATGATGGAAGGCGTTTCTCCTTTATTCCCCTTCCTGAAGAAAAGGCAGAATGCATTATGAAATACAAGGGGCATACGCATCTTTATGCCGATAGCCAGGACAGGTTATGGGTAAAGGAATACCAGAAGATATTCTGTATTCTGCTTGCAGAGGGCAGACTTCTGGAACATCCCCTTGACGCTCTGTCAGGAAATGGAGAAGAGGATAAGATGAAAATGATGCGAAACGGCCCGACCCGGAATGACATTCAGGATCTGTTTGTAGATAGCAGGAAGAATGTCTGGGTTGTTATGGGTGATTCGCTGCTCAATACGCAGGATGGCAATCTTATCAGGTTGAAGAAAGAATGGGGATGTCTGCAGGATCTGGATACCGATGGCAGACAGGTTTATGCTTTCATGGATTCAGGAATCGTGGCGGTTTTTCAGAATGATAAGTTGACCTATACCGCTTCTGCCTATTCAACAGCCGAAGCTCAGCATTATCGGAACACCTCACTCACCGTTCAGACACCAAGCGGACAGTTTTACCAGATAAGAACCGGACGTGATGAAAAGAGCAAGACGGATGTTTCCATCTTCCTGCATTTTAATCCGGAAACCCGGAAATATTCCAGGATATACGCATGCGATTACCTCTTGCATACATTGAATATGTCATCAGACAATCAGGCTTTGATCAGCTGTCAGCATGGTTATCTGATGTTCGACTTCAAGTTGGGAACTACTCCACGCGAGGTAAAGGACTTGTCTTTACCTGATGGAAAATCGCTCACCACGGGCATCAATACGGTTTATCGGGATAAGGAAGGAGCCATCTGGCTGGGAACCTATCACGATGGCCTGATTTATGTTTCGCCTATGTTGGGTCTCTTTTTTACCATAGACCAACCCTGGTGGAAGTCGGGATGGGTGATAGCTGGCATTGTTGTTTTCCTCGTGATTCTGGTGGGCATCATCATTCTTTATCTCCGTAGAGGGAAGAAAGTAAATGTAATAAATACAGACTCCACAAAAGATGCCAATCCTTCCTTGCCAGAGGATAGTCTGCTACCGAAAACAGCCGAAGCCATTAATCAGGAGCCCGAGCTGATTCTTCAGGTGCGTGCTCTGATAGAGCAGCATCTTGGAGATGGCGAATATGGCGTGGAGCAACTGGCACAGGACCTCTGTATGGAGCGAACAGGACTTTATAAAAAGCTGACGGCTCTGACCCATACTACTCCTGTGGCATTTATCCGCAGCATTCGCCTTCATCATGCAGCAGTCTTGCTTCAGGAAGGTAGGCAGAGTGTGAATGAAATTGCCGAGCGAACGGGATTCAGCTCGCCCAGCTATTTCACCAAGTGTTTTAAGAAGAAATTTGGCGTTTTGCCTTCCGAATATAGATAAATGATGCCGGAATAGCCCTGAAATGGGGCTTTTTCCGGCATTTTTCAACAAATGTACCACTCGATTCTTCATTTGTTTTATCCCTTTTCCACCATTTAGCATTACCTTTGCAACCGAAATACAATCTGATGTATTTGTAACTGTACAAATCATAAACCCTCTAATAAAATAAACAGAAGTATGCTAAAGAATTTATCTTTCATTGCCCTTTTGGGCATCGCTGTCGTTGGTGTTCCAAGTGAACTCAGCGCCAAGAGCGTAAAGGTGGCAGGCACCCAGAAAGGTGCGGCTGCCAAGTCTATCACCCGTCAGGTGGCTCAGCAGAATGTAACCATCGAATTCTATTCTCCATCCATCGTCCGAATCTTGAAATCTGATGCCGGACTTGGTGCTCCTGTTCAGAAGAAAAGCTATTCTGTCATCTTGAAACCTCAGCAGATGAAGGGCGTTCAAATACAGGAAAACGGAGATATTGTAAAAATCAGTTCTAGTTTTATTTCCGTTGAACTGAATCAGCAGACTGGCGAAATCCGCTTCCTTTCGAAGGATGGAAAGCTGCTGCTTACTGATACGAAGACCCGTCTGGAAGCCCGCAAGGATGAAGCCAACAAGGGCAAGTACCGCATAGAGCAGGACTTCCGTCTTGCTGATGACGAGGCAATCTATGGTCTGGGACAGTTGCGTGATGTTTATATGAATCAGCGTGGCCGGAAGAATATCGTACTCTGGAATAATAATACTTATATCGCCATCCCTTATTTCACCAGTGAGAAGGGCTATGGTCTTTACTGGGACAATGCAGGAAAAACCTATTTCAATGATGTAGTTGCATCCAAGGATAATGGCAACCAGCCATCATGCACTTCCTTCACCAGTGAAGTAGGAACCTGCGCCGACTACTATTTCATGTACAAGGATGGTACGCAGGATGGAGTCATCGCCAGCATCCGTGAACTCACCGGACAGGCTACGATGTTCCCGAAATGGGCGATGGGCTTCTGGCAATGCCGTGAGCGCTATAAGACCAGTGATGAACTGGCTGGCGTGTTGGACAAGTATCGTGAACTGAAGATCCCTACTGATGCCATCGTGCAGGACTGGCAGTATTGGGGATGCGACTCCAACTGGAATGCGATGAAGTTCCAGAACCCATACTATATAAATAAAGTGGGCGACCCAGCCTATGCCAAATATCTTCCTACCGATATGAAGCAGATGAAGGCACAGGGAGAACCCCGCTTGAAGAGTCCGGAAGAGATGGTGAAGTATGTTCATAAGAACGATGCCCATCTGATGATTTCCATCTGGGCAAGTTTCGGTCCTTGGACAGAGCAGTATCGTGAACTGAAGAAGATGAATGCCCTCCTTCCTTTCGAAACGTGGCCAAGAAACAGTGGCGTGATGCCATACGATGTCTTCAATCCGAAGGCTCGCAACCTCTACTGGAAGTATCTTACTCATCTCTACCAGATGGGATTTGATGCCTGGTGGACCGATTCTACGGAGCCAGACCATTTTGAAAAGCCGGGCGATGAGAACTATCAGACCTTCGATGGTTCATGGTTGGGAGTGAAGAACGCCTTCCCATTGTTGCACAACAAGAGCATCTACGAGCACCAGAGAGCGATGAAGGGCAACACAAAGCGTTCGCTCCAGATGACCCGAAGCGGCAGTCTCGGTATTCAGCATTATGGCACCATCTGCTGGAGCGGTGATGTGCTGGCTTCCTGGAACGAGATGAAGAATCAGATTCCATCGGGCTTGAACTTCTCGCTCTGCGGTATCCCATTCTGGAACACCGACCTGGGTGGTTTCTTCTATTGGGAGTTTGAACAGAATCCAAAGAACCCTGCCCTTCAGGAACTGCAGACCCGCTGGATGCAGTGGGGAACCTTCATGCCATTGATGCGCAACCACTGTTCTTCGCCGATGGTAAGCGAACTGTATGAATTCGGAAAGCAGGGCGACTGGGCTTATGATGCTATGATTAAGGCCATCAAGCTGCGCTATCGCCTTTTGCCTTATATCTACAGTACGGCTGGCGACTGTGTACAGAATAGCGGAAGCATGATGCGTGCCCTGGTGATGGATTATGCGGCAGACAAGAAGGCTTCCCGTCTGAACGATGAGTATCTCTTCGGCCGCAACATCCTGGTGAAACCGGTAACCGATCCTTTATACACCTGGAAGGATAAGGAGAAGAAGGGCCATACCATCTATCCTGATGTAAGGAAGGCAGCTGCGCCTGTGAATGTTTACTTGCCAAAGGGTAATAAATGGTATGATTTCTGGAGCAACACCCAGTATGAGGGCGGTCAGGATATCCAGCGCCTTTGTCCTATCGACATCATGCCTGTATTCATCAAGGCAGGTACCATCCTGCCATTCGGTCCTGAAGTGCAGTATAGTTCAGAGAAGCCTTGGGATGAGCTGGAAATCCGTGTCTATCCTGGTGCTGATGGTAAATTTACGCTCTATGAGGATGAGGGCGACAACTATAATTACGAGAAGAGTAAATTCTCGGAAATCCAGTTTGTTTGGAATGAAGCAGACAGAACCCTGAACATCGCGCCACGCAAGGGCAGTTATAAGGGAATGCTCCAGCATCGCAGATTCCACATCGTACTGGTGGATGCCAATAGTGGAGCGGGCGATCAGCCTATGCAGGCAAGCAAGAGTGTGGAATATGACGGAAAGGCTGTAAAGATACAGCTGTAAGTGTTACATCATATAAAGTATTTGATACTTGTGATAAAATAGTATTCTGCTTTTTTGTTTATCTTTGCAGCGCAAATAACAATTTAATATACTAATAGCTTAATAGTAATTACAATGAACAAGAATGTTATATACGCAGCTTTGATGTTTGTGGTAACTATGTCTTCCGGCAATGCCTCAGCTCAGCAGTTTCCTTATCAGAATCCAGCCCTCTCGGCTCATGAGAGAGCGGTAGATTTATGTGGTCGTCTCACTTTGGAAGAGAAAGCTTCTCTGATGCTGGATGATTCGCCGGCTATCCCACGATTGGGAATCAAGAGATTCCAGTGGTGGAGCGAGGCGCTGCATGGTGTGGCAAACATGGGAGATGTAACCGTCTTTCCGGAACCTATCGGAATGGCAGCTTCGTTTAACGACAGAATGGTGTATAGAGTCTTTGATGCAACATCTGATGAGATGCGTGCCAAATGGAATGAACTGCAGCAGAAGGGAGGAGATGTAACCCGTTTCCATGCTTTATCAGTCTGGACTCCAAACGTGAATATCTTCCGTGATCCTCGCTGGGGACGTGGACAGGAAACCTATGGTGAGGATCCTTATCTTACCAGTAGGATGGGATGTGCCGTGGTGCGCGGATTGCAGGGACCTGAAGATACGAAATACCGCAAGCTCTGGGCTTGTGCCAAACACTATGCCATCCATAGCGGACCGGAATGGGCTCGCCATACAGACAATATTACCGATGTTACACCGCGCGACCTTTGGGAAACTTATATGCCTGCCTTCAAATCACTGGTGCAGGATGCAAAGGTGCGTGAGGTGATGTGTGCCTATCAGCGTTGGGATGATGAACCATGCTGCGGCAACACCCGCCTTCTGCAGCAGATTCTCAGGAATGAGTGGGGATTCAAGTATCTGGTAGTTTCTGACTGTGGCGCTGTTACTGATTTCTGGGAGAATCATAAGGTTTCGAGCAATGCCAGAAATGCAGCAGCTAAGGGTGTATTGGCTGGAACCGATGTAGAATGTGGATTCAATTATATATATAAATCGGTGCCTGAGGCTGTGAAGTATGGTGCCCTGACTGAAGAAGAAGTTGATAAGCATGTGATTCGTCTGCTCGAAGGTCGTTTCGACTTGGGTGAGATGGATGACAACAAGATAGTATCATGGTCGAAGATTCCAGTATCGGTGCTTTGCAGCAAGGCGCATCGCCAGCTCTCGCTCGATATGGCTCTGCAGACCATGACGCTGCTCCAAAACAAGAATGAGGTATTACCTCTCGATAAAAAGGTAAAGAAGATTGCTTTCATCGGACCAAATGTGGATAACGAACCGATGATGTGGGGAAACTATAATGGTACTCCACGACAGACAATTACCATCCTGGATGGTATCAAGAGTCGTTTGAAGAAAAACCAGGTCGTCACCTTTAAAGGGTGCGACCTGGTGAACGACCAGACTTTGGATTCTTACTTCGACCAGTGTAGCATGGATGGCAAGATGGGCTTTAAGGGCACTTTCTGGAACAATCGTGAAATGAATGGTAAGCCTGTTACCATCACCCAGGAAAAGAATCCTGTGCAGGTAACTACCTATGGTCAGCATTCGTTTGCACCCAATGTGAAGTTGACGGGCTTTTCTGCCAAGTATGAAACCGTATTCCGTCCTAAGCAGAACGCCAAGGTATTGCTCGATGTGGCTGCCTGCGGTCATTATGAGGTTTATCTGAATGGTGAGAAAAAGTCAGAGAAGAGCGATTGGCGTACTGCAGAATCCCGCATCGAGTTTGAGGGCGTGAAAGGCAAGGAGTATCAGATAGAAATACGATATGCTGAGATGCCAACCTATAATGCCAATATGAAGATCAATATCGGTCATGAGAATCCTATCGACTATCAGGCTTCGCTCAAGCAGTTGAAGGATTGCGAGACAGTAGTCTTCGTAGGTGGCATCTCTCCACAGTTGGAAGGTGAGGAAATGCCTATCGAGATTTCTGGCTTCAAGGGTGGTGACCGCACCAACATCGAATTGCCTAAGGTTCAGCGCAATTTCCTGAAGGCTTTGAAGGAGGCGGGCAAAAAGGTTGTCTTTGTCAACTGTTCGGGTTCGGCTATCGCCTTGACTCCAGAGACAGAGAGTTGCGATGCCATTCTCCAGGCCTGGTATCCTGGTCAGGAAGGTGGAGAGGCTGTGGCTCGTGTACTCTTCGGGGAGTATAATCCTGCCGGCAAGTTGCCTATTACGTTCTATAAGAATTCAGAGCAGTTGCCTGATTTCAAGGATTACAGCATGAAGGGCAGAACCTATCGTTATATGAACGATGCGCTCTTCCCATTCGGTTATGGCTTGAGCTACACTTCTTTCCGTATGGGTGATGCTACACTTTCCAACTCTATCCTGAAGAAGGGTGAGAAGATTACGCTGAAGGTACCGGTAAGTAATGTTGGCAAGAAAGATGGAACCGAGATTGTGCAGGTGTATGTGAAGGATCCTGCCGATACCGAAGGACCATTGAAGAGCTTGAAGGCTTTCGAGAGAGTGGAGGTGAAGGCCGGTGCAACAGCTCAAGCCGTCATCACCCTGGACAGCAAGAACTTCGAACTCTTCGATGCTGCCACCAATACCGTCCGTGCCAAGGCTGGAAAGTATGAAGTCTATTACGGCAGCAGTTCGGCTGATAAGGACTTGAAGAAACTGGATGTTTCTATTGAATATTAAGTAACGTTATACTAATTAATATATACTGCTTTCAATAGTATCAATCCAATAAAATAATCGAATTATGAAAAGAATCCTTTGTGTACTTATTGCAGCCATCTGGCTCTGTACTTGCTGGGCAGGGAATGGCAAGAAACCTATTGTCTGGGAACAGCCGGTAGCTGAATCGAATCAGCTATTTTATGATCCTTTTCAATCTCAACTCAACATCTATCGTGTGGAATTGCAGATGATGAAACACGAGTGTTCATGCACATCACTTTTCCCCCACACTATTGGATAAAGTTTGTGAAGGAAACCTATCTCCTTGCTGATGGCAAGAAATATCTTGTCAAGAGCTGTGATGGACTGAAACTTGACGAAGAACACTATACGCCTAGCTCAGGCAAGGAGGATGTGGTCTTCCACTTCGCACCGCTCCCCAAGAAGACCCGAAAGTTTGACTTCCTGGAAGGTGACGGCAAGAAGAACTTCAAGATATTTGGCATCGAGAATATCGATACCCGCATCAAACAGCTCTTCTCCTCGCTTTGGCGCAACGATGCGACCGGCGATTGGGAGATAGGATTCTATGAAGATTTCGCCATCTACGACTGCCGTTACTGGCAATACAAGCAGAAGAATCAGAAGGGCGACAAGTACTCTTTCATCCTTACCGATGGCAAGAGCGACCTGGCTGTCAACATCGACAAACCTCAACATGGCAAGCGCACGATGACCATCAACGGCAAGAAAGCCGAATATTCGCTCATTACCACTTCCACCCTTCCGGATTATCCGCAGAAAGATGAGACCACAAGTCTGAAGGATACTCATAACAAGCCCGATACGGCTATTGTTGTGGGATGGCTCAGAAATATGCCTAAGGAATTTTGGGATAGAGGGCAGGAGTATAGTGTGCAGTATTATGATCTCTTTTCCACATTCACGGAATTGAGCAATTGTAGCAAGCTCGATTCTCTTGGCAGATTTGAGATCAAAGTGCCTCTCATCAACTCTACCGAGGTTTTCATGGACTGGAAACATACTTATATCAACACGGTATTGGAGCCAGGTGAGACCTATTATCTGCTCTATGACTTCAAGTCTGGACATTCCATCTTCATGGGCAAGAACTGTCGCTTGCAAAACGAACTGCTGGCGCATCCTATCCCAATGATTAACGCAGACTATGCAGGTAAGGATGAGAATAAGGTTCCAGCCCAGGAGATGATGCAGATTCTTGAATCCAGATATAAGGAGGCTGAAGGGAACTTACGAAAACAGATAGAAAAATCGGCATCTATTTCCAGATGTTATCAGGAGTATGCGGCTCAATACCTTCTCTGCATTTATGCTACGGATATCTTGCAAGGAGCATATAGCGTAAAAGACAATGTTTTCCCTCAGGAATATGTGAGCCAAGTGGAAAAAATATGGAAGGAGATTCCGCAGCCTTATACTCAGTTTCGTGACTATAGTATGCTGACTAATGATCTCATCGGTCAGGAAAGAAGGTTAAAGTACAGTACCCCCATGGGAAGGACCTATGGATTCTTATCCACCAATTCTTATCCGGAACTGTTGAGAAAGCACAAGGCTCTGGGGGATATTGCGATAACCGATTCAGAAATTGCTACGGTGGAACAATGGGCTAAGAATCTGGATGCCATAACTATCAAGCAATATCAGACGACAGATGCCAAGGAGCAGGAGAAAATAGTAAAAGCTTTTTCCAACTCAGTCCTTGACAAGCGCGCTACGGCTATCATTGGTAGAGAAGATATTGCCAAGATGCTTAAGGATGAGACTCCTCTCCTCGAAGTATATTATGCCCAGCATATAGCTGATAGCATGGGATGCAGCCAGCAGCAGAAAGATGTCATCATCTCTAAAGCCCTTCTTCAGATGTTGGAAAGACTAGCCGTGCCACTCAATAGTTATGGTCTTGACCTGGCAGAACACAGCATCAGTTCTGAAGTTCTCAGGGAGAAAGTATTGGCAGAACACCGTAAGTACCTGTCTTTGCAGAACAAGGATATTACAATTAGTATCAAGACAGCTCCGCAGGATATGAGCGATGGGGAGAAGCTTCTTCGCCATATATTGGAGCCTTATAAGGGCAAATTGGTATTGCTGGATGTCTGGGGAACCTGGTGTGCCCCTTGCAAGGAGGCTCTAGCCCATTCGAAGGAAGAGTTCGAACGCCTGGCGC
The DNA here is from genome assembly GCA_021623045.1 of Segatella copri. Taxonomy (GTDB): domain Bacteria; phylum Bacteroidota; class Bacteroidia; order Bacteroidales; family Bacteroidaceae; genus Prevotella; species Prevotella copri_T. Next base: position 361 of record JAJWJX010000062.1, on the reverse strand, counting down.
CATACGATGTGGTATATCTTTACATGGCAAGCAACAGTCCTGAAGAGTCATGGAAAAATCTCATCAAACTGAATGATCTGGTTGGCGACAATATCGCCCACTACAATTTGCCAGCGGCTCAGCAGAGTGCCATCGAGAACTATCTCAACATTCGCTCCTTCCCATCCTATCGCCTCTTCGACAAGGAAGGAAATCTGGTAGATGTGAAAGTGGATGCTCGCCAGCTTGACAATCTGGAGAAAATCATCAAGGAACTGAACAGATAGTAAGAATACTGATAAAATCCCCTTCAAGGTATTGGGTGCACAGTTGAATACATAATAAATCCCGAAATCGCTTGGCGGTTTCGGGATTTTTGCTG
>JAJWJX010000061.1:0-22743 GCA_021623045.1 Segatella copri | reverse complement strand
TTACACTTTTTTCTCGAAACCACCAAGCAATTAACAAGAAATCTGCAAGTTATCAACGAATTACCACAAAATCAATCGTAAACTATAAACTATTAACTGTAAACTATAAACTGCTATTCTATAATGAATTGTGCATGCAAAGTTAAGAAAAAAACAATATTCAAAGGCAAAAAACCAAGAAAAATCTCAGAAACTTATAATCTTTTATAAAAAGAACAATATATTACACCTTTTCTTACGTAATCTAGATTTTTTTGTTAACTTTGCAGGAAAAGTACAATATAATACACTACTTGGTATGAAAATTCAAGAAGTAATGAAATTGCAGCGTAAGAGTCTGATATCCATTAATATAAATAGGAGATTCCTAGATATAGGAGGCTAATAGAAATGAAAAAAGAATCAAAAGTAAACCAAGCAAAATATGTAGAACTCAATTTGTTTCCTGAGGAGAAAGAGGATCATCAGAAAGACTCTATCTCTTCAGAAGACATGGAAAGCGATACTTCTCCAGACAAAGAGTATGACTTGACTGATTTGTTTGAAAGACTTTCCAAATCAGCTTTTCGCAGCCGTTTCCATCTCTCGAAGAAGGATAAGGAATATATTGCAGAAAAGGGTTTGGCTACCATCCGTAAGCATGCGGAGGATTTCGTTGCCAAACGCCTTGCTCCTGCCGTGATTCCCAATGACGGCAAGCAGACGCCTATGAGAGGGCATCCTGTATTCATTGCCCAGCATGCTACAGGCTGCTGTTGCCGTGGTTGTTTCTTCAAATGGCATCATATACCTGCCGGAAGACAGCTGACAGGAGAAGAACAGCAGTATGCAGTAGCAGTACTGATGGCATGGATTGAAAAACAGGTTTAAAAAGCATGAAGTTTTAGCAGCAAAGTTTAAATTAATTATCCATTGTTGTCAATTTTGCAGAATCTTTAGTCAAAATTGGCAAAAACTGTTTACTCCAAATCTACAAACCGGGTTGGCACGTAACTTGCTCCTACATAGAGTGAAAGCCGAAGCCGAAAGGGCAAGGGGAACGACACGAACCCTAAGTAATGACAGTTGAGGGTTTCTAGAAATCCTTGAACCTCGTAAGCCGAAGCAATCGTTATTAAAAAGGATAAATTAAAAACAATGAGAAATCCCGACTGAGCCGGAAGGCGAAGAGAGGACGAGAAAAATAGAATTAGGAGGTTTTACATGATGTTGTTAGCTCGTAGAAATAACAGTGTTTCAAATTGGTTGAACAGTTGGTTTAATGACAACTTCTTTGATACAAACTTGATGCCACGCATGAACGCAACAGCTCCTGCAGTCAACGTCAAGGAAAGTGCTACAGCTTATACGATGGAGGTTGCAGCTCCTGGTTTGAAGAAAGATATGGTCAAGATGAACATCGATAAGGATGGCTATCTGAATGTATCCATCGAGAACAAGGAGGAGAAGAAGGAGGAGAAGAAGGAAGAGCATTACTTGCGTCGTGAGTTCTCTTACAGCAGCTACTCTCAGAGTTATGCTTTGCCAGAGGATGCTGATCAGGAGAAGATTTCCGCTGAGGTCAGTGACGGTGTCTTGAAGATTGAGATTCCTAAGATAGCCAAGGAGGAGAAGAAAGACGATGTTAAGCACATTGAGGTTAAGTAATCTTTCTTGAAGTGCTATGCAGCTTTCAAGATACATTCATTGCATCGAGAAAATAATTAAAACTGGGGGCTAGTCCTGATTATGGGGCTAGCCCTTTTTTTAAACGAATAATTAGATGAATTAAAGCAACCTTGCTGTCAGTAATAATGTCAATATGAGCTTAGCTACTTTTAAACCTATTGCCCTTACGCATATATCATTCATTCAACTATTAATCTTTATTAAATTATTAATACTGTCGCACCATTTTACGCCATAATGATGTATATTTGCAATCAGAATGATTATTAATTAAACATGTTAGGCTTATGGCACAGACAGCAATGACAGTCCGTATGGACAACCAGCAGAAAGCACAGTTTGATAAACTCTGCGAACAGTTTGGTATGAGTGCGAATACCGCCATCAACATCTTTGTTAAGGCAGTAATTCGCAGTAAGAGCATTCCATTCTCCATTCAGGCAAAGAATGAAGAAGAAGATGAAGTGACTGCAAAAGCAAAGGCTGCGTTTCAATACATGTGTGACACAGCAAGAGAGAATAACATTGATATGTCACTTGATGAGATCAATGAAGAAATCAGAGAAGTCAGACGATTAAGAAAAGAACGCAATGGTATATGCAGTCATTGATACGTCCCGTTTTCCTTATGCTGGCGAAATGCCAGATGAGGACGACCGAGTCTTCTACGAAGTCTGCCTGAGCAAGGAAGACTCCTTCTTAGTAACAGGAAATCTCAAACACTTTCCAAAAGAACCGCAAGTGATTACTGCAGCAGAAATGATGGAAATCCTAGACAACGAACTATAAGATGTCTATATATTTATTTCACTTGCTTTCTTCGTCTTTCTGTCCCAAAAAATATGATTTTATGTCCAGAACTCTTCTTCGCCAGTGGGTTGCATCTTGCCACCGCACTTTGGGCAAGTATGCATATCCCACCTGTGAATCCTGTCAGAACCACATCTTAGACATAGCCTTCCTACAAGAGAATTAAAACTAGGTGCAGCATCACCAATTACTCCACCCACCACAAGAGGTACTATGTTTCTGCAGTCAGGACAAGACATGGCTTCGATATGCTGTCCCATGAAGCCACGTCCCTCATATACTTCGGTCTCGTACCCACAATCCTGGCATCTGAATATCTTCTTTAGTGACATAAATAATCTCCTTTCTTACCATTTTAACACCCAACTTGCATTGGATATCTTGCCAATCTATACCATCATCGACATGATAGAGATTGCAGAATAACCCATAATATAATGAAGTAAATAGGTTTGATGCTTCATTATATTATAGGTTAAGCTTAAACCTTTCTTTAAACATAGCCATCTCTCTGGCTGGGATTTGAAGCAGAGTAGCTAAACTTTCCCATTGACTAACTGCTGCTTGAACCTCTTGGATGATGATTTCAGCTTCCTCCCTCTTAATCATGTAGCTTTCAGATGAATCAAGCAGAATATTGATGTCTGCCTTGTTTGAAGATTCATTGATCAGAAGACTCTGATATTCATTGAGGGTAGGATTCTAGAGCTCAATACCACACAATTTTACATGTCCTCCATCGACAAGCCCTGGTACACGATATCGAATTTCTTGAATTTTCCTGTTGCCTGGAAGAAATGCTCGGCTTTATCTTTTAAAATGCCGAGATTTATATCCTTAGCTTGGCGTTTTACCTCATAAAAAATAACCTTCTGCTCCAGTTCATCGGCAGCGATAATATCGATTTCATTCTCTCCCTTTCTGTCCCACCAGGAAGCAATCTGGGTATATTCTTCGCTTTCTATCATCTTTGCTATGAAATATCTTTCCAGAACCTTGCCGGTATATGTGGTGTAGCTCTTGTCCATGACCATCTTTAGTTTCTTGTTGGCACCAACCTCTATCATGTAGCCATATTTGTAGATGTAGCGAAACCAGACGCGAAGGAAGTTGTCTTCTATCTGATAGCGAATGTTGCGATTGGTCTTTTGGAACATCGGTATATAACGGGAGATCAAGCTATAGTCATTCTCCAGTTTGGTGAGATAGCCCGAAAGTTCTATTTTCATGATGCTTTCTATTTCACCTCGAGTTGTGTAGCCTGAAGCGATAAGTTGCAGTATCTCGAAATAGCGGGCATAGTCTTTGCCAAATTCTTCTATCAGCATATTTTTTCCTTCGTAGATGAAATAAGAGTTTTTTGCAATAAACCGCTCTGTCATCTGTTCCTTGGTCGTGGCTCCTGCATCCATCATCATTTCTACATATTCTGCTACTCCGCCTGTATAACTGTAGAGAGCCAGTAGGTCATCATTGGTATAGGCAGAATTATATGTAGAGAGAATTTCCTTAATGACAGAAGGGGGAAATGGAGTGACTTTTATTTCTCCAGTCTGCCTGCCATAAAGTGGTTGCTTGTTGTTTTTAAAGATGATGTTCATAAGTGAATAAACAGAACCGCAAACCACGAGATTAATATGAGCTTCCTGTTTGTTAAGGTCCCATATCTTTTGCATATCTGAAAAGATTGATGGATTAACCCGCTTGAAATCCTGAAACTCATCAATGATGAGAGTGATAGGGCGAATCTTGGATAGTTGAAGCAGATATTTAAAGATGTCAGCAAAGCGTGTTACTTCACCGAGAATAGGAAGCTGAAGTTTGCTCGTCATCTCTTCGATAAAATCTCTGCAGAGTTCTGCTTCTGATTTTCTTGCAACAAAGAAATACAGCATATCCTGAACATCCTCGTATGCTTTTATCAATAGGGATGTCTTTCCGCTACGGCGGCGTCCTGTTACAATTGTAAAACGAGCCGTTTGCAAAGATTGATTTCTTATCTCTTGCAATTCTTTTATTTCGTTTTGTCTTCCGAAGAACTTCATATTTCTATAATTTTACAGTTTCTTTTTGATATTATTTTTCGAAACCGCTGTTTCGGAAATGGCGGTTTCGAATGCAAAGGTAATAAAAATGCTTGAATATCAGCTTGTTTGTTTGCCAATTTAAGTTTTTTTATTTGTTTGAATGTTGTTTATGTTTTCGTAATAGCGGTTTCGGATATAAAAACAACGGGCTTGCTTGATGATTGTGGTCACATTCGAGATTGGGGAATGCTGAGTAGTTACATTAAACGCAGAAATCTGCCGGCATTACTGCCAGCAGACCTCTGCGTTTTAATTATATTGAAAATCAGATATTTGTTACTCTGAAACAGCAGCCTGTTCTATCTCTGTTGACTCCTGCTGGGCGTCCCCCCAAAAACTGGGAAATAGTAAGATTATGGCACCACGTAATATCATCTATAGCAATAATGCTTCCTTCGATTTAAATATTCCAGGTCTTCTTGGTGAGCATAGGCTTCCTTTTCAAACCTGATGATTCTGATAATCCTAGTCATCAGCCACAAGATTGCAGAGTTCATCGAGGAAGTTAATCATCATGCTACCATTGCCTCTAGACTGGGAAGCTGCCCTTTCTCCGGCAATTCCCATGGCTTTCATGGCATGAAAAGATGCTTCCAGAGGGTCGGAGTTCACAGCAAGGAATGCCCCAACGATACCAGTGGCAGTACATCCCATTGCAGTAACCTTGCTCATCATGGAATGTCCTTCATGAACATAAGCCATTCTTTCGCCATCCGTGATGAAGTCTATGGCTCCAGTTACAACTATGATACAGGAAAGTTGCTGAGCCAGTTTCTTAGCCTGTTTCTCAACCTCATAGGTTTCCTGGTGACTATCCACTCCCTGCATGCCTATCTGGTGAGAGTACAATGCCTGAATCTCACTGGCATTTCCTTTGATGACTGTAGGGTGACACCTGAGGATAATCTGTGATGCTATATCCATACGAAAGCGGGTGGCTCCTACTCCAACCACATCAAATACGATAGGAATCCTTTTTTTCATGGCAGCTTCCCCTGCCAGTATCATCGAGTGAGCAGTGGTGCTTTCCGGAACGCCCAGGTTGAGAGCCAAGGCATTGCTCTTGCTACTGATTTCTTCCACTTCTTCCTCGGCACGCGCCATGATTGGTGATGCTCCAATAGCCAATAGGCTGTTGGCAACAAAGTTCATAGCCACATAATTGGTTATGTTGTGTACGAGAGGCTGCTGCTCTTGTATCAATCGTAAATCTGTCTTCATTTGTTTCACTACATTGTTAATATATACTGTACCCATTGTCCCTGCACCATTGTTTGGCATGATCAAATCCTTGGGCTGTGGCTCTGAAGATGTCCCCTTTGAGCAGCTTTCAGCCACCATTGGTGAGCCTTTACGTGGTCTTCTTTAGTTCCCTGACCCAGGTAAAATGCATTGGCAGCATTAACCTGTGATTGTACATCTCCTTTCTCTGCTGCAATCAGATACCAATGAAGAGCTCTTTCGAAGTCCTGTTCCACTCCATCTCCCTGGTAGTAGCATTCTGCCACATTGTAGCATGCGTAAATATCTCCCAGTTCAGCAGCCTTCATGTACCACTGAAATGCCATCACATGATCCTCCACAACACCGATGCCTTGCGCATAGCAGACACCCATGTTGTTCATCGCCATTAAATCTCCTTCAAGAGCTTGCTGACGATATTTGTTTGCCGTTTCACGTTCCTTTTTCATTTCTGTAATCTCAACTTGGGTGCAAAGGTACAACTTTAATTTTGAATTTCGACACCCTAAAGATACAAAAAGAAAAGGCAGCTGCAAGCATCTTCACAAACGCCTACAACTGCCATCTCTATAATATATATGGAAACTTCTTTCTACAATTCTCTCAAATTTTCATGAAACCAAGCACATGATAGAAATTGCCAAGGAAAAGGGCATACCAGTATGGATATATAAATATTAAAAATTTGGATAATACATATATAATTAGTAACTTTGCACTCATGAAGAATTTTGCAGCGATAGATTTTGAGACAGCCAACCAGCAACGAACCAGCGTTTGCTCCGTGGGCATTGTGATAGTAAGGGATGGTGAGATTGTGGATAGCTACTACAGTCTCATCAAGCCAGAGCCTGAGTATTATTCCTATTGGAATACTAGGGTGCATGGACTTACCATGGAGGATACCATGAACGCCAGGGTATTTCCAGAGGTATGGGCTGAGATTGAGCCAAAGATAGAGGGACTGCCATTGGTAGCCCACAACTCACCTTTTGACGAGGGATGCCTGAAGTCTGTGTTCCAAATGTATCAGATGGACTATCCCGATTATGAGTTCCATTGCACATGCCGAGCCTCCAGAAGAAAGTTGGGATCTCTCCTACCCAACCACCAACTACAAACCGTAGCTGTTTATTGCGGGTACGACCTAACCCAACACCATAATGCCCTGGCTGACGCAGAGGCTTGCGCTTGGATTGCCAGGAAACTACTATAACTCTTACAACTCATTTTAATGTTTTTTGTCACAAAAATGACAATAGCACTACAAGGGATTGCTTTCACGGGTTCATACCGTGAAGCACTCTTTTTGGATTGGTACATCTCTCATTATCCAATAAAGAATGTATGTTAAACTTTTAACGAGAACACTTTTCAAGTGGACTCAAAGATACTATTAAAAAATGAAAACAACAAGGTTTTTCTGGCTTTTTTGATATTTGGATGAGATTTGGGAAGACAGATTCTGCCTACCATAGCAATGGAAGGTTCATTCTCATCATTGGAAGGGCTATACCTAAAAATGATGATTTTACTATAGGGTCTTGTATATTACAGAATAATTGTGTAATTTTGCATTCTATTATAGAAATATCAATACAATTATGAAGAAAAGAATATTCATTTTAGCAGCCTTACTGAGCACAGGATTGATTGGTAGCATGACTGCAACAACCAAAAGTTCTCATTCAGAGATTATGACGAAAGAAGCAGATGGCAGTTACATTATCAACACCACTACTTTGGGTAAAGATGTAAGGGGATTTCGTGGCAACACCCCTCTCTCCATCCACATCAAGAAAGGAAAGATTATAGATATCAAACCGCTTGCCAACCAGGAAACGCCCAAATTCTTCAATAAGGTAAAACAGGGGTTGCTCAATAAATGGAACGGCATGAAAGTCAGCAAGGCCGCTTCAGTCCAAGTAGATGGCGTTACTGGAGCCACTTTCTCAAGCAAAGCTGTGAAAGAAAACGTAAAACGCGGTATTGCTTATTACCTGAAACATAAATAAGAGAAAACAGGAAAGAAAGGATTTAGTGTAATATGAAATCATTTTTCCGGATAAAACAGGTTGTAAATCTTTTCATTTGTCTGATTATTGTTTCATCACTTGCCATCACAAAGCATCATGAACTGTTTGGATACTCTCTCAAATCTGAACAGAAGGCAGAAACTGCAAGCAACGACACGCTACGCATGTTTGGAAACGGAAGAGCAGAGATTAATACTTCTGTTCTAGCATCCGACATCATGGGATATGGAGGAAAGGTTCCACTCAAAATAGTAATCAGGAATGGCGTTGTAGAAAACATCATTGCATTAAAGAATGATGAGACCAAGGAATTCTTTGACAATGCCTCTACTCTGTTTGAAAAATGGAAAGGTAAAACGATAGACAAAGCTATGGATATGAAGGTGGATGCTGTCACAGGTGCTACTTTCTCATCCAAAGCTATCATCGGAAACATGCATCAGGGACTTCTGTATGCTAAAGCGCATTTAGCGACTGAAGATTCAGAAAATGGTAGCAGCAGTTTAAGTCCTTCCGAAAACAACAGCTCTTCCCTGTTCTCTCTCAGAAACATCATAGGGATAGCTGTTGTCCTGATGGCAGCCATTCTGCCATTGTTTATCAAGAACAGAAGATACCATTTCTGTCAACTGATACTGAATGTCATTGTGCTCGGCTTCTGGTGTGGTACCTGCCTTTCTTATACCTTCCTGCTGGGCTTTGCAGCCCATGGCATGGAAATATCGGTCAGCATCATAGCGATAGTCATGCTGGTAACAGCCTTTATCTATCCGCTTTTTGGAAAGAAGTCGCATTACTGTACCCATGTATGTCCGTATGGCTCCCTGCAACAGATAGCTGGCAGATGCGTGAAATACAAGTTAAAAATGAGACCCGTTACTATAAAACGGCTTGATAAGCTTCGCAAGATGATATGGGCATTATTGATGATATGTATATGGGGAGGAGTTTGGAGCGAATGGACTGATTTTGAACCATTCTCGGCATTTATCTTCCATTCTGCCTCATGGATAGTGATTGTGATTGCGCTTCTTTTCATCGCAATATCCTTTATAATCACACGTCCCTACTGTCGTTTTGTATGTCCAATGGGAACTTTGCTAAAGTTCGCTCAAACTTCTTTCGTAAAATGAAAAATCCCGGCATGAGATAGCTTGCAGCTATTCTCTTGCCGGGTTTTATTTTTAATGAAATATTCTGATTATTACTCAGACAGCATTGTTACCTCTATCCGATGATTCTGTTTGAGCAGAGTCTGTGCCATCTGCTGCACCTCTTCAGAAGTAAGAGAATCCACCATCTTATAGTAATCTTTATCAAAATCGGCATCATCATCCAACTCATGCCAGATAACATAACTCCAGTAGTCGTTGGTGATAATCATCTGCTGGTATTGTTTTTTCAGATATTTCTTCACCTTATCCATACTGCTGGCTAAAGGTCCCTTATCTGCGATGTTCTGAAGTTGCTGGTAGATAATAGGATTCAGTTCTTCATAACGTTTCGGATCACTCTTGTAGGTAATGCGAAGTAAGGCATTTGGAAGGGCATCCTTCTCAAGGTTGAAACTGACTCCTACTCCATAGGTACCTCCCTTCTCCTCTCTTACAGAATCTGTATAGGCTATCTGCAATACGCGGGTCAGGACATCCAGCACCAGATCATTCTTTGGCGAGAACGGTACGTTGCCCGTATAGAACACGCTCACGTTGGCAAGCGGTGTTTCCTGCTGATGAACAAACTTCACCGTTTCGTTCTTCATAACAATCTGCGGAACGTTTTTCTTGTCTGTCTCCTCCTTCTTATAGGTCGAAGGCAAGGTAGCCAGATACTGACAGAGTAAAGGACGAAGTTCTGCCATGTCTATCTTTCCGATGAAAACGGTTTTGAAATTGCTAGCATCGCTGAAGCGTTCACGATAGATTTCCATAATGCGCCCGTAATCAGCCTTGGCAAGAACCTCACCGGTGACAGGAGCCATACGCAGGTTATGGTCATAGAGAACGGCAGAAAGGGAGTCATTGTAAACCACCTTGGAACTTGCATTACGGTTTTTCAGAAATGACAGAGTTCGATTCTTCAAACCCTCAAATGCCACACTGTCTTTACGGGGTGCCATGAAATAAAGGTGTGCCAGCTGGAGCATGGTTTCCATATCCTTTACAGAAGATGAGCCTGCTATACGCTGGCCTTCACTACTGATGGATGGAGTCAGCCTGATTGACTTTCCTGCCAAAGCCTTACGCAAAGCAGTAGCTGAAAAGTCGCCTACACCCGCTTCTGTGATGGCACTTGTCAAGAGAGAGAAATTAGGAATATCCCCATTTCCGTAAAGTGAGGTTCCACCTTCAGCGCGCATGCTCATCATTACCTGGTCTGCCTGATAGTCGGTAGGTTTTACGTAAACCTTCATACCATTACTGAGCGTAATCTCTGTCATGCCAAACTTGCCGTATGGTTTTTCAGACACAATCTTGCCCGGTTTTGGCAAGGCAGATATCAACGTAGAAGGAATCTTTTCCTCCTGATACGGTTCATATTGCTTTTTCTGGGCAGCAAGTACCGTAGCTTCTATTTCTGATTCTGAAGGAATAACAAATCCTTCCTTATCAGGGCCATACATCACAAATACCTGGTTTTTATCCGTAATGATGTTACCTACAGACTGATTAACCTCAGCCAGGGTTACTTCACCATCAAACTGCTTTACCAGTTGCAGATTATAGGCTGGAGTAAGGATAGGCTCTCCTTCAAGGAAATGATCCACACACTGGCTTACGTAATGGGCGTTGCGATAATCCTTCTCCATCTTCAGTTTTCGTTCTGCTGCATTGAGATAGAGTTTCTTGGCACGTTCCAGTTCACTCTCTGTAAAACCATGCTGGCGGGCACGCTCTATTTCACCCACAGCCTCGTAGATACCACCGAGTACGTGATCCTGCTTGCAGCTGATGCTCATACTGAAGGCATCCTTGGTACGGGAAACAAAAAAAGCACCATTCTTTACGGTAGCACTCATGAATGGAGGATTTGCCACCTGTTTCTTTTCTGAGAGACGGCCATTGAGCATGTAAGTGATGAGTCCGCTTACATAGTCATCACGCTGATACTTTACCTGGCTCTTTTCGCTGTCAGGAGTGGCATCGGTTTTCATGTAGAGATGGCCGATGATAATAGGCTGCTCCTTGTCCTTCTCAATGGCAACTATCATCTTGTCGTTGTTATTTACGGGATAATAGACACGCTCTGCAGGATTCTTATGGGCTTTGATCTTACCGAAAAGTTTCTGGATTTTCTTCTCCATCATATCCACATCGAAGTCGCCCACAACCACGATGGCCTGAAGATCAGGCCTGTACCACTTCTGATAATAGTCGCGCAAATCTCTGTAAGGAAAGTTATCAACAACATCCATACTGCCGATAGGCATACAATCTTCATATTTGCTTCCCTTGTATATTTTTGGCATCACATTCTCCATCATGCGCTGCATGGCCATACCGGTACGCCGGTTTCTCCACTCTTCATGAATAACACCACGTTCCTTGTCTATCTCCTTAGGTTCGAGATTGATATACTGGCTCCAGTCGTTGAGTACCAGAAGACAAGAATCGATAATGCCCTCACGCTTGACAGGGGCAGACCCGATGTGATAGACTGTCTGATCTACAGATGTATAGGCATTCAGGTTGGCCCCAAACTTAACACCTATGGTTTCACACCAAGGCACGATTCCCAACTTCTTCCCCTTGCCAGGGAAATGCTTGGTACCATTAAAAGCCATGTGCTCCAGAAAATGAGCCAGTCCACGCTGACGGGGTTCCTCAAGGATGGAACCTACGCGCTGGGCAATATAGAAATCGGCAAGGCCTGCCTCTTTATTATTATGTCGTATATAGTAAGTCAGTCCATTCTTCAACTTGCCCTGTCGCACGGAAGTGTCCTGCTCCACAGTCTGAGCGAACAATGAAGCTGGAAACAAAGAGAGAAGGAATAATCCCAAAAACTGATTCTTCATAAATTTTTCTTTTTTAAAATTATACAAGAATGCCTATTTCTTCAGGAAAGAGGCTGTTGCATCTGATTCGAAATCATTGGTAGAATTATTGGTATCAACCCATTTGCCATCAGCATCCTTCTTACGGATTACTGACTTGCCGTAGCGGTTTTCATCTTTGTCTACCTGACCACAATGAGCCCATCCTGCATCAAGGTTTGCAGATACCAGATTCCATTGCCACATAGATGCAATAGAAAGATTAACCGCATCCAGTATCCAGGAATTAGGAACCTTGATACAGTTCTTGGCTGTCATCGGATAAGCATTACCCTTCACTTCCATCACATAGCTGGCATCGTAAGTGTTCTCTTTGAGATACTTCTCCTTATCGCCATGCATACGGGCAATGGCATAAGTCTTGAAACCACGGTTATGCAAAGAGAAATAGGTAAGTGAACTGCAATACCATTTATCCAGATTAGGAACACTGGCATTGTCATCGTCTGTGAAGCGTGGATTTGAACTCTCATCATAGAATTCGTAATCAGCCTTACTTAAATCAAATGAAGCTGAGTTTGCTTCTGTATGATTCTTGGCATTCAATGCCAAGACAAGAGATTTGCCTGGTTCTACTGCAACTTCCGTACCCTTTCCTGGAATCATATAGATAGCATCTACCGTCATTGCTTCGTTCATGATATCCGGATTATAATCATATTTTGTTACTGTGAGGAACTTAGATTCCAGAACCGCTATACTGTCTGCATAGAGTGTAACATCAGAATTATTGGAAAGAATGAAATACTGGTCATCAGAATACTGCTTTCCTTCTGGAGTAAGCGTACCCGTGAAGAAAATCTCTGAGATAACGAAACCTCCCTTAGCATTGAATGTGTTCACAGCCAACTTGACTTGGGCATTGCCGGATTTTACACTCACATTCTCGCTCTTCTGATTGATTTTACTGCTACCGGCAATACCATCCTTAGTAAAACTCAGGTCACCGCTGATGGCAACATTGTATGTTCCTTCAGGCACATCGGCAAGAGATGCCATAAAGCTACCATTTTTTTCCTGGAACTGCTTCTGGATAAACGTTTCATTGGTAGTTACATTGGTAAAAACCGCTTTGGCATTGGAGAGAACTATATTCTCCAGTCCCAATGGCATTTCAATACTCAATGACACAGGAGTGGTAACTACTTTGTCATCATTGTCGCTACAAGAGGTGAAAGTCAATGCCAACACCGAAAGCAACATCATACTCTTTAAAATTAACTTTTTCATTTTTCTACTTTTAGTTACATTAATACTATATTATACTTTAGAAATTATACTTTAGAATGTGATACCAAGAGCCAAATGCAGATGGTGCTGGTGTTCGTTTTCAGAACAAGTTATCCAATCTCCACCTAATTCGGCAAACAAGCCGATCTGTGAGCCTGATAGCCGATAATCACTACGTATCTTAGCAGAGAGCATTCCATAGCCTGCTTTTTCAAACTGGTACTGATGATTGATCATGTCCTGGAACGAAGCCTTCATATTGGCATAAGGCATGACGATACCAGAACTGACATTACCATAATAGGCTGCCGCCATGTCCACAGTAAGGGCCACAGTTCGGGAGAGACTGCGCATCCACTGTCCACCCAATCTTCCATAGATCTTAGCAGCCTCCATTTTGCGTTCAGGATAGACATATCGCTCACGATTGCTCCAATATCCGATCTTTCCATTCAAGCACCATGTACCAGAGTCACTCCCCCATCCGTAAAGTCCTCTGAGATAGGTATCTATAAGATAATTCTTATACATCGTAAGTTTACCGATAATAGGATAATATTGGGCAGAGGACTTGCCAATGATGTTTTCATCACCACTACGTCTGACAAAAACAAGGTTTCCATCTAAGGCTACCTGACGGCTCCCTCCCATGTGCTTCCATCCCAAGGAGACTTCTGCAGAATGATAAAACAACTGGGTTAAGGGTACGGAATTCAAATCGGCAAGCATACGTTTATATTGCCGTCTCCAAAGCTTGGCATGACCATAAAAACCAGTTTCGTTCAACGGATTGGCATCCAGATTTATTCCATATCCTCCACCTTTATAATATAAGGTGCGTTTATCTCCGGAGAAACGACTGTATTCTGTTCCCAATCCTGTCATTTGAAACTCAGGTATAACACCCAGTTCCCGATAGAAATCCACATCATTGGTCTGCTTGTATACATTCCCTTCTAGACCGGCAGCCCACTGGTATTTACCGAAATCATAGGCAGTACCAAGGCGTAGAGTCAGATCTGTGACAATACCTCGCATTCTCGGGTCCACATTCCGATATTCATGTTCTGCTCTGAAAATCGCTTCAATACCGAGTTGGAATTTTCCCTTGCTGACAGCATATCCGCCCTGAAAACCATACCGTTCACAATGTGTGTCACCTCCTAGAGTATCCGCCAGAATATAAGGATTCAGCAAATCATAATCAGAAGAAGAATTCCAGCTGACCTGATATTGCTTTCCCGTCATGTAAGATGCTGCCCCCCAAGCAGAAGAGTGGTTGCTCAAGCGAAGGAAGGTTTCAGCCTTGGCCTCAGAGAGGAAATGCCCTGTTCCCTTCTGCAGTACAAAGGGAGCAGATTGATGCAGGTAATCCATCTGGACATACACTTCAGAATAAGGCAGCGTGAGGCTAAGCCCATGAATGGCGGGATTTTGCCATGCTGTCTCCTTCTGCCAGTTTTTCCACGTAGCATGATGCTCTATCCTGACAGAATCTGTTACTGCAGACCTTCCAGTAAACCAAGACACACAGCACAGAAATAATATGAAATATCTCTTCTTCATGATTTACATCCAAATTATGTTCAACATCGCTTCATTATGTTCTTCCTTTTCCAATCCCACATAATCGGTACTTGCCCTGAACATCCTGATGTAGGTTTTACCTGAAGCGTCATGATATTGGGCAGTACCCTCTACCAGGATAGCATAAGAACCCCGAAGAATACTGGCTCTGGCTATATTCCCTTCAAATGATGATACGGTGAAAACCTGGGTGGTATTCAGATTGGTAAGACTTACCGTACCCTGGACCCTGTCGAGAACGATATCCGTTTCTCCCTGCAACACGACGGAAGCTTCGGCAAACAGGGAATCTTCATCCTGATGACAGGAGGAAATGATAAAACCACAGGTCATCATACATATAATCAACAATCTCTTCATATCTTTACATTCATTTCTAATCCAAAATAGGGAGTTACATGACGGCGGATCGTTACTCCATTGTTTTCATATTCGGGAGTATAATCCAACAGTTTGTTGCAGAACAGAGCTACATTCAGTTTCTC
The DNA here is from genome assembly GCA_021623045.1 of Segatella copri. Lineage (GTDB taxonomy): Bacteria > Bacteroidota > Bacteroidia > Bacteroidales > Bacteroidaceae > Prevotella > Prevotella copri_T. The sequence goes on along the minus strand of JAJWJX010000061.1, from coordinate 7,541 downwards.
ATCAAAGAGTTTCTTTGTTACCTTGAAATTGACATTCATGGCAAAAGGTACTCTGTATTTGAGATAATAGCTGTCGTTATAATCCCTGATCAGATACCTGAGATAAGCATCATTTTCATCACCTGCTTTCCACTCATGCATCACACCGTCATTATCCATATAGCTGGTAGGATAATTACTCACCTCTTTACTCTGTTTCAGCGTATACCACAGGCATTGGGCGGATATTGAGAAGCCCAACTTCAACTTGGGGACATCCGTATCTAACGTGAAATTGGTATTGAGCATTTCATTCATATTGCCTCCATCATGTTCATAATACCCCACATACTGTATCTGCTTACTGCCGATAACAGCACTTGGGCGATAAGTCTCTACCACAGAATTACGATAAACCGTGCGGAACCATGCTCCGTTGATAGTGAGTCTGGTGAACAGTTTTTCTATTCTTCGGGTAGCAAAGGTGTATTCCACTCCCCGTTTGAGAGTCTGACTGCCATTGGTGTAATAACTGTAGCCCCTCAGTTCCTTACGTTCCTCAAAGGGTAATCCTTCCAAAGAAGGTGGAGCCGACAGTGCATCGGCATCAATTCCCGATGCATCATACCACCTATATATATAGGGAGCATAAGCCGTCTGCAAACGGAAGCCTGAAGTCATATTCTCCCTAAAGAGTGTGACAGACAATCGATTGCCTCCTATATTGATGTCAGTACTCACCTCCCATTTGAAATTACGTGCTGGCTTCAGATTCTGATTGGTTGCATCTATCACATACGTCATCAGGTTGATACGGCGATACGCTGGATTCGTATGGTAATAATTCAGCTGGGTTAAGTCCAGATATACAGGATCAGGGTAAAGCTGTTCCAAAGTAGGCATTTTGGTATGTTCACCTATTCCACCTGCTATTCGGATAAAGGATGGTAGCTTGCCAATATTGAATTTCGGAAAAGTCAAGCCGAGATTGATACGGGGATCCCAGAAAAACTTACCATGCATCTCATAATTATTGGGCAGATTCAACATCTGCGTACCTCTTATACCGGCTACCAGTTCAAGAGAATGACCAGCAAAAGGCAATGTCAACTGTTCCTCAGCATAAATTCCCCACTGTTGGTTGGAAGGTATTGAAGAAAGATTTCGGGGACGGCATGACATGGAACCTGCATAAAGAGGGCGGGTTACATCATAAATCTGCCCCCGTCCTTTATTTTTGTCGTAATTCCAATCGGTGCCTAACAGCAAGGTATTGGAAACCACAAGAGAAGGAACCTGGAATTTACCATTGACCTTAGCATAAAGATTGAGCGGCTTTCCTTCTACATCATGACAAGCCACATATTTATAGGGAAGGATAACACCATCATGAACCCCTTGTGTAGTTGCTGTAGCTGCCACTGTCTGGCGGGTCAGCTGTACCAGTTTGGTTCGCTTGATAAGGTCATACTCATAAGAGGCTGACAAAGTCAGATCCAGCGACTTAAACCAAATGCGCTTCTTGGGAGACAGACTTACATGTGAATTAAATGCATATTTATTATATTGCGATTTATAAGAATCTTCCGCCTGATTATTCAGATCCGGGTCAACTTTATCATTATCAAAAGAACCGGTATAATCGAGATTGGACGAAATCTTCCAACGGTAAAAATCTGTCAACCAAGTTTTTCCGAACCGGGCAGAAAACGTCAGTCTCCTGTAATTTTCAAGCCGGTTTCTTGGATCCGCCTTCGCATCGAGGTAATCAACACTGAGATTGAGGGTCATCTGTTGGGGAGTCCATTCCAATCCTTTTGCAAGATAAAAGAGTTTGCTACCCATATCTGCTTTCAGACGGGCATTCCAGTCATTTCCACCTCTCCTACGTTCTATTTTCACCAGACCACTTGTCAAATCGCCATATTCTACCGATGGAATGCCACGTACCACCTCTACTTTCTCGATATCATCGGTAGAGATGCTACGCATATCCACTCCGGCATTCATATTTTCTCTGGATGTTGTTGCTGCATCCCAAGACCCAGCCACATATTGCATATTGGCATTGGTACTGATGGGAGCTCCATCTACTACAAAACTCGTTCCGAGGGAAGTGGTAGTATATCCTGAAGGACTTCCGGCTTCCCGAATACGAATCGTATTAGGGCTACTCAAATCAGGATCTTTGGAACGTCCACCAGGCAACAGTTCGAGAATGTCCGTAAAACTTGAAGGCTGCAGGTGCTCCATGGCATGCTTCTCGATAACAGAAGCAGAAGACAGACTCTTTGACTCCTGAGCTGTAACCACTACTTCACCCACAGACTTGATTTCCGGTTCCATTTCATAGAGAGCCTGGTTTAACTTACCTAAATAGTTTTTGTATCCTATATAAGTAATCTTAAGAGATTTACCTGCATTGGCTGCATCTATGGAAAATCGCCCGTTAATATCAGTGATAGCTGCCACTTTCTGAGAACTACCCACATACACGACAGCACCGATAATCGCTTCATGAGAATCTTTGTCCACAACTTTGCCAGACATAGATTGCGCCTTTCCCATCAGACTCACCTCAAAAAGCATCATAAGCAACAGGATATGTTTCATACTAATCTTTTAACTTATTTTTTTGGGTGCAAAGATACGACAAAATTAAATTGTTCACAATACCTAAAAATAGGTAATATATGTATCAGTAAATGGACATTCATATATCTGTACTGCGCTCAAATAGTAAAATACAAAAAGACTCAAAGCCACATTCCTGAAGGTAAACAGAAATGTGGTTTTGAGTCTTCTTGTTAACCTGAAACTTAAAAGCAACCAGATTTGAACAACAGGTAAATTGGAATACCTGAATTATTGACCAATGAAACCTTGTCCCCTTTTCTAATATTAAACGGACGTATTTTGTCCGCTTTTCCATGGCAAATATACAATAATTTGTCCGTTTCTGTTACAATTCATCATTTCTTTCTAAGTTTTTAATGCAAAGATAGAAGAAATGGGTGTAAAATCACTTCACACATCAAAAATAATTCAACTTGTGCAACATATTTTCCTACTTTCCCGTTATCTTTGTACCAAAATTATAAGAAACAAAATAAAACAAGATAATATGGCAATCAACCAATTAAACAAATATGTCTGGCTCGTGGAAACCATCCACCGGGCAAAGAAAAGGGGCGGCATCACCCTGAAGGAAATCCAAAGCAGATGGTTGGACTCTGACCTCAGTGAGGGAACGGAACTCTCCCGAAGAACCTTCATCAACAACATCCTCCATCTTTGAGTATCACCTGAAACCAGAGTTTGATTTCGAACAGGAGATTTTCTCCAACATGGACACCATGGAAGTACTGGAACCACAGTGGCTAAGGGAAGAGGTGAGTGAAAGGTTGAGAAACCTTGCTAAGAAATACAAGATCTGCCCTTCTTCTTAACTCCTCTCAACAAATGATTAAGGCGGTAAATACGTAATTTTGTATTTACCGTCATTTTCATTTCTGCCAAGGAAAATGATATTGATGCAAACTATTTTGAATCATAAGGAAACGACGATTCGTGCCTATCGCTTTCTGATCAAACTTACCTTTAGGAGTATTGAGCACTCCATCGAAATCCAAAAATATATACTTCTCCATAGGGGATATTTAATTTTAATTATACATTAGAATCCTATCTTTCTCTTGGTCCTGGTACCTTCCAACCTCTCGCTCTCGCAAAACTCGGTAAGAGACTTGACCATCTTCTCCGGGCTACCATGCAAAATGTTCCTGCATGGTAGAAAGATAACAAGATACCTCCAACCTGTCTTCTGCAAGCAGATAATGCATACCATTCAAGCCCCATTGATATTCAATGAGAGGAACGTTGTCATCATCTTCTTCCAGGATATATTGGGTAATGCCCCATTCATCAACAGGGTCAATGCCGGCTTCCCCGGCAAATTCTATGGAACCATAGATCAGATTGTGAGCTACCTCATATGGTATCTCAACCATCCTGTCATTCTCAGCATCCGAGTAGTACTCAACAATCTCTTCTAAGTTCTCGGGTGATATCTTAAAGAAATATGCTTGAAAAATTGGATATTACATTAAATCATTGTATCTTTGCACATGTTTTAATTGGTGCAGTTCCGAATATGGAAGAAAAGATACGAGTGACATGATGGTGCAGTATAACCATTAGTTTTGTATTTTGAAGTTAAGAGAATTACCATACGCACTCGCAACAATGTATTATAAAAAAATAAACATGCTAGATATATCATCAAAAATAATCCTCATAAAAGGAGAGCCACGCTCCTTGAATATTGAGAGCATTACTCCCGCCAATGAGCAGAAAATGGCTGTGATGTTTAAGGAAAACCCGAAAACATATCTTTACAAAAAAGAAAATGTGGTCATCATAGAGGAGTCTTTACATATTGACGGAGAGTATGCTGTAGTGATGCTGGATGGTACCATAAGACAAGGCATTTCTGATCTCTGGTGCTTCACACATCATGGTATGAAGTACTGGCGCATCAAATATAAAATTGACAAGGTAGAAGAATATCCAGGAAGCAGAATTCAAGTAGAAGTTTCTTGCCTGGCAGATGAAAAGGCAAGAAATGTCTGGACCTATCTTAAACAGGTGGCAGAGATCAATCCCTTAAAGAATGACATCAATAACCAAAAGATTCTCTTAACTGCCTATGAAAAGATAAAGCAGATACCTAATTCTACAGCTGCTGATGTTTATCTTAATACTAAACATCATAGCAAAAAACTTAGAGCAGACTTCTTTATCTACCCTTTTGGCTGCAATTCCAGTCAGAAGAAGGCCGTGGAGAACGCATTGAGAAATCAGGCTAGTATCATCCAGGGACCTCCAGGTACAGGCAAGACTCAGACAATTCTCAATATCATAGCCAATCTTCTCATACAGGGAAAAACAATACTCGTAGTATCAAATAACAATTCTGCTACAGCAAATGTAAAGGAGAAACTCGCCAAGTACGGGATTGATTTCATTGTTGCAACTTTGGGAAGCCATGATAATAAGGAGACCTTTATCAAGGAAGGACAACCCCCAATACCAGAGAATGTAAAAAATTGGGGAATAGAAGAAGAGGAAAAAACTGTTGTTGAAAAAGAGATTCAAAGAATTTCTTTGCAATTAGACAAAGTCTTTGATTTAAAGAATCAACAGGCAACTTCAAGGTTGGAATTGGAAAACCTCAAATTGGAATGGACTCACTTCAAGAGCAATCATAACATTTCAGATGGCACATTCTACCTCAAGCGTTCTTTATCTTCTATAAGGCTGACGAAAATGTGGGTAAAACTTCAGGAGTTTGCCGATACCAGGGATGATAATTCCAAGAGTTTTTGGCAATGGCTGAAATGGTTATGGACAAGCCTGCTTATCAGATATTGGCTGCATCTCAAGAGTAAGTTTGATAAACATCACCTGGATGAGCTCATTATAGAACTTCAGGCCCTTTACTATATGAAGAGAATTGAAGAACTGGAACAGGAGCTAAGACAGATAGAAGATGAATTACAGCTACATGACAACAAAACTCTTATGGATTCATTATCTGATCATTCAATGATGATATTGAAAAATACGCTTCATGCCAGATATTCAGGCAGAATGCGTCGTGAGTTTACGGATGCAGATACGTTGTCCATCCAGGCTGAGGAAGTCCTCAAGGAATATCCGGTTATTACGAGTACAACTTTCTCTGCCCGATCTTCATTAGGCGGCAATACGATCTATGATTATGTAATTATGGATGAATCCTCTCAAGTATCACTTGAGACAGGAACGTTGGCTCTTACCTGTGCAAAGAACGCTGTAATTGTAGGCGATACAAAACAGTTGCCAAATGTAATTACAAATAATGATAGAGAGAAACTGAAAGTTATTTTTGGCTTATCCCACATAGATAATGGATATGATAGTGCTAATCATAGTTTCCTGGAGTCAGTAAGTATCATGATCAAGGATGTACCCCAAACCTTACTGCGTGAACATTATCGCTGCAATTCCCGTATCATCAACTTCTGTAACCAGAAGTTTTATGGTGGAAATCTTCTCATTATGAAGGAAGATGAGACCAACAAAAATGTTCTTGCTGCTTATAAGACAGTAAAGGGTAACCATGCAGCAAACATGACCAATCTGAGAGAAATTGAAGTCATCAAACAAGAGGTAATTCCTGAGCTGAAAGATATTTGCTTGGATGAAATAGGAATCATTACCCCCTATAATAATCAGGTGAATGCCATTCGCCAGCAGTTACCTGATATTGAAGTGGGTACTGTTCATAAGTTCCAAGGAAGAGAGAAGGATGTCATTATAATGAGTGTAGTAAGCAATCAGATTAATGATTTCATTGATGATCCACATCTCATAAATGTAGCTGTATCAAGAGCTAAGAAGAAATTCTACCTAGTGGTAACAGGCAATGAGCAAGAGAAGACAAGTAACATCAAAGATCTCATTGATTATATTGACTACAATAACTGTAAGGTCGTAGACAGCAAGGTGTTTTCTATCTTTGACTATCTCTATAGTCAATATACAGATATGCGCATCGCATTCTTGGAAAGCCATCCGAAAATCTCAGAGTATGCTTCTGAGAACATTGCGTATTCTCTGATTAAAAGTATACTTGAAAGTGACCGGAAGTATTCCTGTCTCCATGTATTATGCCATATCCCTTTGCGTTCAATCTTCAGGCAAACAGACTTAATGAGTGAAGAAGAAAGAATTTATGCAGGCAATTTCAATACCCATGTAGATTTCCTGATCATAAATCGGGCTACCAAGCAACCATTACTTGGCATAGAAATCGATGGTTATGCCTATCACCATAAAGGAACCGTACAAAGTAGTCGTGACGCCCTAAAGGACCACATCTTCAAATCATATCATCTCCAACTCTTAAGATTATCAACAAAGGGTGCAAATGAAGAAGAAAAAGTGAAGGAACAGCTGGATACGATTTGCTGACACAAATGCAAACACAAACATAAGAATAAAAAAGAATGATATGAAAGTATTTACACACTATATGGGAAATGAAAAAGATTGGAATCTTTCTGAGGATGGATTACATGAAGAAGGCTTCAGAACAGGAACTGTGGTATGAAAATATCAGATACAGGTTCTACCCAGGACTCCAGGTAACCTTTGACAAGAAAACGGTCAATATACGCTTTGCCTATAAAAAGAACAATGGCTTTTCCATAGCGGATTACAACAATCCTGATGAGAAAAAAGCAAGAAATCTGCAACTCATCAACGAATTACCACAAAACCAGTACTTCAATAATCCTATCCACCTTTAGCAAGGCGGTCCCATCCCGCAAAATATGGAGAAGACCGCTTTGGTCCGCCAACCTTAGAGCGTAGCGGTTCCGAGCGACGAGGAGGAGCGGTTTCCTCTCTCTTCCCTGAGGGTGAGAGGGTCGGGGTGAAAGGTGGAGCCTTCCTTAACGGTAAGGAACCTTATATCCAAGGCAATACCTAAATTGACTGCTTACCCTCATTTCTCA
>JAJWJX010000060.1:0-23160 GCA_021623045.1 Segatella copri | reverse complement strand
GAGATTTTACAACACAAGATATGAGCGGGAATCCGAAAGGGTTCCCGCTTTTGTTTTATACCCTTTTTTCTTGCAATCATACATTCTGTCAGCAGGCAAGGCGTATTGTGCACGATAACACAAATATCTTTACATTATTTAACCATGAAAACTTGCATCCTATTGACTTTTTTCCTATATTTGCAATGTTCAAACGAAAGAAAAGAATATGTAAGAGGTGTACAAGCCCTATAGTAAATGATAACAAATAGTAAATGATAACCAATAGTAAATGATATCACTCCTCCCAACATATCATTTGTGTAATTGTAAAAGATGATTTAAACCGAAAGGTGTTTGTTTTTAAAAGCATCGGATGGTAATGGCCGAAAGGCTGGAATCTGAAGATGACAGGTTTAAATGATAATGAAAACAATTAGTAAATGGTATAACTATGAAGAAGTATTTTATGATGGTCATCGCTATGACTATGATGACAATAGGATTTGTAAGTTGCAGTGCATCTGACGATGAAATGGGTGAAACAGTTAGTCGCGTTACCACCGATGAGTCAGGTTTCTCTTTGCTCAGCTATTCCATGACTGCGGGCTCTGCCGTAAGCGAGGAGTCTAACAGTAAGGCTGAGAATGATGAGAAGTTGGTTTGCAAGGTTCTTCCGGGTGGTCAGCTGATGCTGACTCATAAGAATGTAATCTTCGACCAAGGTACAAATATCAAGTTTGCAACTCAGTTGGTTGGCAAAAAGTTAATCATTACCGAAACAGGTGATTATGGAAAGTCTGGTCAGTATGGTTATTATACGCTTGTTGCCAAGGTAGGAACAGTTAAGGATGGTGACTATGTGGTTGTTGTAAAGCGCAATGATCACGTCCGTGAGGAGTTCAATTTAAAGTATGACTCTTCCCGAGCTAATTAAGATACATATAAATAGTAAAATGCAATTCAGATATATAATAAATGATATGAAGTTACAATTATAATGAATGGTATGTTGATATATAATATACGAAGTTAAGACAAATGATAGTAAATGATATGTTTATTCAATAACAGATGTCGCTTCTTTCGACCAGTCTAGTTTTACTTTCTGTTTTCATTTCCCCGTAATGCTTCCATGAGCTGTTCAGGTGTACAGTCTTTTAATATCACCTTATTCTCTTTATCCAACAGGTAAATGGTTGGCATGGCTTTGAGCCCGTAAATCGTGCTCAAGCGGTTATCTGCTACGATGCGGAGCAGGCTGATGCCGGCTGGTATTGTCTGTTTGTCGAGCCATGCAGATATCTTGTGGCAGTTCTCGCAGTCTGGATCGTAGAAATATAAGATAACTTTCTTTCCCCGGTAATCGCTCAACTGATGCGTCTTACCGTCTTCCAGCATAAAACTGATGTTGGTAGCCTGTGTGCCAGGCAAGTTCTTTCTAGCCTGTTTCAGTTTAAATCCTATTCTTTCTTTCTCGGTTTCATCGAAGTAAGGCGATTTAGCCATGTCTTCCAGAAACAGGGCATATACCCTGTCGTTGCGCATGGGCGACTCAGGGTTCTCATAATAATGCTCGATGAGGCTTTCAAACTTCTCTTTGGATGGCTTCTGCTGATAAGCTTTGGCTGTAAAGGAAGCAATACCCTTCTGGGCTATTTCCTGATTGAAACGTGCCAGAATGTCGATGAAGTTGACAAAGCCCTGTTCTGCCATCTCCTTGTTCGCCAGTTCCAGGGTGTCGGCGAAGTTGAAGTTGTCCCAATAGTGCTCACTCAGGTATGCAGCACGTTGCTCTACGCTGCGCAGCGTGTCTGGCAGAGCAGGGTATGGGAAACTGTTCTGAGCCTTGGCTGGGGCTAAGGCTCCAACCAGCATGATGAAACTGAGGAATATGAATCTTGCCATCATCTTTATATTGGAATTAATGATATTACTAACGGGTGCAAAATTACAAAATAAAATTGAAAGTGGCAAGGTTTTTTATATAAAAAAAAGCCGCGGAACTATAGAAGGTGAGATCACCTCGGCAACTACAGTTCCAACGACCAGTCTAGTTTAATTTATTGGTTCCCGCATACTATTTGTATAGTAAATGATAATTATTTTATTACCTATTTCATTGATATTTGTGGGGCATTTATATTTTGAAACGATATGCGCCCCGATACAGATATATGAACTAAACTTTTCTAAGACTTACTTACTGATAGGTGAATTCAAACTTCTTAGCCATTCCTTGGTTGAAGTTATCAGCCTTCAGCCAGAAGCATCCCTTATCACCTTTTTTCGCATTGCTGCGCACATTCCTCAACTTAAAGGTATATGTATAGGTTCTGCCAGTTTCCTGCTGTTCGTTACCTCTTTGAATTACTTCAGCCTTATAGGTAAACCAGCTGCCTGTTTTGCAGTCGTTGTCCGTTTCGGTTTCAGTATCACCTATTTCTACCTTCCAGTCCTTTGGATTGATATCATTGGATGCGATTTTGAAATTCACTGGCAGCAGTCCATCAGGATAATCATTAGGAATGGTGATGGTGAAATCTCCTTCGCTATTCAATGCTGCGCCAATATTGTCTCTGTTCTGGAAGTCATAATTAGCCTCACTCACACTATAGAGATGGATGTTTCTATTGAGTCCATGCTTCTTGTCGATGAGGTGGATGATGCCTTCTCGCCAGGTCTTGTCTATCTTGTCCAGCCTGTAGGTGATGGTACCGGTACCGGTTTTTGAAGCTTCATTATAAGTATAGCTGGTAACCACTGGTGCATCTGCAGTTGCGTATGCCAGATTCTCGGTCCATAAAGCCTCGAAATCGGTAGGAAGTTTTGTATCGGCATCGCTACCCTTATAAGTGAACTGTACCGTTTGCTCAGTATCTTCACCTTTATTTACAGACTTATAAGTACCTCCGACGATAGCCAGTTCGTAATTTCCATCAGAAACGCCCGGTACAATCTGTTCTACTCTAATCCAAGGGTTGTTTGCCGGTGCACTTTTCAATACTATCTCAGGATTAGAATTGCCATAGCTCTTATCCAGCTTATCAATAATGATTTTATATTCATAATTACGCTTGATGGCGTATGGCTTATTGTTGCTGTCCTGTAAGTAAATCAGGTAAAAGAGATTATCATGCCACAAAATCACTTTTGCTGGATCTGTAGGCAGATTATGCTCTTCGAAAGCTGCTGTCGGGTTGAACATCTGACCAACATCACCTTTCAGTCTTCGGGTGTTGATGGCTGGGGTAACATAATTTACCTTCCATACCCACTTATCATCTCCTGTAGTAGGGTTGAATAACAGACTGTCTCTGTTGAAGGGAGCCAGCGTTCCGTAAGCCACACCATTGATGACTGTCATTATAAAGTCGTTTTTTATACCAGGATTTGCTTTCTTTACCGCATCGCTCCAGTCAGCAGAAATCTTCGCTCTGTCTCTGATGAGATGGATGATATAATCTTTCTTTTTGGTATTTGGTTTCAGATACTCTTTCAGTTCTTCTGGAGAGTCTTTCTTGATATATCCCCAGTAGCGTATATAGGCAGCCTGGTTTTCACCATGTTCTGTTTCAAACGTAGTCATGAGCATATTTTCATGCATACCCACCCAATTTGCCTGGTTGTCCCAGTTGATGGTTTTATATTGGCTTTCGGTGTTGGCTACCAGATGGATACGGGAAGTTTGGTTTGGTATGGTTGCATAGAAATTATGAGGTTCTGTGCTTCCATCTGGATGAATGTCTCCATTATCATGAATTGTACCATTATTGTCTCTTGTGAATCCTTTGATTTCATCAAATTTTGTAACCTTGCCGATACCTACAAACTGACCTTCATTGTCAAAGCAGAAGAGTTTCATGCAGTCTTTCCCAATTCCTTCATTCATGAATACGGTGCTTCGGGTTACCTGCTGTTCGAAGTTGGGGATGGATACATTGAAACTGGCTGTGTAGTAACCTTCTTCTGTCTCGTCTTTAGAAGGTTCGCTGTCGGCAATACTGTCAGAGCAGCCTGTCAACATTGCTGTTAACAGGACTGCCATGATTCCGATATATAATTTTATTTGCTTCATGTCATTTACCTTCTTTACTTTTCACCTTGTTTCTCTATCAGTTCTATTTCTCCCTGAGTCAGGTCGTGGACGCAGCGAACGTAGGTACCGCTTTGCGGGTTGTTGCCGTTTCTCTCGGTCTTGTCTCCATCCAGCGTCCAATAGTATTCACCTCTCAGCAGCTGTTTGCCTATAGCCTTATCTTCGTTGCCTAACTTATAGATTCTGTTGATTTCTTCCTTTGTAGGAAGTCGCCAACCGTTCAGTTCGAGATTCTCATTCTTATAAGTCGTAGCCTTTTCCTGATACTTTTTGCAGTAATCTCTTGCTGCCTGATTATCCTTAGCGCTTGTTTCACCCTTTGCGGTTGATGCAAGGATGAAAGCAGGAGAAACGGTGTTGTCGGCAGACTTATTCTCATTGTTGAGTACAGGCTTGGCAATGGTGTAATCTGTAGCATACTTATTGCTGGAGAACTGTATCGTGTACAGATGATTCTTCTCTTCAGAATCATTTGTACCTTCGCTTCTTACATTCATAGAATAGACCGAAGGATACTTTCTTACAGCAATTTCCTGCTTCTTGTCTGTGCCATCAACTTTGATATCAAAATAAGTATATTGAATTGTACAGTATGAAGGTGCTCCCGAATGTACGTCAATCCATCCTCTGTAGCGATTTCCTGTAGCCTCTTCGAAATTTGCCTTAATCTGTCCATCTTGTCCGGACTGCTTGTTGCCATATCTGTCAAAATAGTAAGTAGTTGGATTCTCAATATCACATTCATAAGATGCAAACCAACGCATAGTGCAATCTGTAAAATCATTGCCTTCACCACCTTTGATGTCTATGGCAGTAGGAGATACCACCAAATAGCTTGCACCATCCGCATTGACGTAGGTATCTTCACCTTGCGTCCATTTGGTAATCGCCCATTTCAGATAGTCTTCCTTTCCGTTGTAATCAATATCTGTCTTGGTATCCAGATACTTGATAACGGCATTGACGGTATAGATATAGTTGCGGTCTAACTTCTTTTCGCCTTGCGGATCACGCACAGGGATAACCAGATGCTTGGTAATGGTTGTATTTGCATCCGTATTTTTGTTGAAAGTAACATCTGCAACAAACTGTGGCATATCATCTTTCCCGTTCCATGTTGTGGAATAGCTGTAAGTTGTTACTTTATAGATATCATTACCCTTTTCGTCTTTTTCTGCTGTAGCCTTATTCTCTTGATTATCTTTTATGATATTGGGAGTAACAGGTTGACCAGCAAAGATAGCTGTATTGGTATTGTAATTGATGAACTTCCACTTTACTTCTTTGATTTTGTAGTCCTTCACCGTAGAAGAGATGTTCAGCTTGATTTTGGCTGCTGCTCTCACCAGTTCTACCGGAATATTCTGTTCCGGATCCGGGGTGATGGTATACTTACCTTGGCTGCTCATCAGGAATTTCTTGTCGTTTACCATGGTAGCTGGCTTCCAGATGTCATCATCCTGCTGGGTGCTGGCAAGGAGGTCTTTCAGATTCTTACCCTTGAGATCTTCCTTGGCATTGGCTACTGCATAGTACGGATAAGTTTTATCCACATCAAGATGGAGTGCCGATTTCCAGTTGCCCGAACCCAGTTCCTCTGCTTTGTTCTCAACAGGGGTATTGAACTGACGGTCTATTCTGAGTTCGCTGGATGTTGGTTCTTCGAACATCTTGAAGTCGAGAGATAACAGATTCTTCTCGTTAAGATTCTCCTCTTCTTTTACTCTAGTTTGCTGCAGGTCGTTGACCATGGGAGTCATGCTCAGCTGTTGTGCAGCCGAACCGTTTCCCAGTTCGTCATCAGCTGAGCATCCTGCCATGAGCCATCCTGCCGTAAGAGCCAAGATGCATTTTGCGAATCTTATGTCTATATATAACTTCTTCATGATGAATGTTATTTTCTGTTGTCTTTATAATACTTGTTCAAAGTGAATATCCTTACCGGCGAATTTGCCCTCTTCACATCCTTTATAACGGAGTCCTGGATTCAGGATAAACTTATCGTTCGGATATTTGGTCAGGAAAACCTGCGCCTTTACATTATGAGGCTTTGCCAGATCCAGTCTGTTCTTTGGCACGACATAGAAGTAAAGCGTTTCCTTCTTCTCACCACTTTCATTGATGATGAAATCATCTATATGATAAGTATATCCGATTATTTTGTTTCCATCGTTTTTGTCTGTAATGATTGGATCGTAAACCGGTTCTTTTTCCTTATAATTGCCATCCTTATCGCATTGTAAGAATCCGAACATCGGGTTGTCTGTCTGGAGAATCCAAGGCTTACCTTTGGTATCGATATCCCTGAGCGTAATCATCGGTCCGCGTTTTGGGAAACCGTAATATACCTTGTAGCCCCAGGTGGTCTGATCTCCGTCAGGGATAACCACGTTGGTAGAGGCATCGATAAAATCGAATGTTCCTCCATCCTGCCATTCCTGAATAGTAGGAGTAACAGTGAGCTTACCCATCTGTCCGTTGAGGAAATAACCGTAAACTACCAGTTCTCTGTTTCTGATGGCATTTCCGCCTGAAGGAATATTGAAGGTCTCGCTCTTCTCGGTTGCTCCGCCATCTAATGAATAGTAGATGGTGCCTCGGATGGCTTTGTTGGTCTCACGGAGATAACAGAGATTGTGAGAATGGATGTCTGCCTTTTTAAATGCATCCAGATATTCCTGGGCAGACTGATTACTCTTTTTGATGAAACTCTCTGGATCCTCCACTTCCTTGATATCCTTGTTCTCTACACCTGCCAGTTTCAGAGCGTATGATACGTAAGCTGTACCGGAACTGTTATATTTCTGGCTGGTTACGTACTGGTTGTAACCATTCTCGTTATATATCGCTTCGTCGGGAAAAACATAGCTGGCTGTAGGAATGGTGTTCTCTTCTACCTCTATTCTTGTTACCTTTACCTGACTGGTATTGGCTTCAGAACCCGACTTGCGGGCAAAGTAAAAATGGAGTTTCGAAACGGCGCGAACCAGAGGAATCCTGATACCTTTGGCTTTGGCCCCTTCTTCGGTATCAGCCACATGGCTGTCTACAGAAATCTGCGTGATGGCACGTGAGATAGGGAGTCCCTTTCCGGCTGGCACTTTTTGGTTTTCTGCAGTTCCATCGCTATTGATACCGAAAGGTGAGGTAAAGCTGACTTCTTTCAGATCTTTGCGGGTAACAGAACTGAGGTCTTTGCCTTTCATCTGGTCCAGCATGTTGATGCTCTCAGAGTTTGCCAGGATGTAAAGGTCGATGTTCTTTACTTCTTCGCCGCCAATCTTTCTCAGAAATCGGAGGTTCAGGGTATAGTTACCGTTCTTCACTTCGCTCAGCGTTTCTGCTTTATAGGAGATAGGAGTGGCTTCATCGCCGGTATTTGATTTGAACACCAACACCTTGATGTTGTGGATGTCGCTCTCCTGAGTAGGATTCGCATCAGTCTCATTGTCGGCAAGAACCTTTCCGCTAGTTTCTCCGGCTCTGGTACTGTTTCCGGTGCCGGTAGAGAAACTGAGGCTCAGATAGGCATTGTCGCCTAGAGCAGTTTCTGTATTTTCGTTCTCTGAACAGGATGCCATTGCGCCTACCATGAGCAAGGCAGCGAGTGCCATACACACTGGGCGTGTCATCTTGGTCAAAGTAGATTGATAGCGTTTCATATTTTCTTTCTTTTACTTATACTTCTTTCTTTTCTTATTTTCCCAGGTCGGCATTCTGAAGATTCAGAACCCAGTTGTTTACCTTGATTCTTGCATCCATGCTGTAGGTAGAACTTGGAGCTGGCACGTAGAATACCAGAGTGTAATGGTCCTGACGGTCCAGATACTGCTGGTCGCTCCAGTCTTTGCCGTAGCGGTCGCTGGCACAGAGTGAGAGGAACCAAGGCAGGGAGTGGTTGAAGATGACTTTGTTGATGCGCTTGTCGGTGATGACGATGCGCTTGTCATCATATTGGCTGGATCCGTCGGCAGCGCGACTCTTGTTGTCATCTTTGGTTTCGAACATACGTGATGATGACAGGTCGTAAAACAGCGCCTTTTCTACGTCTTCGCCTTCTACCTCGGTCTTGCCGCTGTGGTTTTCTACCAGTTTCTTCTCATAAGGAAGATAGGTGATTGCCTTTGGCTTTACCTTGTCGCCCTTATAGTCGAGTAGGGCTGCAGAACCTTTGATTTCTACATCGAAGTTTTCGGCTGTGAATCCTTCCTGGTCGGGTTCGAATGGAAGCATCACCACGCGGTATGTCTTGGTACACTTCATCAGACTCAATTTTCCCTGCACATCGTTTTCTCCATCAAAGTTAAGGGAGTCCTGTGCGGTATAGAGTGCGGTGAAGTGCTTGTCGTTTACGGATTCTTCTGCGTTTTTTTTGCCCATTTCCTCTTGCAGGTCGTTGATGGTAGAGATACCTGGGGTAAGTTTAGTAAAGCTAAACTCGGTCTCATCATCACCTTCGGCTCTTGTTCCCATTGCGGTAGGCTGCTTGTCACGAGCCAGGCAGACGAAGGTATACTTGCCTGCTTGCAGGTCTGTGATTTCCATCTTATGACCTGTTTCAAACTTGTCAGCCGACTCGGTATAGTTATCTACGAACTTACCGTTCTTGTCGAATACATAAACGTTGAGGTTCTTCACCTCGGCAGAGAAAGCATCAGCCTCTTTCACATTATAAGTATAGTCGAATTTGAGCGACAACTTAGCTGTAGGGCAGCCCGTGATATCATCTTTCATGCAGGATGAAAGTGAAGTGAGTGCGATGGCTGAGATGCAAACCAGCTTGCAACATTTGTTGTTGAGGAAATGTGCCATATTCTTTATCTTTTACTTTTACTTATTTTATATAGAGAGTGCCGTAGGTAGCGAATATCTTTGCTTTGTCAGCTCTCTGTTTCGTTGCCTTCGGCATCGTTATTTTCTAAGGATGAAAAGTGCCAGTCTTTCGGGTTGGGGTATGACGGCACGTCTTTGTATCTCCCGCCTTTTATACATGGGCGGCAATGTTAGTTATCTTTTAAGAATCTTTCGTTGCTTTTCTGAACGAACGTTTGAATGATAAACTCTCGGAGGAGGATTGCTCCCCCGAGAGTCTTGGTATATATAAGTATTTATATTTTATCTGTCTGGTATGACGGAATATTACTGCAAGTCAACATCGTAGCTATTGAGAACCCAAGGGTTAACAGTAACAGTAACGTTGAGATAGTAGAAATCATTCTCTGTTGGCTTACCATTAGGAACCTGAGCACCTACGTTGAAGATGTTGTTAACATTGAGACGATAGATGCTGTTACGCTGGATAGCGTTAGCATAACCGATGTGATTATCCTTGATAACCTGCTTGTAGTATGTCTTACCTCCCTTGAATACTTCAATGTTGTATTTCTTACGGAACTTTGACAACTCAACTTCGTTATCGATGACCTTCTTCAATTCTTCCTTCATCTTATCAGCATCCATGTTTTCGCCGAAAAGGTTTGCAACATCTGCATAATCTTTGTAGATCTGAGCGAAAGAGGTGTAGATTACGTTGTTGTAACGATAGAATGTACCTGCATTTTTTGCATCATCCTTGAAATCAGCATCACTGTAGT
Source organism: Segatella copri (assembly GCA_021623045.1). Lineage (GTDB taxonomy): Bacteria > Bacteroidota > Bacteroidia > Bacteroidales > Bacteroidaceae > Prevotella > Prevotella copri_T. The sequence continues at coordinate 13,488 of JAJWJX010000060.1, read as the reverse complement.
CTTTCAAAGTAACCTTGTACTCAAAGTACATAGATGTTGGATTTTCTGTTGAATAGTTCTCGAATACGTAATTTACTTTAGTTGCTGTAGTAGTGAAACCGCCATTCTTGTAATCGTAATCTCCACCGAAAGCAGTTTTTGGCTGGATGTAGCTGAAGCCATCTTTGTCACTAGGAATGACAAGTGCAGAAGAATTCCAAGTCTGCATTACGTAAGACTTGTTTGCCAAGTTAGAAATAGCATAGTTTGTCAACTCAAACGAAGCTACCTTTTCTCTAGCATCCTTCAAAGCTACCTTCAAAGCCTCTGAAGCACCAGCTGGATCGTCTGTACTAATTGCAGATGTGCTACTTGGAGCATCGATACGAGCTACTACACGCTCAACCTTGATAGCTGCATCTTTTTGTGTAGTTTTTCCATCTGCTGATGTATAAGTTACCTTTGCAGGGTTCTGCTTGTTGTTGTTAGCCTTGATGAATTTTACAGAATAACCATTTCCATTCACATCTGCATCGTTCTGGTTGAACATAGCAAAGTTGTTGGCGTCTGCAAATGGAGATGCAAAGCTATTTTTAGCAGCAGTGAAGAAGTTGTTGCTAGTAGCAGCAAAGTTCATACCACCTGCAGGCTTGTTGTTACCAGCCAAGAAATATACACGGTATGTCTGACCTGCTTCAACTTGAGGAACCTCGATTTCGAACATTTTGTTACCGTCCTGCTGTGTTGTAGAACCATTTTCACCATTAACGGCTCCAGACCAAGTCAGGTCCTTAAGATCCTCAGAGAAAACAATCTTATTATCCTTATCTGCCAAATACAAAGTACCAGTCTTGATAGCTGCCTCAACAGCTGTAGCATTCTCAGTAGGATCAAGAACTGAAGTTCTAGTACCGCTAGCCTTTGGAGTCTGTACGTTCAAAGTCATGTAGAAACCATCTACCTTCTCCTGACCTGCGTTGTCATTAGTCAAATCATCATTACTGCTGCAGCTTGTGAAAGACAAAGCTGCGGCAGAAACCAAGCTCATTACGAGCAAATTCATTTTTTTCATAATCTTTTTACTTAATACAAAATAAGTTATACAATATATTTAATTAATTCTTATTCTCAAAAATAAAGTTTCGCACATATTGGCACAATCCGCTGAAAACAGATCGTATTTAACATCATCTTTTAACTTATACTTATATAAATAGAAAGTAAATACTTGCTTTAAAGCGCCTGGTTAACCTTATCCAGGTTTTCCTGCGCCTCCTTCAAACCGCCGGCAACAGCTTTCTCGAAGTATTGCTTGGCAGTCTGATAATCTTCCTTCATGGCAGCCAGACAACCGCGGGCATTGTCAGCCTCGGCACTGTCGCCTGCTTTCAGGAGATATTTCTCTGCACTCACCTTGTCGCCACGTTCGATGGCTGCTGAGGCTGCATTGAGATTGGCAAGTTTATCTTCAGGGAACATTCTTACAGCTATGTCGAAAACATTGTTGAATTCGGCGCTACCCTTAGGATAAGTCTGCGCTACCAGATACATCTCCTGGAGAGAGAGCTTCTGAGGACGGGTCTTGATAACCTCGCGAGCCTTTTCTACATTGAATGCCTGTACATCATATTCTATCGTATAGTCGGTACGGCGAAGTGATGGCCATACATTCTGCAGGAGATAGTGATAAGCCTGAGGAGCCTTCTTGAGCAATGCTTTCTCCTTGGCATCTGGCTGCATGTTGCTGTTGATGATCTCAAGTGCAACTTCCTTCTGAGGAACATCATTCTCATTTACATATTTGATGGTTCCCGCCCAGTCCTCCGCTGTAGCTGTGGTCGCAAACAGTTTTGAAGAAATAGGATAGGTCTTCAGGATATGCTGCAAAAGCGCCTGTGTACGGTTAAGCGACAACTTGTTGTTGTTGGCATATCCGCCCTCTGGTGAAGCATAGCCGTGAAGCGTTATCTTGGTGATGGTAACATCCGAGTCGTTCTTTACGAGGTCGAGTGTCTTGCGGATATTATCCAGTTCGCTGGCATTGTTGCCCAAATCATAAAGGATATCCCACTTGTTCACCTTGAAGTTCAAACGGGCAGAACCGTTCTCTTTTCTTGCCTTTACGGCTTCCGCCTTAGGCTGTACATAAGCATTGAAGAGATTCTTCGGAGTAGAGAAAGCACGTCCTTCCGGATTCAGAATACCTTCGTCGAGAAGTTGCTGGTTGCATCCGCAGGCATCATTACTGATGGCGAAGTTTGAGTTCTTCATCCAGTCGCTGAACGGAGCGGCATATTCATAATGAAGCGTCTGTGCTGTCTTGTTCTTGCGGAGTGCCACGATGAGAGGGTTTGCCGTAGCCGTTTTCTGGTTACGCTGATAGTAAATATATCTCTTTTTACCCATCACCTCAACGCTCGGCATGAAGAGTGTATCCTTTTCGTTGAGGATCATTGGGGTATAGATGAGACCATTGTTGCTGGCAAGCTGAATGTGGTCGAGGTTCAGGTCCATAGCCACTTTTACCTGGTTGCCAACCTTTTTGATTGCCTTATTCTGAATTTTCAGGTTCTTGTAAGCCTGCTGGGTGTTATCGGCTGATACAGGAAGCGCGATAAGCAAGGCTCCGAACATACTACCTATTATATTATATGTATTCATGACTGATTCTTTTTAAAAAACATACACTAAGTTGAGGGCAGCTTTCGTCGGGCCCACATAGTTGTGTGCCTTGTCATCTTCAAGTTTATCTCCGCATTGTGCACAGTTAAACTTATCTGCCTTAGAGTAGACATAGCCTACGCCAAGTTCAGCTTCCAAATTCCAATGTTTCGAGAGAGCCCAAGCGTAGCCGTAAGCTACACCTGCACCGATAAACCATCCTTCATACCGATAGTCTTTCAGCTTAGAGAAATCAGTGCCCAGGAACTTGAAGTCAAGATCCATGCCACCGATGTTGTGAGATCCACCCAGGGCATGGAAGCCGATGAATGAACCCATCATTTTGTTACAGAACCAGTATCTCGCCTCTGGCTGTACGAGCCAGTGCTTCCATTTCTTGTTCTTTGAAAACGTCCAAGGATTGTAGTTTCCGGATACGTCAAGTGTCCATTTTGGAGAAAGACCGAATTCAACACCCAAGTTCATGGTTGTCGTTGCATCATACAGCAAGTTGGTCTTTACCGCAGCGTTCTGCGCTAGAGCAGGACAGATCAGGCTGCCGAGTGCTACTAACGCAATTAAAATCCTTTTCTTCATACCTCAATTAAACTTTTCTTTTTTTAATACATTGAGTGATTTTGAATCACCTTTTACTTTCGTATACTCTTTTATAATTATAATGATCACCAATACCTGAATCTACTGAGAACTCTAGTTTCCTGAAGTTTACTTTCAACTGTTCTTTTTCTCCTTTCAGTTTACTTTCAACTTACTTTTTAGTTCATCTGTATCTCATATCGTTGGTTTTCGGGTGCAAAAGTAGAACGAATATTGGATACAACCAAATTTTTAAGCACTGAAAAATACTGAAAAATGCCATTTTTAGCAAAATAGTACACTGATTTATGCTTAAAATCGTTAAAGTTGCACGATTTTCGGATAATTGAACAAGGATTTCTGATATAATTTGTAATTTTGCAGCCGGAATCAATAGTTCCCTAAAAAATGGCAATTTCCAAGAAAAAGAGCCGTTTGACTTACGAAAGTATAAATTAAATTTCAGAAAATAACCAATACGAAATGAAACTGAAGAATGACATTGTAAACCTGATTGTGAGGGTTGAGCATCATTTATGCCCTCAATATTGTGGTGTGGTAGACCGCCGACGCATTATCGCCTTTCTACTTCTGACGATAAGCGAGCTGATTATCATACCTTATCATATTATGCTCTTTTTGCTGGTGAAAGAACCTTATGGTTTAAGCCTCTGTGGCTTGCATACATTCGTGTTCTGCATCCTGCAGTTCCTGATTTGGAAACGGAAGATAGCTTTCGTGAAGGGTATCTCTTCTCTTTACTTTCTGATGTTCGCAAAACTGGCTCTTGATAACGTGTTTTGTATCAATTTCGGTTTTGCTAATGATGATGTGAGCGTTATCTGCAACCTGTTTGTCATCTTTATCCTGGCTATTACAGCGTTGAGCCAAACCTTGTATAAGACTTGCGCCATCATCACGGTGGGTATGATACCGATGTTGCTGATATACCTGTTCAGCACTCCGCTTATGCCAGCTCTGTTCAGTCTGAAGACTGTTTTCCTGGGTTTCATGATGCTGGTTTATGTGGCAGTATATAATATGAGTATTGTAACCAAGGGGTTGCGCCAGCCGAAACGGATGGCTCGGGTTGAAAACAAGGCGTTGAATATGCTTGCCGATTTGAAGGATAATCAACCGGAAGCAGCAGAAAGCCTGATGAAGCGTCTTACTCCTGATGTCCGGCAGAAGATTATTACCCATGCTTCTGAACATCTGTATAATGAAGAATTGAATAGAGTGGCATGGGATCAGGTTTGTGATGGTCTTACGTTCTGCGAAAAGGAAATATGCAAGCTGATTCTTCAGGGGCATACCTTAAAGGAAATTTGTGCAGAACTCAATAAGAGTGAATCAAATATCACCAGCCAGCGTTGCCATATCCGCAAAAAGTTGAATATGGACCGTCGCGATGATTTGAGGAGAACCTTGGAAGTAAGGTTCTATGATGCACAGAAACAAGTAAAAAAGTCAGAAGCCGAGAACTCCTGACTTTTATGGATATTCTTATTTCTTGCTCATTATTCTTCCAATCTGAGAAATGCTTTCGGAAGATACTGGATAATGTCGCTGGCGATGAGGCTCTCTTTGCCCAGATCTTTAGCTGCAAGATCGCCAGCCAGACCATGAAGATGCATACCCAGTCGACAGGCATCTTCCTGTTTGTATCCTCTTGCCAGAAGACCGGTGATGATACCTGTCAGCACATCACCGCTGCCTGCTGTAGCCATACCGCTGTTGCCCGTACTGCAGAAGTCAATTTTTCCGTCAGGGTGGCAGAGTGCAGAATAATGTCCCTTTAATATAATGTATGCCTGGAGTCGTTCCGCCAGTTCGCTTGCCTTCATCAGTCTTTCGGTACAGCTGCTGCTCGCATTTCCGGCAAGCCGGTCGAACTCCTTCGGATGAGGAGTCATGATGATATTCTTTGGCAACTGCTGCATCCACGCCCTGTGGCTGGAAAGAATATTGAGCGCATCGGCATCAATGACGAGCGGACAGGTAGCACGGCGCAGTTGGGCGATGAGGGCGATGGCTGTTGTCTCGTTCTGTCCCAATCCGGGACCTACGCCCAGCGCATCGAACATCTCTGTATCTACCGGTTCGCTGAATATGGTTTCTTCAGCATCCATCTGCAGTACCGCTTCAGGTACCGAAATCTGCATGATTTCATAATTCCGTTTTGGGGTATGGGCTGTAACCTTGCCCGCACCGGTTCTCAGACAAGCCTTGGTGGCTAATACCGAAGCGCCGCTCATGCCGTAACTTCCCGCTATGAGCAGCGCATTACCCATGCTGCCTTTATGGGCAAAGTCGCTGCGCGATTTCAGGAGCGGACGGATGTCGTTCTCTTCGAGTATGCGGCACCGGCATTCCGTATTCTGGATGAATTCCTGGGAAAGTCGGATGTCGAGAACGCGCAGTCTGCCCAGGTACTGCTGGTTATCCGCCATCAGCATCGACAGTTTCTTCTGCTGCAGGGTAAGGGTCAGAGTGGCACGGATGATGTTGGCATGGATATTATAGGAATTGTCCTCGGTCATCAGTCCCGAAGGGATATCTATGCTTACTACCTTGGCAGGACTCTGGTTGATATATTTCACCATCGCGGCGAATCCGCCAGCCAATGGTTTGTTGAGTCCGCTTCCAAAGAGACCGTCCACCACCAGCGTTTCTGCATTGAGCTTAGGAGGGTCCAGATTAGTGGTAATCTCAGTAAATTTCACTCTCTTTGCATCCAGCAGACGCTTCTTGTTGGCAAGACAGTCTGCCGACAGCTTATTCTGTACATTAAAGAGGTATACACTTACATCATATCCATCCTCGCTGAGCATTCTCGCCACAGCAAGCGCATCGCCGCCGTTATTACCCGGACCGGCGAAGACAACTACTGGAGTGCGGTTAGACCATTCCTCTTCTAGGGCACGTGTCAGCGCTTTGGCTGCACGTTCCATCAGGTTGAGCGAACTGATAGGTTCGTGCTCAATGGTGTATTTATCCAACTCATGAATCTGAGCGCTTGTGAAAATCTTCATATTATCTGATAATCTTAGTATTATCTGCGCGAACTGTCGTGATAATTTGTCAACTCATGCAGATAAACGGTTATTTTCATGCAAAAGTACAAAAAATAGTTGATGAAAGCACGAAGTTTCATGTTTTTTTCGTAATTTTGCAGAAAATATTATTATAGAACAGACTATGAGCATAGTAAAGATCAAGGATAAGAGCTTCAAGACATCGATTCCTGAGGCTGAGATTCTGAAGAAAGTACAGGTCGTAGCAGACCGTCTGAACAAGGATTATGCAGGTAAGAAACCTGTCTTCCTGGCAGTATTGAACGGCGCATTTATCTTTGCAGCCGACTTGATGCGAATGATTACCGTGCCAAGCGAGATTTCATTCGTGAAGTATGCTTCTTACGAGGGTACCTCCTCTACGGGCAGCATGAAAACCCTGATGGGTTTGAACCAGGATTTGGCAGGTCGCCACGTGGTTATCGTAGAGGACATCGTAGATTCCGGTTTCACCATGGCTCACATGATTGAAGACCTGAAGAAGATGAACCCAGCCAGCGTTGAGGTTTGTTCCCTCCTCGTGAAACCAGGCAACTTGAAGGTTGATCTTGATATCAACTATGCTGTTATGGAAATCCCTAACGATTTCATCGTGGGATATGGATTAGATTATGACCAAGAAGGCAGAAACCTCCGTGACATCTACACGATTGTAGAAGAATAGGGGGACCTATAATGGATGCATTATTTTTCTTAGGCGTTGTAACAGTTCTCTTTGGAATTGTTTTTGCAGTTCTTTTGTCTCCAAAGGGGCAGAAGTGGGTTAATAAATATAGTTAAGTTTCTGACACAACATAAATATTTTATATATATATTAAGGTAAAAATGAAAAATATCGTAATTTTCGGCGCTCCAGGTGCAGGTAAAGGCACACAGAGCGACAAGATGATCGAGAAGTATGGTCTCGGTCACATTTCTACAGGTGACGTACTTCGTAACGAAATCAAGAACGGTACAGAACTTGGTAAGACAGCTAAGGGTTATATCGACAATGGTCAGTTGATTCCAGACGAGTTGATGATTGACATCCTCGCAAGTGTATACGATAGCTTCGGTAAGGATCACGCTGGTGTAATCTTCGACGGTTTCCCACGTACCACTCCACAGGCTGAGGCTCTGAAGAAGATGCTTTCTGAGCGTGGTCATAAGATTGCTGCGATGATTGAGTTGGCTGTTCCTGAGGATGAGCTGATGGCTCGCCTGATTAACCGCGGTAAGGAAAGCGGCCGTTCTGATGATAACGAGGAGACTATCAAGAAGCGTCTCAATGTTTATCATACACAGACTGCTCCGCTCATCGACTGGTATGAGAAGGAAGGCATTCATCACCACATCGAGGGTCTCGGTACTGTAGATGAGATTTTCGCTCGTGTTTGCAATGTAATCGACAACTTGTAATCAAGATAAAGAATCTTCCCCGCTATGGTGGGGAAGATTTATTCATTAAATAAAAAGAAAAGAATAAATGGCTGAATCCAATTTCGTAGACTACGTAAAGATACAATGCCGCTCTGGTAAGGGTGGCAAGGGCTCCATGCACCTGCGCCACGTAAAGTACCAGCCTAACGGCGGTCCTGACGGTGGCGACGGCGGACGTGGAGGAAGCATCTATCTCCGCGGCAACCATAACTACTGGACGTTGCTGCACCTCAAGTATCAGCGCCACTTCTTTGCCGAGCATGGTGGAAATGGTGGCCGTGATAAGTGTCATGGAACCGATGGCAAGGATATTTATATCGATGTGCCTTGCGGTACCGTGGTATATAATGCCGAAACAGGCAAGTTTGTATGCGATGTGGCTTATGACGGGCAGGAAGTTCTGCTCCTCAAGGGCGGTCGTGGCGGATTGGGCAACTTCCAGTTCCGTACCTCTACCAACCAGGCTCCTCGCTATGCACAGCCGGGCGAACCTATGCAGGAGATGACCATCATCATGGAGCTCAAACTCCTTGCCGATGTAGGTCTGGTAGGTTTCCCTAATGCCGGCAAGTCAACTTTGCTGAGTGCCGTATCAAGTGCCCGTCCTAAGATTGCAAACTATCCGTTTACTACGCTCGAACCATCGCTGGGTATCGTAGATTATCGCGATCACCAGAGTTTTGTCATGGCTGATATTCCTGGCATCATCGAGGGCGCGAGCGAAGGAAAAGGTTTGGGCTTGCGATTCCTCCGCCATATTGAGCGCAACTCTCTGTTGCTCTTCATGGTTCCGGGTGATACTGACGACATCAAGAAAGAATATGAAGTATTGCTGGGCGAACTGAAGAACTTCAATCCAGAGATGCTCGACAAGCATCGCGTGCTGGCTATCACCAAGTGCGATCTGCTCGACGAAGAGCTGATTGAAATGCTCAAGGAAACCTTGCCTACCGATCTTCCGGTGGTCTTCATCTCGTCTGTTACCGGACAGGGTATCCAGGAACTGAAGGATGTGCTCTGGAAGGAACTCAATTCTGAGAGCAACAAGCTTCAGGAGATTACTGCCGAAGATACGCTTGTTCACCGTGACAAGGATATGTCTCGCTTCCAGCAGGAACTGGCTGCAGAGGGCGAGGATGTAGTAGAATATATTGATGAGGATGAAATCGAGGATGTTGACGACCTCGATGATTTCGAATACGAATAAATGTTATGATCAAAGAATATCAGGTAGCTTCTGGCGTCATGGCTTTCTCTACTACCCGCAAGGGAGGAGTGAGCCAGGGCAACTATAGCGAATTCAATATCAACGAATATTGCGGTGATTTTGCCGAGCATGTTGCAGAGAACCGTAAGCGTCTGGCTGCTGAGCTCGGTATCACTACCGACCATATCATCATGCCCCATCAGGTGCATGGAGTAGAGGTGCGCAATATTGCCGGCGAGTTTCTCACCATGCCTGAGAATATCCGCAAGATGGTGCTCGAAGGTGTAGATGCTGTGATGACTGACCAGAAAGGTGTATGCATCGGTGTTTCTACTGCCGATTGCATCCCTGTGCTTCTTTATGATGAGGAGCATCATGCTGTGGCTGCCATCCATGCCGGCTGGCGTGGCACGCTGGCTCGCATCGTGCATAAAACCATTCAGGAGATGGCGTTTACCTATCATACCGACCCGAAGAAGTTGAAGGCGGTGATAGGTCCGGGCATTTCGCTCGACCATTTCGAGGTGGGCGATGAGGTTTACGAGGCGTTCGAGCAGGCAGCTTTCCCTATGGAAGAGATTGCCGAGCAGCGTCCTAATGCCGCCTTCTCGGTTGATCCTGCTGAGCGTGAGCGCCTGGCAGCTGAGGGTAATATCGTGCAGCCGCTGAAATGGCATCTCAATCTTCCGCTCTGCAACAAACAGATACTTCTGCATTGTGGAGTGCCCGAAGAGAATATCCAGGATTGTGGCATCTGTACCTTTGCCCACAGCGATGAGTACTTCTCTGCCAGAAAGCTGGGTATCGAGAGCGGCAGAATCTTCACAGGTATCTTGTTGAAGTAAAAGCCTGCTAGCAGGTAAGTATCAGATAGTTTTCAAGATAACATCCATTTTTCCTTTTCTATCAGAACGGAGAGGGAGAAATGGATGTTTTTCTGTTAATAGTTTATAGAATATTTTGAAAATCAGAAAGAAAAAGTAAATAATGAAAAGAATGAAAAAAGGATTGCGGCTATTGGCTGTGGCAGGACTCATGGTGTTCTCGCTGAGCAGCTTTATGCCCGCTAAAAATGTATTCACGGCAGCCGAACAGCAGCAGGTGAGTATTGCAACACCCGGTCTCTTTGCCCAGAGTCAGGCATTTAATGTAGACTTTGAGATATTCCGAGCTAAGGAATATTCTTTCCCGCTTCCTGTGGGCAAAGCAACCCTTCTGAACAATCATGTGTTGCGTATCTCTACCTCTAAAGGCGATGCTGTCAAGGCGATGCTCGAAGGTTATGTGCGACTTTCCAGAAAGTCGGAATCAATGGGTAATGTCATCGTGGTGCGCCACGATTGCGGTCTGGAAACCGTTTATGCCAACAATGCTGAGAACCTGGTTAAGGTAGGACAGCATGTGGATGCCGGACAGACGATTGCTATTGTAGGCTCTAAGGAGGGTGAAACTTATTGTGACTTCTCTATCATGGTGAATGGCGGTAGGTTGAATCCTGAAACCTTCATCGAACTGAAATCGCATAAGTTGCGCCGCCAGACGGTGCAGTTCCGCAAGCATGGTGCCCGTGTCATCGCTTCGGTTATCGGTGGCAAGGATTCTTCTGTAGGAAGAAATGCTGAGGCTGACAAGGAGGCATCTGGCAAGAAAAAGGGTGGAATAGGAGATGGAATGACGCTCGATCCTGATGAGGTTCATGATCCGTTTACCATTACCAATACTTTCGAGCTTGATTTGGAGAAGATAGAAAAGACAGCCTGGGCTTATCCTTTGCCGGGTGCCAAGGTAATCAGTCCTTATGGTGGCAAGCGCCGCCATTCGGGGGTTGACCTCAAGACGTGCCCGAATGATGAGATTGTGGCTGCCTTTGACGGTACGGTTGTTGCATCAGGACCCTTCTATGGTTACGGCAACTGCATCCGTATCAGGCATGCTTATGGTTTCGAGACGCTCTACAGTCATCAGAGTAGGAACAAGGTGAAGAAGGGCGATAAGGTAAAGGCTGGTCAGGTAATCGGTTTGACGGGCCGTACCGGTAGGGCTACCACAGAGCACCTTCATTTCGAGGTTAGCTTTGATGGTAGACGACTGGACCCAGCCATCATTTATGACCACGGCAAGCATCAATTGAAGCCTGTAACCCTTCATCTAACGAAGGGCAGGGGCGTTAAGAGTGTAAAGAACCGATAGCCGTTTTACTCTTCACTCTTCACCTTTCGGCCGGAAACCCTAGTGTTTATCGGCATTTCGAGGGGTGAAGAGTGTTTGGACACTCTTCACCCACTCTTCACCCCTCGAAACCCCGATAAACACAGGGGTTTCCGAAGGAAAGGTGAAGAGTGAAGAGTTTTTCGATGTACGTTACTTCTACCGCTTTTCCTTTGGATTTTGGTGACTGTTTAAGAAGAACAGCCCACTAGCAATACGCTTGCTAGTGGGCTGTCTTACTTATACCAGTATCCTGTCTTTCGCTTGCCAGTACTCTATTCATGGCTCCCGCTATCAGAAAACAGTTCGCCCGTGCGCTGTTATCATACAGCACACGGGCGAACCATGTATTTATGATAGAGAAGTATTATTTCTTCTTTTGGGATTTACGATTGGCTCTCTGCTGGCGATACTTTGCCTTCTGACGGGCAGAGCCACTACCGTGAGCACCCGTTATGTACTTTTTTTTCTTGGCTTTGGTCTTCACCTTGTCGTCGTCATCCTTCTTAGGACCACCGCCGCCCTTGAAGACCATACCGCCCATGATAATATCGTCAATGTCACTCATATACCTTAATTATATAATAAATTAGTGATGGAAGAGGCGAACGTGAGTAAACGCCATAGCGATGCCGTACTTGTCGCAGGTATCAATAACATGATCGTCACGGATACTACCGCCTGCTTCTGCTATGTATTCAACACCACTCTTGTGAGCACGCTCAATATTGTCGCCGAATGGGAAGAAAGCATCACTACCTAATGATACACCCTTGTTCTGGGCAATCCAAGCCTTCTTCTCCTCGCGGGTCAATGGCTCAGGCTTCTCAGTAAAGAACTGCTCCCAAACGCCGTCCTGCAATACATCCTCCCACTCATCAGAGATGTAGACATTGATGGTATTGTCGCGGTCGGCACGACGGATCTTCTCCTTGAAAGGCAGGTTCATCACCTTAGGACACTGGCGCAACCACCACTCATCAGCCTTAGAACCAGCCAGACGTGTACAGTGGATACGGCTCTGCTGACCGGCACCGATACCGATAGCCTGACCATCCTTTACGTAGCATACAGAGTTACTCTGAGTATACTTTAGGGTGATGAGCGAGATAATCAGATCGCGCTTAGCCTCAGGAGTGAAAGTCTTGTTCTTGGTAGGAACATCCTCGAAGAGAGCAGGATCATCGAGCTTCACCTCGTTGCGTCCCTGTTCGAAGGTAACACCGAACACCTGCTTGTGCTCGATAGGAGCTGGCACATAGTCAGGATCAATCTTGATAACACAATAGGTACCCTTGCGCTTCTCCTTCAGAACCTCGATAGCCTCAGGAGTATAGCCAGGAGCAATGACACCATCGCTCACCTCACGCTTGATGAGAAGGGCTGTAGCCTCGTCGCATACATCGCTCAGCGCAACAAAGTCGCCATAAGAGCACATGCGGTCAGCGCCACGCGCACGAGCATAGGCACAAGCCAATGGAGAGAGCTCAAACTTGACATCATCAACGAAGTAAATCTTCTTCAATGTGTCGCTCAGAGGCAAGCCGATAGCTGCACCGGCAGGAGAAACGTGTTTGAAACTAGCGGCAGCAGGCATTCCTGTAGCAGCCTTGAGCTCCTTGACCAATTGCCAGGAATTGAAGGCATCCAGGAAGTTGATGTAGCCAGGACGGCCGTTGATCACTTCGATAGGAAGTTCCCTTCCGTCATCCATATAGATGCGAGAAGGTTTCTGATTTGGATTACATCCGTACTTAAGTGCTAATTCTTTCATCTTCTAAGAAATGTATTTTGGAATTTGGCGCAAAGTTACAAAAAATGATTGAGATATTGGACTTCTGTTTCGTAAAAAGCCCTAAAAAACAGCATTTTTATGATATAAAGCATTTTTTTTACGCCAAAACATAAAAAAGTCGGGAAAAATGAACTCTGTTTCATTCTTTTTCAGTACTTTTGCTCCCAGTTAGAAAATATGAGAGGATTGTTATGAAACAGGATTTGAAAGTCCTTGTTGAACACATAGAAAAGAAGGTTGGCAAGGCACATGTTTTCCACAAAATGTGGGATGTTTTGAAAGGGAAGGAGAAACCTTCCCGCCAGACTTTGGACAAGTTGGCGCTGCTTGCCGGATTCCAGAGTTGGGATGATTTCCAAGGTGCTTTACACGGCACGGAGGATGGGCTCGTGAATTATGATGCGGGCGAAAAATAAAAGAATGGAGCATGGTTGGTTTAGTAGGCAGCCATGATTTATTGAATCGTAAAGATAGTTGTTTTTCGGTATAAGATTGTAGATATAAAAAAGGGAATCCGGTCGTGAGACTGGATTCCCTTTATTTTT
>JAJWJX010000103.1:0-4585 GCA_021623045.1 Segatella copri | reverse complement strand
GAGGTCGGAAGACGAAAGTAGGAGAAAAACTACTTCGTTTTCCTCCTACTCGATCTATATACTATAAATTGAAAAAGCGTCCCCGCAGTAGCCTCACGGTCACTACGGGGACTTATATTACTAACATCTAACTTTAGCATTTTTGTTTAAACTTAAAAACAATTTTTTAAGAGAGTGAGAGTAAATTCTCTTTTATCTATAAACATAAACCAAGTATCTCATATATTGCAAGTATCTTGTATCCTGCTAATATCTCATATCCTGCAAATATCTATATCCTGTTTATATCTTGTATTCTAAATGTAAGTTCTCAGAAAAGCTAAACCCATAGTCCGGTATTTCTACCAATATCTTGATTATTTTTACTTTATTGTTTTTGTCTCTTTAATACTTTTAAGTTCACATTGCAAAGATATAAAAAAAATGTGTAAACTCCAAATTAATTTTGCTTTATTTTGTATTAAGTGGCTTTTATTATACTTATACGGCGATTTTTGAGGGTTATCTGGTAAAAGTAAGAGGGTGTATCATAAACAATCAAATGTTTAATGATACACCCTCTTTCTCAGGATTCGAAATATTATCTCGCTTATAACGCTTCGTCTTCAGGACGTGGCATCTGTGTCTGGGGCTTCTGTTTCTTGCCTGACTTCATGAATAGTTTCTTCTTCTTGAGCCATGCAGCCTTGCGTATTTCATATTCTTCGCGATGACGCTCCAAAAAATTGTCTGCCATGTTTCCTTTCCTTTTTTACTTTGCGTTATGAATGCTTATTCTTCTTTAAACTTACTGTAAATCACCTTGATTCGGATCGGACCAGATGCCACCTTCTTACCAGTCTTCTTGTCTGTGGTATAATCCTTGTCAGGATCATCCGTACCTACGATGAGTCGGGTAGAAGCGAGTGACATATCGTGATTAATCTTGGAGATGACGGTAGTATATCCCTGTGTGGTTGTGATGACGTTTACAGGAACCAGCACCACTTTATTCCAGTTTTCCCCCTTGCCCTTGTTCTTATACATGGCAGAAACCAGATTGGCGATATTCTGGAATGTATAGGCATTCTTGTAGGAGCCGGTATTGCTGTAGCTTGCCGTATAAGAAGTACGGTTGTCAGCCAACTTGCTCTTTTCGAAGAACGACTGCAAACTGTCTTTCTGCACCATCAGGATGGTGCTTGGTGTAGCAAAGTTGTATGGGTTGTCTTCGTTTTTATTGTTGAGTCGTGGGAAAGAGATGGTAGCTGTGTTGAGCGTATCCTTCTCATGTCCCTTCATGATGTCTTCGATAGGGAGGGTAACCTCGGTGAAGATACCTGCCGGTGACTTGAGATAAGTACATTTCTCCTGATCCTTACTTGCCAACTTCTTCAAGTTCTCGGTATCGTTCTCAATCTTGTTGAGCTGCAATACCTCTTCTGTACCATCGAAACGGTTGTATCCGATGCTTACAGCTGTACTGTCTTTATTGATGGTCTTGTGACGGGTCCAGTAGAAGATAAGCTCTGTATTCCAGATCTTAGCCATGTTACCCGTACCGCCTACGTTCTTGATATAGAAGCCAGGGCAGACATTGTGCAGGAACTTGAAGTTGGTCTTGAAGTACTCAGGATGTTCAGCGTATGTTTGCATGATGTAAGAACCATAGTTCTTGTATGTCTTACCATCTTTCTTGTACTCCTTATTCAAGTAAATCTTGAAGTTCTTGACGTCTGATGTATTGCTCAAGTTGTAATTACTGCTCCAATGCTGGTTGTTTTCGCTTACCCAGCGTTCCTTGAAGGCATCATAATTAGAGTAATACTCCTTATCTTCTGACATCGGCCTTGTCATCTCATAGGCTGTCACCTTCATTGGGGCGATAGTATCACCATAGCTGGCGTTGTATGAAACCAGGAGGTAGCATGAGTCTGCTTCGATAGAACCCTTGTTTGCCTGCTTGATGTAATCGAGTGTATCTACAGAGAAAGTAGGCAATACGCTCAACTGGGTCATGTAGTCGCCCTTTACATAGTTGCCGGTTTCCGGGTCTTTCATCTTTCCGATGAGCCCCGTGTTGTTGCGGCTCAATACGGAATCTGCTACTATAGACTTTGTGGTAACATTGAACGCTGAGTTAGAAATGTTAATGTTGTCTATCTTATTAGTGATGCTACCACCGATTCCCTCGGTGGTATCATCACATGCAGCGAAAGTAAGCGCTGCTATTACTAATACTGTTAAGAGTCTTAAAATTTTCATTATCCTTGTATGTATGTGTCTCTGTTGTCGGAATTTTATTCTGCGTCAGGACAAACCTTGTTGATGAAGTCTGCGTATGGCTCCTGGATATCTTCTCCCGGATAAGCCAGTACAGACTTGTTCTTCTCCTTCGCATAATCAAAGAGAATCTGGTTAGCTTCTTCTTCACCTTCTACCACACCGTCGCTATAGTCGATGGCGAGTTTGCCGAGCTCAATGAAGTCGAAGTCGTCCTGATAGCCGTCGAGCAGTTCAGACTTGGCATCACGGAAGGCAACGCAACGTTTGAAGTTGGTACCCAGTTCACCCTTGAGTTCGTTGGTATAGAGAGCGGTAATTACCTTTGATTCTGCAAATGAAGGCTCTTCGCTGTAGGCAGTCTTTACATAGAAAGGCACTACTGCGCTAGCCCAACCCTGGCAGACGATTACATCAGGCTGCCAGCGGAGCTTCTTTACGGTTTCCAATACGCCACGTGCAAAGAAGATAGCTCTTTCTCCGTTGTCGGCATATTCCTTTCCGTTTTCATCGGTGCCCATCTGGCGGCTCTTGAAATAGTCGTCATTATCGATGAAATAAATCTGCTGTCGTGTTGTTGGTATAGATGCAACCTTGATGATCAGCGGATGGTCTGTATCATCTATGATAAGGTTCATACCAGACAGGCGAATGACCTCGTGCAATTGTCCGCGACGCTCGTTGATGGTGCCCCACTTAGGCATGAAGGTGCGGATCTCAAAACCTGCTTCCTGCATCTTCTGAGGCAGTTCGCGTCCCATGATTGACATGTGAGACTCGGCTACGTATGGGTCGATCTCCTGATTGATAAATAATACTTTTTTTGCCATAAAATTTAAATTTTATTCTTACGAATTACGTGCAAAGGTACAAAAAAAACTTCAAATAGGGGCATTTTTTCTCCGAAATTCATTATTTTCGGCAATAATTCGCATATTTTTAGGTTTTTTCTTTCTCATTTGAGAAAAAAGTTGTTATTTTGCACCCGAAAACAGATTATGACGATGAAAGTATTCAATAAGATTGTTGACCTCCAGAACGAACTCTTCATGTGTCGTAAGGAGGGAAAGGAAATCGGCCTTGTGCCAACTATGGGTGCGCTGCATGAGGGTCACGCCTCTCTTGTTAAGCGCAGTGTAAAGGAAAATGGCGTGACTGTAGTTTCTGTGTTCCTGAATCCTACACAGTTTAATGATCAGGGTGACTTGGATCGCTATCCTCGTACCCTCGATGCTGACTGCAAGCTCTTGGAGGCTTGTGGTGCTGACTATGTGTTTGCACCATCGGTGAAGGAGATGTATCCTACACCAGATACACGCCACTTTGAGTTTCCACCTGTTTCTACCGTGATGGAGGGTGCCAAGCGCCCGGGTCATTTCAATGGTGTATGTCAGGTAGTGAGCCGTCTTTTCTATATCGTTCGACCAACTCGTGCTTATTTCGGTGAGAAGGATTGGCAGCAGATTGCTGTCATCAAGCAGCTCGTGAAGTACATCAACAGCGATGTGCAGATTGTGGAGTGTCCTATCATCCGTGATGAGGATGGTTTGGCTAAGAGCAGCCGTAATACTTTGCTGGCTCCTGATGAGCGTGCCATTGCGCCAAACATCTATAAGGCCCTGAAGGAGAGTGTGGAGTATGCCAAGACTCATACCGTACAGGAAACTCACGATAAGGTGGTTGCCGACATCAATGCTATAGAGGGTCTGGAGGTAGAGTATTTCCAGATTGTGGATGGCGACAGCCTGCAGGATGTTTCTTCATGGGAGGATAGTGCATACGTGGTAGGTTGCATCACCGTTTATTGCGGTAAGACTCCTATCCGTCTCATCGACCATATCAAGTATAAGGGATAATTCCTCTTTAGATATTCTTTATTAAGTTTAATCCGTAACAGATCAAGTAATAACAGAACAATGCAGATAGAAGTATTGAAGAGTAAGCTCCATTGTGTGACCGTAACTGAGGCTAACCTGAATTATATGGGTAGCATCACCATCGATGAGGACTTGATGGACGCTGCTAATCTGATAGCAGGCGAGAAGGTTCAGATTGTAGACAACAACAATGGTGAGCGCTTGGAGACCTATATTATCAAGGGTGAGCGTGGCAGCGGTTGTATCTGCCTGAACGGTGCTGCAGCCCGCAAGGTGCAGGTGGGCGATACCGTCATCATCATCGCTTATGCCCTGATGGACTTTGAGGAGGCTAAGACCTTCAAGCCAACCGTGGTTTTCCCTAAAGAGGGAAATAAGGTTTAAAAATCAAAGGAAATAGAAAAGGAGAGGGTGTGTCATAGACAAATGACACACCCTCTTCTGTT
>JAJWJX010000059.1:0-23597 GCA_021623045.1 Segatella copri | reverse complement strand
TGTTAGGGACTTGCACCCATTAGAATAAGCTCATGCCGAGCATACAACAAAAAAGGCATTCTTCACGAGGAAGAATGCCCTATTCTATTTTTATACCTTATATTATATATACTGTATAATTACTCACCAACCTGAACAGTTGCACGACGGTTGTAAGAAGCAGGAGTCAAATCCTTAACACCACCGTTAGCCTTAACTACGATGTTCTCCTTAGCAACACCCAACTTAACGAGCTCATCAGCTACCTTCTCAGCACGAGCCTTAGAAATCTTCTGGTTAACAGCTGCAGAACCAGTAGCGCTGTCAGCATAACCGTTAACTACCAACTTAGCGTTGTTGTCCTTAGCATACTGAGCGAGAGCCTGTACGTTTACGAGATCCTTCTTAGAAGCAACCTTAGACTTGCCGATGTTGAAGAATACAGAAACTGGAGTAGCAACATACTCCTTAACTGCCTTTTCCTCTACAGACTTCTGGTTGTTCAAGAGATTCTTCAAACGGTCGTTCTCTGCATTAGCATCGTTCAATTTAGCATTGAGAGCGTCGAGTTCTGACTGGTGAAGAGCGTTGATAGCGTCAACATCTGGAACCTTGTTCCAAGTAGCCTTACCCAAGTTGTATGTAACACCGACCTCAACATTCAAAGAACGGTCGTGTCTTGCAATCAGCTTGTCGATTGAGTGAGATGTGCTAGGCTTAGCACCTGCCAACAAACCATTGTAGCCATCGTAGTCGTTAGCACCTACTGTATAGTTTACATCGAGGTTGACAGCCCACTTGTTATTGATCTTGAACTCATTCAAGATACCAACACCAGCTACAGGAGCATAGCAGTTAGCGCTCATGTTACGGTTAATACCAACACCTGCGTAAGGGATGCAATCCCAAACACGAGCCTCGTTGTAACCGCACAACATATTGCTAACATTGAACAAAACCTGCTCATTCAAAGTCCAATACTTATTTGCATTTGTTGACTTATCCTCAGAAACTACTGTACGGCCCCAAGCGCCATTGAACTTGGTACGGAGACCGAGACCTGGTGTGAACCACTTACCTACAGCAACAGAGAAACCGAGATTGTTTCTGAAACCCTTGAGTGGGCTCTTAGAGAAACCATTGCCCTCTTCCTGGTTGCCCCAGAATGCAGAACCAGCAACGTTTGCCTGAACAAACCAATTGCTCCAGAAAGAATTTGTTGCAACGCTATACTTCTCAGTAGTTGCTGCATCCTGAGCCATACTGCCCATTGTTACGCTAGCCAATGCTAGCACTGCTAATAACTTTTTCATAACTTTATAATTTAAAATCAATTTATATATATATACCTTCTGAATGACGGAGCAAAGATAATACTATTTTTTGAAATAACCTTCATTTTCATAAAAAAATAGCATTTTCCGTTAACTTTTTTAAGAAAAACGGGATTTTTCCCCATTTTTAACCTAAAAGATGCTCTATTTCCTGCTGACGGAGGATGCAAAGTACCGACTTTCCGTCGGGCGTATAATTGACATTCTGGCAGGCAAAAAGATCATTCACCAGCCCCTCCATCTCTTCATTACTCAATATCTGTCCCTGAGGTATTGCAGCCTGGCGAGCCAGACTCAAAGCCAAAGTCTGATTGATTTCATCAATGGCTGATACGCCCTTTTCTACTGCAGAAGAAACCATGTCCTGTACCAGTTTAAGAGGATTCAATCCTTCAAGTCCGCCAGGAACTGAATTAACGGCATAGCTTCCGCCTCCAAGATCTTCCAGTTCAAAGCCCATCGATTCCATTTCAGGCAGGATCTTTTCAAAGATTACCTTCTCTGACATCGGGAACTGCACAACCTCAGGAAAGAGGACTTTCTGTGAATGAAAGGTCCGGTCAGCCAACTGGCGCAAATACTGTTCGAACAAGACACGCACATGGGCACGATGCTGGTCAATAATCATCAATCCCGATTTTACCGCAGTCATGATATACTTACCTTTATACTGATAATGGGCTGGCGATTTCTCTGCAATGATACTGTCTGGCGTATTATCCTGACTAGAATCATCGGAAAACACCATGGTCTGCTCCATTCCCTGCACATCATCCTGATCTTTGAGTCCTTCATAAAGCTGTTCCCATTTTTCATCCACCTGAGGTTTCGACTTAGGAACAGAGAAGCCTGCTCCCATAGGGACTGCTCCAGTGGAAGAGGAAGACTTGAACGGATTATAACCAGGATTCAAACTGATCTTCGGTGCCGCAGCAGCAGTGCTCATCTCAGGATTATAAACAGGGATGTCCGGTTTATCCTCGGTATCGAAATCAATGGTAGGTACATCATTGAACATACCGATGGACTCCTTGACCGAAGCCGAGAGGATTTGCCAGATAGCCTGCTCATTCTCGAATTTGATTTCAGTCTTCGTAGGATGGATATTCACATCAATATCCTTCGGATCTACATCAAAATACAGAAAGTAAGGCACCTGTTCACCCTGAGGAACCAGACGGTCATAAGCAGCCATCACAGCCTTATTGAAATAAGGATGTTTCATGTATCTCCCGTTGACAAAGAAGAACTGATGCACACCTTTCTTTCTGGCAGATTCCGGTTTGCCCACAAATCCAGACACCTTACACATAGTGGTTTCTACATTTACTGGCAGGAGTTCCTGATTGAAACGTTTGCCGAAGACATCGAGAATGCGCTGACGCAAATTAGCGGCACGCAAATTGAATACTTCGGTACCATTGCTATGTAAAGTAAAGGTGATTTGAGGATTTACCAATGCAATCCGCTCGAAAGCCGTCAGAATATTGTTCAACTCTGTAGAATTGGACTTCAGGAACTTCCTTCGCGCGGGTACATTATAAAAGATATTGCTGACAGAGAAGATGCTTCCCACAGCACAGGAGCATGGCTCCTGTTTTTCATATCGGGAACCAGAAATCTGTATCAGGGTTCCTATCTCGTCGGTAGCCTGTCGTGACTTCAGTTCAACCTGAGCCACAGCAGCTATTGACGCCAAAGCTTCGCCACGGAAGCCCATGGTGCGAAGTGCAAACAAATCATCAGCCTTACGGATTTTGGAAGTAGAATGACGTTCGAAAGCCAAACGAGCATCTGTTTCAGACATACCTTTTCCATCATCTATCACCTGGATGTTGGTACGGCCAGCATCGGTAACTGTGACATGGATATTCCTGGCACCCGCATCGACTGCATTTTCGACCAGCTCCTTGATAACTGAAGCCGGGCGCTGTATAACCTCACCTGCTGCTATCTGATTGGCAACAGAATCGGGTAAAAGTTGAATAATATCACTCATCTCTAAATATTAATCATATAAGAAAATGATGCTTCATTATAATCAGTCAGTCAGTTTCTGAAGTGGAGCTTCATGACGCTTAATGTTCTTGAGTTCGGAGCCCTTGGATTTACCACGCCATACAAAGATATCATTCTTATCTTTAGGACGCAAGTCCTCGAACCAGGCAAAATTGTTAAGTTTATATTTTGCCGGCGGAATCTGCGTCATAGGATACATGGTAGATGTAAACTTAGTGGTCCAGATTTTCTCCATCTTCCTGCCCGGTCCCATATACATGCGCATGGTATCGGTCTCCAGATAATTCAAGCCAATGAGCGAACTGTCCTTATCATCCGTCATATAATAGATGGTCTGCACATTACCGATAGACTCTCCTTGTTTAATCTCACCTTTTTCAAAGTAAGATTTCATCTCAGAAGAACTGATCTGATTGAAATGAACACTATCCGGCATCTGCTCTACAGACAGCGCCTGTCCGATGACATGGGCAAAACGAACGGTAGAGTCGTTCATGAAGACCAGAATCTTCTCGCCCAGCAACTGACGGTTTCCATTCCAGACGATAGGATCCTTATACATGGTCATGCAGGAATCCTGAGAATTGAAAACCAGGGAATCGCAGATGGCCTGCATATCCAGGCGATAGGCACGGACCTTAGGATAAGCATGCACCTTACGGTATACCGAATCGGTATTGATATGGAAGGTATTGATACGCATGGTATCAGAATGAACCCAAAGGGTATCTTTCTGCGAATAGTCGATCGCTACAGGATTGCGGGTGGCAAAGCCATTACCGGTTTTCTCGTTGTAACGCAGATAATTACAAGTAAGAGAATTCTTGCTCTTCTTATCTACATAAACCACATTACCATATCCGGTACTCTCTCCATCCTTTACATAATAGAGCGTATCACCCGTAAGTGTCTTGTCTTTATCTATAACCGTAGAGCGGCCGTAAAGCTGTGCTCTATCGGTCTTGGTATCATAATATCCGTCTTCTGTCTTGACAACACTTGCACCGGAAACAATCTTAGAAGGTCCTACCATGTGAGCCTTTGACTTACGGACATCGTAATACAAAGTATCGGTGGTAACAACATCCTTGCCACTGCGCAACTTGACATTATAGACAAACTTAGCCTCACGCGTTTCGGTATGATACTCACCCCAATCGGCAACCAGCTTATCCTTACCATCAATCAGCGTTCCGCCGTCAAAGAAGTTTGCCATATTATACAAGCGGTCGAAATCCAAGCTATCAGTACGCAAAGTCTGCCGACGATGATGCAAGACCACATTCTTGCGTGCTCTCATCATCTGCATCTGCCCATCATACTCTGCTCTATCACAAGTGAGTGACAAGGTGTCTCCCTGCCGGTAATGAACATGTCCGAAAGCTTTCACAGAATTAGAAGCCTGATAGAAATACGCGCTGTCACAGGTAAGATGACTGCCCTGATGCAAGAAAGAGACCTTACCTTTCAATATTTGGGCATCAGGATTATTACCGAACATATCATAGTACAATTCATCTGCATGCAAAAGATATACGCGGTCACCATGAGGGCGTTTTCTGGCATGCTTCTTTGGAGCCTGCATGGCTTGCATCAGACAAAACCCAAACAGGCATAGAACCATAACCGATATGATTCTATGCCCTCTGATATGATTATTTAATCTTTTATTTATCATTTAATCCAACCTTGATATTCAAACTTACAATCCTTATAGCGATCGTTCATACGAACATAAGTCTGCTTGATTTTATTGACTACCCAATCGTGCAAGGTCTGGGCACGCTCCTTAGCCAACACAACATCCTTCATCACCTGAAAATCTTCGGTAATAGTAGCTCTATGTCCGTCAACACGGCTTACCAGTTTTACCAAAGCACAAGTGGTTTTACCCTTGGAATTCACCATCGTGAAAGGTGCAGAAACCTCACCTACCTTCATTGTATCTACCATACGGGCAACCTCGGTAGGCAGATCCTTCATCTGGAAGCGGGAAGTTCTTGACTGGTCAGGAGTAACATTGGCCATCAAACCCTTGTTGTTGCGGGTATCCTTATCATCAGACAATGCTTCAACAGCCTGCTCAAAGGTAAACTTAGCGGCACGGATATCATTACCGATAGAATCCAGACGGCCGATAGACTTATCAATAGCATCTTGAGAAACCTGAGGCTTGAGCAGGATATGGCGACACTTAATCTTATCACCACGCTTATCAATCAACTGGATGATATGATAACCAAACTCAGACTCAACAATCTTTGAGATTTTCTTAGGATCGGTAAGATTGAATGCTACATTTGCAAACGCAGGATCCAACATACCTCTACCGATATAATCCATCTCGCCACCCATACGGGCTGAACCCGGATCCTCAGAATAAAGACGAGCCAAAGTAGCAAAAGAAGTCTCACCCTTATTCACACGGTCAGTAAACTCACGCAACTGATTTTTCACACGGTTAATCTCCTCAAGAGGAATACGTGGCTGCATGGTAAGAATCTCAACCTCTACCTCTGTAGGAACAAAAGGGATACTGTCGGCAGGTAAATCCTTAAAGTATTTACGTACCTGAGCTGGAGACACCTTGATATCCTTCACCAGTTCCTGCTTCATCTTCTGAATCAGCTGTTGGTTTTTGAAATCATCATGCATCTGCTGGCGCATCTGGGTGATACTTTGCTTGCGATACTCCTCCAGTTTTTCACGAGAACCAATCATGGAAACCCAACTGTTGATCTGTTCGTCGATACCATTCATGACTTCTGACTCAGATACTTCGATACTATCGATAGCTGCCTGATGGAGAAACAGTTTCTGAACGGCAATCTGCTCAGGAATAGAACAGTCTGGGTCACCAGTATATTTAATACCTTCAGCCTCAGCCTGCAAACGGGTTACCTCGACGTCTGACTTCAGGATAGCCTCATCGCCGACAACCCAAATTACCTCATCAACCACACTACCCTCATTGATTTTCTGAGAATCGGCAGCAGCTTGTTGCTTGATATTTGCAGAATCAGCCTCATGAGCCAAAGCACTACGGCTTGCTCTTGTTGCACTAGCACTTATTCCTACTATCATCAGCAGGGCTATAAATGCCATTGTCATTTTATATCCAGTATTCATGTATTGTTTCTATAATATATTAATGTATATTGAGAGTGGTCAACATGCTATGGAAAACCACCACTTTATATTTCTTCTTCAATTGTGCGACCCATTGTTTCTCTAACGAGTCTTGATAGTCAGCAAGTACCACATCCGGGTATTCGCCATTCCGGGGCAGATTAACCTTCATCTTCTTCAGGCGCTTCATTTCCCATTTGTATTTTTTCTTATTCTTGGCATAGAAGGCAGCCAGACCTTTTTTATCAGCAGCAGCCTTATCCCAAATATTACGCTGGCAGATTTCATTCAGCAAAAGGTTTTCTACTTCCTCCTGCTGCTGGTAGGTTCCCCGCCAATTTTCTACCTTAGCATCAGCAACATATTTTTTCTGATTACCATCATCATGTTTATCCAGCAACTTGACGATATGATAACCAAACTCAGACATAAACGGTCTACTAATCTCACCCTTTCGCAGAGAGAAAGCTACTTTTTCAAAAGCCTGCACAGTCTGACCTTTTGTAAACCATGCCAAAGTCCCCCCATTGACCGCAGACCCTTTATCATCAGAACACTTTTTTGCCAGGTCTGCAAAATCTGCACCTTTGCAAAGAGCCTGATAAATAGAATCGATTCTTCTTTCCACCACCTTCTGTTCCTGGTAAGATGCTTTCTGTCCCAATCTCAAGAGGATATGTGCAACATGAACACTGCCTTTATCGGGCATCAACTCGCATGACTCGACATCATCATATCGTTTCAACACACGCCTGATATTAGGCAAAGTATCGAGATGAGCATCCTTAGCAGCTTGCACTTTCAGCTTATAATCAACAAAGCCATCGGTAAACACCTTGACACTTTTAGAATCAACCGTATTTCCCAAATGATTTTTCTGATAAAAGTACTCAAATTCCGACTTCTTGACAGATTGACCATCAATAATCATAACAATTGGGTCGGTATGAGCAAAAGCAATGCTCCCCGAAAGGAGCATTGCCGCTATAAGTGCATAAAACTTCATATTTCCTAATTATATTATTCAGGACGGCTATAGTTAGGAGCCTCACTAGTGATAGTGATATCATGTGGATGACTCTCCAACACACCTGCATTTGTGATACGAGCGAACTTGGCATTGTGCAAGTTCTCGATGGTAGCAGCACCACAATATCCCATACCAGAACGCAAACCACCAATCAGCTGGTAGATAACCTCCTGGACAGTTCCCTTGTAAGGCACACGACCAGCGATACCCTCTGGAACCAATTTCTTGGCATCCTTGGTATCACCCTGGAAGTAACGGTCCTTAGAACCATTCTTCTGTTCCATAGCCTCCAAAGAACCCATACCACGATAGCTCTTAAACTTACGGCCATTGAAGATAATGGTATCACCAGGACTCTCCTCGGTACCAGCAACCAAAGAACCAATCATGACGCAGCTACCACCGGCAGCCAAAGCCTTCACAACATCACCTGAGTAACGAAGACCGCCATCAGCTATCAAAGGCACACCAGTACCCTTAAGAGCAGAATATACATCATAAACAGCACTCAACTGTGGAACGCCAACACCGGCAACCACACGAGTAGTACAGATAGAACCAGGACCGATACCTACCTTAACACCATCAGCACCATTCTCTACCAAATACTTGGCAGCCTCACCAGTAGCCACATTACCTACCACAACATCTACCTGTGGGAAGGCAGCCTTAACTTGCTTGAGTTTCTCAACTACACCCTTAGAGTGACCATGAGCAGTATCGATAACGATAGCATCAGCACCAGCCTCGACCAAAGCCTTGGCACGATCCAATGTATCTACAGTAACACCCACACCGGCAGCCACACGAAGACGTCCCTTGGCATCCTTGCAAGCCATAGGTTTGTCCTTAGCCTTTGTGATGTCCTTGTAAGTAATCAAACCTACCAGGTGATTCTCGTTGTCAACTACAGGGAGTTTCTCAATCTTATTCTCCTGCAGGATGGCAGCAGCAGCAACCAAGTCGGTCTGGATGTGAGTGGTAACCAAATTCTCGCTAGTCATTACCTCATCAATCTTCTTGTCCATGTGGCGCTCAAAACGAAGATCACGGTTGGTAACAATACCTACAAGATGATTTTCATCATCTACCACAGGAATACCACCGATATGATAATCATGCATCATATCAAGAGCATCCTTCACTGTACTGCCACGACGGATGGTGACAGGGTCATAAATCATACCATTCTCAGCACGCTTCACAATAGCAACCTGACGAGCTTGCTCCTCAATGGTCATGTTCTTGTGAATTACACCGATACCACCTTCACGAGCGATAGCTATCGCCATTGAAGCCTCGGTAACGGTGTCCATCGCTGCTGTAACGAATGGAACGTTCAACTCGATGTTACGAGAGAACTTGGTTTTCAACTCTACCTGTTTTGGTAGTACCTCTGAATACGCAGGGATAAGAAGGACGTCGTCGTAAGTGAGACCGTCCATTACAATTTTATCTGCAACAAATGATGACATATTGTAACCTTTAAAAATTTATTGCGTGCAAATTTAGCAATAATTTCTCAGATAGAGTTCGCTTTTCACGAAAATCTTACCTTATTAATGCTATTTAACGTGATTAGTTGGCTTGTTCGGACAAAAACTTGATTCTGACGAGTCGAATTTCGTCTTCATTGTAGTCTTCACCCAATTCATCTTGAGCCGCATTCAAATCATCAGTATCGCTCTCCATGAAGTAATCGTAGATGTCATCTACATGGTCATCATCCACAACTTCCTCTATGAAATAATCGATATTCAGCTTGGTACCGCTGTAAACGATTGCCTCTATTTCGTCAAGCAATTCTGAGAAATCCAAACCTTTTGCTTCTGCCAAATCATCAAGATCTATCTGGCGGTCTATGCTCTGAATGATGCTTACCTTCAAGACTGATTTCTTGGCAACTGTCCTGACACGTAATTCCTCAGGACGCTCTATCAGATTCTCTTCACAATACTGATTGATCAATTTACAGAACTCCTTACCATACCTCTTTGCCTTACCGGCTCCAACTCCCTGTATGTTCTGCAATTCCTGCATATCTACAGGATACATCGTTGCCATCTGTTCCAGAGAAATATCCTGGAAAATAACATAAGGCGGCAATTTATGCTTCTTTGCTACTGTCTTACGCAAGTCTTTCAACATGGAGAAAAGTGTCTGATCCAAAGCACCTGTATTATGCTCGCTCAGAGGCGCTCCATCAAAATCATCAGAGAATTCCTTATCGGCAACGATCATGAATGATTCAGGATTCTTAATGAAACGCTTACCCGCAGCTGTCAACTTCAAAAGGCCATAGTTCTCTACATCTTTCTTGAGATAACCGGCTATCAACGCCTGACGGATAACAGGATTCCAAACTTTAGAATCCATATCTTCTCCTGCTCCAAACTCCTCCAGTTCATCATGCTTGTGAGAAACGATATCATCAGTAGCACGTCCCTTTACAAAATCGATGATATATTCCTGACGGAAATTCTCCTTCACCGCAGCAACAGACTCCAAAACAACGAGCAGCGCATCCTTAGCCTCGAATTTTTCTGTAGGATGCAGGCAGTTGTCGCAGTTATGGCAGTTTTCTTCATGATATTCCTCACCAAAATAATGAAGCAACATTTTCCTGCGACAGACAGACGATTCAGCATAGGCAGCCGTTTCCTGCAACAACTGTCTGCCGATATCCTGTTCTGCTACAGGTTTGTTCTCCATAAACTTCTCCAGTTTTCTGAGGTCTTTACGGGCATAAAAGGCGATACAGATACCCTCACCGCCATCACGTCCGGCTCTACCCGTTTCCTGATAATAACCTTCCAAGCTCTTGGGTATATCATAATGAATAACAAAACGGACATCAGGTTTATCGATACCCATTCCGAAGGCGATAGTAGCAACAATGACATCAATACGCTCCATCAGAAAATCATCCTGAGTTTGAGAACGGGTAGCCGAATCAAGACCGGCATGATAAGGAGCCGCTTTGATTTCATTGGCTTTCAATACCTCTGCCAATTCCTCTACTTTCTTACGGGAGAGACAATAGATAATACCACTCTTTCCTTTGTGTTGACGAATAAACATGATGATCTGACGATCGATATCCTTGTTCTTCGGGCGCACCTCATAATACAAGTTAGGGCGGTTAAAAGAACTCTTGAATTCTTTGGCATCCATGATGCCTAAGTTTTTCTTGATATCAGTACGTACCTTATCTGTTGCAGTAGCTGTAAGCGCTATCACAGGTGCAACACCTATTTCGTTAATAATAGGGCGAATACGACGATACTCTGGTCTGAAATCGTGTCCCCACTCAGAGATACAGTGAGCCTCATCAATGGCATAGAACGAAATCTTTACTGTTTTAAGGAACTCAACATTATCTTCTTTCGTCAAAGATTCAGGTGCAACATACAGGAGTTTGGTCGTACCATTGAGAATATCATTCTTCACCTTCTCAATAGCCGACTTATTCAATGATGAATTGAGATAATGAGCCACGCCATCACTTTCACTCAAACCATTAATAACATCTACCTGGTTCTTCATCAAAGCAATCAGAGGAGAAATCACAATAGCTGTTCCCTCCATAATGAGCGAAGGCAACTGGTAACACAAACTCTTACCGCCACCTGTAGGCATCAATACAAAAGTATCATTGCCACTCATCAAATTTCTGATGATTGCCTCTTGATCACCCTTAAACGAATCGAAGCCGAAATAATGCTTCAACTGTCCTGTAAGATTAACCTGTTCTGTCATATCCACCTATTATTATATTATATATGTCTATATATACGATTAAATAGCATTCAATTGGGCGAAAAGCCCAACTGATTTATGCTGTTTCCAACTGTCCGAGATGAGATTTATCCAACTGTTGCTTGGTATACTCCAGCGTAACAGTGAATGATTTAACCTTCTCTGATGGAATCTCAAACATAGCATCCATCATCACAGCTTCAACAATTGAACGAAGTCCGCGAGCACCCAATTTATACTCTACCGCCTTATCTACGATGTAATCGAGTGCTTCCTCATCAAACTTCAACTTGATGCCATCCATCTCAAACAATTTCTGATACTGCTTGACAATTGAATTCTTAGGTTCAACCAAGATTTTGCGCAAAGCCTCCCTATCCAACGGATTGAGATAAGTAAGCACAGGCAAACGGCCGATAATTTCAGGTATCAAGCCAAAAGACTTCAAATCCTGTGGAAGGATATACTGCATCAAATCCTTCTTATCTATCTTAGCTACATTCTGAACCGAATTATAGCCTACTACGTGCGTATTCATACGCTGAGCTATTTTACGCTCAATACCATCAAAAGCACCACCACAGATAA
Source organism: Segatella copri (assembly GCA_021623045.1). GTDB lineage: Bacteria > Bacteroidota > Bacteroidia > Bacteroidales > Bacteroidaceae > Prevotella > Prevotella copri_T. Next base: position 11,759 of record JAJWJX010000059.1, on the reverse strand, counting down.
ACAGGATATTCTTGGTATCTACATGGATATAATCCTGATCAGGATGCTTGCGTCCACCCTTAGGCGGAACATTAACCATGGTACCTTCCAAGAGTTTCAACAATCCCTGCTGTACACCTTCGCCACTCACATCACGCGTGATAGAAGGATTATCGCTCTTGCGGGCTATCTTATCAATCTCATCAATGAACACAATTCCCCTTTCTGCTGCAGCCACATCATAATCAGCAACCTGCAACAGACGCGACAAGATGCTTTCAACGTCTTCACCCACATAACCTGCTTCAGTAAATACAGTGGCATCAACAATGGTGAAAGGAACATCCAACATCTTAGCTATTGTACGCGCCAACAAGGTTTTACCTGTACCGGTACTACCAACCATGATGATATTACTCTTTTCGATTTCTACACCATCTTCATCCTTTGGCTGCTGCAAACGCTTGTAGTGGTTATATACAGCGACAGCCAAATTGCGCTTAGCCTGATCCTGACCGATGATATATTCATCCAGGTATTTTTTGATCTCTACAGGCTTTGGCACCTCTTTGAGAACAAACTTACCCTCCCCAGCTTTAGGAGCCAAGACCCCTGTAGACTGTATAATTTCATAAGCCTGCTTAGCACAATCTTCGCAAATGAAGCCATTGATACCCGTGATGAGTAATCTGACTTCATTTTCTGATCTTCCACAGAAGCTACATACTTTCTTTGGCATATTATAATTATTATCTCTTCTTGCGCACCTTATTATATATACGCATATTTACTTAAAACAATTCGTTATTTACGAACCAACACATTATCTATCATTCCATATTCCTTGGCTTCTTCAGCTGTCATCCAATAGTTACGGTCGCTATCAGCATAAACCTTATCATAAGGAGTATGAGAATGGTCTGAAATGATGGTATACAATTCCTTTTTCATCTTCAAGATTTCGCGAGCCTCAATCTCAATATCAGAAGCCTGACCCTGAACGCCTCCTAATGGCTGGTGAATCATGACACGGCTATGAGGCAAAGCAGAACGCTTACCCTCCTGACCAGAAACGAGCAGCACGGCAGCCATAGAAGCAGCCATACCTGTACAGATAGTAGCTACATCGCTAGAGATAAACTGCATGGTATCATAAATACCCAAACCGGCAGTAACGCTACCACCAGGACTATTCAAATAGATAGAAATATCCTTGCCACTATCTACAGAATCCAGATACAGCAATTGCGCCTGCAATGTATTTGCGGTGTAGTCATCAATCTGTGTACCCAGGAAGATGATACGGTCCATCATTAAGCGAGAGAATACATCCATCTGAGTAACGTTCAGCTGACGTTCCTCCAAGATGTAAGGGTTCATATACTGAGCCTGTGCCTTAATAACATCATCAAGCACCATACCATTCATACCAAGATGCTTGGTTGCATATTTTCTAAAATCGTTCATATCTATATAGTATTTTACGTCTTAAACCATACGAAAAAAGAGGTTATCGACCCTTATTTCTCGTTCGGTGGAACAAAGATAATAAAAAAAGTCGATAACCTCGTATTTATTTGAAGTTTTTTTTCAAAAAAATGTTATTCCTGCATCATCTTGTTGAAATCTTCTACAGAAATCTCCTTTTCGTTGAGTTTTACAGCTGTTTTCAGAGCTGCAGCCAACTTACGATCGATAGAGCGATCTACAAGTGCATCTGTAGCGTCACCCTTCTTGAGGATTTCCTTAGCATAGTTCTCAATGTACTCCTCAGGAATGTTGTTCATACCATACTGAGCGAACTGAGCACGAGCTGCCTCCTTAGCTGTCTCCATCAGGTCATTGTCATCAACCTTGATATCCTGAGCCTTGATAAGCTGCTCCTTGATAAGATGCCATGTCAACTCCTTGATGCTCTCAGCATAGTTCTTCTCTACGAACTCCTCGCCCTTATCCTTGTTGTTAGCCAACATGATACGCTTCAAGAGTGCATCTGGGAACTGCAATTCACCTACCTTCTTCTCGCAGTGCTCACGAACGTCGAGAATGAACTTATAATCAGAATCGTTAACGAGCTGTGCCTGCAAGCCCTCTGCAATCTTAGCACGGAAAGCAGCCTCGTCCTTCACGTCAGTATCCTCACCGAGAACCTGCTTAAAGAGCTCTTCGTTGATTTCATGCTTCTTGAAACGCTGGATTTCTGTAACCTGGAAGCTGAACTCTGACTCCAAGTCCTTAACAGCTTCACGCTCAATCTTCAGGAGTGAAGAAACCTCAGTATCGTTCTCTGGATAAGCCTTCTTAGGGTTGAATGTGATTACATCACCGAGCTTAGCATCGTTGAAGAGATTCTTCTGCTCGTCAACCTTGATGTAGCTAGGCATCAGGATAGCACCCTCTACAGTGATACCACCTTCCTTAGTATTGCCATTTTCATCAAGCTCACGCAAGTCACCCTTCAAAAGGTCATTCTCCTCGTACTTCTCAGCCTTCTCATAGCTACCTGCACGCTGAGCGTACATATCAATCTGCTGATCGAGAATCTTATCATCAACTGTGATGTTATAATAATCAACCTTGTCGCGACCATTGAGAGTTACCTTGAACTCTGGAGCAACAGCGATATCAAACATAAATGTGAAAGAAGTACCATTCTCCAAGTCAGCTGGCTCCTGCTTCTCTGATGGGAGAGGCTCACCGAGCATCTGGATATTGTTGTCCTGTACATACTTGTAAATCTGCTGACCAACGAGCTTGTTGATAGCTTCCATTTTTACAGATGGACCGAACTGACGCTTAATCATACCCATAGGAGCCTGACCAGGACGGAAACCTGGAACATTAGCCTTCTTACGATAATCTTTCAATGTCTTCTCGACATCATTCTTGTAATCTTCCTCTTCGACAACGAGGGTCAAAAGACCATTAATCTTGTCAGGATTTTCAAATGAAATTTTCATCTTGATATTTGTTATTTTATTATTGTTAATATTTTCTTTAATTCTACAGTTTTCGTGTATAACCGCAATTGGCTTGCAAAATTACACATTTTTAATGGATATACCTAATATATAAGAGAAAAAAATGATTTTTTAACCATCAGACGCTGCTTCTTTGGCTCTTTTTTGCTCATCTATGAGCTGAAAGTCCTTCTTTCTGAGCACAAAACTGTTACTCAGATACTTTTCGCGCACAATCTTATTCTCTGCCAATTCCTCTGGTTTGCCCTGGAAAAGAATCTTACCTTCGAACAGCAGATAGGCTCTGTCTGTAATGGTCAGAGTCTCCTGTACATTATGGTCGGTAATCAAAATACCGATATTGCGATACTTCAACTGCCATACAATATGCTGAATATCTTCTACCGCAATAGGGTCAACACCGGCAAATGGCTCATCGAGCATGATAAACTTTGGGTCAATAGCCAGGCAACGGGCAATCTCTGTACGGCGACGCTCACCTCCGGAAAGCTGGTCACCCTTGTTCTTACGAACCTTATTGAGACGAAACTCGCTAATAAGACTCTCTAATTTCTGCAACTGATAACTACGTGGTTTTCCTGTCATTTCCAAGACTGAAAGTATATTGTCCTCCACACTCATCTTGCGGAAAACACTGGCCTCCTGAGGCAGGTATCCGATTCCCGCACGGGCACGTTTGTATACAGGAAAATCTGTAATTTCCTGATCTCCCAGAAAGACATGTCCCTCATTAGGCACAACAAGTCCAGTTGTCATATAGAAAGAAGTTGTCTTACCAGCACCATTAGGTCCCAGTAATCCCACAATTTCTCCTTGCTTCACATTGATAGAAACTCCATTGGCAACCGTTCGTTTACCATAGCGCTTCACCAATCCCTCTGTTCGCAAAACCAGAGAATTCTGATTTTGCTGTTCGTTATTGTTAATTTCGTCCATAATTAGCTAATTTGGCTGCAAAAATACTAAAAATAAAGGAAATATCGCTTATAAAATCAAAAACTATTCATAATATTGCAGTTTTTTAGAGGATTTTGGTTAATTTTGCAGCAAAATTCAGTTTTATAATAGCATGTTAATAGAAAAATGGCTTACCACCTTCGGTAAATATCTCATATTGATGGGACGTTCTTTTTCCCGTCCTGAGCGCATGCGCATGTTCTTGAAACAATACATCAAGGAGATGTCGCAATTGGGTGTTGACTCTATAGGTATCGTCTTACTGATATCCTTCTTCATTGGAGCCGTTATCTGCATCCAGATGAAATTGAACATCCAGAGCCCTTGGATGCCACGATGGGTTTCTGGCTACACCACCCGAGAAATCATGCTTCTGGAGTTCTCATCAAGTATAATGTGTCTGATTCTCGCAGGCAAAGTGGGCTCTAATATCGCTTCGGAGTTGGGAACGATGCGTGTCACCCAACAGATTGATGCCCTTGATATCATGGGAGTGAACTCTGCATGTTACCTCATTCTGCCTAAAATTCTCGGTTTGGTTACCATCATGCCATTCCTGGTTATCTTCAGCTCTGGCATGGGTATCATCGGCGCCTACGGAACAGCGTATATTGGGCATATCCTACCACCAGATGATCTGACACTTGGCTTGCAACATTCATTTAACCAATGGTTTGTATGGATGAGCATTATCAAGAGTCTTTTCTTTGCATTCATCATTTCCAGCGTATCTTCTTATTTCGGTTATACCGTAGAAGGTGGATCTGTGGAGGTTGGAAAATCATCAACCGATGCTGTTGTCAGTTCTAGTGTTTTGATTCTGTTTTCAGATGTTTTCCTCACTCAAATTCTCTCGTAAACTATGATAGAAGTTAGAAATCTCACCAAGTCGTTTGGCGACAAGGTTGTATTAGACAATATAAACGTCACCTTTGAAACAGGAAAGACTAATTTGATAATCGGACAGAGTGGTTCCGGAAAGACCGTACTCATGAAGAATCTCGTAGGATTGCTTCAGCCTACAAGTGGCGAAGTTCTTTACGATGACCGTGACTTCATCCGGATGTCAAAAAAAGAGAAAGTCCAGATGCGCCGCGAGATGGGAATGATTTTCCAAAGCGCAGCCCTGTTCGACTCTTTGAATGTACTTGAGAATGTCATGTTTCCACTTGATATGTTCTCTACCATGAATTACAGGGAGCGCGTAAAACGGGCTCAGGAATGTCTTGACCGCGTCAATCTGATAGAGGCTCAGCAGAAATATCCTGGAGAAATCTCGGGTGGTATGCAGAAACGAGTAGCTATTGCACGTGCCATCGTAATGAATCCGAAATACTTGTTCTGCGATGAGCCAAACTCAGGTTTGGATCCAAAGACCTCACTTGTGATAGATGAACTGCTTTCAGGCATCACCAAAGACTATAATATGACTACCATCATCAACACCCACGACATGAATTCGGTGATGGGCATTGGTGAAAACATCTGTTTTATCTACCAAGGTCATAAAGAATGGCAAGGCAACAAAGATGAAGTGATGACCTCAACAAACGAGAAACTCAACGATTTAGTCTTTGCTTCCGATCTCTTCCGCAAAGTAAAGGAGGTGGAGCTGGAAGAAGCTAAAAACAAATAAAACAGTATCGTTCAAAAAAAGCCATCAGCCCAGAAACTGGCTGATGGCTTTTTTATTACAAAATAAATACTATCTCATTTTCCAGGCATCCTTGACCTCTACCATAGGTACCACAATCTGTTCTTTTGTACTGTCACCATACACCACTTGCAAAAAAACATCAGCAACATGATGCGCTGTATCAGCCTTTGCATTCAGTACATTCACCTTAACCATACCTTTATGTTCATCTTGCTGCTGCTCAACAAACATTTTGGCATTCATCAGCAATTGATCCTGATAGCCATTTGGCAACCGATAAGGTTGATTGTAACCATCTACAAACTCCTTATACTTGCCCTCTAAAAGCAAATCATAATATCCCTTGGCAGCAATACCTGCAAGATAGCCAGGATCAGATTTCTCCTCCCTACAGGAAGAAAATACCAATCCCATCATGAATATCATAAAAATCAAAAGTTTCTTCATTTTTATACACTTTGATTCTGCATTCTTCGCTTCATTTATTTACTTCTGACGAATGAAGACGTTGATAGGACAGCCATGTAATGACCAGTTCTCACGAATCTTATTCTCCAGGAAACGGCGATAGTTCTCCTTGACATACTGAGGCAAGTTTGCATAGAACACAAACGAAGGAATCGTTGTATTAGGCAACTGGGTGCAATACTTAATTTTGATATACTTACCCTTTATGCTCTGTGGAGGATATGCCTCGATAATAGGCAACATCACCTCATTCAACTTAGAAGTTCCAATATGAGCCTTACGGTTCTGGTAAACTTCCTTGGCTGTTTCCAATACTCGGAAAATACGCTGCTTAGTCAAGGCTGAAGCAAAGATGATAGGAAAGTCTACGAATGGAGCCATACGCTTGCGGATAGCATTTTCAAAAGTATCAATTACCTTCTGATTCTTCTCCTCAACCAAATCCCATTTATTTACGACAACCACCAGACTCTTGTTGTTCTTCTGAATCAACTGGAAGATGTTCATATCCTGGGTCTCGATACCACGGGTAGCATCGAGCATCAGGATGCAGACATCACTATTCTCGATGGCACGGATAGAACGCATCACTGAATAGAATTCCAAGTCTTCGCTTACCTTGTTCTTACGACGGATACCAGCTGTATCAACCAGGTAAAAATCGAAACCAAACTTATCGTATCTGGTATAGATACTATCACGTGTAGTACCAGCAATTTCTGTCACGATATTACGATCCTCACCGATAAAAGCATTGATAATGCTACTCTTACCAGCATTCGGACGACCTACTACCGCAAAACGAGGAATATCTTCTTCGATTGCCTCCTCAGGATTATCCTGAAGTTTGTCCAGAATCATATCAAGCAAATCACCAGTACCACCACCTGTAGCTGCACTGATACACTGGGGATCCCCCAAGCCTAACTTGTAGAACTCAGCAGCCTGATAATACTCTGCGCTGTTATCAACCTTGTTAGCAACAAGGATAACAGGCAATTTGGCACGACGCAAAATAAGCGCCACGTCTTCATCCCAATCAGTAAGGCCAGTGTTAACGTCTACCAGGAAGAGAACCAGGTCAGCCTCTTCGGTAGCAACAAGCACCTGCTTGCGGATAGCATCTTCAAAAATATCATCAGATTTTACAACCCAACCACCGGTATCAACAACAGAAAATTCTCTACCATTCCAACTGCACTTACCATACTGACGGTCACGAGTAGTACCGGCAGTATCACTAACGATAGCGCGACGTGATTGAGTCAAACGATTAAATAAAGTAGACTTACCCACATTAGGGCGTCCTACAATAGCTACTAAATTTGCCATAAACAGTCATTATCCTCCTTCCTTTTAGGAGGTATTCAAGGATGTGGTCTCTGCATCCAAGTTAATAATTTGCCGAAGCTGACCTTGCTCCGGCCCTCGCTCTTTTGGCGAGAGTCACTCCCTCGATTACATTCAGGGAGGAGTTATTTTAGTTGATAGTTTATAGTTATTAAGGGCGTCTTTAAACTATTAGCTCTTAACTATCAATTATTCCGGATTATATCCAAAGGCATCAAGTTCTCGCTGAGAGCTGCGCCAATCCTTATCAACTTTTACGAAAGTCTCCAAGAAGATTTTCTTGTCGAAGAACTTTTCCAAAGCCTTACGACTCTCGGTATTCACCTTTTTCAATGCAATCCCCTGGTGCCCGATGATGATACCCTTTTGGGAATCACGTTCAACATAAATCACCGCATTAATGTGGATACGTTTTTCATCTTCCTTAAATCGCTCCACTCTTACCTCTACAGAATAAGGTATTTCCTTATCATAATAGAGCAAAATCTTTTCTCGGATAATCTCTGAAACGAAGAAACGGGCAGGCTTGTCTGTCAGCTGATCCTTATCAAAGAAAGCAGGAGATTCCGGCAAGAGTTCCTTAATGCGCTTCAAGAGCATATCCGTTCCGAATTTATTCTTCGCTGAGATAGGAAGAATCTCTGCATTAGGCAACAAAGAGTGCCATTTTTCAACAATATCACCCAACTTCTTCGGATCACTCTGATCAATCTTGTTGATGAGCAAGAGTACAGGAATCTGCATTTTCTTAACCTTTTCCAAGAATTCCATGTTCTTTTCAGGGTTTTCTATCACATCTGTCACATAAAGCAGCACATCAGCATCCGCCAATGCACTCTCCGAGAAGGCAAGCATCATCTCCTGCATCTTGTAATTAGGCTTCAAAACACCAGGAGTATCAGAAAATACAATCTGCATATCATCAGTATTCACTATACCCATGATACGATGACGGGTTGTCTGAGCCTTAAAAGTTGCAATACTAATACGTTCACCCACCAATTGATTCATCAAGGTACTTTTTCCCACATTAGGATTACCTACTATATTTACGAAACCAGCTTTATGCATAAAAAATTGAATTTAGCAAAATTTTACTATCAAGAAGTTAAGCTCTATTGTTTTTAAGCTAAAGAAACGCATCCTTACTTATTTATAGAGAAATAAGAAAGATGCGTTTCCTTATATAGATTATTATTCTATCCTATTTTTATAGATTACTTTCCGTAAGCAGCGCCATCATACGCCCACTTATAGAAAGAAGCGCCATGTACAAATCCTGCACCAAATGCTGTGAAGATGACGTTATCGCCCTTCTTCAATTGGCTTTCAGCATCCCAGAGTGCCAATGGGATTGTTGCTGCACTAGTATTTCCATAATGATCGATGTTTACAACCACCTTATCAAGTGGAATTCCAGCACGCTTGGTTACAGCCTCAATAATACGGAGATTAGCCTCGTGAGGAATTACCCAGTTCACATCATCAGCCTTCAGATTGTTCATTTCCATGATCTTCATCACGTCGTTGCTCATATCTGTTACTGCGTAACGGAATACAGTACGACCTTCCTGATAAAGATAGTGCAGGCGATGATCAACTGTAAAATGTGATGGAGGGCAAACAGAACCACCAGCCTTCATGTGAAGGAAAGGCAAACCTTGTCCATCTGTACGAAGGTATGAGTTCTGAACACCAACGTTCTCCTCTTCAGTTGCCTCCACCAAAACCGCACCTGCTCCATCTCCGAAGAGAACACAAGTAGCACGGTCTGTGTAATCTACCAATGAAGACATCTTGTCAGCACCAATCACAATAATCTTCTTGTATCTACCACTCTGAATCATGCTTGCAGCAACATCAAGGGTATACAAGAATCCACAGCAAGCTGCAGAGAAGTCAAATGCGAAAGCATTCTTCAAGCCCAGCTTACCGAGGACGATAGATGCTGTAGAAGGGAACTTGTAGTCAGGTGTCGTGGTTGTTACAATCAGTGCATCGATTGTATCTGGATCAACGCCAGTCTTCTGAATCAACTGCTTGGCAGCTTTACGCGCCAGATAGCTGGTTCCAAGGCCTTCCTCTGTAAGGATGCGGCGCTCTTTGATACCCACACGGGTGGTAATCCACTCATCTGTAGTATCTACCATGCGAGACAATTCCTCATTGTTGAGGATATAGTCTGGCACGTAGCCACCGACACCTGTAATTACAGCATTAATTTTACCCATTATTCAGCTGCTTCCTTAACGATTGCAACCTTACCACGATAGTAACCGCAAGTAGGGCAAACAGTGTGGTATACATAGTATGCACCACAGTTAGGGCAAACTGCCAATGTAGGAGCTACTGCCTTATCATGAGTTCTTCTCTTAAGTGTACGTGTCTTTGACTGTCTTCTTTTAGGATGTGCCATAATTTTTAAATGTTTAAAATTTTAATTTTTATTTTTTCAATTTCAATAGAGCTTCCCAGCGTGGATCTACAGTTTTCTCTTCTTCCTCACCGCTTCGGGCGGCAGAATGCTCATTGAGCTTTTCAATCATAGCAGGGTTGCATTTTCCAGGTGCATGCACATGCTTGATGGGAATATTGAGATCTATAAATTCATAGATAAACCAGGCGACATCGAGTATTCCTTCGTTCTCGGCCACAGTCACCAGATCATCATCCTCTGAGTACTCTTCTCCGAATTTTACGACTAGCCTGTCATTAGTCTCAATGGTTTGATCCATATCGTCCAGACAGATGTCGCATGGTATGTGAACCACTCCCTCAGTATGGAAATTGAGTTCGAAGAAGTCATCCGTCCTATTGATAGACAGACTACTTGACAACTCGCCTCTCTGAACATCAGGAGCATCGATTGCCTCAAAATATTCATTGGTAAGCTTAAATTCCTTTTCGGTTATACCTTGAGGTAAAGCTTTCAAATCAATCTTAAAAGAATCTATGTTACACATATTCAATATATACTATATTGTTTCGGGCTGCAAAGTTACAAATAATTTTTGAGATAAAATAATTTTTTATGTAAAAATCACTAAAATCACTCATTATTAATTGATTATTCTTTCTTTAACTCAATTCTGAAGGTGGTTCCATGCCCAATTTCTGTACTTTTCACCCATATTTTACCATGATGGTATTCTTCTACGATTCGTTTAGCTAGTGATAAACCTAAGCCCCAGCCTCGCTTTTTGGTAGTAAAACCGGGACGGAATACATTCTTCAAATCCTTTTTTCTTATACCATTTCCTGTATCTGAAACTTCTATAATAGCTTTATCATCTATTTCTTCCACATGGAGCGTAATCTGTCCACAATTTGCTCCCATAGCATCAACAGCATTCTTCGAAAGATTTTCTATCACCCATTCAAAGAGAGAAGCATTCATCTTAACAATAACATCCTGTTCAGGAATTTCCTTCACCATTTTGACATTCTTCGATGTTCGACGATCCATGTAGTCTATAACATGATTCATCACTTCGTTCAAACTGGCAGGAACAGGTTCTGGCAGGGCACCAATCTTTGAGAAACGGTCTGCTATCAGTTGCAAACGCTGGATATCCTTGTTCATTTCAGGAATGAGTTCGTCGTCCGGATAATTCATCTTCAGAATTTCAATCCAAGCCATCAGACTGGAAATTGGAGTACCCAACTGATGAGCAGTTTCTTTAGACAACCCCACCCACACCTTATTCTGTTCCGCTCTTTTGGAAGTAAGCAAAGCAAAGATGGCAATAACCACAAAGAGCATGACTACCCCCAACTGAATATAAGGATAAGCTGACAGACGTCGTATCATGAGGGATTCATCATAGCAAACCTGAATATAGTCATGCGTTGAATCATCTAGTTCAATTTTAATATTCTTGCCTTGTTTCAAGAGCCGCTGACCGATGGCAGAAGCATAAGCAAGGGAATCAGCATAATCTTTCCCTTCCACATCAACATTACGAAAAGTCTGAGCATGGTTTTCAGAATCCATTACGATAACCGGAATGGAATTATTTTCATTGATAACCTTCAATACCAAGTTCAAGTCAGTATTCTCATCGGCATTATTGAGCGTACGCATAGCTTCAGCCCAAACCGCCATACGGTTGCGTTCCTCTTCTGCTAGATCACGAACAAGAAAATGAGACACAACAAGAGAGGCGACAGCAATAAACACTGCCGCTATCACCAAAAAAATCTTCACCTGTCTTATTCTATCGGTCCAAATCATGCTGCAAAGATAATAAAAATCCGTGTAATCAACGTCATCTGCTGATAAAAAACATCTTGAGCAGATAAAAAAATAAAAAAAAGCCCCGACTACTTTCGTAATCGAGGCTTCTGAAATTGAAAGGAGGCGGCTA
>JAJWJX010000058.1:0-23623 GCA_021623045.1 Segatella copri | reverse complement strand
TTTTAATCCATTCAGAACTTTACTGCTGAACAGGAATCTTCTTGACGCGACGCTCGTGACGGCCACCTTCGAATGTTGTGGCAAAGAACTCGTCGAGAATAGCCTCGGCGGTCTTGTTGTCTACGAAACGACCTGGAAGTACCAATACGTTGGCATCGTTGTGCTGACGAACCAAATGAGCAATCTCCTTGCACCATGCCAATCCGGCACGTACACCCTGATGCTTATTCAATGTCATGGCGATACCTTCGCCGCTGCCGCAAATGCCGATACCTGGATATACTTCGCCACTCTCAATGCCTTTAGCAAGAGCATGACCGAAGTCAGGATAGTCTACACTCGCATCGCTGTATGTACCATAATCCTTTACAGGATAACCCTTCTTTTCCAAATATTCCAATACGAATTGCTTCAATGGAAAACCTGCGTGATCGCATGCAATACCAACTGTCTTTACTTCCATAATACTTAAGTTTTTAAGTGAAGAACGAAGAGCAAACTCTTCATTACATCACAAGGTTAATATAAAAGAGTGATAGGAGTTAGATGCTGTAAACCAGATGATTGCCTGATGACAAAAACTGATACCAAACTTCTAACTCCTAATTTATCAAACTAATTAGGCCTCAGCCAAGAAAGCCTTTACCTGCTTGTAAACGTTCTCGCCTGTGTAACCGAGCTTCTCATCAAGTACCTTGTAAGGAGCTGAGAAACCGAAGCTCTCCATACCCCAAACCTTACCATTAGCGCCTACGAGACCCTGGAGTGTTACAGGAAGACCAGCTGTCATACCGAAGATCTTAGCGTTCTTTGGCAATACGCTCTCCTGATATTCCTTGCTCTGACCACGGAACAAGCCCTCTGATGGAGCACTTACCACGCGAACCTTGATGCCGTCAGCACGCAAAGCCTCGCAACCAGCCTCCAATGTAGAAACCTCAGAACCGCTAGCTACCAAGATAACGTCTGGATTCTCGTCGCTGCCTGCTACGATGTAAGCACCCTTGGCTGCCTGCTCGTAGTCTGTACCCTCTGGCAACTTAGCGATGCCCTGGCGAGAGAAGATCAAAGCTGTAGGAGTCTCAACATTCTCCATAGCGAGCTTCCAGCAAACTGTAGTCTCGTCAGCATCAGCTGGACGGAATACGCGAACGCTGTCCTTACCTGCGTGGTTCTTTAACTTCTCCATCAAGCGGATCTGTGCCTCCTGCTCAACTGGCTCGTGAGTAGGTCCATCCTCACCAACGCGGAATGCATCGTGAGTCCAGATGAACTTCACTGGAACCTGCATCAGGGCTGCGAGACGTACAGCTGGCTTCATATAATCAGAGAATACGAAGAATGTACCCATTGCTGCAACCACACCACCATGGAGCATCATACCGATACACATATCAGCCATTGTCAACTCAGCAACACCTGCCTGGAAGAATGCACCTGAGAAGTCACCGCGAACGATGCTCTTGGTCTTCTTCAAGAAGCCATCAGTCTTATCAGAGTTAGAAAGGTCAGCAGAAGCACAGATCATGTTAGGAACCTGCTCTGCCAAAACACCGAGGCAAGCAGCAGATGCTGCACGTGTAGCTGAACCAGCCTTCTGCTCAACCTTGCTCCAATCTACCTTAGGAGCCTTGCCGCTGAACCACTCATCCATCTGGGCAGCCTTCTCTGGATTAGCCTTGCGCCACTCAGCCTCTGCAGCCTTGCGCTCAGCTACGATCTTCTTCAACTCCTCAGCACGCTTAGCGTAGATTTCCTTTACATCGTCGAAGATAACGAATGCATTCTCAGGATCACCACCGAGGTGCTTGATTGTATTTATGTATGCGTCGCCACCGAGAGGAGCACCGTGAGTATTGATGCAAGCCTCGTAGCTTGTGCCGTCTGCGCGGAGAGCACCCTTACCCATTACGGTCTTACCGATGATGAGGGTAGGGCGATCCTGCTCCTTCTGGGCAGCATCGAGCGCCTCACGAATCTGAGCTACGTCGTTACCGTTGATCTTGATGACATTCCAGCCCCAAGCCTTGTACTTCATCTCAGTATCCTCGTTCATTACAACGCCACACTCTGTAGAGAGCTGGATGTCGTTAGAATCGTAGAACATGATGAGGTTGTTCAGACCGAGGTTACCGGCGATACGACCAACACCCTGAGAAATCTCTTCTTCTACAGCACCATCAGAGATGTATGCGTAGATCTTGTGCTGCATCATGGTTGAACCCAGACGAGCCTCGAGGAACTTCTCTGCAACAGCTGCACCAGCTGCGAGGGCATGACCCTGACCGAGAGGACCTGATGAGTTCTCGATACCACGCTGAAGGTCGAGCTCTGGGTGACCAGGAGTTACAGAACCCCACTGGCGGAACTGCTTGAGGTCTTCCATAGAGAAGAAACCACGCAAAGCCAAACCAGCATAGAGCATTGGACTCATGTGACCAGGGTCGAGGAAGAAACGATCACGACCTGTCCATGTTGGATCTGCTGGATCATAAACCAGGTACTCAGAGAAGAGCACGTTGATGAAGTCAGAACCACCCATAGCACCACCTGGGTGACCGGAATTTGCCTTTTCTACCATTGAAGCAGCCAAGATACGGATGTTATCAGCTGCATGATTCATTACTTTAATGTCGTTCATAATTTTATATTTATTATTGTTGTTATTTCTGCTGAAATATTCTTGTTTTTCTAGCTCTGAAGGCTACTCAAAAGAAGGATACTTCCTTTTCTTGCCTTCAAAGATACTATTTTATTTTCAAAACTACGATAGATTTTGCAGGAATTTTTACCTTAAGGGTGTTTTTCTTTACTTTTGCATCCTTAAAAACTGCAGGCTTCACTACATCCGGGTGTGCAAAGTCGTTGTAATCGCTCACCTTGTTGCAGGAAAGAATCTGTCCTGTTACAGTTTTTGGAGCAGCTGCACCATCCAGATTAAACTCTACCTGCTGAGCCTTGTCAAGACTGACATTGGCAAGAGCAACCACAATGGTTCCATCTGCCTTCTTGGCTGCTGAAGTAGATACCAATGGAATCTTTCTTCCATCTCTTGCGTGATCATCGCCGCGAACATCCATAGAGTCGCACTTTACATCCATTGGGAGATAGGTTGCCTCCTGGAAGTCCTTGTACATGTTGAATACATGATAGGTTGGAGTCAGAACCATGTGACCTGTTCCCTTTGTATCTGTCAGGATCATTGACTGGAGTACGTTGACAATCTGTGCGATATTGGTCATCTTCACACGCTCTGTATGGCGGTGGAATACATTCAGCGAGAGTGCTGCAACGAAGGCATCGCGCATACAGTTCTGCTGATAGAGGTGGCCCTTGATAGTGCCAGGCTCCTCATCCCACCAGGTTCCCCATTCGTCAACGAGGAGGGCTACCTGTTTCTTTGGATCAGCCTTGTCCATGATAGCTTCGTGCTTCTTGATAACATCTTCTATGCCGAGCGCCTTGCCCAGGGTCCAGTAGTAATCCTCATTGTTGAACTTGGTAGCAGAACCCTTGCTGCCTGTCCAGCCTGTTACTGTATAATAATGTAGAGAGATGGCGTTGGCACGGTTGCCGATACGGTCCATCAATACCTTAGTCCAATTATAATCGTAATCGCTCGCTCCAGATGCAATCTTATAGAGCTGGTTGCCGTCATAGTTACGGCAATAAACAGAGTAGCGGCGGAAGAGATCTGAATAATATTCAGGACGCATGTTACCACCGCAGCCCCAACTTTCGTTACCAACACCGAGGTATTTCACCTTCCATGCCTTGTCGCGACCGTTCTGTCGGCGAAGTTTTGCCATAGGAGTATCGCCATCGCTGGTCATATATTCCACCCACTTTGCCAATTCCTCAACAGTGCCGGAACCTACGTTTCCGCTGATGTAAGGCTCGCAGCCCAACATCTCGCAGAGATTCAGAAACTCGTGTGTACCGAAAGAGTTGTCCTCGATGGTACCACCCCAGTTATTGTTCTGCATCTTTGGTCTGTTCTCACGTGGACCGATACCATCCATCCAGTGATACTCGTCGGCGAAGCATCCTCCAGGCCATCTTAATACAGGCACTTTCAGGTCCTTGAGAGCTTGGAGCACGTCGTTGCGGTAACCCTGAGTGTTAGGAATCTTAGAATCAGGACCCACCCAAAGACCACCATAGATACAACTTCCGAGATGCTCGGCAAACTGGCCATAAATCTCTTTATTGATTTTCTGTGTTCCCTGGTTGGCATGGATTGTTCCTGTAACATCCTGAGCTTGAACTGAGAATGCAACTGCTGTTGAAAGCAATGTGGTAGCGAAAAGTTTCTTCATCATTGTTCTTATTAATTGTTGTCGATTTTAAGTATAATACGTTTGTGGAGGAGGAATCCCCACAAACGTATTTATCGTTTATTTACTTTTTGTTCTCAACTGCTGCCTTTTCGATAGCAAGACCAGCCTTGTAGGTTTCAATATATTTATCAAAACCGGCTACATCTTCGGCAGTAGGTGCAATCTCTACACCAGTATTGCCTGCAAATACCTTCTTGTCGAGGTAATCTGCAAGGTTCAACTTCTCTTCATTGTTAACGAGATAACCTGCGAGCAGTGCGATACCCCATGCACCACCTTCGCCTGCTGTCTCCATGACAGAGATAGGAGAGTTGATGGCTGCAGCGAGGATGCGCTGACCTACACCCTTGGTCTTGAACAAACCGCCATGACCGGTGATGCGGTCTACCTGTACCTTCTCGTCCTTGAACAAAACATCGTTACCAATCTTCAATACTGCTACTGAAGCGTAGAGGTTGGCACGCATGAAGTTTGCAAGGTTGAAGTGGTCGTTGGCAGAACGTACGAACATTGGGCGACCTTCAGCCAAACCTGTTACAGGCTCACCAGAGATATAGTTGTAAGCAATCAATCCTCCGCAATCAGCATCGCCTTCAAGAGCGTGGTTGTAGAGCTTGCCGAATACCTCGTTCATATCTACAGGAACACCGAGCAACTCCTGATACTGCTTGAACAAACCTACCCATGCATTGAGGTCGGAAGTACAGTTGTTGCAGTGAACCATTGCTACAGGGCTACCGTCTGGAGTAGTCACCATATCAATGACTTCGTAAGGTTGGCTCAAGGCTTTCTCCAATACAATCATAGAGAAAGAAGAAGTACCTGCACTGACGTTACCAGTGCGCTGACGGACAGCGTTGGTAGCTACCATACCTGTACCTGCATCACCCTCTGGAGGACAGAGTGGGGTACCTGCCTGGAGTGTGCCTGATGGGTCGAGCTTCTTTGCACCTTCCTCGGTCAATACGCCAGCATCTTCGCCTGCGTTCAATACCTCAGGGAGAATGTCGAGAATCTTCCAGCCCAGGTTCTTAGGCTCGATGAGCTTGTCGAACTTAGCTACCATCTCTGCATCGTAGTTGTTGGTGTTAGAGTCGATAGGGAGCATACCTGATGCATCGCCTACGCCCAAAACCTTCTTGCCTGTGAGCTGCCAGTGGATATAACCGGCGAGAGTGGTAAGGAAGTCAATCTTGTTGATGTGGTCCTCACCATTCAGGATAGCCTGATATACGTGAGAGATACTCCAACGCAATGGGATGTTGAAGTGGAAGAGCTCTGAAAGTTCAGCTGCAGCCTTGGCTGTATTGGTGTTACGCCATGTACGGAAAGGAACGAGAATGTTCTCATCCTTACCGAAAGCCATGTAGCCGTGCATCATCGCAGAAATACCGATGGCAGCCAACTGCTTGATTTCGCAGTCGTACTCAGCCTTCACGTTCTTGCGGAGGTCGGCATAGCAATCCTGCAAACCTTTCCAGATAGTGTCGATGCTGTAAGTCCAGAGACCATCAACCAACTGGTTTTCCCACTCAAAACTACCCTGTGCGATAGGGTTATTGTCGGTGTCGATCAAGACAGCCTTGATTCGGGTAGAGCCAAACTCGATACCGAGAATGGCCTTACCTGATTCTATAATAGTTTTTGCGCTCATTTCTTTTAAATGTTTAATGTAAATAACAAAGGGTAAAGTGTTGAATTTCATTACTTTTTAGCCCTTCGTTCTTCACTCTTTACTTTAATTATCGCAATGCCTTGTTGAGCATGTAATAAATCTCGTTGTTGCGGAGCTGCTGCTTGAAGCTGCTGATAGTTGTGTTCTTGTCGATGTTGACGAACTCAATACCGAGAATCTCGCAGAAGTCTTCCCAGTACTCAGCAGTGATATCGTAAGAGAATGCACTGTGGTGAGTACCACCAGCGAGGATCCAAGCACCTGCACCAATCTCGAAGGTTGGCTGTGGAACCCAAAGAGCTGAAGCTACAGGGAGCTTAGGCATTGCCTTTGGCTCGATGCACTCTACCTCACTTGCGATGAGACGGAAACGGTTGCCGAGGTCAACTACAGTTGCCTTAACACCCTTACCTGTCTTAGATGTGAACACGAGGCGGGCAGTCTGCTGCTTGCGGATACCGATGCCGAGGAAGTGAACCTCGAGCTTTGGCTTGTCTGAAGCAATCAATGGGCATACCTCGAGCATGTGGCTCTGGAGGCTAGATGTGCGGTCCTCAGCGAAGTTGAGTGTGTAGTCCTCAAGGAATGAGCAACCCTTCTCCAAGCCCTGGTTCATAACCCAGAGTGTGCGGTAGAGGCAAGCTGTCTTCCAGTCGCCCTCAGCACCGAAACCATAACCCTCTGCCATCAGACGCTGTGAAGCCAAACCAGGAATCTGGTCGAAACCGCAGAAGTTTGGATCGTCGATGTCAGCGTCACCGAGGTCATCGAAGTTGGTTGTGAATGCTACTGCATTCTCATCCTTCAATACGCGACGGAGAGCGATCTCAGCCTTAGCTGCGTTCTTTACCTTCTCCCAATAAACTTCCTCGCCAGACTCATCGATCTTGATGGTGTACTCTTTCTTGTACTCCTCAACGAGGGCATCAGCCTCTGCATCAGTTACCTTCTTGTAGTACTCCATGAGTGAAGATACTGGGTAGTAATCTACATGGTAACCCAAACGCTGTTCGAACTCTACACGGTCGCCATCTGTTACGGCTACGTTGTTCATGTTCATACCGAACATGAGGCAGCGTACGTTGTGAGCATCAGCAACACCGGCAGCTACGCGAGCCCAAGTTGCAATCTGCTTCTGAGCCTCTTCGCTCTTCCAGTAACCTACAACTACCTTTCTAGGGATGCGCATACGGGTGCAGATGTGACCGAACTCGATGTCGCCGTGAGCTGACTGGTTGAGGTTCATGAAGTCCATATCGATAGAATCCCAAGGGAGTTCTGCGTTGTACTGAGTGTGGAAGTGGAGGAGAGGCTTCTCGAGAGCCTGCAAGCCCTTGATCCACATCTTAGCTGGAGAGAAGGTGTGCATCCATGTGATGATACCTACGCACTTCTCGTCGTTGTTGGCAGCCTTCATGACAGCCTCTACTTCTGCAGAAGAGTTAGCTGTGCCCTTGTAAACTACCTTGATTGGGATGATGCCACTGTTGTTCAGACCGTCTACCATGTCTTTTGAGTGACCATCTACTATTTTAACTGTTTCACCTCCGTAAAGAAGCTGTGCACCAGTTACAAACCATACCTCTAAATTTTCAAATGCTTTAATCATGATTGTTTGTTGTATTAATTGTTATTGTTATGTGATTTATTATCTTTATTTGAAGCACTGTTGATTAGTGCTTTTTCTGTCCGTAGTAAGCGTTAGGACCGTGCTTGCGGTTGAAGTGCTTCTCTACGAGCAATGGGTTCATGGTGGTGTTTGGATTCACAGAGAATGAGATGAAAGCCATCTTTGCCACCTGTTCAGCTACTACTGCGTGATAAACAGCCTGGTCTGCATCCTTACCCCATGTGAAAGGACCATGGTTCTTAACCAATACGCCTGGAGTATGAACCGGATTGATATTGTCTTTCTTGAAACGGTCAACGATGACAACACCTGTGTTGTGCTCATATTCTGCCATCATATCCTCGGTCATCGCATCAGTGCAAGGGATGCAATCGTGGAAGTAATCAGCATGAGTTGTACCAATGTTAGGGATGTCCAAGCCAGCCTGTGCCCAAGCGGTAGCATAAGTAGAGTGAGTATGAACTACGCCACCCAACTCTGGGAATGCGCGGTAGAGAACCAAGTGGGTTGGAGTATCAGATGATGGATTCAGATCGCCTTCTACTACCTTACCTGTTTCCAAGTCTACCACTACCATGTCGCTAGCCTTCATGGTGTCATAATCGACGCCTGATGGTTTGATGACAACCAGACCTTTCTCGCGGTCGATGCCACTCACATTACCCCATGTAAAGAGCACGAGGTTGTGCTTAACGAGATCAAGGTTTGCCTTGAACACTTTTTCTTTTAATTCTTCTAACATAATATCTTTTGTTTTAAGTTGTTTATTCTATTTCAAGTTGAACGATGGGTCTTCCTCGTATGCTTTCTTGTTGAAGCGGTAGAGGGCGGCGCCTCGTTTCGAGTTGACTTTATCGATGAGTTCTGTTTTCTCGATGAAGTCGATATCCTTCACGCGTTTGCGGAAGTTGCGCTTATCAATCTCTTCGCCTATTACTGCCTCGAATACGTGCTGAAGCTGTGTCAGCGTAAAGAGGTCTGGGAGGAGTTTGAAGCTTAATGGTTCATGATTGATGCGGCGGCGTATCTGTGCGATAGCGTTGCGGATCATGAGTTTGTGGTCTGAGTAAAGTTCTGGAAGTTCATTCAGACTTACCCATTCCAATCCGTGTTCTACACGGAGGCTGTCATCATAATCTTTCACATTGATGAGAGCGCAATAGGCGATAGAGATAACTCGCTCACCCGGGTCACGGTCGATGCGGCCGAAAGCTCCTACTTGTCTTATATAGAGGTTTTTCATTCCAGTAAGTTCCAGGATGACTCTGTTGGCTGCATCTTCGAGATTTTCTGTTGCGCCAACGAAACCACCATAGAGTGACCATTCGCCTCTTCCCGGGTCCATCTTGCGTTTGCCTATCAGTACCTGGAGGTTACTACCGTCGAAACCGAAAATGATACAATCGACGGATACTAATACTTTGGAGTATTCATTATAAAACTGGGTCATGGTCTTTCTGCTGTTTTGATGTAATGATTCAATGTATGTATAGTTGTGTTCTTTTGCTTGCTCTTCATAGAGCAGGCTCGAGAGGAAAATCAAGGAGTAAGAAGGAGAAGAAAGGATCGCGGATTTTTTCAACAGAAACAGTTTTGTCTGATCTTTGAGAAAATTCCAGACTCCTCACTTCTTACTCCTGACGTGAATAATATTTTACCAGAAGTATGCGTAGAATGCTGCGCAGAGGCCGATTACTACGAGGGTACCGATAATATCGAAGGCACCCCAACTCTCACGGATAGACTTCTTGAAGTCTGATGTGAAGGTGATTGCCTCTACCTGCTCCTTGCTTGGAGCTGGAGTGAAGCAGCTTACTACTACCATGAAGATGATGAGGAATACGAGCAACCAGCACTCGAATACGAGCCAGTTGGTCTGCCAGAACCATGCGGTGTAATCCCAGAATGCACCATCCATTGTTGCCTTACCTGTGTCAGTAATAACGTTGGTAACGAGGCGGAGCATACCGATGAGGAAACCTGTAATCATGGTGTATTCACCTGCCTTTGGAGTAATCTTCTTGAAGAAGATACCCATTGCAAATACGGCTACCATGGCTGGAGCCAGAAGTGACTGGATACCCTGGAGATAGTTGTACAATGTATCCATCTTCATCATGATTGGCAACCATGCGAAACCGAGAACTACAACTACTACGGTAGCGATACGGCCAACGAGTACGTAGTGAGCCTCAGACATGCCCTTCTTCAATGGCTTGTAGAAGTCCTCGGTGAAGAGGGTAGCGCAGCTATTGAAGAATGCTGCCAATGAAGCAACGAGTGCGCAGATGAAACCGATGGTTACGATACCCTTGATACCTGCAGGAAGTACGGTCTTTACCATGATGGCGAAGGCTGCATCAGTCTCGTTCATCTGGATGGCACCCTTCTGAGCCAAGGCTGCTGCAATCATACCTGGAATGAGGAACATGAAGCAAGGGAGTACCTTGAAGAAACCGGCTGCGATAGTACCGCGGCGGGCACGCTTCATAACCTCTACGTTGCTCTCGCCAGGAACCTGACCCAATACACGCTGAACGATGTGCTGGTCTGTACACCAGTACCAGAAACCGATGATGGTTGCACCGATGAATACTACGAAACCAGGATACTCCTGATACATAGAGTCACCTGCCTCCCAGTGGAACATGTGAGTTGTACCGTAGCCGTTGTTCAACTTGCCGCAGTAATCCATCATGTCGGCCCAACCGGCAGAGATGCTGCCACCGCCGAGGGTAGAGAGACCGAGGAAGAGTACGAGGAAAGAACCGATGACGAGGATAGGAGTCTGGATGGTTGACAATGTCATCACGCCCTTCATACCACCGAATACGGTGAAGATGGTGGTGAGGATAATCAAGCCGATAGCACCTGCCCAGAAGTTCAAGCCCCAGAGATACTCGAAGAAGATACCACCTGTAAGAGCTGTAACGCTCACCTTAGTAAGGATGTAAGCTACGAGGGTGATGATAGAGAGCCATGAACCTGTGCGCTGGGTATAGCGGAACTTCAGGAAGTCTGGCATGGTGATGATCTTACCCATCTTGTTGATGAGCAACTGGTAGAAAGGTACGAACAGCCAACCCAAGATGAGGATCATCCAACCCTGCATCTCCCAGTGTGCCATACCGACACCACTCTTGGCACCTGTACCAGCCAAACCAACGAGGTGCTCAGAACCAATGTTGGCAGCAAAAATAGCCATACCGATTACATACCATGGCTCACCCTTACCGAAGAGGTAGGCTGAAGAGTCTTCACCTTTCTGAGCCTTTCTGTCTTTCACGATTGCGTGCCAGACAGCCCAAATTACGCCGATAACTCCAATGGCGAGTATAGCCCAATCAAGCCATACGAATTCTGTTGAATTCCAATTCATAATTACTATAAGATTGTTTGTTTATTATTATTTGTTTATTCTTTTCTTTTATTGGATGCTTATTATGTTAGTTTCTTATCCAGCACATTTCGTTTTTTTGTCATTGCGAAAACTTCTTGTTGGATGTTAGCTGTTCCGGCGGACTTTATCCGCCGGTTCGCTAACTTTTAAACTAACTTACGCTTACTTTTTAACGCTGAATTTGTAAGCGAGGTGAGAATAGTATTTCTCTCCTGGCTTCAATGTGGCATCTGTCCAATCCTTTACGCCCTGAGCAATCTTGGTTGGAGAATCAGGATATTTCTGGCTCTCGAAGCAAACGCTTACGTGTTTAGGATACTTGATGCCATGCTTGCAGGCAATACCTGTGCCTTGGAAGTTACCGGTGTAAACCTGAATGCCTGGCTCGTTGGTAAATACTTCAAGAAGGATACCGCTTTTTGGTGAGTAGAGGCTTGCGCAAACTGTTTTGTCATCGCCCTTACCATTCTTATATGTGTTCAAACACCAGTTGTGGTCGTAACCTGTGGCATTCTTAATCTGATCAAACTTATAATCAACCTTCTTGCCGATTTCTGCAGGTTTACGGAAATCCATAGGGGTTCCATCGACACTCTTGATTTCACCAGTTGGGATGTAAAGTGAATCTGCAGGAGTGAACTTATCTGCATTGATATACATTACCTGATCGAAACCTTCCTTAGATGGATCGCCATTCAAGTTGAAGTAACTGTGGTTGGTCATATTGACAACGGTCTCTTTGTCTGTTGTAGCGCCAAACTCGATGTCGAGTGTGTTGTCACTCTTGACTGTATATTTAGCTGTTGCTGTTACGTTGCCAGGGAAACCATTCTCGCCATCCTTCGCATTGATAGTGAAGGTAACGGATGAGTCGTTCTTCTCTGTAATGTCGTAAACCTGGTTCAACCATCCTGTAGCACCACCACCATGCAGGCAGTTGCCATTATCATTTGCCTTCAACTGGTATGTTGAACCAGCAAGTGAAAGTTTAGCATCCTTGATACGGTTGGCATAACGTCCTACAGAAGAACCATAATCTGAAGGAGAGTTAAGGGTGTCAGCATACTGATGGATATTATCGTAACCAAGAACCACATCTGTTGGCTTTCCGTCCTTGTTTGGAACGGAAATGGAAACGACACGTCCACCATAATTGGTGAGGCAAACTTCCATGCCGTTAGCATTCTTGAGAGTTACTAACTCAGTCTTCTTGCCCAATACTGTTGAATCGAAATCTGCTGGATTCAAACCAGATTGTGTGAGACTTACATTGCTGCTTGATGAACAAGCTGAGAGGGTAGCGATAGCCGCAAAACCAACTCCCATAAATAGGGTCTTAAATGTACTCATTTTTAGGCTGTTTTTTATTGTCTATTCATTTTGGGTGTAAAATTACAATTTTATTTCGAATCTGCAAGCGTTTTCCCTAACTTTTTTCCTTCTAAAGTGTCTTTTTAACACTATTTGTATGAAAACGCCTGTTTTTGTCTTATTTGGAACAAAAAAACTGCAGTTAGCAAATACTAACTGCAGTTCCTTATATTATATATAATGTATATATTAGCAAACCTTGTGAGAACCCTCAGAGATGATTACAGGGTAAATCTCTGGAGCATGACCATATTTAGCTGTGAACTTAGCTGTAACGTCCTCAACGAACTTGTCGTAGATATCGTCCTTTACCAGGTTGATGGTGCAGCCACCGAAGCCACCTCCCATGATACGGCTACCAGTAACACCGTTCTCCTTAGCAACATCGTTTAAGAAGTCGAGTTCCTCGCAGCTTACCTCGTATTCCTTGCTCAAGCCGTGGTGAGTCTCGTACATCTTCTGACCTACTGTCTCGTAGTCGCCTTTCTCAAGAGCATCGCAGACTGCCAATACGCGGTCCTTCTCGCCCAATACGAAGTGAGCGCGGCTGTAATCCTCTTCGCCTACCTCAGAGCGAACCTCTTCCAACTGTTCCCATGTGCAATCACGGAGAGTTTCGAACTTAGCTTCTGGGTGCTTTGCTGCAATGTGCTTAACAACATTTTCGCAAGAGTTGCGGCGGTCGTTGTATGGAGAACCTGCCAACTCGTGCTTTACCTTAGAGTTTACCAGGCAGAGTTTATAGCCCTTAGGCTCGAATGGGAAGTATTCAAATTCGCGGCTGTTGCAATCGAGGCGCATCAACTTACCTTCCTTGCCGAAAACAGAAGCAAACTGGTCCATGATACCGCAGTTAACACCTACATACTTGTGCTCAGTAGCCTGGCCTGCGAGAACGAGATCCCATTTAGAAACCTTGTTGTCACCGAAAAGGTCGTTCAAAGCAAAAGCAAAACAGCTTTCAAGAGCAGCAGATGAAGACATACCAGCACCGAGAGGCACATCACCATAGAATGCTGCATTGAAACCCTTTACGTCAACGCCCAATGCCTTCATCTCCTGGCAAACACCATAGATGTAACGTGCCCATGAAGCGCGAGGACCTTCAGGATCATTAACCTTGAATTCTACACGGTCCTTCAAGTCGATAGAGTAGAGCATGACGGTATCTGTTCCGTTAGGACGGATTTCTGCCATGATACCCTTATCTACTGCACCTGGGAAAACAAATCCACCATTATAATCGGTATGCTCACCAATCAAGTTAATACGACCTGGTGACATGTAGATGTTACCTGTTTTACCATCGAAATGCTTGATGAATCGGCTTCTTACTTTTTCAATATCCATAATTAGTTAAGTTTTTGTTGTGTTGTTACTAAAGATTTGATTATATGATTTAGCCCTAAGACTATATATGCCTTAGGGCTAATTTATTTCGTGTTATTAATCAACAGGAATATCCTTGTTGATGTTCTTGCAACCAGCTACAGCATAGAAGAACATGTATGCCATACAGATGAGAGGCACAATGTAACTAGCCATATAGCCAGCGTTGTCTGCGATGAAGTTTTGTACCAATGGCATCAATCCGCCACCTACTACCATCATCATGAAGATACCTGAAGCCTGGGCTGTATACTTGCCAAGACCCTCGGTAGCAAGGTTGAAGATAGAAGACCACATGATAGAAGTGCAGAGACCGCAGAGTACCAGGAACATGGCAGCGATAGGCACTGTTACCATCTGGAATGATGTACCTGTAAATACAGGCATTTCTACTGTTGTTGACTTGCCGAGAAGTACGGCGAGGACGATAAAGATCATACCTGCACCATTGGCAATCATCATCATCATGCGGCTAGATACCTTGTCAGCAATAAAACTGGAGCAAAGACGACCAACCAGCATCAGGAGCCAGTATGTACCTGCTACGAAACCACCGATAGCTGCTGCATTTGCCAAGGCTGTACCATTGATGAAACCACCACCATTTGCTGTTGTATCAGAAATGTAGAAGTTCAATGTTCCAGGAATGCCTACCTCAACACCTACATAAACGAAGATTGCGATAACGCCGAGGTTGAAGTGGCGGAAAGCCCATGGTGAATGCTCGAATACAGTCTTGTCTGTAGTCTTACCCATCTCTGGATCCTGGATAGGGATGAAGTTCAAGATAACGAATGCTGCTGCGAATACGGCAAGGGCAATGTAAAGCACGAGATTCACATCTACCATTTTGGTATTAGCAGTAACAGTACCGATAAGGGCACCTACGAGCATTGGGGTTAAAGTTCCGGATAAACTGTTCAATGTACCACCGATGAGGTTCAACTGGTTACCGCGGTTACCACCACCACCGATGAGGTTCAACATTGGGTTAACAACAGTATTCAAAATACATACTGCGAAACCTGAGATGAACGCACCGAAGAGGTAAACGGCGAAGCCTGAGATGTCGGCACCGAACTTACCTGAAAGGAACTGGATGAGCACGCCTACGAATCCGGTAGCGATACCGGTGAGGGCTGTCTTCTTGTAACCGATCTTGGTGAGCAACTTACCTGCAGGGATACCCATGAAGAGGTAAGCCAAGAAGTTCATGGCGTTACCCAACATACCGATCATGTTAGCACTTCCGCTGTCAGCGAATACATTTTTCCAAATAACTCCGATAGGAGCAGCCAAATTCGTTACGAACGAAATCATGGCGTAGAGGAACATCATCGTGATAATAGCGATGATATTGCCATTTTTACTTTGGTTTTCCATTTTTTTTGATAGTTGATATTGTTATTTGTTATTATTATTTGCGAAAAGCTTGTTTATACTCTTTTTGAAGAGGTTATTGATTCTCTTTTATTGTAAAGAGGTTGCTACTCTTTTCTTCTAAGAGGTTGTTTCTTCTATAGAGACGTTAAGACTTCTCTTTAAGATTGTTGTCGCGCTGGATGAGTTTTGTCATTCAAGCGCGAAAATGGAGCAAGTGCTGTTTAGAGAGTACCTGCTCCATGATTTATTCTGATTTATTTGTCAATTCCAAACTTATAGATTGTCTTCTGGGTGTATGTTTCACCCGGATTTAATCTGCAACTTGGGAAATAGGTGTGATTTGGAGTGTCTGGGAACTTCTGTGCCTCGAAGCAGACTGCACTGCGACGTGGGAATGTTGCACCAAACTGTCCTGAGATACCTGCAAGGAAATTACCTGTGTACATCTGCAAACCTGGTTCTGTGGTATAAACCTCCATGGTACGGCAGCTTACAGGGTCTTTTATACGGGCAGCGAAACTCAACTCACCTTCTTCTGTCTTGTTCAATACATAGTTGTGGTCATAGCCCTGACCATTCTTGATCTGCTCGTTGTCTGCATTGATGTCCTGACCAATTGGCTTTGGTGTACGGAAATCGAATGGTGTGCCCTCAACCTTCAAAATCTCACCTGTAGGGATAGAATACTTATCAATAGGGAGATAGTAGTTTGCGTTTACCTCACAGATGATATTGTCAACTGTTGGGGTAGGATTAGCAATACCCTGGATTGAGAAGAAAGCGTGATGTGTCAGGTTGCAGATGGTTGTCTTGTTGGTTGTAGCCTGATACTTGATAACGAACTCATTGTCGTCGGTCAATGTGTAAGCTACCCAAACTGTCAACTCACCAGTGAAGCCTTCTTCACCATAAGGGCTCGTATATTTCAACACGACAGCGCTATCACTCATGCGGGTTGCATCCCAAACTTTGGTGTGGAAACCTGTAGGTCCACCATGCAGGTGGTTGGGACCATCGTTGCATGCCAAGTGATACTCCTTGCCGTGAAGTATGAACTTGCCTTCTTTAATACGGTTGCCATAACGACCGATGAGCACACTCAAGAATGGCTCTGGTGAGTTGATGACGTCCTGTATGTTGTCATGGCCTTGGATGAGGTTGGCATAGTTGCCATCCTTGTCAGGCATCATGATGGCTACGACTGCTCCACCATAGTTAGTCACTGCAACTTCGTTGCCTTGCTTGTTTCTTAACACGAAGAGATCAGTCTTCTTGCCATTCACTGTGGTCTGAAAATCTTCTCTTTTCAAACCACACTTATTTGCTGGTTCTGTATTCATAATATCTCACTTTTTTTAGTTACCTTACTTTGGTTTAAGTAATGTACTGCAAAGTAACTAAAAAAAAATGAGTATTACAAATATTTTATGAACTTTTTGATTTAAAAAATCCTAAAATGATTCTGATAGCAAATCGGCAACGACGTAACTTGATCCGCCAATAAAGATAAAATCATCTTTTTTTGCGTTTGCTCTTGCTTTGTTAAATGCCTGTGCAATAGTTTGATAGCATGTTCCGTTTAAGCCGTGCTTTTGTGCGTATCCGTATAATTTGTCTACAGGAATCGCTCTTTTGGTTGATGGCTGCGTCCAATAGAAAATCGTGCTTTCTTTTGGCAACTTTTCTAATAGTCCCATTACATGCTCTACATCTTTGTCATCAACCATTCCGAAGACAATATGTTTCATATCGGCTGTGACGGATGCAATCTGAGGTTCCAGATACTCCCATCCGGCAAGGTTATGTCCTGTATCACAGATGGTGAGAGGGTGCTCGTTGAGTTTTTCCCATCTGCCACGTAAGCCTGTCAGCTCGCATACATGTTCGAAGCCGTTCTTTATGCTTTCATCTTTTATTTCTATTCCTTCTTCCTTCAGGCATTCTACGGCTGTGGATATGGTGCAGAAGTTCTTTTTCTGATAGTTGCCTTTCAGTTCGAAGTTCATGTCTGCGTCAGTTGCATGTGCAAAATGGATAGGAGAATTCTGCTCATGGGCTTTCTTGATGAACACAGGTTGGGTCTCTTCGTTCCATTCGCCAATAACGACAGGAATCTGTGGCTTGATGATACCCGCCTTTTCGCCTGCAATCGCGCCGAGTGTATTCCCGAGGAATTGGGTGTGGTCAAAACTGATGTTCGTGATAACGGATAGGATAGGAGTGATGATGTTGGTACTATCCAGTCTTCCTCCCAATCCAACTTCGATGACGGCAAAGTCTACCTTTTGTTCTGCAAAATACTGAAATGCCATCATGGTGGTCAGTTCAAAGAACGAAGGGTGTAGCGGTTCGAAGAATTTCCGGTTGTTTTCTACAAAGTCGATGACATACTCTTCGCTTACCATCTCACCATTTACGCGAATGCGTTCTCTGAAATCTACAAGATGTGGAGATGTGAACAGGCCGACCTTATAGCCCTGGCTCTGCAGGATTGCAGCAAGGGTATGGGATGATGAACCTTTTCCGTTGGTTCCTGCAATGTGGATACATTTATATTGGTTATGAGGATGTCCGAAGTGTTCATCCATTTTATACATCGTGTCAAGCCCAGGTTTGTATGCCTTGGCTCCAATCTTTTCAAAAACCGGCGTGCTGGTGAAAAGATATTCAACTGTTTCTTGATAATTCATGTTATACCTTATTATATATACAGATAATCCCCGAAAAGAGCGAACCGTTCTTTCGAAGATAGTTCGCCCTCTTCGGGGATTGCTCTTTATAGTTTATTTTCTGAAGAGGTTCTTGAAGCTTTCAAAGAGAGATTTCTTCTCTGCATTATCTGCTTTGAAATTATCGCATTCCTTGAATTTCACAACAAGATCCTTTTCTTCTTTGGTCAGAGAGGTAGGGATGAAAACGGTAATATTGACGATAATATCACCACGGCCATAACCATATCCCTTAATAGCCGGCATACCTTTGCCACGCAAACGAATCTGTTTGCCAGGTTGTGTGCCTGGTTCTATTTTGATCTTCGTCTTACCATCCAAGGTAGGGACTTCTACCTCGCCACCCAAAGTGGCAGTTGCAAAATCAAGGACTAGATTATGGTATAAGTCCTGACCAACACGCTCGAAATCATCGTTCTTTTCTACGCTTACCAGTACCTGTA
The DNA here is from genome assembly GCA_021623045.1 of Segatella copri. Lineage (GTDB taxonomy): Bacteria > Bacteroidota > Bacteroidia > Bacteroidales > Bacteroidaceae > Prevotella > Prevotella copri_T. The sequence continues at coordinate 5,263 of JAJWJX010000058.1, read as the reverse complement.
GGTTTCCGTAGAGACCATTGTGCTTGCCTTGGTTACCCTTTCCTTCAACGGTAACAACCATATCGTTGTCGACACCTGCAGGAATATTGATTTCTACGAGTTCCTCGCCCTTCACGATTCCGTCGCCACCGCATTCTTTACATTTGTTCTTGATGATAGTTCCCTCACCGCCACACTTTGTACATGCAGCCTGAGTTTGCATCATGCCGAACATACTGCGCACCGTTTTTAAGACATAGCCGCTTCCATGACATTCCGGACATGTTTCTGGCTGGGCACCACCTTCGCAACCTGTTCCGTGACATGCAGAGCAAGTTACATCCTTGCGGATCTTGAAGCGCTTGGTAACACCTGTTGCTGCCTCTTGGAGAGTCAGTTTTACTCTTACGCGAAGGTCGCCACCCTGGTAAACCCGCTTCTGTGAGCCGCCACCGAATCCGCCGCCACCAAAGCCGCTGAAACCGCCGTGTCCGCCAAAGATATCTCCAAACATAGAGAAGATGTCGTTCATGTCCATGCTGGCACCACCGCCGAATCCGCCGAATCCACCTTGTGGGCCGTCGAAACCAAACTGGTCATACTGCTGGCGCTTCTGGGCATCGTGGAGAACTTCGTAAGCTTCGGCAGCTTCCTTGAATTTCTCTTCCGCCTCTTTGTTGCCAGGGTTGCGGTCTGGATGATACTTGATGGCTATCTTTCGATACGCCTTCTTTATTTCGTCTTCTGATGCCGACTTGTCTACGCCCAGCACCTCATAATAGTCTCTCTTAGCCATTTGCTTATTTCAAATATTGAATTTTCTTACAGAATTCTAATAGAATGTTCTGGATTTTGAAAAATAATTCTTGATATTTCTTTCTTACTGACCTACAGCTACCTTGGCATGGCGAATCACCTTGTCGTTCATCGTATAACCAGTCTGGACGCAGTCAATGATCTTTCCCTTCTTGTCATCGCCCATTCCCGGAACCATAGCAATAGCCTCGTGGAAATCTACATCGAAATCCTTGTCGTTGGTTTCAATCTTCTTTACGCCAAGACCTTCGAGTGTCTTTACGAACTTGTTGAAAATCATCTGGACACCTTCCTTGATAGCCTTAGGGTCTTCGCTCTTGTCAGCGATGGCACGCTCAAAGTCGTCGAGAACAGGCAGAATAGCAGCTACAGTCTTCTCGCCGCCATTCAAAATCAGTTCTGCTTTCTCTTTGAGGGTACGCTTGCGGTAATTCTCAAACTCAGCAGTCTTATAGAGCAACTGTTTCTTGAGTTCCTCTACCTCTTGCTGTGCTTTTGTTAAAGGATCAATCTCTTCTGCCTTCTTGTCAGCAGCGTCTGTATTGTTGTCACCTTCTTCTGCCTTGTTGTCAGTATTCTGATTTTCCTCAGTATTTTCATTTTGAGTTGTCTGCTCATTATTTTCGTTCTGAACAGTCTCCTGAACGTTTCCGTCCTCTATATTGATTTCTTTTTCTTTTGACATAGTCTTAAATTTTTTAAACATGATAATTCTTGTTATTGGTTGTTTGACAAAAAGTGTGCCAACCCGATTCTCATCGAATTGGCACAATTAAATTATAAGATAATTTGTGGTTGCTGTTTAAAACAGCAGAATAACTTTCTGTTTAGAATCCGTACATCTTAGCCTTCTGCTCCTTGATAGCTTCATCGTAGATATACTCATCATAAGACATGAGCTTGTCGATGGTGCCTGATGGAGTGAGCTCGATGATGCGGTTTGCCACGGTGTTGATGAATTCGTGGTCGTGGCTAGAGAAGAGGATATTGCCCTTGAAACCTACCAGGTTGTTGTTGAATGCCTGGATACTCTCCAGGTCCAAGTGGTTGGTTGGTGTATCAAGAATCAGGCAGTTGGCGTTCTGCAACTGCATGCGTGCAATCATACATCTCATCTTCTCACCTCCGGAGAGGACATTTACCTTCTTCAGTACTTCTTCGCCGCTGAAGAGCATTCTTCCGAGGTAGCCCTTCATGGCAACCTCGTTTCCTGGACCATACTGGCTCAACCAGTCTACCAGGTTCTTGTCGCTCTGGAAGAATTCTGTATTATCGAGTGGGAGATAAGCTGTTGTGATAGTAACACCCCACTTGTAGTCACCTGCGTCAGCCTTTCGGTTGCCGTTGATGATTTCGAAGAGTGCGGTCATCGCTTTAGGGTTGTGAGAGAGGAATACTACCTTCTCGCCCTTTTCTATGTTGAAGTTTACATTGTCGAAGAGCACTGTTCCGTCTTCGTCGCATGCTTTCAATCCCTCTACCTCCAGAATCTGGTTACCTGGCTCACGGTCCATCTGGAAGATGATGCCTGGGTATTTACGGCTTGAAGGACGGATTTCTTCGACGTTCAGTTTCTCCAGCATCTTCTTGCGGGATGTAGTCTGTTTACTCTTAGCAACGTTAGCTGAGAATCGGCGGATGAATTCTTCCAACTGCTTCTTCTTCTCTTCAGCCTTCATCTTCTGGTTCTGAGCCTGGCGGAGAGCCAACTGAGAACTCTCGTACCAGAAAGAGTAGTTACCTGCAAACATCGTAATCTTACCGAAGTCGATATCTACGGTCTGGGTACTTACTGCATCGAGGAAGTGACGGTCGTGAGATACTACGAGTACGGTCTGTTCAATGTTGCTGAGATAGTCTTCCAACCACTCAACTGTGTCGAGGTCGAGGTCGTTGGTAGGCTCATCGAGAAGGAGGTTGTCTGGGTTGCCGAAGAGTGCCTTAGCCAACATGACGCGCACCTTCTCTGTATTTGAAAGTTCTCCAACGAGTTTGTCGTGGCGGTCTTCCTTTACGCCGAGGTTCTGCAGAAGTTGTGCGGCATTGCTTTCAGCCTCCCAACCATTCATTTCTGCAAACTTGAGCTCCAGCTCAGCAGCGAGGTTACCATCTTCTTCTGTCATCTCTGGCTTAGCATAGAGGCGCTCGCGCTCCTTCATGTTTTCCCATAATGGCTGATGGCCCATCAGAACGGTATCCATCACGCGGAAATCGTCATATTTGAAGTGGTCCTGTTCCAAGACAGAAAGTCGCTCGCCTGGTCCCATTTCTACTGTACCCTTGTTTGGTTCAAGGTCGCCGCTGATAGCGCGGAGGAAAGTAGATTTTCCGGCACCGTTAGCACCGATGATACCATAAATATTACCATGAGTGAACTTGAGGTTTACATCCTTGTAAAGCACTCTCTTTCCGAATTGGATCGCAAGATTTTGTACTGTAATCATTCCTTTTTATTATTCTGTACTTTTATTTTTGTTTTTTTTTTTACTACTATTAATGCCTTGAAAGAATCGAGTTGTTAGTCTAGACTTTTCAAGAAACGCTCACCCTGCGGAGTACGAAGCCAAATGGCAAACCCCAGTGCAGGTACCAATATAATGGAAAATATAATTGTTAAACCTTCTCCCATAATTTTATTTTTTTATTAATACCTTATTAGCAATATATGCAAAAAGCCAAGTAAGGAATAAACCAATAATTATACTGGTAATATTGAAGATTTTTAATTCGCCATCTGCATATATCGTGACGGCATTACCTGCAACCATGACCAAGAAACATGTCTTGGCAAGGTCGTAGAAAAACTTTCCGAGACATTCTCGGGCAGTTTTGTTTCTTTCTTTATCTTCTCTTTGCGTCATTGCAATTTCTGTTATTCAGCTGCAAAATTACAAAAAAATATTTGAAACACAATGATTTATTGGCAAAAGTTACTAATTTTTAGTTAAAATCATGGTGGCTTTTTGTTATTTTGCAGAAAAGTCTTACTTTTGTAGGCTGAAACGGAGAAAATGCAGCATTGATTCTGTGTTTTTCATGTTAAGAAAATGATATCGATAACAATATGAGACAACAAAATAGAAAAGGAAATTTTAATAAGCATACCAATAATGCTTATGGCTACGGAAACCCAAATGAATATGAGCATTACAAGGTAGAAAAACCTGCTCCGTTGCTGGAATGGCTGATGGAGAATGTGAAGGGACCTAGCAAGACCAAGGTGAAGCAGACTCTGCAGGGTAGGGGAATCAAGGTAAATGGCAAAACCATTACCCAGTTTGATTATGCCCTGAAGCCGGGGATGAAGGTGAGTGTGAGCAAGACAAAGAAAAATCAGGAGGTATTTAAAAGCAGATACCTTAAGATTGTTTATGAAGACAGATATCTGATTGTTGTCGAGAAAAACATCGGTATATTGAGTATGGCAGCCGGTCATTCTACTCTGAATGTGAAAACGGTGCTTGATGATTATTTTCATAAGACTCGCCAGAATTGCCAGGCGCATGTAGTACACCGACTTGACCGTGATACTTCGGGCTTGATGATTTATGCCAAGGATAAGCAGACGGAACTGGCTTTGGAGGATGATTGGCATCATAATGTGTACGACCGCAGATATGTGGCTCTGGTTTCCGGAGAGATGGAAGATGATGAAGGTACCGTTGCTAATTGGCTGAAAGATAACAAGGCCTACATTACTTACAGTAGTGATACGGATAATGGCGGCAAGTATGCTGTTACCCATTTCCATACATTAGAGCGTACAACGGCTCATTCTCTGGTGGAGTTCAAACTCGAAACGGGCCGTAAGAATCAGATTCGTGTTCATATAGCCGATATGGGGCATCCGGTGTGTGGTGATATCAAGTATGGTAATGGTGATGATCCATGCCAGCGCTTGTGCCTGCATGCCTATGTGCTGTGTTTCTATCATCCCGTAACGCATCAGCCTATGGAATTTGAAACTCCGATACCGGCTGAATTCCGCAGGGCATTAAAGAATGATCGTTAATAGGGTGATGAATACTGATTGGTAGTTTATATATATAATAATGTGATATGAATGATTTTGGATATTATGCGCTGGCATTGGTAGTCCTTGTTGTAGGACTGTTTGTCTTAAAGAAGGTGGCTACCTGTATGATTAAAGCAATGGTAGCTGTTGTTATGATAGCCGTGCTGGCAGTTCTTTACTGGCTCTTCTGTTGATAGTAGAGTTGTGTAATGATGGCGGGATAAGATTTTAGATATTTTTGATTGGTAAATTGGTTGCGGTTGTCTGGGTGTAAACTTTGGATGGCTGCAACTTTTTTATAGTGATATTTAAAGAGATATAAAGTAATATTTAAAGGTGATATGAAATGGTAGGGAGAAATACAAAACAAAAAAGAGCATCTCTGTTAAGAAATGCTCTTTTTGTACACCCTTAGGGATTCGAACCCTAGACCCACTGATTAAGAGTCAGTTG
>JAJWJX010000057.1:0-23680 GCA_021623045.1 Segatella copri | reverse complement strand
GTTAGGGACTTGCACCCATTAGAATAAGCTCATGCCGAGCATACAACAAAAAGAGCGCACCACTATTGGCACGCTCTTTTCTTTAAATCATCTTAAATATACATTATCTGTTGGCAGTAGGCCACTGATAAGTATCAGTGCAATGGATATCAGCACTCTGGTCGGCAATCATCAACTTGAAGTCGCCTTCCTCCAATCTCCATTTGCCATTCCAACCTACGAAGGCCAAATCGTCTGCCTTTAATTCAAATGTCATGGTCTTGGTCTCACCAGGCTGAAGTTCCACCTTGTCGAAGGCACGGAGACGACGGCCATCAGGCACCATACTAGCGATGAGATCGCTGCTGAACAGGAGGACACTCTCCTTGCCTACCACCTTTCCCGTATTCTTCACATCCACGCTCACCTTGATGATGTCGCCGTGGCGGAAATCAGACTGAGAAACCTTCAGGTTGCTATATTTGTAAGAGGTGTAGCTCAAACCATATCCGAAGCCCCACTGCTGGGTAATCTTCGCATTGTAGTCGTAAGCACCTTCCATCGTACCCACTTCCTCACTCTTCTTGAAGTCATAGTTGGCGAGCGAATTGATTTCCTTAGGATAGGTGTAAGGCATCTTGCCACTGAAGTTTGACTTGCCCGATACCAAGCCTACCAAGGCATCGCCGCCCATGTTGCCAGGGATAAGGATGTTGATGATGCCCTGTGCCAATGGTTCGATGTCAGCAATGAGACGAGGGCGACCTTCATTCAATACCAGAACGACAGGCTTACCGGTCTTGGCGAGTTCCTTCACGAGATTGCGTTGGTTCTCTGAAAGCCAAAGGTCGGTCAGGTTGCCTGGAGTCTCTGTATAGGAGTTCTCGCCAATGCAAGCCACGATGATGTCAGCATCCTTTGCTGCATCAACTGCGCCCTGAATCTGAGGTTCGTTCTCCTCCCAGTATTTTCCCTTCTCATTATAGGTAACACCCTGGTTCAAGATGACATTCTCCTTGCCATACTCATTACAGAATGCCTCATAGATGGTATTGTACTTGCCGGCAAACTCATCGGCACGATGTCCCTGCCAGGTATAGCTCCATCCACCGTCCAGGCAGCGCATCTGATTGGCATTAGGACCCGTAAGGAGAATCTTCTTGCCATGCTGCAAAGGAAGGATATTACCCTCGTTCTTCAGGAGCACCATACTCTCGGTAGCTCCCTCCAAGGCGAGCTTGGCAAACTCCTCACCACCAAACTTAGGATAATTCTTCAGTTTCTGGGTTGGGTTCTTGAAGAGGTCGAGACGGTACTTCATGCGAAGCACACGGCGACAGGCATCGTCGATGCGACTCATCGGAATCTTACCTTCCTTCACCAATTCTATAAGGTAGCCACAAGCATCGCAAGAATAAGGTTCCATAATCATGTCGATACCGGCATTGATGGCAATGCGGAGCGCATCCTTCTTGTCCTTTGCCACCATCTCACGAGTATAGAGATTGTTGATGTCTGCCCAGTCGGTGATGAGCACACCATCCCATTCTGTCTCTTCCTTCAGCCATCCTGTCAGAATGTCCTTGTTGGCATGCATCGGCATACCGTTGACGGAAGCGGAATTCACCATCACGGTCAAGGCTCCAGCCTGCAGACCCGCCAGGAAAGGAGCGAAGTGCTTCTCTCGCAAGTCGACAGGAGAGATATAGGCTGGCGTACGGTCTTTACCGGTCCAAGGCACACCATAGCCCATGAAGTGCTTCATTGAAGTGGCAATGTGATACTGGTCGATGTTGTTTGGGTCCTCGCCCTGGAAACCATAGACCATCGCCTTGCCCATCTCAGAACTGAGGTAGCAATCCTCGCCAAAGTTCTCCCAGATGCGAGGCCAACGGGCATCACGACCGAGGTCAACGGTAGGACTGTAAGTCCAAGGCACGCTCACCGCACGAGTCTCATAAGCGGTAGCCTCAGCCGAACGGCGAGCAATCTCACGATTGAAAGTGGCAGCCACATTGATGTTCTGCGGGAAGAGGGTTCCGCCCTGTGTATAAGTAGAACCATGGTTCTGGTCGAGACCGAAGACACAAGGGATGCCGATGCGCTTCATCGAGATCTTCTGGATTTGCGCGATGTACTTCTCCCACTGCTTGGCTGTAGGAGCGCAGGTATTTGGAGCGTTGAGGATAGAGCCAATCTTATAGCGGGAAAGGATAGAATCGGTCTTGTGCTCGTCGATATAGAACACACCGTTCTTGTCGTTGGCACCAAAGAGGTCGGTCACCAATTCCATCATCTGACCTATCTTTTCCTCCAAGGTGAGTTTCTTCAGGGTTTGTTCTACCTGAGCCTCTATCTTAGGGTCGCTCTTGATAACTGGAACATTGGCACTGGCTGTATAAGCCAATGCCAACATTGAAATAGATAATAATATTTTCTTCATAAATTCAAAGGTTTGACGTTTTATGATAAAACGGAAAACTTTCCAATATATTATTCAATAGTTACTTTTTTTACGGTGTAACCGTCACCCACGAGGAGGAGACCATTCTGCTCTGTCAAGAGCTGGATAGACAAGTCGGTCAGTTCAAACTCCCATTTAGCAGGTCCATTCACCATGATGTCGCCACGCTCAGGGTCGCCCTTACCAGTAAGGATGTTGTTCCACCAAGAGGTAGCAGCAGTACCCTGACCATTTCCATCTACATAGACACGGAGGATGGTGCCAGCCTTCACCTTTGAGAGGAAGGTATCCTTCAAGGCATCGAATGGTGTACTCCATGTCACGGCAAACTCACCTTCCCAGAGGGTGTTCTCCATAGATGGACGTGGCTCTGTAGTTACCTTGATGGTACCGCTAGGGAACTGGTTGCCCTCACCATCTACCAAAGTGATATCATAGTCACCATTCTCCAAACCTGTAGGAGCTGTGAGCTTCAAGGCTGTGCCCTCTTCGAGAACCTCGAAGGCTGCTTCCTTGCCACCTACCATTACTTTAGCAACTGTACCGAGATTCTTGCACTTATGGATAGTGGTCTCAGCACCTGGAGCTACCCAAAGCTCGACGGCATTGGTACCCAAGGCTGGGTCATCGGCAGCAGGAGTTACGGTAACGTTCAAGGTGCGGGATGTGCTCTTGCCCTTGGTGGTGGTTGCCACAATCTTCAGTTCATGATTACCTACAGGCAAAGTCTGGTCGATAGTATTACCTTCGGCAATCTGAGTGCCGTCGAGCAACCATGTCACAGTGGTGTAGTGAACTGGAGTCACCTTGATTTCCAACTTATAATTAGTCTTGCGGTCTATCTTGGAATCAGCCAAGTCGGTGTTCAAGATACGTGGATTGTCATCTTCGCTGACGGTGAAATATGGATCATCGTCAGAAGAGCAAGAAGACAAGGTAGATGTACCAGCCAGTGCGAAACCCACGGCTAAGAGCATCATCATAGCCTTCAAGACTTTTCCCTTATATTGTTTCATTGTCTTATTCATCATTAATTATTCTATTTATTGTCCTATAAAACTCAACATTTAACATTAAGCATTAAACACTACTCACTGTATCCCTTTCCGAATGGAGGATTGAAGTCTGGCTGAAGGTTTACATCAGCCTTGTCCCACCAGAGGCGCTTGTGCCAGTTGTCGGTACCCCCCATGCGGTCGATGGCAGCCTTGTAGTTGGCATTGTTGTACTGAGCTTCCAACTCAGGATACTGCAAGCGGACAGGCATTGACCAATCAGGATCCGTATAAGTGAAACCATTCTTGGTCAAGAGATCACGATTCAAGATGGCAGGATAGTCAGAGCGGCGCATGTTAGCCCAACCCTCAGAAGGGTTCATCATGTGGAGAATCCAAGCCTGGGTGTTGATGGTCTCCTTAGGATTGTCACCCAACTTGTTGTTGGCAATGAACTCATTGATCTCATCCTCAGAAATCTTGTTGGACGTGAGATAATAGTTGTTGAGCAACTCCATGCTGGCACGAACACCAGCCTCGTAGTGACTTTCTGCATCACCACCACCTACATTCCAACCCTTGGTTGCAGCCTCAGCCTTGAGGAACTCTACCTCAGCATAGCTCATCAAGTCGCCAGGGCAAGAAGGCATCTCGAAGTCGATATTCAGGCAAGGACGACTAGCTCGGGCTATATAATCAGAGTTGGCATAAGTGTTCTCGTCAATCTCTGCATACTTCTTCAAAGTAGGAAGGTCATCCAACGTAGCTGGATTCATCCAGTCTGTGTACCAGGCTGCACCAGGGTTGCAAGGCTCCTCACCGAGGTTCTTGCTCTGGAAGTAAGCCAGGAAATCATCGGTCAAGTCGATGTTCTGCTCCTTATCTGGCTTCACCTGACTACGCTTGATGTTGTAGTAGTGACGGCAGATGCGATAGAGACGAGGGTCGTTGGTATTCTGCAACTGATAGAACAAGGTAGAGCATACCATGGTAGGCGATGTAGCATCCTGACCATAGAGAATCTCTCCCAAGGCATTGGCACGGAAATCGTAATCGTTGGCTCCATCATAATAGGTAAATGGAGCATCAGCATACTTGATATAAGCATCATCTGCTGCACTGGCGATAGCACCGGCAGCCACAGCCTTCTCAAACTCCTCCTTTGCCTTCTGTGGATTAACATCGGAAATGCGCATGGCATAGCGCATACGGAGTGCATTGGCATACTTCTTCCACTGAGCTACATCACCACCCATGCTGGTGACATCACCAGAAATGTGGTCGGTACCTGTGCCAAGCTGCTTCTCGCAAGCGTCAAGTTCATCGAAGAACCAGCTGTAGAGTTCCTCTACGGTATCATACTTAGGGGTGGAGATACCTGAGATATAACCCAGACCTGCCTCCGAACAAGGCACGTCACCGTAGGTATCTGCCAAAACTGCCGTGAGATAGACACGGTGGATACGAAGTGCCGCATTCAAGTTTGCCTTGTCAGCAGAATTGTGGATGGCATCCACAAGGTTCTTGATACTGATTTCATAATAGCGGTCCCAAACTCGACGGGACATATCATCTTCTCTGAAATTAGAACCAGCGTAATTGGTTACATTCCAACCACCAGCGAAATACTGTGGAAAACCAGATATATAGTTACGGTAGGTATCCATCAGACTGAAGTCACCGTAAGTCTGCAACAAAGCTGTTGTCAACTGTGCGTTAGGGTCGAGCTCGTTCACCTTGGTCTTGTCGGTATTGATGTTGCTCAAGGTATCATCAGAGCAAGAAGTCATCGCAGTGCCGGTTGCCATCAGGGCGAAAGCCATCATCAGGCTGCTCTTACCTATATATTTCTTGATTATATTGTTCATTTTCTTACCTTATTATATATTAGAACTCTTCTAAAGAAATTGATTCATTTTTTCGAGACTAGAACTTCACGTTCACATTCAAACCATAACTCTTGCGAGATGGCAGGGAACCATATTCCAGACCGAGACCTGAGGTGTTGTAGCTGGAGTCTGGGTCGATGTTAGGAATGTTCTTCCAAACAATGAATGGGTTACGAGCCACGAAGGATACGGTCAAGCCCTTGACATACTTGCCCAGGATGCTCTCTGGGAAGGTATAGCCGAAAGTAATCTCACGACACTTCACGTAAGAATTGTCGTAAACGAAGGCACTCTGCACGCCATTTGCCACATGCTTCCAGTAATCTTCAGGGTTCACGGCGATGTCGTTCTTGCGATAAGTACCGTCGCCATTGTCGATGACACCCTCTACGACAAATCCCTTGCAGTTACCTGCTTCACGCCATGCGGCAAGGTCCATACCCGAAGCCTTGCGAGCCTCCTCGGAAGTGTACCACTCCTCACGGCCTGCCAATGTTCCCTTTGCCTTACCTGTCTGGTATGCAGAACGCATGGACATAGAGTAGATGTCGGCACCTACCTTCACATCGAAGGATGCAGAGAGGCGGAAGTTCTTGTAGCTGAAGGTTGAGTAGAAACCACCTGTCCAGTCCCAAGTAGAGTTACCGATGGTCTTGACCTTCTGGTCAATCTTTGGAAGACCAGTAGCTGCATCGACAACCACCTGTCCCTTGTCGTTGTAGAGGAAGTCGTGTCCACGGATAGCTCCATAGTTCTCGCCAACCTGAGCACCTACTGATACACCGCACCATGTGGCCTTGGCAAGCTCAAAATAGTCCATGCCATCTACGAGCGACTTCACCTTGTTGGTATTCTTCGAGAAGTTGACACCCAAGTCCCAAGCGAAGTCCTTGATCTGCAAGGCACGGGCATTGAGGGCAATCTCGACACCCTGGTTCTGAATCTCACCGGCATTGATGAGGCGGTAAGCATAGCCAGAGGTGGTGGTTGAAGCCAAACTCAAAATCTGGTTCTTGGAGTTCTGGTTGTAATAGGTGGCATCCAAGCCCAAGCGTCCGTTAAGGAACTTCATCTCCAAACCTACCTCGTAAGAACCTGTCATTGTAGGCTTCAAATCCTTGTTCGGCTGTGTTGAGTTGGCTATCATACCGATGGTATAACCCGAGTAGCTGTACTTGCCCGTGGTATAGTTGAGTGCCAACAGGTATGGATCGGTATCGCTACCTACCTTTGCCCAAGATGCGCGAATCTTACCATAATTGATGAACTTCTTGTTCTTGATAAACTCAGAGAAAACCAAACTACCCGATACAGATGGATATACGTATGTATTATTATTTGTAGGGAGCGTAGACGACTTATCGCCACGGAGGGTTCCCTCCAAATAGTAAGTATGCTTGTAGCCAAGGCTTGCGCTGGCATAGAGAGAGCTGATCTGTTTCTTGTACATGCTCTCACGAGTGTTCTGTTCCTGATAGTTCATGATATTCTGGATGCCATTCATCTGCTGGTTGAGACCGACGTTAGTAGTGGTCTTGTTGTTCACCTTGAAGATGTTACCACCAGCGGTAGCGTTGACATCGAAGTCGCCCCATGAGTTGTTGTAGAGGGCGAGTATCTCTGCGTTAAGTGTGCGGTTGTTGAAGATTTGGTCGGTAAGCTTTCCGGCAGGAGTTCCTGGAGTTGTCTTGGCAATGAAGTCCTCGAAGTTCATGCTGTTGATATCGGTACCGATAGTGCCCTGCAACTTGAGGTGCTTGTTGATGTTCCAGATGGCCTTACCCGTAAAACGGAACACGTCCTTGTCGGATGTATTGCTGTTCTTATAGAGATCCCAGTATGGATTCTTGTTATACTGGTCGTTGCCATTCCAGTTGGAGTAGTTGCCGTCGGCATCCTCATAGTGCTTCAGCCAAGCCTGGTCATAGGTACCCGCCAGGGTCATGAGGTTCTTACCCACGTTGCTCTGAGAGTCACCAAGGGCAGGACGGTTCTTTACCTTCTCACGAGTATAGTTGGCGGTGAAGTCGAAGTCAACAGGACCAGCTGAGGTATTCACACGGAGGTTGAAGTTGTCACGACTCATATTGGTATTTGGCAAGATATCCTTGTTGCGCATATCGGTAACAGAGAAACGCATACCCGTCTTACCGGAATTCACTGAGAGGATGGCAGAGTTCTGGGTAGTGAAACCTGTACGGAAGAAACCAGAAGCATTGTTAGGATGCATCATGAATGGACGTTCCTCGCCATCGAAATACTTGAACATGAAGTCATCGGCCTTAGGTCCCCAACTGGCATTGGTACCAGAAGTGCTCGAATTAGGAAGCTCACCATTGTAGCCAGCACCATATATCTCCTGGATGTCATCCCATTTAGCCAACTGAGTATCGATAGTATAAGAACCATTGTACTCCACGGAAATTCTATCCTTCTCCGCCTTCTTGGTCGTAATCAAGATAACACCATGGGAAGCACGGCTACCATAGAGGGCAGAGGCAGCAGGACCTTTCAATACGGTCATCGTCTCGATGTCATCAGGATTGATGGCAGAGATACCATCACCGAGGTCATAACCACCAGCTTCACCAGCACTGCCAAAGTTGGTATTATCCAAAGGCACACCATCCACCACGTAAAGAGGCTGGTTATTGCCTGCCATTTCTGTATTACCACGAAGAAGCACGCGGGTAGAACCAGAAGCACCGCCAGCGGTGTTCTGCACAACGAGACCAGCCACCTTACCTGAAAGAGAGTTGATGACGTTGGTTTCCTTCGCCTTGGTGAGTTCCTCACCTTTAACCTCCTCCAAGCCATAGCCCAAAGCCTTGCGGTCGCGCTTGATACCAAGGGCGGTAACAACGACCTCATTCAAGGCCTTACCATCCTCTTGCATCGTGATTTTCATGCCATTAGCAGCTTTCACGGTCTTCGTCTTGTAACCGATATAGCTCACTTCGAGCGTTGCTCCAGGCTTGCAGTTCAACGTAAAGTTACCATCTATATCGGTAACGGCACCGTTGGTTGTACCAGCCACCTTTACGCTAGCGCCAATCAAGGTTTCGCCAGTGGCATCCACCACTGTACCCTTGATGCCTTGGTTCTGCTGAACGCTCATCGCAGCATTGTTCATCTGGGCAGCGAGAATGGCAGAAGCAGGCATCCACATCAAACCTGCACCGAGCAGGCCGAGAAACATAGTTTTCTTTCTCATAATTGATATTATTGTTTTTAGTTTAACATTATTCTTTCCCAAAGATTCCTTCGAGAATCCAAGGAGCATTCACCTTCATACTCTTGAAACGGTCGAAGATGCCATACTTCTCAGAGCCGTTGCCGAAGTGGTTGTTGTCCCAAACGAAAGTAGAGAAGCCTCGTTTGCGAGCCTCCGTAGTCAAGAACTTACAGTAGTAGGTCATGTTTTCATGCACTTTCTCTGAGTTTGACTTATAGTGATCGGTTACTCCCCACTCTCCTATTACGATACCCAGTCCTTTGTTGCTCCAGGTATTCACCGCCTTGTCGAAGAAATCCGTCATCGTCTTCTCGTTTTCTGCAGGTATCTTGCCAGCATCCTTGTAGGCATCACCCCAGTAATCGTAGGTGCAATCGCCGGCGTAGCTCCATGGCTGATAGTAGTGGAATTCCACACTCATATAGTTGTTGCCATTGCCTTCGGCATCCTTCGGAATGATGAAATCTCCATTCTCTATGCCAAACCATGGGTTACAAACGTAAGTCTGTAAGATGAGGTGGCGCTTGGCATTGTTGCCGCCTGTGGCACGAACCATATCCACGAATATCTGATTGTAAGCATTCTGCACTTCGAGGTTCTCGGCACTAGGCTTGCCCCAGTTGTCCCTGATGTGAACCTCATTGGTACCGGCGAAAGCCAAGCGACTGTCATAATTGGCAAACTCAGAGGCGATATTCATCCAGAGGAGCGCAAGCTTCTGGCAGTTTTCTTCCTTATATTGATAAGTAGGACGACCTTCGAGCCATTTTTCATGATGCACATTGATGATAACCTTCAAACCATTGTCAAGGCACCAGCCCACCACCTCCTTGATACGGGCAATCCAAGCCTTGTCGATGCTCATCGCCTGAGCGTTGGTAATGTGGCACTGCCAACGGATTGGAATACGGATGGCATTGAAACCTGCCTTCTTCACGGCTTGTATCATCTTCTTGGTAACAACGGGATTGCCCCAGGCTGTCTCTGCATGGATAGAACCATCAGGGTTGCCAATCTGCATCGACTCACCATCCTGTCCAGGAGCTGAGCACTCGAATTCATTGCCAAGATTCCATCCCACAACGTCTTTATTCCATTGCTGGGCAGTAGGTATGGATTCGCCTACGCCATCAGAACCGTTGGATGAGTGCAACGTACTTGCTTCGCATGAGAGACATGTGAAGACGCCTACTAAAAAGAGGCTAAATTTCAAAAAGTTCCTTTTCATTTTTATGTTTATATTGTTATTGTTTCGTTTTTTAAATAACTGTTTGACTTACGTAACAGAATTTGGTTGCAAAGATAAAGAAAAGGAACTTTCAGAGGGTTAGATAACAAACAAAAAAGGTTTCAATTCAGACATATCGTTTAAACAGAAACCTTTTCTTTGAATTTAAAACTCTAATTTACAGATACTTACTTGGAGAAACTCCAAAGTGCTTTTTAAATACAGTACTAAAGTACTTCACATTTACAAAACCGGCTTTCACAGATACATCCAGCACACTATCCCCCTGTTTCAGGAAGATTGCAGCCTGCTCCAGACGTATCAAACGCATAAAATCCTGCGGACTTTGCCCCGTAAGAGTCTTCAGCCTACCATAGAAAAGCGTTCTGCTCATCGCCATCTCTCTACAGAGTCGGTCGATATTAAAGTCTGTGTCGCTCAGATGAGTCAACACCAAACGGGTAGCTTTATCTACAAAAGCCTGGTCTTGTGGATCCAGAACAGCTTCTGCCACATTTTCGAATGTCTGGCCTTGCTTATTCAAGACAGTATCATCCTTTTTCTCTTCAGAAGTTCCAGTAGGTTCCAAGTGTTCATCGGAAGAATCAGAACCCACAATCTGCTCGGAAGAAGCAGACTCAGAAGCAACCTCTCCTCTAACAAGAGCAAGGCTTCTGTCCATATAATACTGACTCAACCGGCGACGATTCTTCAAAATACTGGCAACCTTGCTCGCAAGAATAGCAGTATCGAATGGCTTGGCTATATAGTCATCAGCACCCAGTCCGAGTCCCTCTATCATAAAGTCACGACCAGCCTTAGCAGTCAGCAGGATAACAGGCAGCCATGATGTTTCCTTATTTTCCTTGATGCTGCGACAGAACTCGTCTCCGTGCATTCCCGGCATCATGACATCTGAAACAACGATATCACATACCCCGCCCTCTTTCAAATATTTCAAGGCAGCCTCTGCACTCTCCACATCAACTACTTGATAAGAATCACCAAAAGTCATTCTGATATATTTGCGAAGATCTTCATTGTCATCGACAAAAAGAAGTGTATCCGTTGAAACATCAGCATCCTGCTGAACCGCAGAAGACACAGTCTGGTAAGTTTCATCATGCTTATCTTCAGCTAAAGAAGATTCAGTTGCAACATTTTTCTTTTCTCCAACAAGCCGGACAGAAGAATCTGTTACATGACCTAATGGCATCTTCACACAGAAAGTAGTACCCTTTCCTTCCTCACTTACGAAACTAAGCTTTCCTCCCAATTTCTCTACGAGCTTACGTGTAAGCATCAGTCCTAATCCACTTCCCATTTCCTGAGAATTTATCGCATTAGAAGCCCTGAAGAAGGTCTTGAAGATACTCTTAATTTCGGCCTTTGGAATACCTATACCTGTATCACAAACATGAATCATAGCCATCTTACCTTCAACAGAAGCCGACAACGTAACCTTTCCACCTTGAGGTGTATATTTGATAGCATTCGAGAGAAGATTTTCCAATATCAGATCCATCATTTTGACATCAGAATGAATCTGTTGCTGCGGACACGTTTCAATACACAGTTGAATATGCTTCTCCTGAGCTGCCAATACAAACTTTTCCAACTGCACACGTAAAAGCATCGGCAATTCTATATCTTGCAGGCGAACCTGTTCGGCAGACTGCTCTATCTTTTGGAAGTCAAGCAATTCTGTAACCATCTTCAATAGTTTGTTGCCGTTGCGATGCGCCATATCCAAGAATCCACGGCTTTTCTCACTCAAGCTGGAATCATTAGCCAGATTATCAAGAGGAGCCAACACGAGACTCAAAGGAGTACGTATGTTATGGGCAGTATTAACGAAGAAATTGATTTTCTCATCATAATACTTTCGCTGTAAGCGCTCTTTGTAATACTGCCAGACAAAATATAAGATGACAGCAAAAATACAGAGATAGATAATCCATGCCCACCAGGTATTCCACCAAGGCTGGGCTATATGAATTTCCAAAGCTGTTTCTCCCAATTCTCTACCATTACTTCTGCAGATAGCCTTTACATGAAGCACATAGCTGCCCGAAGGCAAATTTACAAATCGTGCCAACTGATTAGAAGATGGTTTACTCCAATTACGGTCGTATCCTTCCAAATAATATTGATATTGAATATCATACTGGTATTGATAATTGATACTCTCGAAAGAAACAACCAGCGTATTCTCATTATGGCTAAGACTCAATTTGCCTTCCTTCAACATTTCAAAGAGACATTCATTCCAGTAATCGGAACGTTCGACACCTTCAACTTCAACACTATGAATACGAAGTGGAGCGGCATAATTCAAACCTTTGGCAAACATAGGAGTCAAAGCGACAACTCCATCGTTGCTGCCAAAAAGCACCCTACCATCTGAAGTACACGCAACAGACATTCGGTTATACTCACGTTCCATTCCCTTAAAGATGTTGAGGTTTACTATCTTCCCCTGTTTCATGAACGCCAATCCTTTATCCGTACTGATCCACAAATTGCCATTAATACCTCTTATAAGTCCATAAACTGTATTAGAAGGCAAAGCGTCCTGATTGGTATAACGCTTAAACTTCTTTGCCAGTAAATCATAATCATAGAGTCCTCCTCCATCCGTTCCAATCCAGATATGACGGGAATCCTGAAAAGACATACTGTTGACAAACAAATTAATGTCTTTCCCGGGATACTGTTCAGGATAAAAGAAACGACGAGGATGCAAAGGTTCGCGCTTATCAATCAAATAGCCTCCATGCGAAGTTCCTACAGCAATAAAACGCTTATCCAGTGATTCCGTGATGCATTGCACTTCGTTGACAGGCAGATAGAATACCGACTTTCCCGTTCCATTCAAATTATATTTATCTGAAGGGAAACAAGCCATATCTCCATCCAAACATCCCACCCAAATATTACCATCGCTATCAGTAAAAAGACTGAATACGTAATCACTCTTCAACATTCCTGTTTCCACAGAATAAGCAGGCATACTAGTGCCATCAGCATGAACCTGATATACGCCATTACCATAGGTACCAACCAGAATTCTGCCGTCTACAGTCTGACAAATCGTAAGCGCCACCTTATTATATAATCCATGATGCCAAAGACGAGTCTGCGCATCATAGACACTTACTCCTTTATCTGTGGCATACCATATTTTCCCATCACGGCTTTGGAAAACATCGTTCACACAATTATCTATCAGTGATTGACTGTTGAGATATTCATGTGTGATATATTCCAATGTATGTTTCATCGGTATTGCCAAATCTACTCCTCCCGAGTAAGAGCCTGTCCATAAATCGCCAAAACGATCGCAGCACAAGGTATATAAGCCATTACCATTCAGCACATTACCAGGACGTCCATCTGTATCAAGCAAGAGTCTGGTTTGTTTGTTCGAACTGTCATAAGCATATATTCCAGCTCCATCTACAGCCATCAGAAGAGTCTGCTTATCATATAAAATAATTGAACGTACTGGAATTTTAGGAATGTTTTGCAAAGATTGGAAATCAGCAGATTTTATCAGCTTCCAAGTACGATCATCCACTACTTTAACTCCTTCGTGAAAAGTACCCAGCCAGATACGATGTCCCGCAATATCATGATAAGAGGATACTACAGAACTGCCACTAATCTTCTTTTCTAACTTCCGGGCAGACATCGAATAGCAATAAACATCTTTAAATGTTCCTATCAAGAGTTTCTGACCTATAAATTGGATATGATTAATATAGGTATTTTTCAATACAAACCTACCCTTAGCTGTCTCCCGAACTATCTCCTTTCCATCAGTAGCTGCTGATAAGCAATAAATGCCTCTATCCATAGCTAACCAGAAATTGCCCTTTTCGTCTACCAACAGTTCGTTCAACACGATACTTCCACCTAAAATTTTCTGAAGATTACATTTCAAAACAAATGTATCTTTCCTCTTATCATATATATACACCTTTCCCTTGTTGTCGTAGGCGTAAATCAGATGTTGCGCATCCTTAGTCAGTTTAATACTTCTACCACTAGCATCACTATACGGCATCTCTGTGTATAAAGTATAATTGGTTACTTGTTGCCCATTATATCGGTCAACTCCACGCTTAGTACTTATCCACATGGCACCATCCTCTGCCTCGACAATAGAATAAACTCGAGGGCTGGAAAGACCAATGTCAGTATTGAGATTGGAAAGCATGAACATATTTCTGGAAATATGCGCATATGCCTGAAGAGCCGATGCCAACAGCAGCAATATAATGAGAGTGCAGGATTTATATCGTTTCATAATTCTTTCATTGATCTTATTTGGGGACAAAGATAATACAAAAAAATGAAAAACAAATAGAATAATGAGATAAAATGAAAAAAATCTATTATCTTTGCAAGATATTAATATAAAGATATAGACTATGATCAAAAGATTATTATCCTTTCTAGACGCATCGCCAGTGAATTTCCTGGCAGTAAAGAATATCTCCGAGAAATTGGAGAAGAACGGGTTCCGCCGTATGAACCCACAGGAGCCTTTGGGCAAGATTGAAGCGGGCGAAAAGTTCTTCGTTACCAAGAACGACTCTTCCATCTACGCCTTCCAAATCGGAAAGAAGCCTTTGGCAGATGCCGGTTTCCACATGATCTGCGCCCACTGCGACTCGCCTACCTTCCGCATCAAGCCAAATGCTGAGATGCTTTGCGAGGGCGGTATCGTAAAACTGAATACCGAGGTTTATGGTGGTCCTATCATGTCAACCTGGTTCGACCGTCCGCTCACTTTGGCAGGTAGAGTTATCGTGAAGGGCGAGAATGCGATGAATCCCCAGACGCTCCTTCTTCATGTGAAGCGCCCATTGCTGCAGATCAGCAATCTCGCTATCCACTTCAACCGTCAGGTGAACGATGGTGTGAAGTTGAGCAAGCAGAAGGATGTGCTCCCTATCCTCGGCATCATCAATGATGAACTGGAGAAGGGTAACCTCCTGATGAATGTGATAACCAAAGAACTGAATATCCAGAAAGAGGATGTTCTTGATTTCGATCTCTATCTGGCTGATGCCACTCCAGCCTGCACCTTCGGTGTACACGATGAGTTTATCTCTTCAGGCAGACTCGACGACCTGTCTATGTGCTGGGCTGGTGTAGAGGCGATGATTGCATCTGATGCCAATGATACCACCCAGGTTCTCGCCATCTTCGATAATGAAGAGACGGGGTCTCAGACCAAACAGGGAGCAGGAAGTCCATTCCTTTCATATATGCTCCAGCGCATCGCCCTGGCACAGAGCCATACAGAAGAGGCTTATTATCAGGCAGTAGAGCGTGCCTTCATGATTTCAGCCGATAATGCGCATGCCTGGCATCCTAACTATAGCGAAAAATTCGACCCTACGAATCATCCTAAGTTGGGCGGTGGTCCGGTCATCAAGTTCAATGCAGCCCAGAAGTATGCGAGCGATGCTGTATCAGCAGCCATCTTCGCCAACATCTGCGATGCAGCCGGTGTACCATGCCAGCGTTTCGTAAACCACAGCGATGTAGCAGGTGGCAGCACCTTGGGCAATATCCTCGCCTCTTCCATCCCATTGAAGGGTGTGGATATGGGCAATGCCATCCTCGCTATGCACAGTTGCCGCGAAACCGGTAGCGTTATCGACCACGAATACTGCGTGAAGGCTTTCACCAAGTTCTATCAGTTGTAAGCAATCCCGATTTATCTCTTCACTCTTCACCTTCTCGCCCGTAACCCCTCTGTTTATCGGGGTTTCGGGAGGTGAAGAGTTTTCTTTATCTCTTCACCCACTCTTCACCCCTCTTCACCCATTTATCTTTTTTCTCATTAAAAATTATTTAAAAATCAGTTTCTCCGTTCTATCAGCCAGGAAAAGAGGGATGTTGATAAAGGAATCATCCCTCTTGAGATTAAGCATCGAATATCTGATGCGCAAACCAGGTGAGTACCTTTTGTTATACTCTATCAAGCTACGCCCCGTGACACTGGTACCCGACTTCACTTCCACCGGAATAACTTCCAAACCACGCTGAACAATAAATTCCACTTCTGCTTTATTACCCGAAGCCCAATAATGGGAACAATTAACGCCATTAGCCACTAGACTCTGAAGAATATAATTCTCTGCCAAAGCGCCCTTATATTCTTTAAATATAGGATTATCAACCAGATAAGCCTCAGGACTCAAATCAGCAAGCACTCTCAATAATCCCACATCAAGACTATAAATCTTGAAGATGCTCAAATCTTCATACGATTTCAAAGGAACTTGCGGAGTAGAGCACAAGCTTACCTTATATATCAATCCCGCATTTTTAAGCCATGTAAGAGCATCCTCATATTCCCTCGCTCTTGCACCAGGACGAACCAGCTGATAAACAAACTTTCTATTTTCCTTAGCCAACTGTGACGGCAAAGACTTCCAAACATGCGAAATCCTATTAGCCAGTAAAGGCGTAGCATGCTTCACAAAGTCCAAGGAATAATCTTGCAAGATATTACGTAGAGTTGTTTCCACGCCACTCAGATCCTTTTCTATCATCTTCATTGCCGCAGCTGGCATTCCACCAGATATACGATAGGCAGTAAATGCCTGAGAAAGTCTATCAAAAAAAACGTCAGGAAGAGGTTCCAAGCTATCTATTGACATATAATATTGGTAAAGCCTTTCATCTCGCTGCTCCAAAAACTCAGAAAAAGTGACAGGATACATATTTATATGGTCAACCTTACCCACAGGAAACGAAAAGCCTTGATGCCCAAAAGCCAACCCCAAAAGAGAACCAGCACAAGCCACAACATATTCCGGCGTCTTTTCGCAGAAATATTTCATTGCGCTAATGGCTTCCGGACAGTCTTGTATCTCATCAAGAATAAGCAAAGTCTTCTGAGGCAAAATAGGTTCTGAAGTAAGATATGACAATTGCTCGATGATTTGCAGCGGGTTCTTGGTCTTGCGAAAGATATCGCAGACTCCCTCTTCTTCATTGAGACTAAAATATGCGCAATACTCAAAATATTCTTCTCCGAACTTCTGAAGTACAGAAGTCTTTCCTACTTGTCGAGCGCCCAGCATAATCAATGGCTTACGGTCTTTTTTAGCTCTCCATTGTTTTAATTCTTGAATAATTATTCTATTAAACATTTTTTAGCACCTCCATCGTTAAAGTGCGGAAAATGTGTAAGTTTACACATTTCTGATACTTCTTTTGTGAAATTCTCCACATTTTTCACACTTGAGTTTTATTTTTCATCGCAAAGATACTAAAAAAACGACAAGCAAACAAGCATTTTACTACATTTTTAACCAACTTTATTACATCATTTATTTCAAGAGGAGCATAAGACCATCCGTAAGATTCTTTCTAGCTCATTAAAAAAAAGAGGAAAAGCATGGCGGTTTGGAAAAATAATCGTAAATTTGCAATTGGAAAACAAAGATTAGGAATTATGATAGAGACTAACGATAGAATATTGCCGGTAGGCATCCAGTCTTTCGAGGAAATCAGAAAGGGTGGATATCTTTATGTTGACAAGACAGATATCATCTGGCAACTTGCCAACAGAGGGAAAAAGTATAATTACCTGAGCCGTCCACGCCGCTTTGGTAAATCCGTTCTTGTAGATACGCTAGAAGTCTACTTCATGGGCAAGAAGGAACTCTTTGAGGGGTTGAAGATTATGCAGATGGAGACGGAATGGGTGAAGCGACCTGTCATCAGACTGGATATGAGTCGTGCGGGCGCAGAGCCGGAAACATTGCGCTCTTATCTCAATAATATATTCAGACAATACGAAGGAGAATATTCATTGGCTCCTGACCCTACAGATAGTCTTGCTGACCGCTTTGATGCAATAATCGTGGGGGCATATAAGCAAACCGGACAGCAGGTTGCCATCCTCATCGATGAATACGACTCGCCATTGCAGCATTCCTGGAAGACTCCTTATCACGAAGCATGTACCGCTATCTATAGGGAGGTGTTTGCCATTCTCAAAGCAGACGACAAATACGAGAAGTTTGTCTTCATTACCGGCATCACCAAGTTTACGCAGATTTCTCTCTTCTCAGTGCTCAACAATCTGAGCAACATCAGCTTTGAGCCGGAATATGCGGCTCTCTGCGGTATCACCAAGGAAGAAGTTTTGCGTGATTTCAAGCCGGAAATCAACAAGTTGGCAACAAGCAAGGGATGGACTTTCGATGAAGCCGTAGCACAATTGACAGCTTATTATGATGGCTATCATTTCTGTCATGAAAACATGGTTGATGTCTTCAATCCATTCAGTCTTATCAATGCACTCGCTGATTCCAAACTGAAGAACTACTGGGCTTCATCGGGCGCAACCTCGCTACTCCCTAAATTTGTGGATAATATAGAAATGAGACTGAAAGATTTTGAGAATTGTCCGATAGACAGCGATACACTGGAGACTTCCGACGTAACAGGTGGCGGAGCGGAACTGTTCCTCTATCAGTCGGGCTATCTTACGATAAAGGGGTATATGGATGAGATTTATTTGCTAGGCATTCCAAACTATGAAGTTCGAAAGGCTCTATACAAGATTGTATTGCCTGCCTTGACTTTACAATCGAATGCACTAGTAATATCAACCCAGAATATGTTGTTGTACTCCCTAAAGCTTGGCAATCTCCCCGAAGCCATGAAATGCCTGAAGGCGCTTATTGCGGATGTACCTTACAGCAACAAGAAGCTTGCCAGCATGGATATGGAAGAGCGCTACCGCCTGATTCTGAGCACCATCTTCAATGCCATCGGCTGCCGGGTGGAAGTAGAGAAGATGATTGCTACGGGCAGGATTGATATGGTGGTAGGAACTACCAACTTTATCTATGTGCTTGAATTGAAGCTGAGCAATAACGGCGGTGTGGATGCTGCTACGGAACAGATAAAAGCCAAGCAGTATGCCGAGCCATTCCAGGCTGATAAGCGAAAAGCAATTGCCCTTGCCATAGAACTGGATGATAAGGGAAAGGGATTGGTAGATTGGAAGGAAGTATAAAAGAAGAAAGCGGAAAAAGCCCCCGATGCGTATAGCACCGGAGGCTTTCTGTTTTCTTCGTTTTCAACAGGCGATTCGGCGAAATTTCCTGTTGAAGTCTGAAAACTTTATGATATATAGACGGTATCATCAATGTCTTCCATACCTAGGAGATCGAAATACATTAGGCGTGTATTTAGTGGCAATCTGCCAACACCTATTTCCATGTATTTAGCTTCGAAACGTTCATCTTCAACAAGATATTTTAAACCGTTCTTTTGGTAATAGTGAATGGTTGAATCACTATTATAGGCATCAACAATGATGAAACGGCATCCGGTTTTGTTATTATATCTGAACCAGTTTTTTATTAAGTCCATAACAGCAGTTCCGATTCCTTTGCCTGCAAACTTTTTGTTAGTAGCAAGTCTGCCTATCAGAACTGCCGGGAACCTGCGAAGTCTTTTCCCTTGAAGATCTGTAAAGTCAAGAAATGATTTTTTTGATTCATCATTTAGTTTATTGGTGATCCTAATGCTATCATTGGATAGGGTAAATGCAGCCACAACAATATTAGGATTGTCACGAAGACACAATAAATATGTTTTTCCAAGTAAACGCTTGGAATAAATAACGGAATCATTGGCAAAGAATTCGTCTAAGTCTTGATTGTCACAACAAAAAGGCTCACATGAAGCAAGCTTTTGAGGTGTTACGACAGTAAGAACGCACATCTCTAATAATTCTTCATATGTCATAGCAAGTTCATTTCGCGCAAGAATTTTCTTGTGAGTTCAACTTTTTTCTTGTCAACTTTAATACTTCCAGGATGGGCTTCTGTCCATTCTGCATTTTCTAAAAATTTTTCAGCTTCTTCACCTTGAAGAGTTGGAATGATTCTTATTGCTGTTGCCATAACTTTTCTTTTTTTTGGATATTTTTGCAAAGATAAGATTAATATCTTTAACTTCCAAGTTTTTATGCAACTTTTTTGTTTTTTTATTTTTAAATTGTTATAGTCATGCGTGATAAGGAATCGGTCACGCAGTTTTTTATTCTATACGGTTATGAAAAAGCCCCCGATGCGTATAGCACTGGGGGCTTCCTATTTTTCCCCAGGCATCAAATTTGATGTCTGGCGGGGGTACGATAGAGATTCCGTTTGTCTGTATCTCACTTACCGCTTTTATTCGGGCTTTGTATCAAAGAAACCGATAAACTCATCAAAATCTCGAAGGATGTCAGTCAACTTAGGATTACTCTTTTGAACTATAATAGCTATGTAATTGTCAACTTCTTCATCTCTAAGAATAGAAACCTTGACACAAAACCGATCTCGTTTATCGAATTCGTTAAACCATCTGGTAAAAAGACGAGCTCGCATAGCCTGTCTGCTATCACCCGTTTCACATTGATATAAAAGAATGTCCGGATTCGTGAGAAAGAACTCTTCAATAATACTTTGTACAGTCTCTTTTACTTTAGAATCGTTAGGAGAATTCTTCTTGTTTTCATTGAGAATACCAAATTCATACGCTTTTTCATCCTCCCAGATATTATTATTTTCAACAAATTCTATTCGATACTGAACACCATAATCTGTCAAGAACTTATATGAGCCATTATCTATCCAGACCTTATAAGGAGAATGAAAATTGAGGCGCGTTAAGTTAAAGGCCTGCATAGCAGTTTGCAGCCTCCTTACGTGCTTTAGCAAAGTCTATTTGAGCCTTTGCCTCCATTTCTCTTTTACGTTTAACCATGTCTCGTAATACAGCAATTGCTTCTTCACGAGTTTTAATTTTTAAAGCCATATTTATCCATTTAAAAGTTCTACTTCTATTTGTCTGCAAAGATAAGCTTTTATTTTGAAAATGCAAAGAAAACAGGAGAAAAGTTTCGAAAAAATATGGTGGTAGTTCTTGAACCCACCTATCACAGTGACACATAGAAAACGGTAGCGTTATCGACCACGAATATTGCGTGAAGGCTTTCACCAAATTCTATCAGTTGTAAGCAATCCCGATTTATCTCTTCACTCTTCACCCCTCTTCACCCATATAGAAATACACTATACGCAATATGGGAAGAAAAAAAGCGGAAAAGCCCCCGATGCGTATAGCTCCGGGGGCTTTTTGTTCAGCAGCAAACGCCAGCATATAACTTATCTATAGGGAATATCAAATCCCAATTTTTTCCCCAAACGATATTTCCAAACTCTATCTTGAACTTTTTGAATTTGTTTTCATTCAAGTAAGAGTTATATTGCGGATGTGGGTGATTTCTAATAAAAGCCCCAACATCTATCGTCTTAACAGTGTCATCATTAAAGTGTAATTCAACTTTTAATGGTGCCACATATCTTGCAGAAACAATACTTAAGTTCATAATTTCTTCGTTATTTTAGTTGAACGTATTCTTTTCTTATAAATAAAGAAGTTTACCCATTTATCAACTATATTCTTATAGTACTTCTTCACAAAGGCCTCTGCTGTAGCAACCTCCTTTTTTAACCTATCTTGATTGCATAGTTACGACTTTATTTTGAAAGTGCAAAGAAAACAGGAGAAAAGTTTCGGAAAAAATGTTGTGGATGTTCATGAACTTACCTATCAACATGATACCTAGAAAGCAGACCCCCCCGAAGCGTAATAGCTCCAGGGGCTTTTTATTTTGCCCCCAGGCATCAAATGTGATGCCTGGCAGGGGTACGATGGAGAATCTGGGGCTAGTCTGCCCAAATTCCCTTATTCGTTTCATTATCCCAGAAATCCTTCACTTTTTCGTCGCTGTAATCCTCATCTCCCGCCTTCTGGATAACAGAGCCGGCGAGGATGGCTGTGGTTTCCATTTCCATGACGCTAACCACAGGCTTGATATATTTTTTCTTTTTCATACCATTTCTATTTTTTAATTACTTGATGATAACCTTCATGGTCTTGCCACCACGCTTCACGATGTTTATGCCCTTCTGCAAATCCTGGAGGCGACGGCCCTGGAGGTCGTAGTATTCAGCCTTGCTATCTGCTGTAGTCTCCAACTGCTCGATGGCTGTGGTGCTACCGCCGACGCTGATGCTGAACATTCTGGCACCTGCTGCAGGAACAGAAGAATTATCTACCATGTAAGCACGGAAAGGCTTGCTGCCCACAAATTGTGTTGCTGTTTCACCCAACAGTTTGGCTGGGTTCATCAACTTGGAGCCCTTCACGATGTAGCAGTTGTTATCAGTATCCTTGCTGAACATCTTCTGTGTATAGAGACCCTGGAGCTGATAGTTGCCATTAGCGGTTTCTGCAGTCTGAACATCTTTTGCTATCGCCTTGTCGGCTTCAGAGATGCTGAGCTTTGTTGCTCCATCCTTCATCTTGATGATAACAGGAGTACCAGCAGCGATGCTTCCCTCAATCTCTTCGAGTTCTACGGTCTCAGTACCCTCATCAGCCGAGAGAAGCTTGAAAGCACGGAAGTTCTTGTCGGCGAGAGATACCTCGAATGGCAGGCAGAGCGTAGCCCAGGTAGTGCCTTCCTTAACAGGGCGGCTGTAAGATGCAGCCTTGGCTGCGAATGGCTCGTAAGCCACGAAGTCCTTGCTATCTTCAAGAACGAGATTATCCGTAGCAAGAGTTTTTCCCGCTGCTCCTATCTTCTCATCGCCATTCTTGCCTACCAGCTTGGTGAAATAGCCAGTCGTGTAGTTGGCGAATCTGTAGTTGGTCTTGCCCTCGTTATATTTTATTGCCCCTTTGAGTTTTTCGCAACCATAGAACAAGCTATAATTTTTATAGGTTATATTGGTTATTACAAACTCATCGCTAACGTAGA
Source organism: Segatella copri (assembly GCA_021623045.1). Taxonomy (GTDB): domain Bacteria; phylum Bacteroidota; class Bacteroidia; order Bacteroidales; family Bacteroidaceae; genus Prevotella; species Prevotella copri_T. The sequence goes on along the minus strand of JAJWJX010000057.1, from coordinate 1,028 downwards.
TTGTTGTAAGAGCGGAGCATCCATCGAACATAATCCACATATTCGTCACATTCTCGGTATTGAAATGAGTGAGGTCGAGTTCTGTGAGATTTGAGCAGCCACTGAACATACCGTTCATAGCCGTCACTTTCGCGGTATTGAAATGAGTAACGTCGAGTTCTGTGAGATTTGAGCATTTATTGAACATACCGAACATAGTCGTCACTTTCGCGGTATTGAAATTTGTAACGTCGAGTTTTACGAGATTTGAGCAGCCATTGAACATTTCGTACATATTCGTCACATTCGCAGTATTGAAATGAGTGAGGTCGAGTTCTGCAAGATTTGAGCAGCGAGTGAACATACTGTTCATAGTCGTCACTTTCGCGGTATTGAAATGAGCAACGTCGAGTTTTGCGAGATTTGAGCAGTTTTTGAACATATAGGACATATCCGTCACATTCGCAGTATTAAGATTCTCTATGCCTTCTATTTGCTTCAGATTTTCGAAACCCTGGAACCACGCATAACAACTCGTAGGTCTTGCATTGGCAAACGAGGCCTCGAACACAACTAGGTTAATGTCATCGTGGAGAGTGTACCATGCTGGCTTCTCCTCGCCACTATTGAGTGCATACTCATTTTCGCCCAAAGTCTTCTTATATCCACAACGGAATGTCAGCGTGCCGTCAGCATATTTCACCCAAGGGCGGTTATCATAAGCCTTGTCACGGAAGTATCCGCCGGCTGTCTTGGCATAAGTCTTATCGTTTACTTTAACTGAATTCTGATCTATGTCACCGGAGAGAGAGTGACACCCCAAAAACATGTCTTTGCTGTCTATCACATCATCAGTGACAAACTTGTCTGATACGTAAATTTCCTTCAACTTAAAGCAGCCTTTGAACATATATCTCATATTCGTCACATTAGCGGTATTGAAATTAGTAACATCAAGCGAGATGAGACCTGAGCAGCCATAGAACATATCGCTCATACTCGTCACATTAGCGGTATTGAAATTAGTAACATCAAGCGAGATGAGACCT
>JAJWJX010000056.1:0-24154 GCA_021623045.1 Segatella copri | reverse complement strand
GTCGGAAGACGAAAGTAGGAGAAAAACTACTTCGTTTTCCTCCTACTCGATTAATATATGTTAGTTTCTTCTCTTTTCTTTTTCTTTTCTTTGGTCAACTCAAATTATTTTTTTACCTTTGCCACATATTTATATATAGATGAATGGATTTATATAATAGGTAGTGGGAAATAGATTTCGAAAGAAAATATCAGTTTTCTTCATGTGTAGAGGGAAATGGTAAGTAGACTTTAAAATATTATATTGAATAAAATATTAAAACAATGAATATATTAGTAACAGGCGCTAATGGTCAATTGGGACATGAAATGCAAATCTGTGCCCAAAAAAGCAATCACAAGTTTGTCTTCACCGATGTGGCTGAAGGCTATGAAAAACTGGATATCACCAATCTTGACGCTATCCGAGAAAAGGTGAGGGAGAATGATATTCAGGTAATTGTTAACTGCGCTGCTTATACCAACGTAGATAAGGCTGAAACAGATTACGATCTGGCTAATCTGCTCAACAATACTGCTGCGGGAAATTTGGCACAGGCTATGAAGGAGGTAGATGGTACTTTGATTCATGTATCTACCGACTATGTTTTTCAGGGCGACAAGAATATACCTTGCCGTGAAGATTGGGAAACGAATCCTTTGGGGGTATATGGTAAAACGAAACTTGCAGGCGAAAAGAGTATTGAAGCTACTGGATGCAAGCATATCATCATCCGTACAGCATGGCTCTACTCGCAGTGGGGTAAGAACTTCGTGAAGACCATGCAGAGTCTCACGGCAAGCCATGACACCCTAAAGGTGGTCTTCGACCAGGTGGGTACTCCAACTTACGCTGGCGACCTGGCTGCTGTCATCTCACATATCATCGAAACTGACCAGTTGGATAAGACGGGCATCTACCACTTCTCTAATGAGGGTGTCTGCTCTTGGTTTGATTTCGCTAAGATTATCTGCGAACTGAGCGGAAATACCTGCGATATACAGCCTTGCTACAGCGAGGAGTTCCCAAGCCCTGTAAAGCGTCCTCACTTCTCTGTACTTGACAAGAGTAAGCTGAAGCAGACTTTCGGATTCAAGGTGCCATACTGGACTGACAGTTTAAAGAAGTGCATCGCTGAATTGGCGGCAGCAAAATAATTATTAATTATAAATTATAAATTATTAATTGAAATGAAGAATATCATTATCACGGGCGGTGCTGGTTTCATCGGCTCACACGTAGTAAGACTTTTCGTGAACAAATATCCTGAGTATCACATCATCAACCTCGACAAGTTGACATACGCAGGCAACCTGGCTAACCTCAAGGACATCGAGGACAAGCCTAACTATACTTTCGTAAAGGGCGATATCTGCGATTTCGACATGATGCTGAAGCTGATGCAGGACTATAAGGTGGATGGCATCATCCATCTCGCTGCCGAGAGCCATGTAGATAGAAGTATCAAGGATCCATTCACTTTCGCTCAGACCAACGTGATGGGAACCCTGTCTCTGCTCCAGGCGGCAAAGATTTACTGGGAAAGTCTTCCTGAGGGATACGAGGGGAAGCGCTTCTACCACATCTCTACTGATGAGGTTTACGGTGCCTTGCAGATGACTCATCCTGAGGGCATTCCTGCACCTTTCACTACCAAGGCATCCAGCGGTAAGAACCACGAGGCTTACGGCGAGGAGTTCTTCCTGGAGACAACCAAGTACAATCCTCACTCTCCATATTCTGCATCCAAGGCAAGCTCAGACCACTTTGTGCGTGCTTTCCACGATACATATGGTATGCCTACCATCGTGACCAACTGTTCAAACAACTATGGTCCATACCAGTTCCCAGAGAAGTTGATTCCTTTGTTCATCAACAATATCCGTCATCGCAAGCCATTGCCTGTATATGGTAAGGGTGAGAACGTGCGCGACTGGTTGTATGTAGTAGATCATGCCCGTGCCATCGATATGATTTTCCACAAGGGTAAGATTGCCGAGACTTACAACATCGGCGGTTTCAACGAGTGGAAGAACATCGATATCATCAAGGTGGTAATCAAGACTGTTGATAGATTGCTCGGCAGAAAGGAAGGCGAGGATATGGATCTCATCACTTATGTAACAGACAGAAAGGGTCACGATATGCGTTATGCCATCGACTCTAGAAAGTTGCAGAAGGAATTGGGTTGGGAGCCATCTCTGCAGTTTGAGGAGGGTATCGAGGAGACCGTAAAATGGTATCTCGATAACCAGGAATGGATGGATAATGTAACATCGGGTGATTACCAGAAGTATTACGATAATATGTATTCAAACCGATAATAGCTTTTGGAGTAATCGGAACATGTTTTTATTGTAACCGGTGCATGTCTCTATTGTAACCGGTGCAAGAGATTCTGTTTTGTATATTGAATCAGGAGTCCTGTATTTGTTTATAACAGCAAATGCAGGACTTTTTGGTTTTATGGCAATTAAAATGCAGTAAATATATTATTATTTCTTAATTTTTTATGCTTTATGTCGAAGAAAACTGAAAACTAGAAAATATTTTTCTATCTTTGCAGCCTTAATGATATATAAAAGAAACAGATATGAAGAAAATAATAAAATCAGGCATCGTTATGGCGGTTGCTACTTTGTCGTGCCTTCCCGTTAAGGGACAGGAAAAGGTGGTTCCTTTTAAATATGGTAATATGGACCACTGGGTAATCAGGAATATCAAAGAATCAGGCATTATCGGAGGAAATCAGAAAAAAGTTTATGCCGTTGGACCTAATATGACTATCAATGGTAATATTCCTTATACCAATAAGGGTGGTTCGCCTTGGGGTTCCTCTAATGTCCTGGCACATGTATCGGGCATCTATAAGACGAATAACTCTGTGTTTCGTGATAAACATGGTAGTGGATATTGTGCCAAACTGGTAACCCATATTGAGAAAGTAAAAGTGCTGGGACTCATCAATATCAAGGTCTTGGCTGCCGGTTCTCTCTTTCTGGGTGATGTTCGTGAACCGATAACAAGTACCAAGGATGGTCCTAAAGCCATCAACTGGGGTATACCATTTACCGCACGTCCTAAGGCTTTGCGCTTTGATTATAAGACATCTCTCCCTCATGCAGCCAATCGTATCAAGCAGAATGGATTTAGCGGAGCCTCTACGGTTGCAGGTCGAGATCATGCTATAGCTGTGCTCTATCTGCAGAAACGGCATGAAGATGCTAAGGGAAATATAACAGCTAAACGTGTGGGTACGATGGTAGTCAGATTCGGAAAGAGTACCGATAGATGGGTGGAAGATGCTACCTATACAATCCATTATGGCGATATCCGCCACATGGCAGGTTATCAGGCTGCTACTATGGGACTGCGATCCACTGACTATGCCCGTAACAGCAAGGGTAAGAGTGTGCCGGTAAAAGAAGTAGGATGGGCGAGTGCTAACGAAAAGCCTACTCATCTGATTCTTCAGTTCTCCTCATCCGATGGTGGAGCCTATATCGGAACTCCAGGCAATACCTTGTGGATTGATAATGTAGCATTGGTGTATTAAAATAATAAAATCGACAAAATGAAGCATATTCTGACAATACTTATTATGATGTTGGCATTGGGCAGCTATGCCTCTGAGCCTTCTGTAACCGATAGTATCTCATCTGCAGAGAAGGTGGATACGATGGCTTTACATGCCGGGAAATCATGGGTGAACCGGATTCTTGACTACTTTAATGATTCCAATAAAAACAAGAAGCATAAGCGTTTCGATTTTAGTGTGATAGGTGGCCCTCATTATGCCTCTGATACCAAGTTTGGATTGGGATTGGTGGCAGCAGGACTATACCGTACTGATCCGAATGATAGTATTCTTCCTCCTTCTAATGTCTCGCTTTATGGTGATGTCAGTTCTGTAGGTTTCTACATGTTGGGTGTCCGTGGTAACCATATTGCTCCTAAAGGAAGATATCGCATCGATTATGATCTCCAATTCTATTCTTTCCCGTCAGATTTCTGGGGAATAGGTTATGAGATGGGCGATAACGATGCCAATAAGAGTGACATGAAGCGTTGGCAGGCTCAGGCTGAAGTTAGCTTTCTGTTTCGGGTAGCGGATGATTTTTATATCGGACCGATGGCGAGTTATGACTATGTAATAGGTAGAAATATTGAACGTCCGGAATTGCTGCAGGGCATGGACCGTCATACATGGAATGTAGGAGCTGGCGTTTCTCTGGTATATGATAACAGAGATAATCTTACGAACCCACATCGTGGTATCTATCTGAATATCAATCAGATGTTCAGACCAAAATTTATGGGGAATGATTATGCCTTCAGTACGACGGCATTTCGTTTTGATGCCTATCAGCGACTGGGTAAGGGAACGGTTCTTGCCGAGGACATTGGGGCTAACCTCAACTTTGGTAATCCTTCGTGGGGAATGATGGCAGAACTGGGTGGTACTCATTCCATGCGTGGCTATTATGAAGGCCGTTATCGCGATAAACATTCTCTGGAAGCAACGGTTGAGTTGCGCCAACATGTATGGAGGCGAAATGGTATAGTTGTATGGGTTGGAGCAGGAACCATCTTCCCGAAATTCTCGGCATTGCGCTCTAAACAGATTTTGCCGAATGCCGGTGTAGGTTATCGCTGGGAATTTAAGAAGAATGTGAATGTACGTCTGGATTATGGATTCGGTAAGTCGGGGCAGTCTGGTTTTCTCTTCAATATCAATGAAGCGTTTTAGTAATAATGCTCTTTATGTAGTTTGATAATGCTCTTTAAAGTGTTAATGAATAAGTAGAATGAACAGTTTTACGGATATATATAATAAGGTGGTGTTGCCTATATATAATAAGGTGTCATCGGGCGCATTCCTTTACGGGTATGCTGTGGTAGCATTGTTGTTGCCTAATATAGCTCTGTGCTATACCGAATGTCTGGTTCCTTGGGCTTGTGGTGCCAATGTGTTGCTGCCTTTGGCACTCTACATGTGGTTCTTTTCGTTAACCAGATGCCCGGGTAAGATGATCTGGTGGGCTTTTCTTTTTGTTTTTTTCGCTGCCTTCCAACTGGTATTGCTTTATCTCTTCGGGACGGGAGTGATAGCGGTAGATATGTTTCTGAATCTTGTAACTACCAATCCTGGCGAGGTGAAGGAACTGCTTGGTAATCTGTTGCCTGCTGTGGTGGGTGTTTTTGTGGTTTATCTTCCTTTGCTGGTTCTGGCTATTGTCAATATCAGCAAGAAAGGGATGATAGTGGTTCAACTCCAGCATCGAGTGCGTCGTTGGGCTTTGGAGATAGCTGCTGTCGGTTTATTCTGTCTGCTGGCTTGCTATGTGGCTGTAGATGATTATCGCTTGCGCAACCAGCTTTATCCTGTTAACGTTTGCTATAATCTCTATCTTGCTTTCGAGCGTGATGCGGCTTCAGAGAATTACAGGGAGGCAAGCAGGAATTTCAGGTTTGATGCCAGGAGCGAGCACGATGCTGAGGCTCCCGAGGTGTATGTGATGGTGGTGGGAGAGACGGCGAGAGCCCACAATTTCAGTCTCTATGGCTATCCGCGCGATACCAATCCTTTGCTTTCCAAGACTCCTGGAATCATAGCTTTTCCCGATGCTACAACCCAGAGTAATACTACGCATAAGAGTGTTCCTATGCTCCTGTCGGCTGCATCAGCAGAGGATTTCGAACGTCTCTTTCATGAGAAAGGTATCCTGGCTGCTTTCAGGGAGGCGGGATTTCATACCGTATTTATCAGCAATCAGCTGCCTAATCATTCTTTTATTGATTTCCTTGGCGAACAGGCTGATGAACATTACTTCCTGAAGGAAGGTGCTTCTGCAAAAGATAATCATTATGATAGTGATTTGTTGCAGAAGTTGGATGGGATATTGCCTGCGGCAGATGCTTCTTCATCCAAGCAATACCGTTATCGGAAACTCTTCGTGGTACTTCATACTTATGGTTCTCACTTTAATTACCAGGAGCGCTATCCCCGTAATTTCGCTTTCTTTAAACCTGACAGTAAGAGCGAAGCGAAGCCGGAGAACCGGCGTGACCTGCTGAATGCATACGATAATACCATCCGGTATACCGATTATATCCTGCATGGTATCGTAGAACGTCTGCAGAAATGGGAGAAAACTCAGGCAAAGACGGATGGGGTATATAGCCAACCTACATCGGCGATGCTCTATACCAGCGATCATGGAGAGAATATCTTTGATGATGACCGTCGCCTCTTTCTGCACGCCGCCCCGAAGGCATCTGATTATGAGCTGCATGTTCCTTTCATCATCTGGACATCAGATGGTTATGGAAAACAATATCCGGGAATACTGAAAACTTTGTCTGGTCATCGTACCCAACAGGTACAGACGAGTCTTTCGGCTTTTCATACGATGTTGGGGATAGGAGGCATCCTGACCCGTTATCGCCAGGATGAATATTCTGTGGCAAGTGAGAAGTATCATCCTGTGAAGTTGTTTTATCTGGATGATCATGATAAAGCGATTCCACAGGAAAATGCCAAATATTAGCATCTGATTTTAAGCGTAAACGCGCTCTTTGTGTAAAATACATGAAAAGAGTTTTCGTAAATGTCAATTATTTGCGAAAACTCTTTGTCGTATCTATAATTTGCTGTATCTTTGCACCCGGATTTAGATAATAATAAAAATACAGTTGTTATGGAACCAACTCGAAAAATCGAAAAGGTAGGCATGCGCAACCTCCGTATGGAGGATTATGATCAGCTTGCCAAGTCATTTAGGCGTATTTACGCAGACTCAGATGTATTCTGGACAAAAGAACAGATTAAGAAACTCATTACTATCTTCCCTGAGGGACAGGTGGTTATTATCGTTGATGATAAGATTGTGGGCTGTGCGCTCTCTATTATCGTTAACTATAATATGGTGAAGGGTGATCATACCTATGCTCAGGTTACGGGTAATGAAACCTTCAATACCCACGATCCTAATGGAAACATTCTTTACGGCATCGAGGTATTTATCCACCCTGATTATCGTGGCTTGCGCCTGGCTCGCCGTATGTATGAGTATCGCAAGGAACTCTGCGAGAAGCTCAATCTGAAGGCTATCATGTTTGGCGGTCGTATACCAAACTATCACAAGTATGCCGATAAGATGCGCCCTAAGGAGTATATCGAGCATGTAAGAAACCGTGAAATCTATGACCCGGTTCTTACCTTCCAACTTTCCAATGATTTCCACGTGCGCCGCGTAATCCGCAACTATCTTCCTAGCGATGAGGAGAGCGAACACTGCGCCACCCTCTTGCAGTGGGATAATATCTATTATCAGCCACCTACGGATTCTTATGTAGACCGCAAGCCAACCGTAAGAATCGGATTGGTACAGTGGCAGATGCGCCCATACGCTTCGGTGGATGACCTCTTTGAACAGGTTGAGTTCTTCGTTGATTCTGTGAGCGATTACAAGAGCGATTTCATTCTCTTCCCTGAGTATTTCAATGCGCCTTTGATGGCTCGTTTCAACGACTTGGGTGAGGCGCAGAGCATCCGAAAAATGGCGCAGTATACCGAAGAAATCCGTGACCGTTTCCGCGAGTTGGCCATCAGTTACAACATCAATATCATCACGGGTAGTATGCCTTATCTCAAGGACGATTCCCTCTATAATGTGGGCTTCCTTTGCCGTAGAGATGGTAGCGTAGACATGTACGAGAAGATTCATGTTACACCAGATGAGCAGAAGTGCTGGGGATTGAGTGGCGGTAGCCATATCCAGACTTTCGATACCGATTGTGGTAAGATTGGTATCGTCATCTGCTATGATGTGGAGTTCCCTGAGTTGTCAAGATTAATGGCTGAGGATGGCATGCAGATTCTCTTCGTTCCATTCATGACCGATACCCAGAATGCTTACTCCCGAGTAAGAGTCTGTGCCCAGGCGCGTGCCATCGAGAACGAGTGCTATGTAGCCATTGCGGGTAGTGTGGGCAACTTGCCACGTGTTCATAACATGGATATCCAGTATGCCCAGAGCGCCGTGTTCACCCCTTGCGACTTTGCTTTCCCTAACGATGGCAAGCGTTCAGAGGCAACACCTAATACCGAGATGATTCTCGTATCAGATGTTGACCTGAATCTCTTGAATGAGCTTCATACCTACGGTGCTGTAAGAAATCTTCGCGACCGCCGCAAGGATCTGTATGAATTGAAACAGAAGAAGTAAGTGAGGAAGGATAATTTAACACTCAACATTCAACATTTAACATTTAAATAAAGTGTATAAGATAGAAATCTCGGAGCGCACGCTCCACTTCAAGCAGCCGGCAGGCACGTCTCGTGGGGTTTATACCACGAGGCACAGTTATTATCTCACTCTCACCTCGGATGAATTGCCGGGGGTAGAGGGAGTGGGAGAGTGTGCTACGCTCCCTGATCTCAGTTGCGATGCCAAACCGGAATATGAGATGACCCTGCGACAGGTTTGCCAGATGGTGGAGCAGATGGGACGCATTCCATACGATATGATTCGTGCTTACCCTAGCATCACTTTCGGTCTCGAAACTGCCTTCGCTTCGTTCTTTGATGCAGCAAAGAAGAAGCTGGGGGCAATGAAGCTGTCTGAGGGAAAGACTTCTGTCGAAATACTGAAGGAGGCGGGAGTCTCTGTTCCTATGGGAATGGAGAACCTGACAGATCTTTTCGACTCTCCTTTCGGTAGAGGTGAAGAAGGTATTACAATCAACGGATTGGTGTGGATGGGAACCTATGAGGAGATGCTGGCCCGATTGGAGGAGAAACTCCAGGCGGGTTTCCATTGCGTGAAACTGAAGATCGGTGCCATCGATTTCTTCAAGGAACTCGATCTCATCAAGCGCATCCGTGATGTGTATACCAAGGAGCAGGTTGAGTTGCGTGTAGATGCCAATGGTGGCTTTTTGCCGGAGAATGCAATGAGTCAGCTGGAGGCTTTGGCTAAATATGACATTCATTCGATAGAGCAGCCTATCAAGCAGCATCAGTGGCCTAAGATGGCTCAGCTTTGTCGCGAAACACCGCTTCCTATCGCTCTGGACGAGGAGTTGATTGGTGTGAATGTCCGGAGTATGAAGCAGGCTTTGCTCGATACCGTCCGTCCTCAGTATATTATCCTCAAGCCTTCACTTCATGGTGGAATCTATGGATGTAACGAGTGGATAGAACTGGCTAACCAGCGTGGTATCGGCAGCTGGATTACTTCTGCTCTTGAGAGTAATATCGGTCTGAATGCTATTGCTCATTATGCAGCTAAAGTATATGGTCCTAATGTCAAGATGCCGCAAGGCTTGGGCACTGGTCAGCTCTTTACTGATAATATACCGATGCCTTTGGAGATTCGTGGTGACAAACTGTTTGTAGTAAAATGACTTTAGAAGAATTCCTTTCAGAATGGAATAATGGTAGCGACCGGGTGCTGGTGCATACCAGTGGCTCCACGGGAAAGCCCAAGCCGATGATGGTAGAGAAGAAGCGAATGCTCAATTCGGCCCGCATCACTTGTGATTTCCTGGGATTGAAACCTGGTGATAGTGCCCTGCTCTGCATGTCGCTCGATTATATTGCAGGTAAGATGGTGGTGGTGCGGAGTATAGAGCGCCATCTCCATCTTATTTCTGTTTGCCCAAGTGGTCATCCTTTGAAAGATGTAAATGAAGAGATTACCTTCGCTGCGATGGTCCCGATGCAGGTTTATAACACCCTGCAGGTTCCTGAAGAGCGGGCTCGTCTCTGCCGTATCAGGCATCTTATTATCGGTGGCGGAGCTATAGATGAGGCTCTCGAACAGAAACTGAAGGCTCTTCCCGGCAATATTGCTATCTGGAGTACCTACGGAATGACCGAAACGCTCTCGCATATTGCCCTGAGAAGAATTAATGGTGATGAGGCCAGCGAATGGTACCAGCCTTTCGATAGTGTGAAAATCAGTCAGACCGAGGAAGGATGTCTGGTGATAGATGCTCCGCAGGTCTGTGCTGAGCCCCTGGTAACGAACGATATAGTGGAAATAGAATCCTATATATATAATAAGGTGGAAAAACTCCGTTTTCGCATCAAAGGCAGAAAAGACAATGTGATTTGCAGCGGAGGCATCAAGATTCAGATAGAAGAGGTTGAGGCTCTGTTGAAGCCTTATCTTGAAAAACCTTTCATGATAGCCAAGAAGAAAGACGGGAAGTTTGGAGAGATTGCAGTCCTCCTGACGGAAGATGAGGAGATAGAAAAAATAGAGGCGACTGTTCGCCGCCTCTTATCTGATCATAAATATTGGATTCCAAGGGAATTCCTTCATGTAGAGCATCTTCCGCTTACTGAAACCGGAAAGCCGAAGCGCTCTATCTTTCTTTAAAGGGATTCTCTGAAGAAAGATTCTTTAGCTGAATTATCCTTCTCTGAAGAAATCGAGTGCTTCCTTGATTTCTTCTGTCGTAGCTGTTTGGTTGATACGGATATCGCCTATGCCACCCAGCATCGTGAAGTTGATGATGCCATTCTGGTTCTTCTTGTCATGATGCATCAGTTCGATGAGCTCATCATAGTCATCGCAGGTAATATCCAGTGTACCATAGAATTCCTTGATGAAGTTTACGGTCTGGCGCATCTTCTCAGTAGGGAATCCGGTCTTGGCAACACTCAGATAGAGTTCTGGAATCAGACCGAATGCCACTGCATAACCATGCAGGATAGGCTTGCGCTTCAAAGCCCAGCTCTCGAATGCATGACCGAAAGTATGGCCCAGGTTCAGCGCCTTGCGGATGCCCTGCTCGTGAGGATCCTGCTCTACAATGCGCTCCTTTACCTTCACGCTGTCGCCTACCATACGCTGCAACTGCTTCAAATCAGGCTTGTCGAGGTCGAAGCTGACCAGCTCTTCCCACATTGCTTCTGTAGAAATCAGACCGTGTTTCAGCATCTCTGCATAGCCCGAACAGATGTTTTCTGCATCGAGCGTCTTTAAGAATTCTGTATCGAGAATAACGAACTTAGAATCGTTGAACACACCTACTTCGTTCTTCAGTCCGCCGAAGTTGATGCCTGTCTTTCCACCTACCGATGCGTCTACCATAGCCAGCAGGGTGGTAGGAATATTGATAAAGTTGATACCTCTCTTAAAAGTGCTGGCAGCAAAGCCACCCAGGTCGGTTACCATACCGCCGCCCAGATTAATCATACAGGAGTGGCGTGAAGCTCCTCCCTCCTGCAGTCCTTTCCATACCATCATCAGACTTTCGATGTCTTTATGGCTGTCGGTAGCCGGAATAGTGATGATATGGGCTTCCTTCATGCAGTAAAAATTCTGCAATACAGGCATGCATAGTTCCAATGTCGTAGTATCTGTAAGCACAAAAAGCTTGTCGTGCTCACACTCAGAAAGTGCACTTACCAGTTCGCTTTCCAGTTGGGTTGATATGATTACTCTTTGTTCCATAACATTCTAACGTATTAATTTTTGTGCAAAGATACACTAAAATGGAGACAATACAAAAAAAAAGTTGCTAAATTTGCGTTTTTTATCTCAGAATGCATTAAACCTTGGTGTATTTAACGCGTCAAAACAATCGAGTAACAAAAATGATAATAGAATATCATAGCGATTATGTGTGAAAACACTCATAGTTGGAAATAATAACAAATAAAAATAAGAATGAAAAAATCGATTCTGACGATGCTGCTGCTGTTGATGGCAATAGCATCCTTTGCTCAAAAGCGACTGATATCCGGTCAGATTACCGACCGCGATACCAAGGAGGCCATTGAGCAGGTAACTATTCAATTGCTTAAGAGCGACAGCACGTATGTAGCTGGTGCCATCAGTAATGAGAACGGACTCTTTCACGTCACCGCTCCGGCTAATGGCAAGTATCTGCTCAAGATTTCGAGCGTAGGATACAAGTCTACTGTGAAGCGTATCCAAATTTCTGATAACAAGGATCTGGCTATGGGTAAGATTGTGCTGGGTGCTGAGGCTATCATGCTGAAAGGCGCAGTGGTAACAGCTATGGCTCAGAAGGTAACTCTGAAGGAGGATACTTTCGTGTACAATTCTTCTGCCTATCGCACACCGGAAGGCTCGGTAGTTGAGGAACTCGTAAAGCGTCTGCCGGGTGCAGAGGTGAGCGATGACGGTACTATCAAGATTAATGGTAAGGAGGTTAAGAAGATTCTCGTAGACGGTAAGGAGTTTATGACGGGCGATACCAAGACTGCCCTGAAGAACCTGCCTACCAGCATCATCGAGAAAATCAAGGCATACGATGAGAAGAGTGATCTCTCTAAGGTGACCGGTATTGATGATGGTGAGGAGCAGACCGTGCTCGACTTCGGTGTGAAGAAGGGTATGAACAAGGGTTTGATTTCCAACATCGACCTGGGTGTGGGCAACAAGAGCCGCTATAACATGCGTGGCATGGGCGGTTATTTCAGTGATAACAACCGATTCATGCTCTTTGCCAATGCCAATAACACCAGCGACCGTGGTTTCGGAGGCGGTGGACCGGGTAGAGGTTTCGGAGGTGCTAACGGTTTGAATGCCAGTAAGATGATAGCCGCCAACTACAATTACGAACTGAAGGATAAATTCAAGTTCAATACTTCACTTCGCTGGAATCACAGCGATGGCGATATTTGGAGCCGTCGTTCCAGCGAGAACTTCATGGGTAGCAGCTCTTCGTTCAGCAACAGCTTGACTCAGAATTTCTCTCGCAGCAACAGCTGGAATGGTAACATCCGCTTGGAGTGGATGCCTGATTCCATGACCAATATCCTCTTCCGTCCTTCCATCTCCTGGAGTACCAGCGATGGATTGAGTGGCAGCCAGTCGGCTTCTTACAACAAGGATCCTTATACCATTACCACCAAAGACCCTCTTTCTGAGGAAGGTATTGAGGAGTTGGACAAGGCTGAGGCTATGGTGAACAGTCAGTTGACTAACGGAATCACCTATTCTGATAATAACAATATCAGGGGTATGCTGCAGGTGAACCGCAAGTTGGGCAACAAGGGACGTAACATCACCTTCCGTGTGGATGCCAAATATACGGATAATGACAGCAAGAGCATCTCGCTCAACAATGCCAAACTCTATCTCGTACAGACAGCGGAAGGCAAGGATTCTACTTATCAGACCAACCGCTATAACCTGACTCCTTCGAAGAATTACAGTTATGCGGGCCAGTTGACCTATAGTGAACCACTCTGGAAGGCTACCTTCCTGCAGTTCAGCTATAAGTTTACTTACAGCTACTCCAAGAGCGACCGCAGCACCTACGATTTCAGCACGTATGCTATGAGTGGTGATCAGGAGTACCGTGGTTGGGATAGTTACCTGAATCCGTTTGCCGGTCATCTCGAAGATTACAAGGATGATGATCAGAGCCGTTTCTCTGAGTATCGCAACTACAATCACGATATCCAGGTGATGATGCGATTCGTCCGTCAGAAGTATAACTTGAACTTCGGTGTGATGATTCAGCCACAGCAGTCGAAGTATATCCAGGATTATCAGGGAGTGCATGTAGATACCGTTCGTAACGTAACGAATATCAGTCCAACCCTCGATTTCCGTTATCGCTTCTCAAAGATGAGCAACCTGCGTGTGAACTACCGTGGTACCACCTCTCAGCCAAGCATCTCTCAGTTGCTTGATATCACAGATAACAGCGACCCGCTGAACATCTCGAAGGGTAACCCTGGCTTGAAGCCATCGTTCACCCAGAACTTCCGGTTGTTCTACAACAATTTCGTGCAGAACCACAACAAGGGTGTCATGACCTTCATCAACTTCTCAACCACCAACAATAGCATCAGCAATAAGGTGACCTACGATGAGAAGACTGGTGGAAGAATCACCCGACCTGAGAATATCAATGGCAACTGGAATGTGATGGGAGCCTTTATGTTCAACTGCTCTATCGATAGTGCCGGTGTATGGAACTTGAATACCGACACCTACTTGGGTTACAACAACTATGTGAGCTATCTGAGTCTCGACAAGCAGTCTGATTCCCAGAAGAATACCACCCGCAGTACTACTTGGAGAGAGCGCCTCTCTTTCAGCTATCGCAACAACTGGCTGGAGCTTTCGCTCGATGGAACATTGAATTATAACCATGCTACAAACAAGTTGCAGCCTAACAGCAACCTCAATACCTGGCAGTTCTCTTATGGTCCTAGCATGACGCTTACAGCGCCTTGGGGCACCAGTCTGAACTCAAGCCTCTCTATCAGCAGCCGCCGCGGTTATAGCGACAGCAGCATGAATACGGATGAGTTTGTATGGAATGCGCAGCTTTCTCAGGGCTTCCTGAAGGGCAAGCCTCTTACCATCATGCTGCAGTTCTACGATATTCTCCGCCAGCAGAGCACCTTCTCTCGTGCCATTTCTGCTACATCCCGTACGGATACGGAGTATAACGCCATCAACAGCTATGCGATGCTGCATGTGATTTACCGCCTGAATCTCTTCGGAGGCAAGGATGCCCGTAGGGGTGGACCTGAAGGTCCTGGTGGTCCTGGTGGCCGTCCAAACTTCCATGGCCGTCCTTTCAATGGCGGTTTTGGCGGTGGTCGTCCAGGCGGCAGAATGTTCTAGAAAAAAAATGAAGTAAGCTTCATTTTAAACGATAGTAAGCCTCACTCCATGTTTACGTGAGGCTCATTTCAAATAGGTATGACGAGAAAAAAAGAAATCCCCGCTCTTCGTAATGAAGAACGGGGATTGTTTATTTTGTCTTTATCAAGAGTCTTGATTAGAGAGCGAACTTGTAACCCAATGTAATCTGGAATACAGAGTTGCAACCTGCATCGTCAAAGTCTGCAATCTTTGTTACGCCAATATTGTAACGAGCATCTAAGCAAACGTTCATATACTCGTAAGAAAGTCCAACAGGAATAGAGAAATCAAAAGACTTGATTTTTGCTCCGTCTGGTGCATATTTATCGTAATCTACTGTAACGCCATCAACACTAACCTTGTTGCTAAGATTAAATGCTGGCTGGATACCAGCCTTTAATGCAAGACCTGGAGCTACATAAACGTTGGCAAGAATAGGGATGTTAAGATAATCCATCTTCATCTTCACGTCGCTATCTTTAACCTTTGCACCCTGCATAGAGTAGAGAAGACCACCGCTAATACCAAACATTGGTGATACATGATACTCCAACTCAGCACCTCCAACGAAGCCTGCTTTGTATTCTGCATCATCCTCTGTAACAGATGAAACGTTCAAACCTACCTTAGGCTGAATTGTAACATCACCTGCATTGTACTGTGCGAAAGCACCTACTGAAGACAGCACCATAGCTGCCATAACGAATAATTTTTTCATAATCTCTAATATTTTAAATTAAGTATATAATGCTCATATCGAGTACGATTGACTATCAGTGTGTATGCTGATTCCATCATTTTTACTGGGTGCAAAGGTATGTTTTTTCTCTATTCGCTCCAAATTTTTTAAGCATTATTTTAAAATATGCAGCAAAAAATCACATATAAGTTTCTATTTCGTATGTTTTTAGCAATAATTATCCCAATTTTCTTGCATCGTATCTTAAAATGTTGTATATTTGCAAAGTAAAAAGAAAGGAAAATAATTATGACTACACAAGAAAACTCCCCCTATACTCTTTGAAGTGTAGGGGGAGTTTTATTTTATTCTTCATCTTCGTCCCAGTCTTCTTCGTCAAATCCAAACATGGCTGGATCTACGAAGGCGTCCAGGGCTCGGCGTTCCTTCTTGGTTGGGCGACCTGTGCCTCGGGCTCTGTCTACGAATCCGCTGATGCGGCTCATCTCCAGGAGCTCGTATTGCTTAGGGTCGGTTACGTTTTTATAGACACCATACAGCATCTTGGCGCCTACGCGCTGCTCTATGCAGTCGAGAACCTCGAAAGAGTAGGTGATAGGGGCTTTCTTTACGCTCACCACATCGCCACGCTTGATGATGAAGGAAGGCTTTCTCGTTACGCCTCCCACCATGACGCGGCCATTCTTACAGGCATCGGCAGCAATGCTGCGGGTCTTGTAAATGCGGGCAGCCCAGAGCCACTTGTCTATTCTTGCTGATTCCTTCATGATTATTTCTTTCCTAGCTTATTGTATTGGTTCATGGTGATGTCGATACCAGCCAATACGAAGCTCTTGATGATCTCTACACCCAGGTCGATGGCTGGCTGCAGCTGCTTCATGTCTTCCTCAGTATATTTGCCCAGCACCCAGTCTATCTGGCCGCCACGCGGATAATCGTTGCCGATGCCCATGCGCAGGCGGGCATAGTTCTGACCGATAAGCTGCTGGATATGTCCCAATCCGTTATGGCCGCCGTTGCTGCCGTTCGCCTTCAGTCGGAAAGCACCCAGAGGCAGGGCTAGCTCATCGCTGATAACGAGCAGTCGGCTCTGGTCAATCTTTTCCTGATTCAGCCAATATCTTACCGCATTACCGCTGAGGTTCATGAATGTGGTAGGTTTGAGCAGGAAAATCTTTCTTCCCTTGAGCGTAGTCTCGGCTACGAAGCCATATCGCTTATCCTCAAAATGAATATTGGACGCTTTAGCAAAAGCGTCCAATACCATAAATCCTGTGTTGTGCCTGGTGCCGGCGTATTCATCGCCAGGGTTACCAAGCCCACAAATCAAATATTTATCCAATGTTTGATAATGCTTTACTCAGGTTCGTAAAATCTCTAGATGACTCAGCGATTAAGCCTCTGCATCATCAGCAGCCTGAGCTGCGAGCTGAGCGTTACGTGTCATCTTGATAGAGCAAACTACAACAGCCTTGCTTGTAGCCAACTCGAGACCCTCGAATGAGAGGTCACCTACCTTGATGCTCTTACCGATCTTCAACTCTGTAACGTCGATATCGAGGTGCTCAGGAATAACCTGGTAAGGAGCTGTAACGTTGATCTTACGGATAGAGAGGTTCATACGACCACCATCACGTACACCCTGTGCAAGACCTGTCAACTTAACTGGAATACCGATAGTGATAGGCTTCTGGTCGTTAACCTCGTAGAAGTCAACGTGCAGAGGAGCGTCTGTTGTTGGGTGGAACTGGATCTCCTTCATGATAGCTGTGTGGCTCTCACCGTCGATGATGAGGTTGATAACGTATACATGAGGAGTGTAGATGATTTTACGCAACTCAGCGAATGGAACTGCGAATGACAAAGCCTCAGGAGCACCGTTCTCGCCCTTCTTCTCACCATAAAGGTTACATGGAATCAAACCTTCCTTGCGCAATGTCTTAGAAGCTTTCTTGCCAAGGTCTGTACGCTTCTGACCTGTTACATTAATCTCTTTCATTTTGTGTTACTCTAAATTAAGTTATTAATAAAAAATGTGCCTTAACTCGCCATCACACGGATTAGCTTTGCTTAAAGCGGGTGCAAAATTACGAAAATTATTTGGAATGAGCAAACTTTTTGCCGAAAAACATGTTCTACATGCAGAAAAAATATTGAAAATACAATTTTTTGCTTAAATAAACTGAAATTTTTGCCCGTTTTCTTGTCTATTACCTATTTAATGTGTATTTTTGCAAGCGTATTAGGTAATTTAATAAATGAATCTTTTAAAAACATTAGAGAATGATTAATAGGGATTTGATAAGACGTAAGATTGTGCAGTTAACCTACGCATACTATCAAAACAGCGATCATAACATGGAGAACGCTGAGAAGGAGCTGATGTTTAGTCTCTCCAAGTCATACGATTTGTACAACTACATGTTGCAGCTCATCGTTGCCATCACCCAGGAGGCACGCAAGCGCTACGATGTAGATGTAGCTCGTGCCAAGAGAGAGGGTGAGCAGGAACCTTCACCACGTTTCGCATTCAATAAGTTCGCTCTGCAGCTCGAAGAAAACAAGATGCTGCTCGAATGGATAGATGTTAAGCATTCCAACTGGGATGAGGATATCGAAATGGTGCGCAAAGTGTATACTGCTATTACGTCTAGTGATCTCTATGCTGATTATGTCAGCGGTGCTATTGATGAGGAACTCGCCGATCTCGACGAGTACAGCCGCGACCGTGAGGTATGGCGCCGCATCTACAAGCAGTTCATTCAGAACAATGAAGATCTTGATGCATTCCTTGAGGAGAAGAGCCTCTACTGGAACGATGACAAGGATATCATAGATACTTTCGTATTGAAGACTATCAAGCGTTTCGACCCGGAAGCTAAGGCCAAGCAGGAATTGCTGCCGGAATATAAGGATGCTGAAGACAGAGAGTTTGCACGCAAGCTCTTCCGTGCTACCATCCTCAACTGCGATACCTACCAGCGCTATATGAGCGAGGCATTGCGCAACTGGGATTTCTCACGTCTTGCCTATATGGATGTGATTATCATGCAGATTGCCATCGCTGAGGTGATGAACTTCCCTGGCATTCCGGCTACCGTCACTATCAACGAGTATGTAGAACTTGCCAAGGCATACAGCACTCCTCGCAGCGGCGGTTATGTTAACGGTATGCTCGACAGCATCTGCCGCGAGCTCATCAGCCGCAACCTCATCCAGAAGGAGATGCCTGAGCGCAAGCAGCATCAGCATGCACAGCACGGCGAACATGCCGGCAAACAGCGCCAAGACAACCAGCACCCAGCCGGCCATCGTCCGCGCATTCACCGCGCTCCGGGCAAGGGTGAGTAAATAACGGAGGCCTTTCTTACAGGCCACACCTTATTTATATATAGAACATAAAATAATAATAGATAATACTTTAACGACATGACAAATTTAGTATTGCAAGCAGCTGCCGGTGGTAGCAGCATGAGTTTTCTCATCATGATGGTAGCTATCTTCGCTATCATGTGGTTCTTTATGATCCGTCCTCAGCAGAAGAAGCAGAAGGAAATCCGCAAGTTCCAGAATGCTTTGGCAGAGGGTACCAAGGTGGTTACAGGCGGCGGTGTTTATGGCACTGTTAAGCGTGTTGATCTTGAGGCTGGCACGGTTGATGTTGAGATAGCTCGTGGCGTGGTAATCACTGTAGCTAAGGGCTACGTGTTTGCTGATGCAGCTAGTCAGACACCTAATGCATAGTATCACGAACATATTGAAAGCTGTCAGAAACTTCCTGTTCAGTGGTCTGAATAAGGAGTTTCTGATTTTTTTGTTCTTTCTCGCCCTCAGCGGCATCTTCTGGCTGATGATGACGCTCAATGAGACTACCGAGAGAGAATTCAATATTCCTGTGCAGTTAACGGGCGTGCCCCGCAATGCGGTGATAACCGGCGAACTCCCTGATACCGTGCATATTACGGTGCGCGATAAGGGATTCACACTCGTTACCTATGCTTACGGAGGCAAGATTCATCCGCTCACATTCCGGTTTGCCAATTATGCCGACGAGGAAACGGGAACGGGACAGATTCCGATGGCTGATGTGCAGAAACAGGTGGCATCCCAGCTCTATGGCTCTACCAAACTGATCTCCATTAAGCCGGCAAAATACGATTTCTTCTTCACCTACGGCTCTTCCAAGCGAGTGCCTGTGGTGTTCAGAGGTAAGATTACAACCAGCAAGAGCTATTATCTGGCACATACCGAATTCCTGCCGTCTACGGTTACGGTTTATGCCAACAAGAAGCAGCTCGATGAGTTGGAATCGGTAGAAATCGAGCCGTTCAACATGCGCAACCTGCAGGATACCATTCATCGCAACGTACCTATCAAGAAGATACGTGGCATGAAGATTGTGCCTCAGATGGTGCGTCTGGCGGTATATCCTGATGTGCTTACCGAAGAGTCGGTCGATGTGCCTGTTACGGCCATCAACATGCCTGATAACATGGTGCTCCGTACCTTCCCGTCTAAAGTGGCGGTAAGATTCACCATCGGCGCCAGCCTCTTCAGAACCATCAAGCCGAGCCAGTTTAAGGTGGTAGTAGATTATAACGATCTGGCTAACAACCCTTCTGACAAGTGCAAACTCCAGTTGCGCAGCGTGCCGCGCTCGGTGAGCAAGGCGCATCTCGACCTGGAAACGGTAGATTATCTGCTGGAACAGCAATGATGATTAACTGAACTTTCGCATATCAGGAAGTTAAAGGAGTTAAGGAGTTAAGAAGTATGTCTTGCTGCTTAAAAACTACGCCAAAAAGACTATTGTCTTAACTCCTCAGCGACCGCAGGGAGCGATAACTCCTTTAACTTCTGAACTTGCGAAACTTGAATAATTAATAATTCATCGTGATGAAGATAGCGATAACGGGCGGTATAGGTAGCGGAAAGAGCTATGTGTGCCGGATATTGGAGAAACAGGGCATCCGGGTTTACGACTGCGATGCTGAGGCTAAGCGGCTCATGCGTACCGATGCCCGCTTGCAGGCTGGTTTGAAGAAGCTGGTGGGCGAGCAGGTTTACAGTGCAGAGGGCGTTTTGCAGAAGCCCGTGTTGGCTCAGTTTCTGTTGGCTGGCGAGGCTAACAAGCAGGCTGTCAACGATGTGGTTCATCCGGCTGTGGCGCGCGATTTCGAGCAGAGCAGCTATGAGTGGATGGAGAGTGCCATCCTCTTCGATAGCGGTTTCTACCGCCGTATCCACCTCGATTTCGTGGTCTGCGTAACGGCTCCCGTCCCGGTCCGCATCCAGCGCATCATGCAGCGCGATCATATCCCGGCAGAGAAGGCGCAGCAGTGGATAGATGCCGTCATGCCGCAGGAAGAGCTTGCAGCCCGCTCCGATTTCGAAATCGTGAACGATGGCGAGCAGGATATCGAAGCACAGGTAAGAAAATTATTAGATATCATTAATAATAAAGAATAACAGAAAAGACAATGGAAACAATCCTTTCAATTGCAGGCAAACCAGGCCTTTATAAATTGGTATCAAGAGGTAACAGAAACCTCATCGTAGAAACACTCGATGAGACTCACAAGCGCATCCCAGCTTTCGCTACCGACCGCGTAACAAGCCTTGGTGACATCGCTATGTATACAGACGCTGATGAGGTGCCACTCTGGGAAGTGCTCGACAGCGTAAGCAAGAAGGAAGAGGGCAAGCCTAGCACTTTCAACTACAAGAAGGCGCCTGTTGCTGAACTCCACGCTTATTTTGCTGAGGTTCTTCCTAACTACGATCGCGACCGTGTTCACGACAGCGATATCAAGAAGCTCCTCCAGTGGTACAACATTCTTGCTAAGTACGGCATCACCGATTTCAAGGCTACTCTCGCTCCTACAGAGGGTGAGAACGTAGATGATCGTGCTGAGCAGACTGCTGAATAAGAATCATTTATCAGAGTTAGCATATAACAATAAAAAAGGCTCCTGCAACACTTGCAGGAGCCTTTTTCGTACATTTATTTCTTTTTCAATCTTCTTTCTCTCTTTTCTTTCTTTTTATACTTTTCTTTTTTTACTTTTCTTTTTCAATCTTTTTCAATTCCTTCTCAAATCTTCTGCGATACATTTCTCCCGCTATGGTCAGACCAAACGGGAAGGCTAACCAGATGCCCAGAATGCCTAGGCCGCAAGGGAACCCCAGGGTGTAGCCCAGCGGCAAGGAGATGACGAAATACGCGATGAAGGCATAGAGCACCATCGGCTTCACACAGGCGATGCCACGCAGCGCATTGGCAAAGGTATACTGCAGTCCGTCGCCAAACTGATATACCATCAACAGGATAATCAGCGTAGCCACATACGCCTGCACCTCCACATTATCATTAAACCAGCCACCTATCTGATGGCGAAGCAGGAACACCGGCAAACCCATACACAGCGAGAACAGCAGGTTCAGCCGGAATCCGTCGTAGGCATTGCGGCGAACTGCCCCGTAGTCCTTCTGACCCATAAAATGGCTCACGCGGATAGCCAGCGCTGCCGCCATGCCCGAAAGCACGAGATAGAAGAGCTGCGAGAGGGTAATCATCACCTGATGAGCCGCCAGCGGAATGGTTCCCAGCCAGCCCACCATCACACAACTCAGCGTGAAGGCAGCCGACTCCATGCCCAGCTGCAGCGCCACAGGCCAGCCCAACCGGTTCATCTCCCTGAAGTCTGCCTTGGTCAGAGAACTGTGCAGAATATCGCGTCTGTATTCCCCGAAATTCTTGCCCGTCATCAGCATACCCACCATCGCCAGCGCCATCAGAATGCGGCTCACCAGCGTCGAAATACCGGCTCCCAGCAAACCCAGTTCCGGGAAGCCCGCCACACCATAAATCAGTACCCAGTTGCCCAGGATATTGATTACGTTGCCGCCAATCATCGCCCACATCGCCACCTTGGTCTGTCCGAGTCCGTCAAGAAATTGCTTCATCGTGAAGAAGATGCCCATGAAGAGCACCGAGGCGAGGTTTACCAGAAAGTAAGGACGGATGAGCGAGAGCAGCTCTTCAGGCTGTCCGATGCGCCCCAGATTCAGGTAGAGCACAACGAGGGCGAGGGTAAAGATAATGCCCGTCAGCATGTTGGCACAGAAGGCATTGCGCACTTTCTGTCCGATGCAGTCGGTCCGTTCCTCGCCGTAGAGCCGTCCGATGATAGGAGTGAGTCCGTAGGTGAATCCCATATAGGATACGAAAACGAGACCGAAGATGTTGTTCACCAGTCCGGCAGCCGCCAGTTCGGGTGTACTGTGATGGCCAATCATCAGCGTATCAGCAAATCCCAGGATGATGGTACCCAGCTGTCCTATGATGATAGGAATGCCGATAGCCAGCAGTTCCCGGTAGTGATGTTTCCTGTTCGTCGTTATTGATGTCGTATGATTATTCATATTTGCTTTTAATTACTAATCTATTTCCTTTATTCTGCTTAAGAGCATGCAAAGTTACGGCTTTATTCACTAACTACCAAATTTTAAAAGGTAAAAAAGCTATTTAAAGGTAAAAAAGTAAAAAGGTAAAAAGGTAAAAAAGCCTAGCGGGGGATATTTAAAGGTAAAAAGGATTTTTAAAGGTAAAAAGGTAAAAGGGTAAAAAGGAACTTTAGCCCCTTCCTGCCCCCGTCCCCAGCGATTCCATCGCTGGTCCCCTAAAAAAGGGTAAAAAGAGCCCTAGCTAGCTTACCCCCGCTAGGCTCTTTTTACCTTTTTACTTTTTTACCCTTTTACCTTTAAAAGATGTATGAACTTCCTTCCTCTTTCGGTCCATACGAGGTAGGTGTGGGTGTAGGCGGTGCCCAGCTTCTCCTGTGCCCCATCGCAGTGAGGGTCGGGGAGGGTAGAGTAGCGGGTGCGGCTCTTCGCCAGGCCCATGTGGGCATAATCGGCATAGAGCAAATACTGGCCGCTCTGGTAGTACTGGATATGAAGGGCACAGAGCTGGCGGTTCAACTCCTGCGCCGTGATACCCAGCTCCTTCGCTATCTGCGTGGTGGTATAGCAGGAAACAGAGTTGAGCACATTGTCGGTGTAGAGCGCCTTCGGCAGAAGATGATCCACCTGATTCTCCAACTGGATGATGTTCTCACCGTTCTTGGCGATGCAAACCACCTGTTCGTCCACCACACCGTTCAGCCGACGAATCTCCGTATCCTGTTCTCCGATGAGTTTCTTCTGCTGATCAATCTGCACTTGCTGGTTTTTCAGCAGATTCTCCTTCTCCTTGAGTGTAGCTCTGAGAATCTCTTCAGCATGTCGAATCGTCTCCTCATCACTCTCGCCCTGCTTTACCGGAATATAACCGCCCGTCTTGCGAATCTGCGGCAGCACCTCGGAAGTAACCCAGTTTTTGAACTTCACCGCCGTTGGAAGCTTGGAGCCGAGAACCAAAGCATAGAATCCGCTCTCGTTGACGAAAAGAAGCTGGCACCAGCGCTTTGCCTCACTTCCATCCTTTTTGATGCCAGTCGTTACCCTTATGTTGTGTTTTACAACGTCAAGTGGGTTAACTAGCTGATATACAGCACATCTTGCAAGTTTGTATCCCAGTATATCACAGACATCTTTCGCGCAGAACAAGGGCTCCTCGTTTTCATCGGTCAAGGTACGAATCTTACCGAATTCAGGGTTTTCAAACACGACAGCATTCCCCGCTGTCTTTTCATTCTTCATTTCTTCTTTTTTTGTTTTCATATTTTTTTCCATGATATAAAAATGTATTAAAATTAAACACTGAAGTTTCGCATGTAAGCTCCACACGCCCTGAAAGGGCAGAAGCTCCTAGCCCAGG
>JAJWJX010000009.1:0-81807 GCA_021623045.1 Segatella copri | reverse complement strand
AGGTCGGAAGACGAAAGTAGGAGAAAAACTACTTCGTTTTCCTCCTACTCGATTTCATGCAGTTTTGCTTTCTTATCGCAGCTTTATCCCACAGATTACGCGGCTCCTTTTATCTTTTTACCTATTCGGTCCTGGATTTTGTAAATGTGTATAGATTCAAAATAAAAAAGGCTGACCAATAAGGTCAGCCCAATTTGATATTATTTGTTTTTACGGTGATTTCGTGTCTTCTGCTTTGACTTTTTCGCTTTGATGGAAGAAGTATTAGCTGCAGGCTTTTCCTTGCGTACAGGAGCCGAATCGCCGGCTAGGGTGAAATCTAGTTGTTTCTTCTCCAGGTTGGCTTGCGCCACCTTGATGCGGATAGCATCGCCTAATTGATATTTATTATGGTGACGACGACCAATCAAACAGAAGTTCTTTTCGTCGAAGTCGTAATAATCGTCAGCGATGTCGCGCATCGGAATCATTCCTTCACAATGGTTTTCGTCTATGGTAGCATAAATTCCGTAAGAAGTAATACCGCTTATATGGGCATCGAATTCCTCGCCGAGTTTATCTCCCATGAATTCTACCATCTTATATTTGATACTGTCACGTTCTGCATTCTGTGCAATCTGTTCCATTTCAGAGCAATGCTCACAGAGT
The DNA here is from genome assembly GCA_021623045.1 of Segatella copri. Lineage (GTDB taxonomy): Bacteria > Bacteroidota > Bacteroidia > Bacteroidales > Bacteroidaceae > Prevotella > Prevotella copri_T. The sequence goes on along the minus strand of JAJWJX010000009.1, from coordinate 81,159 downwards.
TCTTCGTAATGTTTCTCGTTGGCACTTCTGCCGCCATCTGCGTACTTGGTAAGCAAGCGATGAACCATCGTATCCGGATAACGGCGGATAGGTGAGGTGAAGTGGGTGTAGTATTCAAATGCCAGTCCAAAGTGTCCGATGTTGTGAACAGAGTACTTTGCCTTCATCATGGCACGGAGTGCAACCATCTGGATGAGATTATTCTCTGGTTTTCCTTCGCAATCAGACATCAACTTGTTGAGACTTCTTGCTGTAGCGCCCTTCGTACCCTCTGTTTTCATCTTATAACCAAACTTCACAACGAATTCACGCAAGGTTTCCAACTTCTGTGGGTCAGGATTGTCGTGAATACGATAAGGAAGCGTCTTTGGCTTCTTTCCTTTCTTTACCTTTCCGATACTTTCTGCTACCGTACGATTGGCGAGTAGCATGAATTCCTCTACGAGTTTATTGGCATCCTTAGAGCGCTTGTAGTAGCAGGTGACCGGTTTACCCTTTTCGTCAATATCGAAATGCAACTCTTCTCGGTCGAACTTTACAGCACCATTCTTGAATCTTGCGGCACGAAGTTTCTTTGCCAGTCTGTCAAGCGTGATGAGCTGAAGTGCGTTTTCACCCTGATAAGGATGCTCCTTTGTTTCTGCCGGAGCAGGTTCGCCAGTACCATCAATCACACCATTTGCTTCAAGGAGTTCCTGTACCTCTTCATATTTATATCGGCGGTCGCTCTCTATGACGGTATGAACGATGCGATAGTTCTTGACTTCGGCATTGTTGTCGAGTTCGAAGATAACGCTATATGCAAGCTTTTCCTCGTTAGGTCGAAGCGAGCAGATAAAGTTACAGAGACGCTCTGGGAGCATCGGGATGGTGCGATCTACGAGATATACAGATGTTGCACGTTTCACGGCTTCCTTGTCGATGATACTGCCCTCTGTGACGTAATGTGACACATCTGCGATATGAACACCTACCTGCCAGTTACCATTCTCCAATCTCTGGATACTAAGGGCATCATCAAAGTCCTTGGCATCCTTCGGGTCGATGGTGCAAGTGAATACCTTGCGGAAGTCCTCTCGTTCTTTGTAATCCTGTTCTGTGATTTCGCCGCTTATCTTGTTGGCTGCATCTTCTACATTCTTTGGATATTTATAAGGTAATCCATATTGAGCAAGAATAGAATTCATCTCAACATCATTATCACCCATCTGGCCAAGAATGTCAACAACCTCGCCAATAGGACTCTTGTTTTCTCCATCCGGCCACTCGATAATCCGGACTACTGCCTTGTCATCAGTCTTTCCTCCCTTCACCTTTCTTCTAGGAATGATGATGTTGTGAGCAAAGACATCGCCAGGTGTCACGAGGTAAGCCAGATCCTTATCTACTTTCAGACGTCCTACGAAGGTATCTTTAGCGCGTTCAAGGATTTTGTTGACTTGTGCCTCCTTGATGTGATTCTTACGACGAGCCAGGAAGGTGAATTCCACCCTGTCGCCATTAAGTGCTCCCATCGAATTACGTTCAGAAACGAAAATAGGCTTCTCGCTATCATCAGGGATAACAGAGTTTTTGCCATTTGCCTTTCTAACGAATTTACCTTCCATCACCTGTATGCTTTGATTCAGGCGATAAGAATTATCACTTACCTTAGCCAGGTAGTCATCCCATGCCATTTCCTCCATAATGTCAATCGCCAGCATCTTGAGTGGATGCGTCGTAAGATGGAGGGAACGGAATATCTCTTTAAAGCTGAGCGTTTCGCCCGGTCTTTCGGCAAAGAATTCCTGCAGCATCTCAGTGAGCTGCGCTTTGTTCATTCTTTTGCCACCTTTTTTACCTTTTCCCATAAATTATGACTATTATTAGTTTTATAAGGCAAAGAAACAAAAAAAAAAGGAGAAAACAAAGTTTCTTGGCATCTTTTTTCGTTTTTTATTAAATATGTAACAATATCTGCTACAAAATCCGCCTTTTTGCCCATTCTTTAGAGTTGAAGTTAAGGTATATGCTTTTTCTTTTCATTTCGGCTGTCTATTCTCTTTTTGGTTGAGTGGAAACGCCTCGGATATTACAATGCTGTTACATTTTGAAATATCTGTAACCAATATTTCGTAATAAGAGATTTTCTTATTATTTTTGCAACCGAAACGTAACAAACATTTCCACAAATACAAATGAATATGGATACAAGTCAATATCTTGTGATTTTTTTTCAGATTCTCGGTTCTTTAGCTTTGCTCATCTATGGTATGAAGGTGATGAGTGAGGCCTTGCAGAAGATGGCAGGATCTCAGTTGCGCCACATTTTGGGCGCTATGACAACCAACCGCTTTACGGGAATGCTTACAGGTACCTTTATTACCTGTGCCGTTCAGAGTTCCTCTGCAACTACCGTTATGACGGTTTCTTTTGTAAATGCAGGTTTGCTGACCTTAGCCCAAGCAATTTCCGTTATTATGGGTGCCAACATTGGTACCACGTTTACGGCTTGGATTATGTCGCTGGGTTATAATGTAGATTTAACGATTGTCGTATTCCCTGCGTTCTTCCTCGGCATTATGCTGATTTATAGTAAGAAGCGCCGTTATTTCGGAGATTTCCTTTTTGGTATCGCCTTCCTCTTCTTCTCGCTCGTTCTGTTGAGTAGTGCGGGTAAGGCTCTCGATCTGGAACATAATCCGGCGGTTATCGATTTCTTTGGATCTTTTGATACAAAGAGTCATTTCACGATTGTAGTCTTCCTCCTGATCGGTACACTTATAACCTGTATCGTACAGAGTTCGGCAGCTGTGATGGCCATCACCATCTTACTCTGTTCTACAGGCGTACTCCCTATCTATCTGGGTATTGCCTTGGTGATGGGTGAGAATATCGGAACTACCGCTACAGCCAATCTTGCCGCTTTGGGTGCCAATGCCCAGGCTCGTCGTGCAGCCTTGGCCCATCTGGTATTCAATGTCTTTGGTGTAATCTGGGTTCTCTGTCTGTTCTATCCATTTGTAGATTTCGTTTGCTCTATCGTGGGGTATGATCCTGATGGTGGTATGTCTGCGGCACAGAAGACGAAGTTGTTGCCAATTGTCCTGGCGATGTTCCATACCTGTTTCAATGTTTGCAACACGGGCGTTCTGATTTGGTTTATCCCACAGTTGGAAAAAGTTGTCTGCAAACTTATCAAGCCTAAGGCAGATAAGGAGGATGAAGATTTCCGTTTGCGCTTTATCCAGGCTGGCATCATGAAGACCCCAGAACTTTCTGTCTTCGAGGCACAGCAGGAAATCGGCAGTTTCGGCGAGCGTATCCATCGTATGTTTGGTATGGTGAGAGAGTTGCTGGAAACTCAGGATTCCAAGACTTTCGACAAGCTCTATGAGCGTATTGAGAAGTATGAGGGTATTTCTGATAATATGGAGATTGAGATTGCCAAATATCTTGATCAGGTGAGTGATGCTCATCTGAGTGATGATACCAAGGCGAAGATCCGTGCGATGTTGCGTGAGATTTCCGAGATTGAGAGTATTGGTGACAGTTGCTTCAATCTTGCCCGCACCATTAAGCGCAAGGGTGAAAACAAGGAGGAGTTTACCGCCAAGCAGAATGAAAACATTCATCAGATGTTTAAGTTGGTAGATGAGGCGCTGACTCAGATGAACTATATGTTTGCTCATGAACGCCATTCTATCAATCTGAATCGTACGTACAATATCGAGACAGAGATTAATAATTATCGTACTCAGTTAAGAAACCAGAACCTGGATGATGTGGATAACCATCTTTATACCTATGGTGTAGGTACATTGTACATGGATATCATTCAGGAGTGCGAAAAACTGGGTGATTATGTGGTTAATGTCGCCGAGGCCCGTATGGGAGTCAGAACATCTGTGGCTGTATAATACAGAATATTATTGAAAGAAAGAAATAAAAGTAATAAAAGCAAACGGGGAAGCATCCATGGATGCTTCCCCGTTTGCTTTTATTGTTTAGGTATTCTGAATGTTTTTACTTTTCCAATATTTTCTTCAGTTCCTTCATACCATCTGAAGCCCCTTTCATGATGTGCTCTATCTTGTAATATCCATTGGTGTTTACGGCACCCGGGTCTATCAGATAGATAGGAATGTGAGGCTTGGTATATGAAATCAGACCTGCAGCAGGATAAACGTTGAGTGAGGTTCCGATAATGACGAAGATATCGGCTTGCTGTACTGCTTCGGCTGCCGGCTCAATCATAGGAACGCTTTCGCCGAAGAAAACGATAAATGGGCGCAACAGGCTTCCATCTCCAGCTTCGGTTCCCGGCTTTACCTCGCAGTCATCCTCAGGTAATTCCTTGATGTAGCGATAGTCGTAAGGGTCGCGTGATGAGCAAACCTTTGACAGTTCGCCATGCAGATGGATTACATTCTTGGAACCTGCCTTCTCATGCAGATTATCTACATTTTGGGTGATTACCGTCACATCGAAGTCTTTTTCCAGTTCCTTGATAAGTTTATGTCCCTCGTTAGGTTGCGCTGCATAGAGTTTATGGCGCAACATATTATAGAAGTTTGTTACTAGGGTAGGGGCAGCTTCCCATCCCTCATGGGTAGCTATCTGTTCTACAGGATAGTTTTCCCATAATCCATCATTGCCACGGAAAGTTTTGAAACCACTCTCCACAGACATGCCTGCACCGGTTAAAAATACGAGTTTCTTCATCTTATCACGTTTTAATTATTCATATTTTCTTAATCTTTTTATTAAGAATGCACAAATTTAGCAATTTTTCTGCAAATAACATCGTTTTAAGCGAGAAAAATGTTATCTTTGCACTCGTTTTAAGGACAAAAAGTACATTTTAAGATTATTAATACATTATTATAAATAAATTTTATGGATAAAGTAAGTTATGCTTTGGGCATCGGCATCGGTCGCCAGTTGGCTTCTATGGGTGCAGAGAGTTTGAATATTGATGATTTTGCACAGGCTGTAAAGGATGCCATCGCCGGTAAGCTTCAGCTCGGCGAGCAGGAAGCTCAGGAGTTGGTACAGAACTTCTTTGCAGAGCAGGAGGCTAAGGCTCAGGCTGCTGCTGCCGAGAAGGGCAAGGTTGCTAAGGAAGCTGGTGAGAAGTTCCTCGCCGAGAACGGCAAGAAGGATGGTATCGTCACTACTAAGAGCGGTTTGCAGTATCAGGTTTTGCGTGAAGGTAATGGCAAGGCTCCTAAGGCTACCGATCAGGTTGAGTGCCACTATGAGGGAACGCTTATCGACGGTACTAAGTTTGATAGCTCTTACGACCGTGGTCAGACTGCAACCTTCCCATTGAACCAGGTTATCGCTGGTTGGACAGAGGGTCTTCAGCTCATGACCGAGGGTGCCAAGTTCCGTTTCTTCATCCCTTATCAGTTGGGTTATGGCGAGCGTGGTGCAGGTGCATCTATCCCTCCATTCTCAGCCTTGATTTTCGATGTTGAGCTCGTTGCCGTTAAGTAATCTGTTAGTAGATATATTTAAATGAAGTAAAGGCAATCTTGGAATATAATAGATAAAAATAAAGATTTAAAATATAAATAAGGAAATGAAAAAGTTATTTTTCGGAGCCCTCGTGGCTTGTGCTGCTGCTACATTCGTAGGTTGTGGCAATTCTACTCCTAAGGCAGATCTCAAGACTGATGTAGATACTATGAGCTATGCTATGGGTATGTCTCAGACTCAGGGTCTGAAGGAGTTTTTGGTAGAGCGCATGGGCGTTGATACTGCTTACATGGATGATTTCATCAAGGGTCTTAACGATGGTGCCAACGCTGGTGACGACAAGAAGAAGGCTGCTTACTATGCAGGTATCCAGATTGGTCAGCAGATTTCTAACCAGATGGTTAAGGGCATCAACCACGAGGTATTCGGTGAGGATTCTACAAAGTCTATCTCTCTGAAGAACTTCATGGCTGGTTTCATCACAGGTACTACAGGCAAGAAGGGCTTGATGACTGTTGAGCAGGCTGCTCAGATAGCTCAGGCTAAGATGATGGCTATCAAGGCTAAGAACATGGAGAAGGAATATGGTCCTAACAAGGTTGCTGGTGAGAAGTTCCTCGCTGCCAACAAGAAGAAGCCAGGAGTTGTTACTCTGCCTTCAGGTGTTCAGTACAAGGTAATCAAGGAGGGTAACGGCCCTATGCCAAAGGATACTTCTATGGTTAAGGTTAACTACGAGGGTAAGACAATCGACGGCAAGGTATTCGATTCTTCTTTCAAGCGTGGTCAGGCCGTAGATCTCCGTGCTAACCAGGTTATCAAGGGTTGGACTGATGCTTTGGTTCACATGCCAGCAGGTTCTGTTTGGGAGGTTTACATTCCTCAGCAGTTGGCTTACGGTGAGCGCGAGCAGGGTCAGATCAAGCCATTCTCTGTATTGATCTTCAAGATTGAGTTGATTTCAGTAGGTGGCAAGTAATTTTTGTGGGAACTCATTTTTATAGAGGACTTTATAAATGAAGAAAATATTAATGACAGCACTCGTCCTCGTGGCGGGTGCTTCTTTGTTTACAGCTAGTGCTGCAAGCAAGAAGAAGGTGAAGAAGGCGGCTACTCTTGTTGAGTTGAAATCATCAGCCGATTCTTTGAGTTATGTAGCTGGTATGAATGCCACTCGTGGTCTGATTCCTTATATCCAGCAGAGTTTTCAGGTAGATACTGCCTATATGGAGAATTTCCTTCGTGGTTACAAGGATGCGCTTGCCATGGGAATCAATCCTAAGACCGTAGCTTATTCTGCAGGTATGGAGGTTGCCAAACTGGTAGAGAAGCGTGTATATCCTGGCACAAAGGAAGAGTTGAAGAGTACAGGCGATTCTATCAGCCATGCTATGTTCCAGAATGGTTTTATCGCAGCTTTGGCTAATGATACAACATTCTTTACCTCTAAGGCTGCTGCCGATTTCCAGAAGGAAGCTTTGGCTGGTGCCGGCGAGAAGTTCCTTGCTGCTAATGCCAAGAAACCTGGTGTAAAGGTGTTGCCTAGCGGTTTGCAGTATAAGGTGATTACCGAAGGTCATGGCGAGGTGCCTAAGGCTAGCGATGAGGTAGAAGTTATCTACGAGGGTCGTCTGATTGATGGTACCGTTTTTGATGCTACATCCAAGCATGGTGGCAGCAAGACAGATAAGTTCCGTGCCAACGGATTGATCAAGGGTTGGACCGAGGCGCTTACTCTGATGCCTGTGGGCAGTAAGTGGCAGGTTTACATTCCTTACGAGTTGGCTTATGGTGAGCGTCAGGCTGGTCAGATTCCTCCATACTCTACTTTGGTGTTCGATCTTGAGCTGGTCAGCATCGTAAAGCCAGAGGTAAAGGCTGAGCCTGCTGGCGAGTTGAAGGAAGATGTAGCCGTAGGAGCAGAGAAGAAGGTGGCAAAAGCGCCAGCTAAGTCTGCTGCCAAGAAAGCTGCGCATTCAAAGAAGAGAAAGTAATTACGAAATTCATTTCAACAAGTAATTACTACTAAAATATAATAAGGTAAGAGCCAAGGATAGAGTGTTATCTTTGGCTCTTTTTCACGAGGAAGTTCTTTCGGGTATCAATACGCAAGATGGGTGGCGTATTGTCGCTTTCTCCTATGGTAGATTCTACTAAAAGTAGTAAAATGCCAAGGTTTTTAACATTTCAATAGTTTTTTTGCCTAAAATCAAAGACTATAAAAGCGGTCTATCAATTTCTTGCGATAGAGGCGTCCCACCCTTACATAGCTTATGTTATCAAACGGCGGATAGAAGTGGCATACGTTGTCAACCACCTCTATCAGATAATTCATATTGATGATAAACTTTTGGTTGACTTGTATAAACTGCTTGTCCACTTCCAGGAGGTCATCACCCTTGATGGTTCGCTTCAGACGGACAGGAGCCTTGCTGCCCGCTACCACAGCCTCCCAGCAACGCACTTCATGATTATACTGAAAGAGAGCGATGTCGCGCTTGTCAACCAGTTTGAAATCTATGGTATTGGTATAGAGCAGAAACTTGCCGTTGTCGGACATGAGTTTGTCCTTATCCTGCCCGTCGGATTGCGGGGTTGGTAAAAGGGGGTGTTCGGCAAGTCGCTGCATAATGATGTCCAACTCCTTGTCATCAATAGGCTTCAGAAGTACATCGAAGGCTTTCTTTCTGAAAGCTGGCAACACAAACTCATCGTAAGCTGTATACATTACCACCCTGCAACGGCCATGGGTAAAGAAATCCAGTCTGTCCAGAAAATCCAAACCGGAAATATCGGGCAACTGCACGTCAAGGAAGAGCAAGTCGGGCTGTAACTCGCTCACCCTCGCCAGGCCGTCTAGTCCGGAGTGCTCTGCTGCCACCACTTCTACCTCGGAGAATCTGGCCAGCCTTTCGTTCAGGTCTTTGACTGCCTGCTTATTGTCGTCTATAATGATTGTTCTCATCTTGCGGTTCTTTTGTCAAATAAATAGTTTGATATTATCTGGAATAACTATCGTTGCCACACATCCTACGGCTTTTCCATTTTCCTGTTCATTATTGAGCGAGAAGTTCATCTTGTTCTTATTTCGCTCGTTGACGATGACGATAGTTTGGGTGATGACGTTCAGTCCGGTGCGCTTCTTTCCCACACTACGGATGTCAAATCCCGGTCCATTGTCTCTGACCTTGATACAGGTGTTTTTTCCTTCCTTGCTTATCCCGATATGGATAATCTTATGTCCATCCCATCCCTTCAGACCATGCACGAAAGCATTCTCCACGAGAATCTGCACAAACATGGAAGGGATGCGCACCTGATCTATATTCACACTTTCGGCAATATTGATAGCAAACTCGAAGTCATCGCCCACCAGCTGTTTCTCCACATCAACATACCGTTTCACGAAGTCCAACTCTTCGCGCAACGTCACATCCAGACGGCACGACAAGTCGAGGTTAGCTCTTATCAACTTAGTCAGGTCAAGCAAGTCATTGGCATCATGCTCATCCGATTTCAATATTTTACCATTAAGCACATTAAACACGAAATGTGGAGAAATACGGTTGCGCACACAAGCTAGTCTCAACTGCATGTTGCGCATTTTATCTTGCGCATTTCGCTTACGGGAGCGCATGACAAGAAGAGCAAAGACTAGGATGATGACAACGACCAGCGATACTGCTGCCACCGTGATGGCATAGGCACGCTGGACAACAGCATTCTTATGCTCCATCTCCAGGTTATGGTGCAAACGAATGGTATCTTGCGCAAATCGGTCCATGATTTCTGATGCACGCATCTTGATGCGGTTATGCTCCAGAGAGTCGTTCTGTTGGACATCCGTCCTCAGATTATCGTAGGCTCCCCGATAATCGCCTATAGCCTCATAATACTTGCGAAGATAACGGTTACGAATCTGGCGAAGACTAAACTCCATGCTATCTGACCCCTTCTCGTGTGACAAGATATCCTTGACCTTTGCCATATTCCCCTGCTTTACCGCCTGTCCGATACGGATAGAATTGACATAATAAATAGATACCTCATTACCATTTTCGGCAAACCAGGGTTCTATCTCGTCGAGATACTTCTCGGATAGCGCCACTTTGTCCAAATTGAGATATACATCTGCGAGATTGAGCTTGCAGAGGTACATATCGAAGGTATCTGTCTTATGATGTTTCTCGAGAAAAGCCTTCATGGCAAGAAACTTCTGGAGAGATGCCTTGTAGTTCTTGGTATAATAATAGTAGTTGCCATAGTTATTGAGGTAATAAGCCTGCATGCCTACAGACATCTGCGAGAAATACTTCTCTGTCTGCTGATAATACTTCAGCGAGGTATCAAAATCGTTGAGTTGCAGATAGATGGTGGCAAGTCCGAGATAGAGTGTGATGTTCTCACTAGACGGCAACCCGAGCGAGTCTACCAGAAACAGGGCACGCCGATAACACGCCGCAGCCTCTGGCAACTGACTCTTGAAGATATAAGCATCGCCCAGATTGGCACAAACCTTAGGCATCTGGTCTTTAGCATCGCTGTTAGCCAACAAGGTTGTGGCGTCTTTATAGAGTCTTATCACCTCATCCGGATTCTTGCGATAATTATGATAAGCAATAGCCTTGCAATTGTATGCGTATGCCAATAGAGAGTTACGGCGTTCTGTAGCTGGCTTGAGTTTGCAATAAGATATGGTTTGATCCAAGATGGGATACATCGAGTCTGGGGTGGCAGACAGACAGAAGTACTTTGCCTTGCGAATATAATATTCATAATAAGTCAGGCTATCCGTTGCCGAAGTCAAGGCTTTCTTTATAATTTCAGGAGCATGAACCGACATGGCTTCCACTGAGTCATCAATGCAAGCTAACACTTTTCGTTCTTCTTCTGTCTTACCCGATTCCGCAGGTCGTTGGCAACCCAACAGCACGACCAACAGCAGGCATATACACCAAACAAATCTTTTCATCTTCTATATTCCGTTAAAACTCTCTTTTTATGGCAAAAATAAGCATTTTACTACACATCCACAAGTTTTTTGCCAAAAAATCTTCCAGAAAAGCACAAAGAGAGTGCATTTTTCAATAGAAACACACTCTCCCGTTCTTTTATTTACTCATATAAGTATAATTATCCGTTGTCCAATATCTACTGTTATTGTATTTACACTTGGAAGCCTTTACGGAACCATCGTCATTAAATTCGTAGCTATACTTGAAAGTAGAAGTCTCGCCATCACTATCATGCTGGGAAGCAGACACAGGATGATAATCGCCAGCTACACCAAAATACCCAACATAGAACAAGAACTCCATATCTTCTATCATATCTGCCATATAGTTGTCTGTCCATTGCTTGGTGATATTAGGATAGGTGTTGTCACCATACTCAAATGTAGCTGTATCGGTAAATTTCTCTCCATCTTCGCTTCCATTGCATACGATTTGGGTGAGTTTACCATTAGACCAAGACAAATTATACTCCAAGGAATACTTCTCTGTTACCTTCTCGCCATCCTCGTAATATACATCTGTGCCAGAACTGGCAATCTTAGTCAGGTGTCCCTTGGAATCGTAAGAGAACCACGCCTCGCCTTTATTTTCTTCATTATCAGACTGATCTGTACTGCGGGTTTTCATGTTGGCGATATAACCATTTTTATTCAACGCTATATCGTAATACTCTGTCACATCTGAATAACTGCCATGAGTATTGGTATAAGAAATCTTGAATGGATTGTAGGAGAAAATATAATCATCACTACCATAGGCTCTACACTTTGTGATTTTTCCTTCCGAGTTGTAGCTGAAAGTATTGTCACCTACAGAAGTAATATAAAGTTTCTCACCATCGCTGCCAGTTATCTGACCTGCGGTATCACTTCCTCCAGCCGAAGGGGTAAAGCCATCGTCATCACTGCTGCATGAAGAAAAGAAGAAAGGTAATGCCATCAAAAGCATACCTATATAATAAAGAGGTAATTTCGCTGTTTTCATGATTCTAAGTTTTTTAATGATTGTAATAATAAGAGGGATGCAATATCCTTATAGCAAATATAGCATCCCCTTTTATCAAGGTTCAACAATGTATAATTAGAAATTATAACCTACGCTGAACATCCAGTTCTTGTTCTTCAACTTGCCATCGCCAGAGTTCTTGGCTATATTAGAGAAGCCAAACTCATAAGCTGCACCGATGTAATAGTTCTTAGCAATTGTCAAGCCAGCACCAATCTGCAGACCACAATCAAAACGTTTCCAATCTGCACCCTTATCGCCGAAGCAATCCCACTTGTCTTCGTCGCCATCCTCTGTTTCCTTAATCTTACCACCTACACCATAAGCGAAGTAAGGACCAACATTAATCTGCAACTGAGCAGCATCGCTAAAGTTGTAACGATAAGAAGCCAATACAGGAATTTCCAAGTACATTGGATTTGCTGTCAACTCATAGTCTCCTTCTTTCTCCTTGTAACCCTTGTTCTGGAGATAAAGACCAGTCTGAACATAAAGACTCTCCATCATAGGAATATCTGCGATAATGCCTACATGCCAATTAGTTTTATTGTCTGTAGAAACGGTCACGTTGTCTTCTTCATAGGCCATACCTGCCATGTTGAGACCGGCACGGATACCAAACTGAACGCCGCCATCAGCCTTCTCTGTTGAGAAGAATGAAGAAGATGAGCTACTTGCACGCTGTGCTGAAGCTGTAAGAGCGCAGAATGCGCAAACTGCTACAATAATAATTTTTTTCATAATCTTAAAAAGTTTATATGATTAATACTCTTAGCTTTACAAATAGATAGACTACATACTGAAATCCATGCGCCATACATTATAGTTCTTTTCTGCTGAGCCACGCTGAGACAGGAAGAAGATACTCTTTCCGTCTGGTGACCAAACTGGCGACAAATCGTTACCTGGATGGTAAGTAAGCTGAGTAAGCTGGGTACCATCTGTGCGAACTACAAATATGTCAGTATTGTCAATCTTCTCTTTTTCAGACCTGCTAGATCCTGTAACCAACAGCCATTTGCCATCAGGTGATAACTGAGGCGTACTGAAGCTCTTGCCTGGCTGGGAAAGGATAACTTCCTCCACACCCGTCTTGAAGTTTACACGCCAAATTTCACTTTCCTTGTTCGTTGTAAAACGGGCGCAATAGATGGCATCCAGATCATTAGGAATAAGACAAGCCGTCATACCTCTACTATAATTGGAGAAAAGGTTGGTCTTGCGATCATAACTCCAAAGGCTATAAGATGCATATCCCTCTCCACGATGGAAATAAATTGTGTTTCCATCTTTACTGATTACACCGCCGAAGTCATTGTCTGTTCCGTTTGAAATCTGACGTACCACAGTACCCTGATTGGCATCTACCAGATACACGCCATGATGATTGCCTCTCACCTCAGTAAAGCACAGGGTCTTGCCATCAGGACTCCAAGTGAAGCCCTCTACGTTTGTACGGAATGTGCGCTGTACACTGGCGCCACCTTTAGCAGCATTCTTAATCATGATGTTGGTGGTTCCATTCTTTTCGTTGATGTAACCTATGCGTCTTCCATCAGGAGACACGCCAATTTGAGGAATTACCCACCAATCGATAGTATTGGTCTTGCGAGAGCCAAAGACGCCAGATGTCTTACCCACGATATTACCTTTATAATCAGCTACGCAGTCAGCGTCATCTGTAATTTTTTCGAACTTCACACCACCCTCCTCTGGTACGAAGACGAGGGAAAAATCAAATTTCACCTTTGCATCTACACCTACTGACAATAAGAGTAAAGATGCTAAAAGCCAATAACTTTTCTTTTCCAGCAATTTCATATTCTATAATTTTAACTTATTATATTATTTTTTTTCTGTTTGCAAAGGTAAATAAAATATTTTGATCTCACAAACAGCAAAAATCGCATCCATGCCTATTCGTCAGTATAGCGTGATTAACCATCTAAAATTAATGCCTATTTGCTAGAAAATAAAGAGACCAGAGCCCCCTACCAATAGGATCTCCGACCTCTTTATATAATATATTATGAGATTTTTTTGCGTTTTTTACAATACTCTCATTTCTGCTTTCACAAGATTACTTCTTACCGTTCTTACCTGCAGCCAAGAAAGCTGCGCATTCAAAGAAGAGAAAGTAATCTGTTTGGTTATTATTCTCATCGAGGCAATCGTCAATGGAGCATAGCTCCTGGAACGTATGAACTGAAGATTGGAGCCTCTTCTCAAGACATCCGTCTTAAGCAGCAGATAGTTTTGACGGGTGATAAAGTGGTGAAACCTTTGCGTGATCATTACTTCTCCGAGGTTATCAGATAAGCGTATGATTTTTCTACTAAAAGTAGCAAAATGCCAAGGTTTTTGGTTAAAAACAGTATAAAAAACAACAAAATGCACGGATATTGCAAAATATTCGTGCATTTTGTTTGCTGTTTCAATAGATTTTATTAATTTTGCTATCTGGTATAGAAAAGTACCTTATAAATAGAATAATATAAAACAAAACGAAATGGAGAAAATAGACAATCTAGACAGAAAGATTCTCGGCATCCTTTCCAAGAATGCCCGTATTCCTTTCAAAGACGTAGCCGCAGAATGTGGCGTGTCTCGTGCTGCCATCCATCAGCGTGTTCAGCACTTGATGGAGGATGGTTTCATCACCGGTAGCGGTTTTGATGTAAACCCTAAAAGCCTGGGTTATTCTACCTGCACTTATGTAGGTTTGAACTTGGAGCGCGGTAATATGTATAAAAAGGTGGTAGAGCGCTTGCAGAACATTCCTGAAATCGTAGAGTGCCACTTTACAACCGGTTCATACACCATGCTGATTAAGCTTTATGCCCGCGACAACGAGCAGCTCATGGATCTGCTCAACAATAAGCTTCAGGCTATCCCTGGTGTGGTTTCTACCGAAACGCTTATCTCTCTTGAGCAGAGCATCAAGCGTGAGATTCCTGTACTTCTGGATGAAGATTAATAAGTGTCTCCATACCTGAGTACGATTTTTAGAAGATCTTGAATCATTATTTTTTGAAAGATAAACAAATGGAAACATTTGACTTAGAGTCGCATCTCCAGGATGCATACTCTAGATTTCCCGAAGCGAAGCATCAGCCTGTAATTGGCCTTACTGCCAATTATGAAGGTATCGATGCTACGCTTCGTGATCGTTATTATAAGCAGGTAATAGCGGCTGGCGGTACGCCGGTCATTATTCCTCCTGTTGCCGATGCTCAGGTTATCGTCAATACCCTGGAGCATCTCGACGGATTGATTCTGACGGGTGGCGGCGACCATAATCCGCTGTGGATGGGCGAAGAGCCTTCTCCCCGTCTTCACAACATCAATCAGGAACGTGATGCTGCCGAACTGATGATTACCCGATTGGCTTTCAACCGTCAGATTCCGATGCTTGGCATCTGCCGGGGCATCCAGACCCTCGCCATTGCGCTGGGCGGAAAGGTGTGTCAGGATATCAAGCAGCTGGTAAAGCACAGCCAGGATGCCGACCGTACCGAACCTACCCACATCGTAGAAATCAAGAAAGATTCCACCTTATATAATATATATAATAAGGAGAAGATCTTTGTCAACTCGTTCCACCATCAGGCGGTAAGCGAGCCAGGCAAGCATCTGCGCACCATCGCCAAATCTTCTGACCATATTATCGAGGCTGTAGAGAGTAGCGAATATAAGCAGATTCTCGGTGTGCAATGGCATCCGGAATGGCTGGAGGAAGAAGGATTGAAGATTTTCCAATGGCTGGTTAATCAGGCTAACAACTTTTATGCAGCCAAGCAGTTGCATAAGCGCATCCTTACGCTCGATACCCATTGTGATACTCCGATGTTCTTCCCTCAGGGCATCAGGTTTGATCATCGCGATTCCCGCATCCTGGTAGATCTTCACAAGATGACCGACGGACATCAGGATGCTACCACGATGGTAGCTTACCTGCCACAGCCTCAGATAGGCGAGAGCTTCAGCAGCAAGGTGGCTTTCGATGTAAAGGGTCCTGCGCAGTATGCCGACCTCATCTTCGACAAGATAGAAGAGATTGTGAGCAAGAACAGCCAGTATCTCAGCATAGCCCGCACTCCTGCCGATCTCTACAGCGATAAGCGGAAAGGCAGAAAGAGCATCATGCTCGGCATAGAGAATGGTCTCGCCCTGGAACACGATATAAGTAATGTGAAGCATTTCGCCCAGCGCGGCATCGTTTATATCACGCTCTGCCATAATGGTGATAATGATATCTGCGATAGTGCCCGCGGCTGCAATACCCATAATGGTGTGAGCAGTTTTGGCGAGAAGGTGATTCAGGAGATGAACCGTTTGGGCATCATGGTAGATTTGAGTCATGGTGGCGAGAAGAGTTTCTACGATGCACTTGATATCAGCCAGACTCCTATTGTCTGCAGTCATAGCAGCAGCCGTGCGCTCTGCGATGTGCCTCGTAATCTGACCGATGACCAGATGCGTGCCCTCGCAGCAAAGGGTGGTGTGGCTCATACCACGCTCTATCACGGATTCCTGCGTAAAGAGGGTGAAGCCGACATCATGGACGCTATCGCCCATCTTGAGCATGCCATCGATGTGATGGGTATCGACCACGTAGGTCTGGGAACCGACTTTGATGGAGACGGCGGCATCCGGGGACTTGCCGACTCTTCTGAACTCATCAATTTCACCCTCCAGCTGTTGCGCCGCAAATATAGCGAGCAGGATATTGTCAAGATTTGGGGAGGCAACTGGCTCAGAGTGATGACGCAGGTACAGAACTTTAAACATTAATGTTATGACGAAGAAAATGAAGATAATTTTAGGCTTGGTAGTTGCTGCCGGAGTGGTAGCTGGAGCTATCAGCTATAAGAATGCGAACAGTTCGAGTTCGCCTGAGGTTCAGGAAGTAGAGGAAGCAGAGAAGCTGAATCCTGTAGGTCCTGCCTTTAATGCCGATTCGGCGTTGGCTTATTGTGCCGCACAATGCGATTTCGGTCCTCGCGTCATGAACAGCGAGGCGCATGACAAGTGTGGCGAATGGATTGTGAGCAAGTTCAAGCAGTTTGGTTGTGAGGTAGAAACCCAGAAGGCTGACCTCAAGGGCTATGATGGTACCATCCTGAAAAATACCAATATCATCGCCCATTACAACCCGAAGGCTGAAACCCGCATCTTGCTCTGTGCCCATTGGGACAGCCGTCCTTGGGCCGACAACGACCCCGACAGTACCAACTGGCGCAAGCCTGTAATGGCTGCCAACGATGGCGCCAGCGGAGTAGCCGTCATGTTGGAGATTGCCCGCCAGCTGCAGGCTGACAAGAAGCTGAATCCTAACATCGGCGTAGATTTTGTATGTTTCGATACCGAAGACTGGGGAACACCTCAGTGGGCTGATGTTCAGGACGATGGCGATACTTGGGCATTGGGTGCGCAGTACTGGAGCGAGAACAAGCCAGAGGGATATAATCCTCGTTTCGGAATCCTCCTCGATATGGTGGGCGGACAAGGTGCCAAGTTCTACCGTGAGGGCATGTCCATGCAGTATGCCGGCGGCATCGTGAAGAAGGTTTGGGCTGCAGCCCGTCAGGCTGGTTTCGGCTCTTACTTCCCTAAGAGCGATGGCGGAATGATTACTGACGATCATATTCCGGTCAACGAGAAGGCTAAGATTCCTACCGTAGATGTGATAGCTTATTATCCAGACTGCCAGCAGAGCAGTTTCGGTCCTACCTGGCACACCGTGAGCGATGATATGGCTCATTTGGATAAGAATGTGCTTAAGGCGGTTGGTCAGACCATGATTCAGGTGCTTTATACTGAGGAATAGGTCGGCATCCCATTCGAATAGAAAAGGAAATGTTCCTAGGAAAAGTTGTTGCTTTTCTTAGGAACATTTCTTTTTTCAGTCTGTTTAAATCTTCGTTCATAGACATTGAACCGCCGTTCAGTGTCTTTGAACCGACATTCAATGTCTTTGAACGGCGGTTCAATGTCTATGAACGGAGATTTCTCCTGCTTGTATCAACAAAAAAACTTAGGTATAAAAGCAATTCCTGTTGACTGGAAATGCTTTTATACCTAAGTGTATGAGCTTTCTGAATAAGATGAGCTGGTTAAATCTGCCCCGATTCAACCTGTCTTACCACTCTTTCTGTTAATCTGTCAACGCCGTTCGGGTCGTACTTCTTGTTGAGGCTGGCGCCGAAGAGGCTTGCAAATGCCTGATAGAATCCGGCACGGATAGGACCCAGAAAGGCTTGAATCAGGTGATAAGATGAGGAATTGCATTCTCGGTACACCAGTTTGATGCAGAGTTTACCCTGTGCATAGGTGAGTTTCTTCATCCTAGGAGTATATTCCTGTTTGATACCTTTCTCCACCAGTTTCATGTGTGCATCCTTCGCCTTCTTGTTAGGCAGCGTTTCCAGATAATCACCCGTTTCGATGATAATCTTTCTTACCTCCTTGGCTATCGGCAGCACCTTCTTGATGTTGTATACCAACCGGTTGTAAGCCATTCGCTCCTTGGCGTTCTTGAATACCGGCTGCGGATAAACGTACACGTTGTTCACCTGAACATATTGCACGCTGTCATGATCCAGGAGCACTTTTCCTACCTTCACCATCGGTTCAAAGGTAGGAGTATCCATGTCCACCTCCCTGTCTTCAGGGTTGTCGCCATCGTTCTGCGCCATGGTTTGCAGGGTGATGCAGAAGAGCATCGCCAGTAAAAAGCATATTTTCTGTTTCATGTAAATCTCCTCAAAGTTCTTTGTCCAGCTCCTTTTCTTCGTGGAGCTTCTTCTATATATAAAGAGGTGTAAGCCCCTTTGTGTTACTAATTACGCCGCAAAATTACAGATTATTTCTCAAATTGAGAAAGATTCTTGGCTTTTTCTTTCTCTTTTTCATATTTTAGCAGTAACTTTGTCTTAATTTAATAAATGAAGTGCCTACTGCAGATGAAGCATGCTCATTCCATAACAGCCCTCTTGTTGAAACTGTTTCTCGTAGGCAGCTCCCAAATCTTCTGTGCTTCTGCCCAATCTCTTTCTCTTTCAGAACAGGGCGTCGCGCCTGAAGATTCTCTTTCCGCTTCGCCACCCTGGCAGCAACTGCTGTCCGATCTTTCTGCATCCGAAGATTTCGAGCAAGTAGCCTGGCAGGACTATGAAGAAGATTTGGAGGAGATGGCGCAGCATCCCGTCAATCTGAATACGGCAACGAGAGAAGAACTGGAGCGCATGCCGTTTCTTACCGCATCGCAGGTAGAAGACATCCTGTTCTATATCTACCGCTATGGCCAGCTGAAGAGTATGAGCGAGCTTACCCTGATAAGCAGCATCGGCTGGTATCAGCGCCAGCTGATAAGTTGTTTCTTCTATGTGGCAGATGACCGGAGCAAGCCGGCTTTCCCCAGTCTTAAAACCATCGCCCAGTATGGCAAGCACGAGGTGATGGGCATGCTGAAGGTTCCTTTTTATGAGCGTAAGGGCGATGCAAGCGGAACCGACGGTTATCTGGGCTATCCTTATAAGCACGGACTGCGCTACCAGTTTCGCTACGGCAATTCCGTCAAGTTGGGATTCGTAGCTTCTCAGGATGCCGGCGAACCATTCTTCGGAGGCAGGAACACGATGGGTTACGACTTCTATTCCTTCTATCTTCAGGTAAAGAACCTGGGCAGATGGAAGAATATAACCCTGGGCAGATACAGACTGAACGAAGGATTGGGACTGATACTCAATAACGATTTCGGCTTCGGCAAACTCTCAGCCTTAACCTCCTTGGGCAGATCATCTTCCTGCATCATCCGCGGTCATTCTTCCCGTTCTTCAGCCAATTTCCTGCAAGGAGCGGCAGCTACTTATACTTTATTAAAGGGGCTCGAACTGACCGGCTTTCTTTCTTATCGCCAGATAGATGCTACGCTTTCTGCTGACGGCGGGGGCATCAAGACCATTCTGAAGACCGGTTTGCATCGCACGGTGAATGAGATTGCTAAACAGAAGGTAGCATCCAATACACTTGTGGGAGGCAACATCAGTTACCGGCATCAGGGTTGGCACATCGGAGGTACCGCTTTTTATACCTCTTTCTCCCTGCCGCTCACGCCTAATAAAAGCCAGCTTTACAAGCGTTTTGCTCCAGAGGGGAATGCCTTCTGGAATGCCAGCATCAGCTATGGTTACATCTCCCATCGCCTCACCCTCTCCGGCGAAACGGCTACGGGCGATTGCGGTTCCATAGCCACGCTCAATGCAGCCTCCTATCTCTGTTCCGACCATTTCACGCTGATGGCTCTCCATAGGTTCTATTCTGCCCGTTACTATTCTCTCTTCAGCAACAGCTTTTCCGAGGGGAGCGATGTGCAGGATGAAAACGGCGTATATCTGGGCTTTACCTGGATTCCTGCCCATCGTTGGAGCATCACAGCCTACAGCGATTTCGCCTATTTCGCCTGGCCTAAGTATCAGACCAAGGAGAGTACACAGAGCTGGGATAATCTGCTGAATATCCTCTTTCAGCCCTCAAGAGTCCTGACGGTAGGAGGAAGATTCCGCTATAAGGATAAGGCGGGAACCACGACCGGCCGTCTGCGCCTCTATGCCACAATAGCTCAAAAACGATGGAGCGCCAAAACCAGTTTCGACTATACGATGAGTCAGACAGAAAGCTTGATGACGAATGAGGGCGATGAGCCCAGTAAAGGCTATATGGTGAGTGAGCATATAGGATGGGAATGGAAATGGAAGAAGCAGTTGAAAGGAACGTTGAGAGGCTGCCTGGGCTATTTCCATACTTCCGATTTTGCCTCCCGCATCTACGCTTATGAGCCGGGCCTGCTCTATCAGATGAGTTTCGGCAGCTACTACGGCGAGGGCATCCGTTACGCCTTGGTGGCACGCTCAGAGATAGGTTCCCATTTGCTGCTTATCGCCAAATTGGGTACAACCGATTATTTCGACCGCTCTCACATCTCTTCGGGTTTGCAGGAAATCTCCCGCTCTTCGCAAACCGATCTGGAGATACAGGTAAAGTGGAAATGGTAAGAAAGAATGGAGAAAAACGGGAAATATATATGCAGAATAAAAAATATTAAGCGTTTTTCTTGTTTAAATAGAAAAAATGAGTTACTTTTGCATCAGAATAAATACTGGCGTATAAATGAAGATATTGATAGTTATCCCTTGTTATAACGAGGAAGAAGTGCTGCCTAAGACCTTAGATGTGCTGGGGGCATTGATCAGAAAGATTAAGAAAGAGACTGATGCCGACACAGAACTGCTGCTTGTCGACGATGGCAGTCGTGACCATACTTGGCAGATGATTTCGGATGCTGCCAAGGAACACGGGTATGTGCATGGCATCAAACTGTCGCATAACCGAGGCCATCAGAATGCGCTCTGGGCAGGTATGGAGGCAGCGGTAGACCATTGTGATGCGATGGTAAGTATTGATGCCGACCTGCAGGATGATGAGAATGTTATCGTGGATATGGTGCGCCAGGTGCAGGAAGGCAAGGATATCATCTATGGTGTGCGCAAGGAGCGCAAGACCGATACCTTCTTCAAGCGCTTTACCGCCCAGGCTTTCTATAAACTGATGCAGAGTGTGGATAAGGAGACGGTTTACAATCATGCCGATTTCCGCATGATGACCAACCGCACCCTAAAGGCTTTGATGCAGTATTCAGAGCGCAATCTCTTCCTCAGAGCCATCGTCCGCCAGTTGGGTTTCCGAGAGGGATTCGTCTATTACGACCGCAAGGCTCGTGAGGCGGGTGAGAGCAAGTATCCGTTTACCAAGATGCTGAGTTTCAGCATAGATGGCATCACTTCGTTCTCCGTAGCACCTCTTAGGTTTATCACCTTCCTGGGTTTGGCGATGACTTTGGTAGCAATCATCATGATTATCTTTGCCTTGGTAGAATATTTCCAGGGCAAGACCATTCAGGGCTGGACCTCCATGCTTGTTTCCATGTGGTTTATCGGAGGCATCATCACCACGGGTGTAGGCATCACGGGCATTTATATCGGCAAGATTTATACAGAGGTGAAGCGCCGCCCTCGATACTTTATAGAAGAAAGAGTATAATTTAAAGAATATAAGAAGAATATCAATTTAATAGATACAAAAATAGCATCGGTACTTATAATCCCGATGCTATTTTTGTATCTAATCACTAATAATTAATCACTAATCACTACTCATTTGTTAAGTGCAATATTGGCACTAGTCTTCACGAATCGGTAGAAGCCTACCTTGTTGTGCCATTCTACCGTCTTTCTTACTTCCCAAACCTTCTGGAAGGTGTAGTCCTTGCCGAATTTCTCAAGGAAGTCAGGCATGTCTTCTTCCGGAATCATCAGCACGCCATCCTGTGGCAATACCTTGTCAAACTGCTGGATCTTATCGCCCAGATAGAAGTTGAGGCTGAAGAAATGCAGCATATCTACCGACATATAAGAATAGAGTTTGCTGGTATCAAACTTCTTCTCGATAACCGGCGCCAGGTGCTTATCGGCCTTCGTGTTGAGCACAGGTGGCTGCAGACTGGAGTCGAGCATCAGGAAGAGCCCCACGATGGTGGCAAGAGTATATGAAACAATATTGCCTGAATTCTTCTTCTTGAGTGCTCGGAAGATGAGGTAAACTCCCTCCAAAGTGATAACCATAAAGATGCTGCATGGGATGAGAAAATCGTTGTTTTCGAGCGCATGGAGCATGGCGATATTGTCTATGGCATGCTTGCCGTGGAAGATGCTTTCTGGCACCCATCCTTTTTTTACCACCAGCAGGGCGATATTGAGAATCAGGGTTATCGAAGCAATCACTCCGGCATAAACCTTCAAGGCTCCCATCTTCTCCTTCATCATCCAAACGATGTATTCGGCGATGAGATAGGCCATGAACGGATAGCATGGCAGCAGATAGACGCTGCGCTTGCTCTTAGGGATGCAGTAGAAGAAGAGCACCAGGAGGAAGGCGAGCCAGGTGAACACCTGCATCGGAGTAGCCTTCTTCGCATTCTCCAGGAAACGGCTCTTCGAGAACTTCTTCCATGGCAGGATGAAGAGCGAGAACAATAATAATAAGGTGTAAGGCAACCAGCCCGTGATGAGGGTAAGCAGGTTGTACCACGCCGGGTTCTCATGCGATTCGTATACCATCTTGCCGGTAAAGCGGTCGATATTCTCTTCCTTCACCAGGCGCAGGAACTCGTCGCCAACTTGCAGATAGGCTGCATAATACCAGCAGAAAGGAATAACGAGCGAGAGCAGGGCGGTTAGAGCCATGCGCCATACGATGCCCCAGAAGTTCTCACGTTGGGTAAGCATGAATACGCCCATCACAAAGCAAGGCAGAATGATGCCCACAGGACCTTTGGTAAGCGTAGCGCCACTCATGCAGAGGATAGCGAGCCAAGGCAGTTGATGCTTTCCCTTTTCCCACCAGCGGTAGAGCAGATACATGGCTCCCACCATGAAGGCGGTGTTCAGCATATCTACACGGCAGTTCATACCCGCACGGTGCACCTCGAAGGCGGTGAGCGTAAGGATGGCGGCGATGAGGCTGGTCTGGGTATCCTTTCGCTTGGCATAGAATACGAAGCCGCCGATGGTCATCAATACCAGCGATACGGCAGATGGCAGGCGGGAGGTGTATTCATTCACGTGCCCGATAAAGAGGCTGAAGAAAGCGATGCACCAATGGAAGAATGGTGGTTTGTAAGGGATGTCGCCTCCGTTGTTGATAGGCAGAATCCAGTTGCCATGTTCCAGCATGGTGTAGGCAACCACCGCTTCGCGCGGCTCTCCCTTGGTATTGAAATCTGTGAGTCCGAGGAATGGAATCATCATCACGATAGCCAGGATGATGATGAGCCATAGGGCTTTGTTGTACTTGATGTTCATGTCTTATCGAAGTCTTATTATGTTATTTTGGCTGCAAAGTTACATATAATTATTTGTTTATAGACAGAATAAGGCTAAAAATTTTGCTTTTATTGGGATATAATTATTAACTTTGCACCCGATTTCTAAAGTAGAATAAAAATGAAACGATATTTTAAGGCTTTTGGGTATCTCCTTTCGGTGCATGTATTGGCATTGTTGGTGATGACTCTGTTCAGATTGGTAGAATTCATCGCCCTGCATGGCATGATTGTAGATGCAGAGGCGAGTAGGGTAATGGCGTTTGTCAAGGGTGTATGGTTTGACAATGTCATAGCTTGTTATATTTCGGTATTGCCTGTGGCTGTGCTCCTGATAGCAGCTAGCCTGGGGTGGTGTCATCGCCGTTTGCTGCGTGGCATCAACATCTGGTATGCGGTATGGTTTGCCATCGCCTTCATGCCTTCGGCAGCCAATACTCCTTATTTCCAGTATTTCTTCAAGAACATCAATTCCAGCATATTCGGGTGGTTCGGCTATGTAGCCACCACATCGGGCATGCTCTTGCAGGAGTCTTCCTACTGGCTCTATATCGCCCTCTATTTCGTGTTTACGGGGGCGTTTATCTTTGCGCTCGTCCGTCTGCGCCGCTACTTCGAGGGGCTCTTCCTTCTGCCTAAGGACAATATGCACCTGGTGCAGGTAGTCAGCCGTTTCCTTATTTCTGCTGTGATGATAGGTGCCTGTCTCTTCGGCATCCGTGGCAGAATGGGCTATAACCCTATCAAGGTGAGCCAGGCTTACTATTGCGAGGATTCCTTCCTCAACCAGCTCGGCATCAATCCGGCATTCAATCTCCTTACTTCTGCGCTCGACGATATGCGCAAGGAGAACAAGGAGTTGCATCTCATGCCATACGCTGAGGCTATCACGAATACCCGCCAGTGGCTGGGTATCATGGGAAAGGTGGATAGCACGAATATTCTGAAGCGTGAGGTGGTGAACGATTCCCTGATGATGAAGAAGAATCATCCAAACGTGGTGGTGATACTGATGGAGTCGATGTCGGCAAACCTGTTGGGTACTTTTGGCAATCAGCAGCCGCTCACTCCAACGCTCGATTCGCTCTATCATCATTCCCTGGCGTTCACCCACTTCTATAGTGCCGGCATCCATACCAACCATGGTATGACGGCTACGCTCTACAGCTTCCCTGCTCTCATGTTCCGAAACCTGATGAAGGGAACGGTAACTCCACGCCGCAAGGGTATCGCCACGGTGTTGAAGCAGTATGGCTACGAGAATATGTTCTTCATGACCCACGAGGCGCAGTATGACAACATGAAGGCCTTCTTCCAGACCAATGGCTACGATGACATCTTCTCTCAGGAGAACTATCCTAAGAGCGAGGTGGTGAACAGTTTTGGTGTGAGCGACCATTTCGAGATGGGCTACGCCCTCAACACCATCAACCAGAAGGCGAAGACGGGCAAGCCTTTCATGGCTACCATCCTCACCGTGAGCAATCATCCGCCATATATCATTCCTGATTTCTTCAAGCCTAAGACGAAGGAGAAGGAAACGCAGATAGTAGAGTATGCCGACTGGGCGATAGGCGATTTCTTGAAGAAGGCAAGCCGGGAGCCTTGGTATAAGAACACGATATTCGTGATTCAGGCAGACCATGGCAAGCTGGTGGGTAAGAGCGAGGGCGAGTTGCCGCAGTCTTACAACCATATTCCGCTCATCATCTTTGGTCCTGGTGTTCCGCAGCAGCAGTATGCGGGCTTGGGTATGCAGGTGGATGTGATGCCTACGCTTTTCGGCTTGATGAATCTGAATTATGAGTACGAGGGCTTCGGCGTGGATCTGCTGAAGCAGCAGCGCCCGATGGTATTCTATTCGGCAGATAATCAGATTGTGGCAAGAGACCATCAGCGTTGCTTCGTCTATAATCCGTCGATGAACCGCAGTTTCTGCTATGATGTGTTGCCGAATGGCAATCTGAAGGAAACCAAGCAGGAGTCTAAGTTCCAGGATTTGAAGAACTATGTGTTCTCGAATATCCAGGCAGCTGAATATATCGAGCGACATCAGCAATAAAAAAAACGATATTATCAGAAACAGTAATCCCCCACCACGCTTTGGCTGCGTGATGGGGGATTAACTGTTTATAAAGTTTTTCTATGTTTTATTGAGGTAAGATATTGCAGTATTCCCGTTTGAACCACAGTTCGAAGACGGGGTCAACCATCTTGAAGGCATCCAGATAGCATACTCTCACATCCTTCTGCTCTTGCTTCAGCTCTTCCATTGCGGCTTTGACAAAGGAAGACTTGCCCCATCTTCTTGGAGAAATCAGCATCACGTTGATGCCTCCTCCAAGAGAAGAGTGTGGAAGTTAACGTAATTTAGGCTTAGGGGAGATTGTCCGTGGATAAGACAACCTCTCCTGAGCCTTATTCTTCCGTTACTTCCTCGCACATTACCATTTCTGCTCCTCGGTAGATAACTACGAGTTTGTGGAGCTTAGTGGTCTTGACCGACTCCTTGACGATGTCGCTATTGGCATAGCGGCAGATTTGGGCAGAGGCTTCCTTGAAGAGAACTTGCAGCTGCTCATCGGCGGTATTGGTCTTGCAGTATTTCAGTTCGATGATGTAACTGTCCACCATGTCCTTGTAGATGTCGCAGAGCGGAGAAAGGAAAATGTCGGCATAGCCGCCATCGTTGTCTAGCTCTGAGATAGGGCGATAGAACTGGTTCTGGCTGGTCATCGCCAAGGTGAAACCATGCACGAATGCTTCTCCCTTCTGCTTGTCACGCTGAGAAGAGTAACGCTTCAGACTGTCGGCGATGAACTCAAAGTATGCCTTGTAGTTGCCATCGTATGCCAATTGAGACTCTAATTTTCCCTTATTGAAACTATCATAGGTCAAATCGTTCTCCTTGTAGGTGTCTAAGAGATATGTATACATCTGGTCTCGTACTACCTCGTTTGGAATGATAAACTTGGTGACTCCCTTGTAATCACCATCTATTGTTACCATGCCGAAATAGAAGAGCAGACTCAGGAAGTTGTCTGGGTCGTTGATGCGCTCGGCAGGGAAGTTCTCTACGAGCTTACCTGTGACGAATCCTTGGGTTACCAACTGCTGGATGATGCTGGCATCATGAGCAAACTCCTTGTCATGACGGATAAGCATGCGTACCTTGTCATAGTCGATGCGTACATTGCTCTCTACCATATTCTTAGGAATGTCGTAGTTGTTGCGGATGTACTTGTCTAAGAAGTTAAGTACCATCACAGAATTGTACATTGTAGTTTTTCCGTACTCCTCTTCGGCAAAGCAATAGTTGTCATACCATGGCTTCATCACCTTGATGAGTTCATCCACGCTGTGATTGAACGGCAACACACTGGAGTAATAGCCCAGCATATCTCTTACTTCATTCTCTGTGAATCCTGTCATCTCATTGAATTCTGGTGCCAGAGAGTAATTGGTGCCGATATTGAATCCGCTTGTCAGGTCATCCATCGTTACAGGGCTAACGCCTGTTACGAAGACACGTGCTAGGGTATCGCCTGCAGCTCCTTTGATTGTATCAAAGAATTTTCTTAGATATCCTTCGCCATGGGTCTGTATGCGGTATCTCTGTTCATGCTCCTTGTGTGCGAGAATCTGGTTGGTGAAGTGGTCGTACTCGTCAATGAAGAGATAAATCTTCTGACCAGATTTTTTGCTTTGGGTGCAAAGATAGTTTAATTGGTTGACGGCATCTTCCTGTTGGTTGAGGCCTTCTTTGGTACCTTCTGGTAAGAGATGCGAATATACATCCACGAAGTAATTAAACTGCGTCCTGCAATAATTGTCCATGCCATGCTTGTAGTCGTTTAGGTCGCCTACAATAATGGCAAAGTTGAGATGGATGATGAGATAACTATTATGTTCGGGAGTTGGATTCTCACCAATATAGAGCTTGCCAAAAATTTCATCAAACTTGTCTTTCTTGTTGATGTCATAGTAATTTTCAAGCATGGAGATGGTAAGGCTCTTGCCGAAGCGGCGAGGCCTTATAAAGAAGAAGTACTTGTTAGAGTCTTCTATATCTTCGATGAATGGGGTCTTGTCTACATAGTAGCAATCCTCTTTTATCACATCCTCAAAATTCTGCATACCATAAGGTATTCGCTTGCGATAGATTCGCTTTTTTCTTTCTCTTACCATAGTTCTTTACTTTTTGCAATGACTGAGTACAAAGTTACGAAATATTCTTGAAAGTCGATATGCTAGTGGCATTTATTTATGAAACTTTATCAAAGATAAGATGCCAGCACTTGGGCTGGCATCTTATTGTTACTTAAAGAACCTGTTAAGCTGTTTGATGTCTTTGTCAAGTAAATGCTGCCCCCCCATATCAAGATGCAGGCAGGTGTATACAGACGAGCGTATTCCTTGGTGTAATACCAGGGTTTGCTGTTTTTTCCGCTATGGAATTTATATTTCAATTTTTGAATATTCATAGGATTTCTTTTTGTTTATGAAAACGCTGATGATGTTATTGGGTACAAAAATACGAAATATACTTGGAATACTGAAGGGGCTTTACAGAATAGCTTTATTTGAACATAGCCAATGCTTTCTCTATGATTGGAGCCATGTCATAATATTTGTATTCGGCAAGGCGGCCGCCAAAGATAACATCTTCTTCCTGGTCTGCCAGGTTCTTATATTGGGCATACAGTTCAGAATTCTCCTTGTCGTTTACCGGATAGTATGGCTCCATGCCATCCTTCCATTCGGTGGAATATTCCTTAGAGATAACCGTTTTCGGGGTTTCATAGACTTCTGCTCCGAACATTTCAAAATGCTTGTGCTCTATCACTCGGGTATATGGCACTTCGCGCTCTGTATAATTTACCACGGCATTGCCCTGATAATTAGGGCAGTCGATGGTTTCCTGCTCAAAGCGGACGGTGCGATAGTTGAGTTTACCAAACTGATAGTTGTAGAACTCATCAATCTTGCCTGTGAAAACAAGCTTAGAGGCAAGCTCTTTCCAATGATCTTTCAGCAATCTCTTGTTGCCGTTTGGAAGTTCTATCTCGTCTTTAAAGAAGTCTACTGATACCTTTGTATCTGCCCCCTCAAGTAAACCGTCAATGAGTTTGTTGTATCCCCCTATAGGGATTCCCTGATACTTGTCATTGAAGTAATTGTTGTCGAAGATGAGGCGTACCGGCAGTCGCTTGATGATGAAGGCTGGCAGGTCTGTACACTTTCGTCCCCATTGCTTCTCAGTGTATCCCTTGATGAGACGCTCGTAGATATCTTTACCGATGAGCACCTGAGCCTGTTCCTCCAGATTGCGAGGTTCGCTTACACCGTCGGCCTTCATCTTAGCCACGGCTTCTGCCTTCTGCTCATCAATTTTAGCCTGTGCTTCTTCAGGAGTGGTTACGCCCCACATCTGATAGAAGGTATTCATATTGAAAGGCAGATTATAGAGTTTGCCCTTGTAGCTTGCCACAGGCGAGTTGGTGTAGCGGTTGAACTCAACGATAGAGTTGACGAAGTTCCACACCTCTTTGTTGGATGTATGGAAGATGTGTGCCCCATACTTATGTACGTTGATGCCCTCTATGTTCTCGCAATAGATATTGCCGCCGAGATGTGGTCGCTTATCTATCACCAGACAAGTTTTTCCCTGCTTATGAGCCAAGTGAGCGAATGTGGCTCCGAAGAGACCGGAGCCAACTATAAGATAATCATATTTCTTCATACTTGCTAATTGATATGTTTATAAATATTAGCCAGCTCCTGCGCAGATTTTTTCCATGAAAAATGTTTTAGTCTTTCATTCTGCTTTTCTATGAGTTGCTTTTTCTCGATTCCGTCAAGATGGTAGAAAACTTCAAACTGCTCTTCGAAATCGGTTTTCTTTTCATCCATGTGGAAGTAAACTGCAGCATCTTCTGCGATTTCCGGAAAGCAACTGGCATGATTGAGTAAAACAGGGCATTCTGCTTTGTAAGCCTCAAGGATCGGGAGACCGAACCCTTCGTATGATGATGGGTAAACGAATGCCAGTGCATAGTGGTATAAGTCTAGCATTTCTTGATCTGTTTTGATAAATTCATGTATGAATCTATCTTCCATTTCCCATGATTTAAACATACTTTTTTCAGTCTCATTGAAAGGCTTTCCTGTGCATACTACCTTCAGTTCCTTGTGCCTTTTTAAAATAGGTACACATTGCTTGGCAAAGAAATCAAAGTTTTTATAAAAGTGACGTTCGCCAACGAAAAGTATATACTCAAATGGATGTCTGTTGTTTTCGTTTGGTGTATAAGGAGTTTCGTCTGCTCCATGATAAACTACGCTCACCTGCTCTTCCTTGATATTCATGATACGGCATAAGTCTCTTTTTGTCTGTTGACTGACTGCAATGATGTGATTTGCTTTTGGTATGACAAGATGTTTTTGCAGAATCTGATAGTCGTTATAGTCATAATACTGATTGTACAGTTCAGGTATCATATCATGTACCGTGACAACAAAAGGCTTACTGCCTATGTACTTGAGGAAGTAAGGGTCAAAGAAAGTTGGATGAAACAAATCGAATTCCTTAGACTTGATGTCGCAGACAGACTTGTATCTATTGATTCTTGGAGTACGGTCTAATCGTGAATATTCTCCGAATTTTGCATTATAATAGAACTTATACAGCATTTTCTTTATCGCAGAATCTTTCTTCCAAAGGAAGTTATGATATAATTCTCCATCTGGTTTACTTCCTAATGTTTGGAGGTAAACATTGGCAGATTCCATGACGCTGAGGCTTGCTTCAATGTCTTGGGGCAAGTGGGAATATAATTCGGCAAAACAACGTGATACGCCTCCATGCGTTTGCATATCGAAGGCTTGACTGTCATATAGTACTTTCATCTTACTTTGATTTAATTGACAAATCTTTCCATAAAAATTTAAAGCCTGTACGTAGGATTTTCCAGTCGCGTGAAACTGGCTTCATCTTCAGCGCTTTTTTCAGTTTGAATGCAAAATCATCATTGATGCGTTCTTTCTTTTCTTCTGCAGTCTCTTTTATGTGAGGCAACTTGCTGGTGCTTCCAAACAACTCGGTGAACACCTCTTTTCTTTCCTTTTTCAATAAGTCACCATTTGTAAAAGAGATACCATCAGCATAATATACAGCAACAATAGTGTTAATTGCTTGGTATGAACATTTTTTGAAATACCAGTTTTCCAGGAAGTGTGCCCAATCTGATACGATTTTCAGTTTTTCATTGTAGGGATGCTCCTTTAGCAACTGAGTCCTGGTAAATGTAGATTGATGCTGCAGAACTTTATCTCTGATAAATCGGAACGACATGTTCTGTGGTGGAAGGCAGAGTGAAGCCAGTTTGCTGTCTATGATAATGGTTTCTCCCACGTAGTAGTCTGAGCCATTGAGCATCTTGGCAGCATTCTCCAAAGATTGTGAAGAAAAGAAATGATCGCCCGAATTCATGAAGATACAATATTCGCCTTGTGCCATTCTGATGGCTTTATTCATGGCATTATATACCCCATGATCTTTTTCGCTGACCCATTGATTGATGTATTCTTGCTTGGATTCTATGTATTCCTTGCTGCCATCAGTAGAACCACCATCAACGATGATGTATTCAAAATCGCTGAATGATTGCGAAAGCACTGAAGAGATTGTTCTTTCCAATCCCTTCAGATTATTATAGTTGACTGTTATGACAGAGACTTTCTTTTTCATTATTCGTATAAATCTAAATTAGAATGTTTGTAGAACATCAGCTTGTCCATCATTCGTTGATACAATATGAATTTATTAGGGTGTTTTAACAAGAGATAAAGTAAAACGCGTTCCTTGAAACTCTTTTTCTCTATACCGATTAGAGAAAAGGCCTTGAGATCCTTGGATATCCTGCTTATCATGGCCCTGATTTCTTTCTGCTTCGATAGAGAAGTTTGGTTTCTTGATACGTATTTGGCTGCTTTGATTCCTCGCTTAACGACCATTCTTTTGGCAATCTTGCGGAAAGGAGAGCGCTTGAAATAATTATATCTTGATATTTCAGCCTGAAAGAATTCATAATATCTGTTGAGAGATAAATCGTGGACGATGCTGCTTTTGCGAAGCCGGTAATGGTACAGAGGCTGGTAAGTGTAGACCACCTGTTTGGCATTTTCGAACCAATGTGGCAGAATGCTATAATCCTCGTAATTCTTTGAGGTAGGCATCGGCTTGTTAAGCAACTCTCGTTTGAAGAGCATTTGCCAGATATAGCTCTTGATTTTATCCTTGATGACAAGCTTCTGTATTTCTTGGTTCTTTAAGATATATCTCTTATCTGAAGCATTTTTGCAAAGTGTCTTATTCTTACTTTCGTCGTAATGATTACAGATAGCAATGTCGGAATTGGTAGTCTTTAAGTCGTTCATCAAGACTTCATACATAGATTCTTCAATCCAATCATCGCTGTCAACAAAGCCGATATAGGCTCCCTGGCAGATTTCAAGAGCTTGGTTTCTGCTATCTGCCTGGCCGGAATTAACTTTGTGTATGACTTTGATTCTTGCATCCTTTTGAGCCCATTCTTCACATATTTCAGCCGAGCCGTCTGTTGAGCCGTCATCTATAAGAATCAGTTCCCAGTTCTTGAATGATTGCTTTAGAATAGACTCTATGCATTGAGACAAATATTGTGCTGTATTATAAACGGGAACAATAATGCTTAATTCACAATTCATAATGCTTGAATATTTTTATAATCGTATTTTTGAACTTTTAAGTGCATTGCATATAATATACTGTCGGTAAGTGTCTTGAGCTTCCACGACCATGGCGTCTGAGGTCGGATACTCTTCCAACTTGTCATGTCCAGGTATTTAAAGAATTGCTTCTGATACGGACTCTGGCATATATGGAGCCATGGTTTTCTGTGGCCTGTGAAATGTATGATGACAGGATGTTTTAATTCCTCTATCAGTTTCGGTATGGCTTGCTGGCGAAGATGTCTTCTTTTTCTTAGAAAGCCATCTTGTATATTCCATCTGAAGGGAATCAGGAGTTTTCTGTCATGCAGAAGTCCGTTGAGTATGTCCTGATCGTTGAAGATTAGCTTTTCTGCATATTTTTCTGCAAATTCCAAACTGGCTTTACTCAGATGGGCATTTCTCCAGTAATCCAAATTGATGATGAGTACTCCTGAGTTGAAATAGGTATCTTCCTGAGGGTATTCGAGACGGGTGTAGTTGTTCGCTTTTCCGCTCCACATGTCTTCAACAGCAGCTACAGCGTACGATGTAACATCTGTATCCCACAAATCTTTAATAGAACCGTTTATAATCAGATCGCAGTCCAGATATAGTACCTTATGTATCTCTGCAGGAAGAATATCTGCCACGAAAAGACGCAGATAGGCAGCAAGAGATATGTGGGCGCTTTTGAATGATGAAAGATTCATGTTTAGATTGTAAGCATAGAAGTGTATTTGCTGATTGTATTTTTCTACTTCTTCAATAAGCATACTTTTAGCCTCATTGCTGAGTTTCTCAGCAATGATATGGAATGTGATCTGTTCTTTTCTGTTATTGTACATGACAGAAACTAATGTTGTACAACATTGCATGATGTAATTATCATCTATGTTACAAGCTATATGAATCATATCTTTGTCTTTTTTAGAAGAAATGTACTGAGTGTACAAAACTTGCTTATGAAGTTTTTGTTTTATATATTTTTAAGATTGCAGCTCCTCTATCTTGCTGAAAACTAAGTTTATATCTGCAATATTATATCGAGCGAAAAGAGTCTCGAAGGAACCCACCTTTGTTCAGTTTCTGTGCCAAATTTACCGCTTGCTTTTTCATCTCCTTTTTCTGTTCTAGTGTGAGATTGGCAAGTTTGTCATCCAGCTCTTCCAGCGAACCAATGGTTATACCAGCTCCGGCTTCTTCGATGATAGGAGCTACGGCAGCTTCTTTCCAGATGATGAGCGGCAAACCGGCACGGAGGTAGAAGGAAACCTTATGAGGAGAATTCCATTTCAGGTATTGACCATATTCTCCCGAGCAGCCAGCAAGAGAATCTCCATCCCATACCAGTCCGAAGTCGGCATCTATATGCTTGATAAATTCTTCTGATGGTACAAAGCCCTGATAGGTAATCTGGGGATTGTTTTGCAAGCCCTGTAGACCTTCTTTGTTTCCACAGACCAGTAATTGCCAATGGTTCAATGTCTTGGAAAGTTCTATCAGGAAAGAATTCTTCTTCATGCTCAAGGCTCCGGCATAGACCACTTTTACCTGCTCTCTTTCTGTTACTTCTTCCGAGCATTTTGATTCAGAACGATAGTCGAATAAGCCCAAGGCTCCAACTGGCTTCTGCAGTCCATGCTCTTCGAGCCATCCTTTCATCTTCTCGTTTGATGCAATGATGTAGTCGCTATTCGAAAGACGGTTAATCTCCTTCTGGATGGTGAGCTTCTTTCTGCGGAAAGAACCAAGGTCGTGAATCAGCGAAACCGTTCTGGCTCCTTTCAGATGGGCTATATGGCAGAGAAACGAAAAGTACTTCTTTACAGGATATTGCAAGAACAGCACATCGTCTTTCTGGAGTAAGATACAGGCACGGATGATGCCAATCAGGTCAAGGAAGAAAGCCAATATCTTGCTGTTCCTGATAGAGCGTGGCAAGCCAAGATTGATGGCTCCCATTTCTGCAAGTGTATCTTCATTGTCTGTTTTTGCTTTATTGCCGGCACTAGTTAGATTATAATAGTTGCGGCTAATATAACAGAGTCTTTTTTGTTCCATATTCTATAGTTTTGAAATGAGATGTATAAAGATGCATTTGAACTATAATTCTAGCAGGAATGGAATTTCATGCTTCTTTCCATATTTAGTCCAGAACCTAGCTCGTTCTTTCATCACATAGGCTACAGCCTTATCGGTATCTATGTTGCGTAGCAAGGCATATTCGCTTACTAAGATACGGGTGAATTCTTTTGGCCCCCAAAATCTTCTGAGATTATAAAGTCCTTTCTTTTCACTTACTGGTCCGAAATCCATTCTGTTGATATCTACCAGCATGAAATGGAAACCTTCGTCATCTTGTTTCCAGAGGATATTACCTGGCGTAAAGTCCTTGTGGAGAATCTCATGCAGATGAATGTCTGCAGCGAAATGGGCTAAGGCTTTTGCCACGTATTGATATTCTTCCGGTTTAGCGTCTGCTATCTCATAGAGGGTATGGCCGTAGTCACACTGGATGGTGATAAGATAACTGTATCCTAAGAGATTCAGAAAGCTACGCTCTTCAATGAGGGCTAGAGGCTCAGGAGTATTGATACCTTTTCTTTTCAGAATCATAGGATATTCGAATGCCCGTTGACCTTTCGGCTTCCTGATATTCCAAGAGTAAATGAATTTGTTGAGACCGTGTGGTATATGAAAGCGCTTTACGTTAACCTGTGTTCCATCTGGTGCTGTTAGCACCTTGATGAGGTTGCGCTTATTATATATCTCACGACCTTCCTTCTCGAAAACATCAGGTATGCTCTCGATAAAGGCTCTCAGATATTCGTATTTAGGATTTATCTTAATCTTTCTCATTCTTATTCTGATAGTTTAAAATGAATGTTTATTCTTCTTTCGTTTTGTCTGTGCGGATGGATTTAATTTACAGTTAAATAGTCTTCTAGCAGAAAAGGTATGATACCGACATATATTACGCCGTCATTATCTGTCCACATCTTTTGGCTCCCATCAAGAACTACAAATTTTCGAAAGAAGTCCTCTGTATTGTGAAGCGAGAACGTTTCTTGCGCTTTCTTTTCGGGAGTGTCAACGTTGAGGGCTGATTGAATATATACTTTTTCATTACCCATGTTGATAACAAAGTCTATTTCGTATTGGCTTTTCTTGCGTTTGCCTTCAACCATCTGTTCTACCTCAACAACTCCGACGTCTACATTGTAGCCTCTATGTATGAGCTCGTTAAATAGCATATTCTCCATCAAATGTGAACGCTCTTGTTGACGAAAGTTTAGCTTGGCATTTCTTAATCCAAGATCTACCGCGTAGTACTTTTGAATCGTATTAAAATACTTCCTACCTTTTATGTTGTACCTTTTGGCACTATTAAATAGAAAGGCATCTTCCAAGTAGTCAAGATAGTTCTTGATGGTATGGTCTGATGTGGCTTTATCTAATAGTGTTGCCGCAGTACATGCCAGCTTATGTGGGTTAGTCAGTGAACCGACTGATGAGGAAAGGGCATCAACCAAAGCACTCAGGACAAGATCGTCTTTTAGTTTGTATCTTTCTACAATATCTTTCATATATACATTCGTGAAGAGTCCTTGAAGATACTTGCCCTTTTCATGCTCATCTGGTTCCAATACAGCTAAAGGCATACCGCCATACATGATGTATTGTTCAAAGGCATCTGTTTTTTCGAGTCCAGAATATGAGAAAAACTCTTTAAAGGACAAAGGAGATACTCTAATTTCTGTGCCACGGTCTCTAAAATTGGTGACGATATCCTTTGATAGCATTTTGGAATTTGATCCAGTGACATAAATGTCAAGGTTTGACCGAACCATCAAGTCGTTCAAAACATCATAGAAGGTTGTATATAGCATATCTTTGTCTTCATCTGGAACCATAGATTCATCGATATTCGTATTTTTTACCTTATATGACAATTGAATTTCATCGATCATCACGTAATACTTCTTTTTCATATCTTTGGTTTGCTCTAGAACGAAGTCGTAGAGTAAATTGGGATTTCTGAATTGAAGATCGGCTTTTCTGTCCAATGCTAGCTCGACAAAGCAGTCTTCAGGAGTTCCCTCTTCTAGCAATCTCTGCTTAAAGAGGGTATTCAGCAAGAAAGATTTGCCACAACGTCTAATGCCTGTGACAATCTTAACCTTCCCATTCCATCTTTTTTGCATGAGTAGATTGACATATTCTCTTCTTTCTATAGCCATATTTCTTTGCCTTTTATGATTTGTACTGCAAATTTAGTCGCAATTGCGACTGTTTTTGCAGTGCAAAGATAAGAATTTATATTGAATATTCCAAATGTTACTGCAAAAAATGTCGCAATTGCGACTAAATTTGCAGTAGAAAGAGCAGATGTGTAGAAAAAACAGGTCATCTTATGATTCTATAGGAATTACTTTGCCGTTTTTAATTTCATATCGCTTGTCAAACTCCTCCTTGGTTCGCTTCCATCTGTTATGTGTCCATAAATAATAAGGTGGATTCTGGCGGATGGTTTCTTCCAGCATCTGGAAGAAGCGACGGGTAATCTCGTGCTCCGGCAGGGAGTTCGGATTGCGGGTAATGAGTTTGTAGGTTGCTGTATAGTAGCCGCGCTTAGGGCGCGACATCTCTACATAGAACACGGCATCGTTCATCTTCCTCATGATTCTCTCGCCACCCGTAAACACTGGGGTTTCGGGATGGTTGAGGAAAGGAAGCCACAGGTGGATGTTCTCCCACTTGGGTCCCTGGTCGCTGATGTAGCCGAAGATGCTGCGGATGTTCTTGCGCTTGTAGTCTACGAGATAACGAAGGATGTCCTTCTTTGGGACAGGCACTCCGTTTTCTTCGTGAGAGCGGATGCGCTTGAAGAGTTCATCGAAGGCTTGGTTGCGCAGAGGATGATAGATGAGGCCCATCATGCGGGTTTTAGGCAGTTCGATGCCTACACACGAGAGCCACTCCCAGTTGCAGTAATGACCGAGGATGGCTGCCACATCCTGACCTTCCTGGAAACATTGCTCCACCTCTTCGCTATTGTATACCTTGAATCGGCGGCGAAGTTCTTGGTCACTGATGCTCAGAAGTTTAACTGCCTCAAAGTAGTAATCGCTGAACCAGCGGTAGAACTTCTTTTCGATGTCGATAATCTCTTTTTCTGATTTCTCAGGAAAGGAGGTGGTGAGATTCTTACGCACAATGCCTCTGCGGTACTTGATGACGTAATACATCATGAAGTACTCGAAGTCGGCGATGCAATAGAGCAGCCTGAAAGGCAGCAGCGATATTGCATAAAAAAATGCATAAACAATCTTTGTCATAAGTCCTATGATTTACACCTTATTATATAAAGCAAGAATGCAACATAACATTTAAGCAAGAATACAACATAATATTTAAGCAAGAATGCAACTTAACATTTAACATTCAACACTTAACATTATATTACACCTGCTGCATATCATGCAACTTCTTGTAATATCCTTCTTTTTCAATCAGCTCCTCGTGAGTACCACGCTCCACAATCTTACCCTCATGCAATACACAGATTTCATCGGCATGCTTGATGGTGCTCAATCGGTGAGCCACAGCTACAGTGGTACGGGTTTTCATCAGTTTCTCCAAGGCATCCTGAACCAGGCGCTCGCTCTCGGTATCGAGGGCTGATGTTGCCTCATCGAGAATGAGGATAGGAGGATTCTTGAGGATGGCACGGGCGATGCTGACACGCTGGCGCTGGCCACCGGAAAGTCTGCCGCCTCGGTCACCGATATTTGTATCGAAACCATGCTCCGACTTGGTAATGAACTCGTAAGCATTGGCTATCTTAGCTGCATTGGCTATTTCCTCATCCGTAGCATCGGTCTTGCCGAATCGGATATTGTCCTTGAAACTTGCATTGAAGAGGATAGCCTCCTGGTTTACATTTCCTATCAGCATGCGAAGGTCATGTACGGCAAGGTCTTTCACATTAATGCCGTCAATCAGCACCTCGCCTTCCTGTACATCATAGTAACGAGGAATCAAATCTACCATCGTACTCTTACCGCTACCGCTCTGACCAACAAGTGCAACAGTCTTGCCTTTTGGTATCACGAGATTGATATCCTTTAATACATAAACCAGTTCGGCGCTCTTTCGGTCGGTATAGGCGAAGGAAACGTGGCGGAACTCTATCTGATGTTCGAAGCTGCTGATATGCTCAGGGTTCTCCTTGTCCTTGATTTCCACCTCAGCCTGCAGAATCTTGTCGATACGCTCCATGCTCGCCAAACCCTTAGGGATATTATAGCTCGCTTTGGAGAATTCCTTCAGCGGGTTGATGATGCTGTAGAGCATCACGAGATAGAAGATGATTGTAGGACCGTCGATTCTGCCGTAATCCAGAACCAGGATGCCGCCAAACCACAATACCACTACGATAAGGATGGTTCCCAGAAACTCACTCATCGGGTGAGCCATCTGCTGGCGGATATTTACACGCATGATGTTATCTCGGTAGCTGCTGTTAACCTGGTCGAAACGCTTGTTCATCTTATCTTCGGCACAGAAAGCCTTGATGATGCGCAAGCCGCTCAAGGTTTCTTCTACCATACTCATCGTGTCGCTCCAAAGAGCCTGCGCCTCAATACTGTGTGCCTTCAGTTTCTTGCCCACTACTCCCATGAACCAGCCGAAAGGTGGTACAAAGAGAATGGTGAAGAGGGTGAGCTGCCAACTGATGCAGATCAGCGTGATGAAATAGAAGAGAATCAGGATAGGGTTCTTGAAAAGCATGTCGAGCGACGACATGATGCTGCTTTCCACTTCCTGCACATCACCGCTCATGCGGGCGATGATATCTCCCTTTCGCTCCTCGCTGAAGAAACCGAGTGAGAGACTGTTTATCTTCTGGTAAATCTGGTTGCGGATGTCTCTTACGATACCTGTACGGATAGGTATGATGGTAGCTGACGAGAGGAAATAGGCTCCCGTCTTGAGGAAGGTCATGAAGGCAAGGAATACACCAATGACCAAAAGGGCTGTTGATGCACTATGGACAACAATAAACTCCTGAATATAATAATACAGGTTATTGGTTGCAACCTCCTTGATGCTACCCCAGTCTCCATTCCAATGCATATACTCGTTGACACGGATACCACCGTCTACTTGGAACAGGATTTGCAGGATTGGTATCAAGGCTGCAAACGAAAAGATGTTCAATACCGCAGACAGGATATTGAACAGGATAGACAATCCCAGATACTTCTTGTATGGAGGGACGAATCGGCGTAAAATTTGCAAGAATTCCTTCATAGGTGCAAATATAGTGCTTTTTAAGAAAACCGCCAAACTTTTGGCGGTTTTTCTTGTTTATATTCTGTTTTTTCTTTTAGAAGAGTCTTTTTATTCAGAAAAAGCTGTTCTGATGAGTTTGGGTTTACTCCTTTACTTCTTCTCCGAAGAGAGTAGCAGAGGTAGAACCGGTGATGCGAACCTTCACGAACTCTCCGATGTGGTGGTTACCCTTATCGATGACAACCGCCTTGTTCTGTTCTGTTCGACCCATCATCTGCTCGCGGCTACGCTTGCTGAAGTTCTCGATGAGGATGGTGAATACCTTGCCCTCATCCTTCTTGTTCTGCTCGGCACTCACCTCGGTCTGCAACTTGATAAGTTCGTTGAGGCGGGCTATCTTGGTTTCCTCAGAAACGTTGTCTGGCAGATGCTTGGCGGCATAGGTGCCCGGGCGCTCTGAATACTTGAACATGAAGGCGCTGTCGAAGCCAACTTCCTTTACCAGCGAGAGGGTTTCCTGATGGTCTTCCTCGGTCTCGTCGTGATAACCCACGAAGATGTCGGTAGTAATACCGCAGCCTGGGATGATGCGCTTGATGTCGGCGATGCGCTGCAGATACTCCTCACGGGTGTATTTGCGGTTCATCAGCTTCAAAATCTTGTTGCTTCCGCTCTGTGCAGGGAAGTGGATGTGCTTGCAGAGGTTTGGTTCTTCGGCAATGGCGTGGAGGATGTCCTCGGTCATATCCTCTGGGTTAGAGGTGGTGAAGCGTACTCGCATATCCGGTACAGCCTGGGCTACCATGTGGAGGAGCTCGGCAAAGGAAAGACTGCCTTCCTCGCGCTTGCCCGATGGCGAGAGACCATAACTGTTTACATTCTGTCCCAGCAGGGTAACCTCCTTGAAACCACGCTGCTGCAAATCGCGAACCTCACGCAGGATGCTCTCGGCATCGCGGCTGCGCTCACGTCCACGGGTATAAGGCACGATGCAGTAGTGGCAGAAGTTGTTGCAACCACGCATGATGCTTACGAAACCGCTCACTCTGTTGCCACCGATGCGCTGAGGTACGATGTCGCGGTAAGTCTCGGTCTTAGAGAGTTCTATGTTGATGGCATTGGTACCCATCTCGCACTGCGCAATCATATCCGGCAGGTTGAGATAGCTGTCTGGTCCGCAAACCAGGTTGGCATAGTGGTTCTGGATGAGGTCATCCTTCACGCGCTCTGCCATACAGCCCAAAACGCCGAGAAT
The DNA here is from genome assembly GCA_021623045.1 of Segatella copri. GTDB lineage: Bacteria > Bacteroidota > Bacteroidia > Bacteroidales > Bacteroidaceae > Prevotella > Prevotella copri_T. The sequence goes on along the minus strand of JAJWJX010000009.1, from coordinate 40,427 downwards.
CACCTTTCTTCCCTTCTTCTGCTCAGCATGGAGGGTGTCGAGGCGATGATAAATCTTGTTCTCTGCATTCTCGCGGATACTGCAGGTGTTCAGGAAGATGGCATCAGCCTCTTCTTCTTTCTCACAAATTTCGTAGCCAGCCATCTGCATCACAGAGGCAACTACTTCACTGTCTGCCACGTTCATCTGGCAGCCATAAGTCTCAATAAATAGTTTCTTCATTGTTCTAGATGAATTCTATTCGTTTATAATGTTATTGTAATTAAAATATGTAACTATCTGAATCTCAGTCGCGAAGAAGGAATATAGTGCTCTATCATTCCCTTCGATACTGCCATCAATACAAAATAGATGACGACGGCAGAGATGAGGCCGGCGATGGCATCGATGAGATAATGCGCCTGAATATATACGGTAGCCAGACACAGGAAGATGTAGAATGGCAGCATCACGTATAGCAGTTTTCTGTTGCCGGTATGCCAGACCAGGAGCATGCAGATGGTGCTCACGCCCACATGCGAACTTGGAAAAGCTGCTGTAGGACGCTCGCCGGCGTTCTTGGCGTCTTCTACAAGCTGGTAGAAGATTCCATCGGTGTAGCCCGGTGTCGGCAGGCAGTTAGTATGGGTGTTGAAGTAATCGCCCAAAGCCGGGAAGATGCCTTTGGTTATTTCTGATATCCCTACTGCATCAAAGTAGAAGGTCGGACCCGCTACCGGTACATAGATGTAGATGAGATAGTAGATAAAGAAACTGGTGAGCATGACGAATGCAGCTCTTTCAGCCTCATAATATCTGCAGAAGAAATAATAGAATGAAACCAATGCAATCATCGGATAATACATAAAGTAGCCCATCGACATCAGTTCGCTTACTACAGCCCAAGGCAGGGCTTTGGCAAAGAGTAGGGCGGGCTGACATCCGAAAAGATCCTGCTCCCAACCTGCAAAGATATGGTCGAGGTTGGGGAACATGCGGTTGGTTTCGTAGGTGTCGGGATACCACCAGGCAAGCAAAGCCATCTGGGCAATGATGCGCACCATCTTGGTGATGCGGCAAGGTATCATGCGGTATACTGCCCAAAGAGCGATGGTCATGACGAGCACTCTCAGTCGTCCCCAGAGCATAGCTTCCGGGTTTACGAGTTTGGTATAGGTAACGAGCATGGTGATAATGGTGATTGCCATATATCCCAGCATGACCCATTCCAGTGTCATCAGTCCCTTCTTCGGGTTCTTGTCTATCTTGAAATAATCTTTTATCACGGTGTTACTTTGAACTTTGAGATTTGAACATTGAACTTTATGATATGCTTTTACAGCCATCCGTTATCCTTGTACCACTTGATGGCGAGCTTCACACCTCTTTCCAGTGGATAATGAGGATGATAGCCCAGTTCATCCATGGCTGGCTCAATGTCACATCGCCAGTTGCGCTGTTTCAGAATGTTGTACTTATCATTGTTCAGGGCCGACATCTTGCCCGTCATCCTTCCGAGATATTCTCCGAAGAAGGTTACGATGCGCAACACCCAGATTGGTGCCTTGATGCGTAGCATCCAAGGATTGCCTAACTCCTTTTTAATCAGGTCGCTGAAGGCGGCAGACTGGTAAACTTCTCCATCGCTGAGGAAGTATTTTCTGCCGTTCATTCCATGATCCAGAGCCAGGAATACAGCCTGTACTACGTCCTGTACATATACAAAGGTGATGTCCTGGCGCTTGAATCCTACTGCAAAGTCAACATGCTGCTTGATGCTCTGTGCCATGAGGAAATAATCTTTCTCCCTAGGACCGTAAACTCCTGTAGGGCGGAGGATGATATAAGGAAAGTTGTTGCCGATGCTGTCCAGATAGCGTTCTGCCTCCAGCTTACTCTTTCCATATGCTGTATTTGGCTTAGGAGTATCATGTTCTGAGATTTCCTGATAAGGCTGCTCTTCGCGGATGGCTCCAAAGATGCTGAGCGAACTGACGAATACAAATCGCCTGATAGGCATCTGCAGACGCAGAAGGACGTTCACCAGATGCTTGGTTCCCTCTGTGTTTACCTTATAAAAGTCCTCTGCATGCAGGCACTTCGTTGCGCCGGCTGCATGCACTATATAGTCGAACTCGTGCGGGGCGAGTTCTTTCTCTAACTCTTCCTCTGAAGAAAGATTGAGATTGATAAAATGGATGCGCTCGTCTTGCAGATACTTTCTGGAACTGGTAGGGCGTACTGCCGCCCAGGTTTCCATGCCCTGTCTTAAGGCCTCTTCCACGATGTAACTGCCGATAAAGCCCGACGCACCCGTTACTAGAATCTTCATTAATTATTTATAAAATTGCAATTTCGGCTGCAAAATTACAACAAAAAATCGAGTTATCCTCTATGTTGTGCCAAAATTCTTTCTTTTTCTTTGTGAAATCACTTCTTTATGCCAACTTTGCTGTTATGAATCAGGTGTCTTGCTTAAAAACATATCTGTTTGTCCTATTTAATATAGGTAGAAAATAAAGATAGGGCATGAAGCCCACTAATGAACTTCATGCCCTATAAACTGTTAACTGTAAACTCTCTCTAAGCTTCATGCTGTCTTACACCCATACGGGCTTCTACTACGTTTACTACGTAGTCGCCGAGTTTCTCGCATTCCTGAATGATATCCATATACATGGTACCGATGGCGTAGGTATAGAGATGGTTGTTTACATCGTTGATGTTCTGGCTCTTCAACTGATTGCGATAGTTGTTGATTTCGTTCTCGATGTTGAAAGAGAGGTTGGCATCGTTGTCTCCCTTATGACCTACGAGGGTGATGTTCATCTGGGTAAGGGCATTGTCGGTAAGTTCCATCATCTGGTGCATGTGCTCATACTGTGAAGTGATGAAGTCTTCCTTGCCCTTGAAACGGCGGTTCAGCGTGCGTGCGATGTTGAAGCAGCTGTCACCGATACTCTCTATCTCTGAAATCTCACGGAGCATGGCGCGGATTTTTGCCTTGGTCTCGTCAGAAAGATGAGAATCGCTCACCTGGTCGAGATACTTGGCAATCTCAATCTCCATGTTGTCAGAGATACCCTCGTATTTCTCAATGCGGCTATAGAGTTTTACAAACTTATCTTCATTGGTTTCGCCGAGAAGCGTCTTCACCATACCGAACATGCGCTGGATGCGCTCGGCAAAGCAGTGGATTTCCTTCTGAGCCTCCAAGACAGAGATTTCCGGTGTCTTCATGATACCGCTCTGGATAAAGCGCAGGCGGAAGTCGTCTTCGTCGGCATTCTTCTTAGGACGGATAATCTTGCATACCAGCTTCTCTATCTGTGGAATGAACCAAACCAGGATAAAGGTGTTGGAGAGGTTGAAGGTGGTATGGAAGGCGGCAAGCACAAAGGATAGCTTGGCTGCATTGGCTACGAAATGAGGATCGCTCTTCTCCATCATATCATCATAGCCTACCCAACCGCAGACGAGATGGATGAACGGACGGAACACGCAGAGTATCCAAAGCACACCGAAGATGTTGAACACCATGTGAGCCATCGCTGCCCTTCGCGCCTGGGTGTTGGCGGTGAGCGCTGCCACGTTGGAGGTTACGGTGGTACCGATATTCTCACCCATCACAAGCGCAATACCCTGATAGATAGGCAATACGCCGGTAGAGCAGAGTATCATCGTAATTGCCATGACGGCTGCCGAACTCTGCACACACATAGTGAGTATACTACCGATAATCAGGAAGGTGATGGTAGTCTGGAAACTGTGAGGGTCGAAACTTGCGAAGAAATCAAGAACTGGCTGATTATGAGCCAGATCCATGTCGATACCGGTTTGGCGTAAAGTTCCCAAACCGAGGAACATAAAGGATATACCGAAGATGAAGTCGCCGATAATCTTGCGCTTCTTACTGTAAATCAGGATGATGGCGATGAAGAACGCCGGCCATACAAAATCTGTGATGTTAAACGAGAAACCGGCACTCATGATCCAAGCGGTGAGCGTGGTTCCGATGTTGGCGCCCATGATAACGGAGATAGCCTGGGCTAGAGTAAGGAGACCAGCATTAACGAATGATACGGTCATCACCGTTGTGGCTGTAGAAGACTGCACCGCTGCGGTGATGAGCGTACCCGAGAGGATGCCCGTCAAACGATTGGTGGTCATGGTTCCTAACACATGGCGGAGCTGTGGTCCTGCCATCTTCTGCAAACTGTCGCTCATGGACTTCATACCGAACATCAGTAGGGCGAGTGCTCCAATAAGCTTAAAAAATATCCAAATCGACATATAATAACTTAATTAATGTTGTCAAATACATCAAGTTTCCGAATTTCTTCGTAACTTTACACTCTGTAGGCGTCTCTCTTCTAAAAAGAGTAAGCCGATGCTCAAAAAGCACCTTCGGGGGCTTCGAGAGCGGGTAGATTAGTTTAATTTTGTAACATAGTTTTAATACAAATGAAACAAGTAATTCAAATCCGTTGCAAAAATAATAAAAAATCTCAGAAAGTAGAAATCGGAAGCACACTTTTTGATATTTTTTCTGCATTTGACCTCAAAATGACCCACGGACCGGTGTCTGCAAGGGTAAATAACAAGGTTGAAGGCATGCATTATCGTGTTTATAATTCTAAAGATGTAGAATTTCTTGATATGACTTCTTCATCTGGTTCGCGTGCATATACCCGTACCCTCTTCTTTGTTCTCTGCAAGGCGGTACAGGACATTTATCCTGCTACAGATGTGGTGATTGACATTCCTGTATCGAATGGCTTCTACGTAGATATCCGTCTGGGCAGGCCTGTTGTTGATGAAGATGTGAACATCATCCGCCGTCGCATGCAGGAGATTATCGATGCCAAGATGCCGATACGCCGGTTCACCGTGCCTACCGAAGAGGCAGTTGCGCTGTTCCAGGAGAAAGGGGATGTGGAAAAGGTGAAACTGCTCAAGACATCGGGCTCTATCTATACTACCTATTATAAAATAGGTGATTATGTAGATTATTACTACGGCACGCTGCTCACCAATACCTCGCAGCTCTATCTCTTCGGGCTGGAGAAATATTATGATGGCATGCTCCTGCGCATTCCTTCGCTCAAGAACCCGGATGTGCTGGGCGAAATGACCCGACAGGACAAGATGTTTGAGATATTCAAGGAGCATCATCGCTGGCAGAGTATCCTGGGCATCAGGACTGTAGGCGATTTTAACCAGGCGATAGATGCCAATCATTCTACCGACATCATCAATATCAGCGAGGCGCTGCAGGAGAAGAAGATTGCCAATATTGCTGAGGAGATAGCCAGCCGCAAGGGCGTGAAACTGGTGCTGCTGGCAGGTCCTTCTTCTTCGGGCAAGACCACTTCGTGCAAGCGCCTGAGCATACAGCTTGCCGTAAACGGATTGAAACCGCTCCAGATTTCGCTCGATGATTATTTCGTAGATAGGGAGAAAACGCCGAAGGATGCTTCGGGCGAATATGATTATGAGAGCATCTATGCCCTGGATCTCGATTTAATCAACGAGCAGTTCAACGCCCTCTTCCGTGGTGAGGAGGTAGAATTGCCGAAGTATGATTTCCAGAGCGGAAAGAGTAAAAAGAGCGGCAACAAGCTGAAGATGAACGATAACAATGTGCTGGTGGTAGAGGGCATTCATGCATTGAACCCAGAGCTGACGGCCCACATCCCGCAGGAGCAGATATTCAGAGTATATGCTTCGGCGCTGACCACGATTCTTCTGGACAATCACAATTATATCCCGACAACAGACAACCGTTTGCTTCGCCGCATAATCCGCGATTACAAGTATCGAGGTGTCTCTGCCCAGGAAACCATTCATCGCTGGCCTTCGGTAAGGGCGGGTGAGAACAAGTGGATATTCCCGTTCCAGGAGAATGCCGATGCGATGCTCAATACGGCGATGCTTTATGAGCTGGCTGTGATTAAGACGCAGGCAGAGCCGCTGCTGCAGCAGGTTCCGGAGAATTGCGAGGAATATGCTGAGGCTTACCGGTTGCTTAAGTTCCTGAAATACTTCAAGGGTATACCTTATAATAATCTGCCGCCTACTTCGCTTCTGCGAGAGTTCCTGGGTGGCAGTTCGTTCCATTATTAAAGGGTAGCTTATCAAAAAAGTCCAAAGATAGTTTTCAAACCAGATTTCTTTCTTTGGACTTTTTCTTTAAAGACTATGGCTCTATTATTTGGTATTGTAATTTGATGTTTGGCTTATCCTCTCTGTCGATAAGATATGCGACATTCCATCTTTGCATCACATTTGTAAAGTTCTGTTCTATATGGATGGATAGAATTTTGCAACTTTCTGTTGACGCCAAGGAACTCTCTAGTTTGGCTATCCCATGTGTTGATTCTCCTTGTATGTAGATTAGCGTGTATTTTAGAAAGTTCACTTCTGGTAGTTCTATTTTTGTGTTAGGTTTTGCGCTACTTACACAATTCTTGAAATACTTTTCAAAGTCATCTTTCGTATTTATGGTAAGGATCTGATTGTCTGGAGTCTCTATCATCGCATCGGTAGGAATCTCATACTTTCTATATGACGCAGTATTTTCATCGTTGTTAGAACAACTTGCCATTAATGTTAAAATGCAGCTTAATATTGCTGATATTATTGTACTTCTCATAATCTTTTTCATACGTTTGGCATTTTTGTTAATAATTAAATTATGGGTGCAAATATACAAGATTAATTTAAAACGAACTTTGTCTCATGTAACAAAAACTTTTCCTATTTTATTGTCTGTGCGCTTGACGATACGATTTTTGTTCTAAAAGAGCGCACTTATAATAATCTGCCGCCTACTTCGCTTCTGCGAGAGTTCCTGGGGGCAGTTCATTCCATTATTAAAGGTTTTATCTTTCGGAGATAAGTTGGCTGTTTGAGTAGGACAGCCAACTGGCAGAAGCCGGACAGCCGACTAGCGCCTTATCCGCTAGTCGGCTGTTTATCTTTAACAGTCCTCGGAAATGGGTTTATCTGATTTCCTTTTAGGCGCCTGATTTTCTTTTTTATGCGATAGACGAAAAACTCTTCACTCTTCACCAAATGCTCCGAAATCCCTGTGTTTATCGGCATTCCGAGGGGTGAAGAGTGTTCGGGCACTCTTCACCTACTCTTCACCACTCTTCACCTTCTGTTGCAGCGGTCTTGTACCTCTTTTTTATTGAACTTTCGTAAGTTTTGCCCCACACGCCCTGAAGGGGCAGAAACTCCTAGCCCAGGGCATCGCCCTGGGTAATTACGGACGCAACCCTGTCGCCCTGTAAGGGCAAAAGCTTTAAAACTCCAGGCGAAACATAAAGCTTTTGCCCTTACAGGGCGCCTTGCTGATTGCTATTATACCCAGGGCGATGCCCTGGGCTAGGAGCTTTTGGGCCTTCAGCCCGTTCTTGACCATACTAAAAGATTCCAGTCTTTTTTATGTCTGTCGGTGAAGAGTGGTGAAGAGAGGGTGAAGAGATACAAATAACTCTTCACCCCTCGGAATGCCGATAAACACAGGGGTTTCGGGCCGAAAGGTGAAGAGTGAAGAGTATTTCAGAGTAGAGTTGCTATACTTTTTATAAAGCGTACGAATTTATAAAGCCTGCGGCTTAGAGCTTGCTGCCATAGCACAAGTCGCCGGCGTCGCCGAAGCCTGGCACGATGTACTTATGCTCGTTCAACCCCTCATCAATAGAGGCACACCAGATGGTAGTCTTGTCCTCTGGGAAGGTTTTCTTGACGTGCTCAATGCCCTCAGGTGCAGCGAGAACACAGGCAATGTGGATATGTTTAGGATTGCCCTTGGTGAGGAAAGCCTTCATACCCATCTCCATGCTGATACCTGTGGCAAGCATAGGGTCGGCAATGATGAGCACCTTATCGGTAAGATCAGGTGTGGCGAGGTATTCGATATGTACGCCCACCTCAGTATGCTCCTTGTTGGTATACTCGCGATAAGCACTCACAAAGGCATTGCCAGAGTGGTCGAAAATATTGAGGAAACCTTCGTGGAAAGGAAGTCCGGCACGGAATATAGTACCGATGACAATCTTTTCGGTAGGAAGATTGACCTGGGCAACACCGAGTGGTGTAGTCACCTCAGTCTTTTCGTAATTAAGAGTCTTTGATATTTCAAAGGCTTCATACTCACCGATTCTCATAATGTTGTTGCGGAAGAGCAATCGGTTCTTTTGATAATCGCAGTCACGCATCTCAGCCAGATACCGGTTGATGATGCAATTGTGCTCGCTCAGATTATTTATCTTCATATAGTTGTAGTTTTTCTGCAAAGATATAATAAATCTCGGAAACGGCAAAATGTTTGGGCAATTATTTTCTCTCTGGAGGAATGAAAGAACATGTTACTATCTTATTTTTCCTTCAAATACCCTCTTATATATAAATAGGTGTAAATCTCTGCTTGTTTTTCTTTAAGCAGAGATTTTTTGCAAAGTCAACGTGGCAAATGTCGGTCGAATCGGCTTTTTTTAAGTTCTTTAACCTAAAAAGCTTTTAAAAAGAAAGAATAATACCTAAGAATCTTTGCTATAAAACATATTTTTCGTAACTTTGCGGCGGTTTTGGGAGAATGATGATTTCTTCTGCCAACCAAGGTAAAAAGGTAAAGAGAAATTATTCACAACTTAAATACATTTAAAATAAAATGGCAAAGTTTGATAAGTCAGTTTTAGCAAAGTACGGAATCACAGGTACAACTGAGGTTCTCTACAATCCTTCTTATGAGGTATTGTTCAATGAGGAGACTAAGGAAGGTCTCGAGGGTTTTGAGGTTGGTCAGGAGACTGAGCTCGGTGCAGTTAACGTAATGACTGGTATTTACACTGGTCGTTCTCCTAAAGACAAGTTCATCGTTGACGATGCTACATCTCACGACACTGTATGGTGGGATTCAGAGGAGTATCACAACGATAACCACAAGGCAACTCCAGAGGCATGGAACGCCGTTAAGGAGATCGCTAAGAAGGAGCTTTCTAACAAGAAGTTGTTCGTAGTAGATGGTTTCTGCGGTACACACAAGGATACACGTATGAAGGTACGTTTCATCGTTGAGGTAGCATGGCAGGCACACTTCGTAACAAATATGTTCATCCGTCCTCAGAACGAGGCTGAGTTCGATCAGGAGCCAGACTTCATCGTTTACAATGCTTCTAAGGCAAAGGTTGAGAACTGGAAGGAGTTGGGTCTCCACTCAGAGACAGCCGTTGTATTCAACGTAACTTCTAAGGAGCAGGTTATCATCAATACATGGTATGGTGGTGAGATGAAGAAGGGTATGTTCTCTATGATGAACTACTTCTTGCCATTGAAGGGTATGGCTTCTATGCACTGCTCTGCCAACACAGATATGAACGGTGAGAATACAGCTATCTTCTTCGGTCTTTCTGGTACAGGTAAGACTACATTGTCAACAGACCCTAAGCGTAAGTTGATCGGTGACGATGAGCACGGATGGGACGACGAGGGTGTGTTCAACTTCGAAGGTGGTTGCTACGCTAAGGTTATCAACCTCGACAAGGAGTCTGAGCCAGACATCTACGGTGCTATCACACGTGACGCTCTCCTCGAGAACGTAACTGTAGCTAAGGATGGTAAGATTGACTTCGCAGATAAGACTGTTACCGAGAATACTCGTGTATCTTATCCTATCTACCACATCAAGAACATCCAGCGTCCATACTCTCAGGGTCCAGCTGCTAAGCAGGTTATCTTCCTCTCAGCAGATGCATTCGGTGTATTGCCACCAGTATCTATCTTGAACGCTGAGCAGACTAAGTATTACTTCCTCTCTGGCTTCACAGCTAAGTTGGCTGGTACAGAGCGCGGTATCACCGAGCCTACTCCAACATTCTCTGCTTGCTTCGGTCAGGCATTCTTGGAGTTGCACCCAACTAAGTACGCTGAGGAGTTGGTAAAGAAGATGCAGAAGTCTGGTGCTAAGGCATACTTGGTTAACACAGGTTGGAACGGTACAGGCAAGCGTATCTCTATCCGCGATACACGTGGTATCATCGACGCTATCCTCGACCACTCAATCGACGCAGCTCCTACAAAGACTATCCCATTCTTCAACTTCGTAGTTCCTACACAGTTGGAAGGCGTAGATCCTAAGATCCTCGATCCACGTGATACATACGCTGAGGCTTCTCAGTGGGAGGAGAAGGCTAAGGATTTGGCTGCTCGTTTCATCAAGAACTTCAAGAAGTATGAGACAAACGAGGCTGGTAAGGCTCTCGTTGCTGCTGGTCCACAGCTCTAATTCGACACTTCGAATTTATACTAAATATGGAATCCCGTTTCTTGCAAAAGAAGCGGGATTTCTTCGTTTTTACGCCTCGAAATCACTAAAAAACTTAAAAAATGCGCCTAAAAATGAATAATTTGCATAATAATAAGGAGAAAAGGTCGAGTTTTTAAAGAATTCTCAGTAAATTTGCAGCTAAAAATAAAATAGGATAGAATGAAAAGGAAGTTTTTTGCTTTCATAGCGCTGATTACAGCTACGCTCTCGCTCTCTTCTTGCTTGAGCAGCGATGAAACAACAGTAGAATATACACATGATACAGCCATCACGGCTTTCTCGTTGGGTAGTCTTGACAGATATACCAAAACGAAGGCAGGTAAAGATACCTTGCTCAAGGCTAATGTGACGGGCTCTGACTATAAATTTTCCATAGATCAGGCACGACGCTGGATTTATAATGTAGATTCCTTGCCTTGTGGGGTGAGGGATACTGCCATGTTGGCTACTATCAGCAGCAAGAATAACAGCCCTATTCTCCTGATGGATATCAACAAGCGTGATTCTGTCGCAGCATACTATTCAAGCTCTGATTCCATTAACTTCTCAAAAAAGCCTCGCTATATTAGAGTTTACAGCAGCGACTACTCTGCCTATGCCGAGTATCAGGTTACCGTAAACGTACATAAGGAGTTGCCTTATGAGTTTAAGTGGCATGAGCTGGCTCAGAACAACAGTCAGTTGGCAGCATTCTCTGATTTGAAGGCTGTAGCTTGTGGTGATGATATCTATGTATTCGGCCAGACTGCCGAGGGTACTAAGGTGCTGAAGTCAGCCATCAATAATGGCAGCGTCTGGTCATCTATTACGATGAACGAAAGCTTAAGTAGTGACGCTTACCAGAGTGCAGTAGCGCTGGATGGCAAACTCTATATTGCAGATGACGGCAAGGTTTATGCTTCTGCCGATGCTGCAACATGGACAAAGGTTTCTGAAAACGCAGATATCAAGCAGCTCATTGGTGCAAGCAGCCAGTATCTCTATGCTTATACTGCTGCAGGTATCTCTGTTTCAAAAGATCAGGGTGTCAGCTGGAAGGCAGAGAAACTTGATACTGATGCAGACTCTTTGCCAACACAGAATGTCTCAATGAATGTGGCTGGCGTGCTCTCTGCAAAAAAAGTGGAGAACGTGATGCTGATGGGTACTCGCGACAAGGCTTTGAATGATACGGTTGCCACCACATGGTTGCGCACGGTTGACTATGATGCAAATGAAGACGGACAGTGGAACTATCTGGAAATCGAAAAAAATAAAAGTGGAAAGATGCCTTGGCTGGATCAGGTAATTACCTGTGCTGCCGATACAGGCTTCGTTGCTTTAGGCAGTAACGGCAAATGGTATAAGAGCCAGGATGCCGGATTGACTTGGAAGCAGGATAAGATGGTTGTTCTGCCTGCTAAGTTTGCTACTGAAGGTCGTTTCGCTTTCTGTCGTGACAATCAACATTACTATTGGATTATCAGAAACGGATACGTATGGAGAGGACGTTTCAATATAGATGGCTGGAGGAGCAAGGAAGATTAATCATCCTGCTTGCCTTCTTAACTCTGGGCTGTATGGCGGTTCGTGCACAGGACGATCCGCAATATCGCATGGAGATAGGCGCCGGTGTGGGAGTAATGACCTATGAAGGCGACTTTAACGGAAATGTGCTTGGCGACATGCAACCTGCCGGTTTCCTGGTGGGAAGATATAATTTCGACCCCTACAAGGACTTGAAACTGAGCGTGGGCTTTGGAAAAATAAAAGGTTCTTCGGCAAATGTAGATACTTTCTATCCTGATTATGCGGAGAATCCCTATAGTTTCAATCATACGCTGGTGGATATGAATCTGGTGTTTGAGTACAACTTCTGGCCCTACGGAACAGGCAGAGACTATCGTGGAGCCCAGCGTCTGGTTCCTTATATACTGGGTGGCTTGGGAGCAACCTATGTAAAAGGTAACGAAAAAAATGTATTTACAGCAAACGTGCCTTTAGGCATCGGCGCAAAATATAAAGTGAACGAAAGGTTGAACTTGGGACTGGCCTGGACTTTCCATTTCTCGCTCAGCGATGAACTGGATGGTGTGAAAGACCCTTACTGGGTAAAGAGCAGTGGCATTTTCAAGAATACCGACTGCTATTCTACCATAGCCGTTTCGGTGACCTATAGTTTCAGTGCAAAATGTAAAACTTGTAATAAAGAAGAATGATGGACAACTTAGATATGAACAGGATTCCTGAGCACATCGCTATCATTATGGATGGCAATGGTCGCTGGGCAACAGAACGGGGCAAGGAGCGTAGCTACGGCCATCAGGCTGGAGTAGATACCGTGCGCCGAATTACATCGGAGTGTACCAGGTTGGGGGTAAAATATCTCACCCTCTATACTTTCTCTACAGAGAATTGGAACCGTCCGGCCGATGAGGTTGCTGCCTTGATGGGACTGGTACTGACTTCGCTCGAAGATGAAATCTTCATGAAGAATAATGTCCGCTTCCGTGTGATAGGTGATTTGAAACGCCTGCCACAACAGGTGCAGGACAAGCTTCAGGAGACCATGGACCATACTGCGAAGAACGATGCTATGACTATGGTTGTGGCATTGAGCTATTCTTCACGTTGGGAAATCCTGAATGCTATAAAGAAAATGGTAAAAGAGGCGCTCGAGTCTGGTTCAACCTATGAGCAGATAGAGGATAAACTGACAGAGGAGAACTTCGAGAAGCATCTTGAGACCAGTTTCATGCCAGATCCTGAACTTCTGATACGTACAGGAGGTGAACTCCGTATCAGCAACTATCTTCTTTGGCAGATAGCTTATTCAGAGTTGTATTTCTGTGATACCTTCTGGCCAGACTTCAATGAAGAAGATCTGCACAAGGCAATAGCAAGTTATCAGAACCGCCAACGTCGATTTGGAAAAACCGAGGCACAGGTGGAAGAGGAGGAGAAATAAGCAAACCTCATACAAGCATAGAAAAATCATATTATATATAATAAGGTATAAATGAATAGATTTAAAAAGATTTTCATCCTGCTGTTCGGCGTAATGGCATGCATGCAGATTCAGGCACAAGATAAAATCGTAAACCCTGACATCTCGTATGCTGGTACACCTCGTACCCTTAAGATTGGTGGTATCAATGTTTCGGGTGTTGAGGGCTACGAAGACTATGTTCTCACAGGTATCTCAGGCCTCAGTGTGGGCGATGAGATTACTGTGCCTGGCGACGAGATTACCAATGCCGTAAAGCGCTACTGGAAACATGGACTCTTCTCGAAGGTGGCTATCGCTGCTGACTCTATCGTAGGTGAGAAGCTTTATCTCCATATCTATCTTGCGGTTCGTCCACGTATCTCTAATATCAACTATGTTGGTTTGAAGAAGAGCGAGCGTGAAGATATGGAGCAGAAGTTGGGTATGGTAAAGGGCACTCAGGTAACTCCGAATATGCTCGACCGTGCCAAGATTCTTGCCAAGAAGTATTTCGATGATAAGGGCTTCAAGAACGCTGATATCCAGATTAACCAGCGCGATGATATTGCCAACAAGGGACAGGTAATCCTGGATGTTGTTGTTGACAAGAAAGAGAAAATCAAGGTTCATCAGATAACTATCGATGGAAACGAACAGCTTTCTGACCGCAAGATTAAGGGTGGATTCTTCTCAAAGGGTGCTTTTGCCAAGACTCATGAGGCTGGTAAGTTTGCTTCTTTCTTCAAGTCGAAGAAGTTTACTCCTGAGCGTTGGAAGGAAGATAAGCAGAAACTCATCGACAAATATAATGAGTATGGTTTCCGTGATGCTCAGATTCTGGAAGATAGCGTGAGCAACTTCGATGAGAAGCACGTTAATATCTACATCAAGGTAGATGAAGGTAAGAAATACTTTATCCGCAACATCTCCTGGGCAGGTAATACCGTTTACTCTTCAGCTTATCTCGAAGCATTGCTCGGTATGAAGAAGGGCGATGTATATAACCAGAAAATATTGGGTAAGCGCCTGAATGAAGATGACGATGCTGTTTCTAACCTCTACTATAATAATGGTTATGTGTTCTCTCGTATCGAACCGACTGAAATCAATATTGATGGCGATTCTATCGATTTGGAGATGCGCGTAACAGAGGGACCTCAAGCTTATCTGAGCCATGTACGTATCAATGGTAATACCCGTCTTTACGAAAACGTAGTGCGTCGTGAACTTCGTACCAAGCCAGGCGACCTTTTCTCTAAGGATGCTCTGATGCGTTCGGCTCGTGAACTTGCTTCTATGGGACACTTTGATCCTGAGAAGGTTAGCCCGGATGTAAAGCCTAATCCTGAAGATGGTACGGTTGATGTAAACTGGAACCTGGAGCAGAAGAGTAACGACCAGATTGAGTTCTCGCTCGGTTGGGGCCAGACGGGTGTCATCGGACGTGTGGGCTTGAAGCTCAACAACTTCTCTATGGCAAACCTCTTCAATAAAAACAAGGAGCATCGTGGTATCATGCCTATCGGTGATGGTGAGGTGCTGAGTATCGGTGCACAGACCAATGGTACCTACTACCAGAGCTATAACGTAAGCTACTCTACCAACTGGTTTGGCGGCAAGCGCCCTATCCAGTTCAGCGTAGGTGCATACTACAGTAAGAGTACCGACGTGTCAAGCAACTATTACAATAGTGCAGCCATGTACAACTATCAGAGTTACTTATATGGCTATGGTTCTAGTTACTATAACAACTACGAGAATTATTACGATCCAGACAAGTATATCCAGATGGTGGGTGTAAGCCTCGGTTGGGGTAAGCGCCTCCGTTGGCCGGATGATTACTTCACCTTGTCTGTACAGTTGGCTTACCAGCGCTACATGATGAAGAACTGGAGCTATATGTTGATGACCAACGGTAATGCGAACAACTTGAACTTGACCATCGCATTGAACCGAACATCAACCGATAACCAACTCTTCCCACGTCGTGGTTCTGAGGTTGAGGCAAGTGTCAACCTTACTCCACCATGGAGTGCGTTCGACAACAAGGACTACAAGAATCTTGCCAACGATTCTAAGTCGCCAACCTATTCTGCTGAGCAGCAGGAGAAGTACAGATGGATTGAATACCATAAGTGGAAGTTCAAGGCAAAGACTTATACTGCACTCACAGAGGGTCAGAAGTGCTTCGTATTGATGACCCGTGTAGAACTCGGTTTGCTCGGTTCTTATAACAAGTATAAGAAGAGTCCGTTCGAGACCTACTATGTGGGTGGTGACGGTATGAGTGGATACTCATCATATTATGGTGAGGAAACAATCGGACTCCGCGGTTATGAGAATGGTTCTGTATCTTACAGTCCTACAACCGGTTACTATGCTTATGCATACGATCGCTTCTCATTGGAGCTTCGCTATCCATTCCTCTTAGGTAACACAACCATTTATGGTTTGACCTTCGTAGAGGCTGGTAACGCCTGGTATGAAACCAAGAAGTTCAACCCATTCAGCATGAAACGTAGTGCCGGTGTCGGTGTACGTATCTTCTTGCCTATGGTTGGTCTGATGGGTATTGACTGGGCTTACGGTTTCGATACAGTATGGAATGGTAGCTCATATAAGAAGGGTGGAAGTCAGTTCCACTTTATCTTAGGTCAGGAATTCTAAAAATGGGTTTTATGAAGAAAATAGTATTGATGCTGATGATGGCTGTAGCAGCCATCTCAGCACATGCACAGAAATATGCATTGATAGATATGGAGTACATTTTGAAGAATGTACCCGCTTATGAGCGTGCCAACGAGCAGCTGAATCAGGTAAGCCGCAAATGGCAGGCTGAGGTAGAAGCTCTTAATACAGAGGCAAGCACCATGTATAAGAACTATCAGAACGAGGTAGTGTTCCTTTCTCAGGAGCAGAAGAAGGCTAAGCAGGATGCCATCATGCAGAAAGAGAAGGAGGCTAGCGATTTGAAGAAAAAATATTTTGGTGCAGAAGGCGACCTTTATAAGATGCGTGAGGCCTTGATGGGACCTATTCAGGAAGAGATTTATACAGCCGTAAAAGAGATTTCAGACCTGCGCGGATATTCGCTTGTTCTCGATAGAGCTAGCAACAGCGGCATCATCTTTGGCTCTCCTAAGATAGATATTAGCAACGAAGTGCTCCAAAAATTAGGTTATTCCAAATAATAATTGTATATTTGCAGCCGATAAGTACATGTACCAATAATTGGCAGCATGAAAACATCATTTAGAAATTAATAATTAAAAAGAATAGAACAATGAAAAAGCTTATTTTAATGTTGATGCTCTGTGCACCAATGACTATGATGGCTCAGAAGTTTGGTAAAGTAAATACTCAGCAGATTATGCAGTCTTTGCCAGATGTAGCTAAGGCTAATGGCGAGATGGAAGCTCTCCAGAAGCAGAAGGAGAATGACTTGAAGTCTATGCAGGATGAGTTCCAGCGTAAGGCTGACGAGTATCAGAAGGGTTCCAGCACAATGAATGCTACAGCAAAGCAGCAGAAGGAAACTGAGTTGCAGACTCTCCAGCAGAAAATTCAGCAGGCTTACCAGGATGGTCAGCAGGAGTTGCAGAAGAAGAGCAGCGAACTCATGCAGCCTATCGTAGCAAAGGTACGTACAGCTATCGAGGCTGTAGGCAAGGCTGGCAACTACACCTTCATCTTCGAGGATGGTGCAGCTGTATATACAGGTACTAACGTAGTAGACGTTACTAAGGAAGTACAGGCTAAGATTAAGTAATCAAGGCAAATAAAAAGAATATAGATTGAGGGCAGGCAGAAGTGCTTGCCCTTATTTCTCATTTTCAATAACGAGGTATTTATAAGGTATTCATCATAAACGGTATCACTCATCATGAAAAAGAATCTCTTATTTCTGGCTTTTGCTCTCATCTCTTTGACTGTTTCAGCCCAGCATACAACGCCTGCAGCAAAGGTTCAGCAACAACAGATTGCTGTATCTGCTCCTTTGCATTTTGGCTACTTTAGTTTTGATAAGGTTTTTCATACTATGCCTGGTTACGCTATAGCCAAGCATAATATGGATGAACTCCGTGAGAAATACGATGCAGAAACGAAACGTGTAGAAACTGAGTTTAATGCTAAGTATGAGGAATTTCTTGATGGACAGCGCACTTATGCCAAGACAATCCTGGAGAAACGTCAGGCTGAATTGCGTGAATTGATGGAGAAAAATATTGCCTTCAAGGCTGAGGCTACCCGCCTGTTGCAGCAAGCAGAGAATGATGCTTATGCTCCGCTCAAAGCAAAAATAAACGAGGAAGCTAAAAAGATTGGCAAGCAGAAAGGCTTTGCCTTTATCATCAATACAGACAATAATGCAGCTCCTTATCTCAACGAAGAGATGGGGGAGGATATTACAGCTTTGCTGGAGGAGACTTTGAAATGATGTTGCCTTCTAATCCCGGACCAATCGGTGTCTTTGATTCTGGTTATGGCGGACTGACCATCCTGCATGGGTTGCGCCAGACGATGCCTCAGTATGATTATATGTACTTGGGTGATAACGCTCGTGCTCCTTATGGCTCGCGTTCGTTTGAGGTGGTTTATAAGTTCACACGCCAGGCTGTGCTTAAACTTTTCTCTATGGGGTGTCATCTCGTTATCCTGGGATGTAATACGGCTTCGGCTAAGGCACTACGTTCTTTGCAGCAGCGCGATATTCCTGAGTTGGATCCCACCAGAAGAGTTTTGGGTATTATCCGCCCTACTGCCGAAGTAATTGGTACTATTACCAAGAGTAATCACGTGGGACTTCTGGCTACAGAAGGTACTATTAAAAGCCAAAGTTATAATATGGAAATTTCGAAACTTTGGCCAGAGATTCAGGTGAATGGCGTGGCTTGTCCGCTTTGGGCTGCCATCGTGGAAGCCAATGAAGCAGATAGTCCGGGAGCTGATTATTTCGTAAAGAAACGCATCGACCAGCTGATGCTGAAGGACGCTGATATTGATACCATTATTTTGGGTTGCACGCATTATCCGCTTCTTATGAGCAGCATTGTGAAGAATCTTCCTGATGGCGTAAGAGTGGTTCCGCAAGGACAATATGTAGCAAACAGTCTGAAAGATTATCTGAAGCGCCATCCGCAGATGGAACAGATGATAACCAAAACAGGCTCTTGCCGATATCTCACAACAGAGAGTGAGGATAAATTCAAGGAATCTGCACAGATTTTCCTTCATGAACAGGTGGAGGTTACACATGTAGATCTTGAATAGTTTATAGTTAATAATTTATAGTTAATAGTTATGCAAGAAACAAGACAAAACCGTATATCAAGACTTCTCCAGAAGGAGTTGAGTCTTATCTTCCAGTCACAAACTCGCATGATGCATGGTGTGATGGTAAGTGTTACTAAGGTTAGAGTAAGTCCAGATCTCAGTATCTGTACTGCTTATTTGAGTGTGTTCCCTTCTGAAAAGGGAGAGGAAATTTTGAAGAATATCAATGCAAATGAGAAGACGATCCGTTTCGACTTGGGTAAAAAAGTAAGAAACCAGTTGCGTATCATTCCAGAACTTCGTTTCTTCCTTGATGATAGTCTCGATTATTTGGAGCACATTGATGAACTCTTGAAAAAGTAAAAGAGTAAAGAAGTAAAAAGACAAGGGAGTTAAGACGGCAATTCTTGACTCCCTATACTGTTATATAAATAAGGTAAGATAGAATTATGAATTTCCCATTCTTTATAGCTCGCAGGTATCTTTTCTCAAAGAAGAGTACGCACGTCATCAACGTCATCAGTTCTATTTCTGTAATAGGTGTGGCGGTAGCTACGATGGCTCTGGTCATCGTTCTGAGTGTTTTTAACGGCTTCCATGACTTGGTAGCTTCACTCTTTACGAGTTTTGATCCACAACTCAAGGTTGTGCCTGTTGAGGGAAAGACTGCGCCTGCAGATGATCCTATTCTTACCAAAATTCGTCTTTTGCCGCAGGTGGATGTTGCGACCGAAACCGTGGAAGATCAGGCTCTTGCTATCTATAATGATCATCAGGCAATGGTGAAAATCAAGGGCGTAGATGATAATTTTGCAGAACTTTCTCATATTACAGATATTTTATATGGTGATGGCTCCTTCTCCTTGCATGCTGCCAATTTGGAATACGGAACCGTAGGTATTCGTCTTGCTCAGAACCTTGGTATAGGAGCACAATGGGATGGCTTCCTGAAAATCTATGCTCCTAAAAAGGAGGGACAGCTGGATATGACTAATCCTGGTGATGGCTTTGTTGTTGACTCGCTCAACTCTCCTGGAGTGCTTTTTGCCGTTAAACAGGCAAAGTATGATAAAAACTACATCATCACTTCTATCTCATTTGCCCGTAATCTCTTTGGACAGCAAGGTATGCTCTCTGATTTGGAGATACGCTTGAAACCGGGCAGCAATCTGGATGCTGTAAAGACTGAGATGCAGCAGATAGCAGGTAATAAATATAAAGTGCTTGACAGATTTGAACAACAGGAAGATACCTTTAAAATTATGTCGATAGAGAAGATGATTGCTTATATCTTCCTGACCTTTATCTTAGTTGTTGCATGTTTCAATATCATCGGGTCGCTTTCCATGCTTATTATTGATAAGAAAAATGATGTAGTGACTCTTCGTAATCTTGGAGCTAACGATAAGCAGATAACCAGAGTATTTCTTTTTGAAGGAAGAATGATAGCCGTGATAGGTGCTGTCATCGGTATCGGATTGGGCTTACTTCTCTGCTTTTTGCAGCAGCAATATGGATTTGTACGTCTGGGAGATTCTGAAGGATCCTTTATCGTTGATGCTTATCCGGTAAGTGTTCATTACTCAGATGTAGCCATTATCTTCGTTACTGTAATTGCTGTAGGTTGGCTTGCTGTATGGTATCCTGTAAGAGCGCTGAGTAAAAGACTTTTGAGTTAGTACAGAACTTTCTTTTATCAAGGAGTTAAGAAGTTAAAGGAGTTAAAGGAGTTAAGACGTATGTCTTATTGGCTTAAAATATATGCCAAAAGACTATTGTCTTAACTCCTTTAACTTCTTAACTCCTTGATTTATTTTTTCCTGATGAGTGTAAGACCATCGCGTAGTGGTAAGATAACAACCTCTACCCTAGGATCTTTTGCTATTAAATCATTGAAAGCCCGAATGCCTTGAGTCTGGTGGTCTCGGTCGTAGGCAGGATCGATGACGTGACCATCCCAAAGAGTATTGTCTGCAAGGATGTAGCCTCCAGGGTTCAGGATGCTCATAACCATTTCATACGTTTCTATATAGGTACGCTTATCGCCATCAACAAAAGCCATATCGAATTTTACACCTAATTTGGGTGCTTCTACGTTGGCATCACCGATGCGGAAGTCTATCTTATCGGCAACATTCGAACCTTCTATCCAGGGACGGGTAAAATCTTCCATCTCATCATTGATTTCGAAAGTGTAGAGTTTTCCACCTTCCTGCAATCCCTGGGCCAGGCAGATAGCACTATAGCCACTAAATGTGCCTACTTCCAGAATATTCTTCGGGCGAATCATCTCTACAAGCATCTTGAGAAGTCTGCCCTGGATATGACCGCTAGCCATACGTCCATGGATAGTATGTATATTGGTGGCGCGGTAAAGTCGGTACAGATAATCGCCTTCTGGTTCTATATGTTGGCAGATATATTTGTCTATGAGTTCTGTCTCTGTCATAATCTTATGGATTTAGAGTAGCGGGAATCTTACTCTTCTGTTTCTTTTTGTGCTAAGATTCCTGAAATGGCAAGTTCGTAAGAAGCCAGTCCGAAACCACAGATTACGCCCAGGCAAGCACAGGAAATATATGAATGATGGCGGAACTCTTCACGTTTATGAACATTGGAGATATGTACTTCAACGCAAGGGCATTTCAAACTGCGAATACAATCCTGCAAGGCGATGCTGGTATGAGTATAGGCGCCAGCATTGAGTACTACACCATCATAGGAAAAACCTACTTCCTGCAGCTTGTTGATTAACTCGCCTTCAATGTTGCTCTGAAAGTACTCTATCTCAATATCAGGGAATTTCGCTTTCAGCTTAGGTAGATAACTCTCGAAAGAATTGCTACCATAAATACCCGGTTCTCTTACACCAAGAAGGTTCAAGTTTGGACCATTAATAATTTGTATCTTCATATTTACTTGATTTTTAATCGTAATCCATATTTTTTTCGTATCTTTGCGGCAGAGATCTTTTGTACTCTCCTGTCTTATGCAAAGACGATGCAAAGATACAATAAATTAAGGAAACTGACAAAAAATGAGGAATGAAATTATAAAGAACTATATGAGATACCTCAAGTTGGGGCGTAATTTCTCCAAAAATACGTTGGATGCCTATTACCATGACTTGAATTTTCTCTTAGAGTATGCTGATAAAAACAATTTGGTGCTGACGGAAATGAAATTGGAAGACTTGGAGAATTTTTCTGCAAGTTTGCATGATCGTGGTGTTTCTGCTCGTTCACAAGCTCGGATTTTGAGCGGAATCCGTTCTTTCTACCGGTATCTGGTGCTTGATGATTATATAAAAGACGATCCGACCGAATTACTGGTTTCTCCCCAAATAGGAAAGCATTTGCCGGAGTATTTATCTGTAGAAGAGGTTGACATGCTTGAAGCGGCTATCGATTTGGAAAAATGGGAGGGACAGCGTAATAAGGCGATTATAGAAACCCTGTTCTCCTGTGGCCTTCGCGTTTCGGAACTTGTGAATCTAAAGAAAAGCGATGTGTTTGAAGAAGAAAAGTTTATTAGGGTCATAGGTAAAGGTAACAAGGAACGCATCGTTCCTATTTCTGGTAAGGCTCTGAAAGAAATCAATCTTTGGTATATAGACCGGAATCTGATGACAATCAAGCCAGGTGAGGAAGACTATGTCTTCTTGAATCGTAGAGGTGCTCATCTCACACGCAATATGATACTTATCATGATAAAAAATGCGGCTTATGATGCAGGAATCAAGAAAACCATTTCTCCTCATACTTTACGCCATAGTTTTGCTACAGCCTTGTTGAAAGGTGGAGCCGATCTGAGGGTAATTCAGGCCTTGCTGGGGCATGAAGATATTGGAACCACAGAGATTTATACTCATCTTGAAACTTCAGATTTGCGCAGAGCTATCTTGGAACATCATCCTCGAAATATCAAATATAGTGAAGAAAACCAAGTGCTTGATTCTGATAAAACAGACAAAAGATGCCCGAATAACAGATAAAGCACAAGGAATTGACGTTTTTTATATAGGAATATGACAAAATCTGAAAAAATATGAGTAACTTTGCAGCCGCAAAATAATGAATATCAATAATTAATAGAAATAAAGTAAGAAAATATGGCATATTTGTTTTCATCAGAATCAGTTTCTGAAGGACATCCAGATAAAGTGGCTGATCAGATTTCAGATGCATTGCTTGACCAGTTTTTGGCTTACGATGACCACGCTCATTGCGCCATCGAAACCTTTTGTACTACTGGTCAGGTAGTAATCATGGGTGAGGTTCGCTCTAACGTTTATGTTGATTTGCAGACCATTGCCCGCAAGACTATCAAGAAAATCGGTTATACCAAGAGCGAATATCAGTTTGACGGCGACTCTTGTGGTGTGCTCACCGCTATCCATGAACAGAGCGATGATATTAACCGCGGTGTAAGTCGTGAGGAGGATGAGAACCAGGGCGCAGGCGACCAGGGTATGATGTTCGGTTATGCTACTACAGAAACCGAAAATTATATGCCGGTATCACTCGACTTGGCTCAGCTCATCATGCGTGTACTTGCAGATATCCGCAAGGAGGGCAAGGTGATGACTTATCTCCGTCCAGACTCAAAGAGCCAGGTTACCATCGAGTATTCCGACGATAATATCCCGCAGCGCATCGATACCATCGTAGTTTCTACCCAGCATGATGATTTCATCAAGAAGGCAAATGGCGAGGACGATGATGATGCTATGCTGGCAAAGATTCGCGAGGATGTAATCAATGTCCTGATTCCAAGAGTAAAGACTCACCTGAGTGATAAGGTGTTGGCTCTCTTCAATGATGACATCAAGTACTTCGTAAACCCTACAGGTAAGTTTGTGATTGGTGGTCCTCATGGAGATACAGGTCTTACCGGTCGTAAGATCATTGTAGATACTTATGGAGGTAAGGGTGCTCATGGTGGTGGTGCCTTCTCAGGTAAGGATAGCAGTAAGGTTGACCGTTCAGCTGCTTATGCTGCCCGTTATATTGCAAAGAATATGGTTGCTGCCGGCGTTGCAGATGAAATGTTGGTTCAGGTAAGTTATGCTATCGGTGTGGCAGAACCGGTTAGTATCTATGTAAATACTTACGGCAGAAGCCATGTGAATATGACTGACGGCGAGATTGCAAAGAAAATTGCAGAAATGTTTGATCTTCGTCCTAAAGCAATCGAGCGCCAGTTGAAGTTGCGCCAGCCAATGTTCCAGGAAACTGCGGCATATGGACACATGGGACGTAAGAATGAGATAGTAGAGAAAACCTTCACCAGCCGATATCATGAGGCAAAAACTATGAAGGTAGAACTCTTTACATGGGAAAAATTAGATAAGGTAGACGAAATCAAGAAAGTTTTCGGACTTTAAGGAATGGTGCAACAGGCAGATTCGATACAGACAGATGCCGCACTTGAGGCTGAATCGCAACAGCAAGTGCTCAGGCAACATAGCAGCCAGCTCACACCCAAAGAGGTGTTGAGCTGGCTGCCTAAGAATGCAACGCCAGCTCAGCAGGACTCCATGATTAGGGCACATATCAAGCCCAGTGAGATTCATTGGAGCGAGATGCCGGATACACTACACTTGCCAGGACATAAGGCAGGTAAGAGTTTTAGGGATGTAAGTTTGCCACAATATTATCGTGAGTCATTCTTTTCAAAAGATTCTCTGTTTCATCCGGAATTAAAGGGTGGACGCTTAGGGGTGGCAGGTGATCCTGTTCCCTATACGGTAGCTGGTGATAGCTTTATTACTTCATTGCTGTTGGTCTGTTTTCTCTTGGCTTGTATAGCATTCTCTAAATCTAAGCATTTTGTTATACGCCAGGCAAAAACCTTCTTCCGTACTCCACGCATCGGTACAACAGAGGTGACGGAGACCAGTTCTGAAGTAAGATACCAGTTCTTCTTCGTGTTGCAGACCTGTCTTTTGCTGGCAATCGGGTATTTCATTTATTCGAAAGCATCTATCAGCGATACGTTTATCGTAGACCAATATCAGGTAATCAGTATATATGCTGGTTGTATGGGGGGCTATTTCTTGTTGAAGGCGTTCCTCTATGTGATTTCTGGTTGGGTATTCTTTGAAAAGAAAAAAAATGTACAATGGCTCAAGGCATTCCTGTTCCTTATATCATGTCAAGGAGTGGCCTTGTTCCCAATGGTGATGCTTTTGTCGTATTTCGATTTTCCATTGCAAATTGCAGTGATATACACGTTGACTATCCTTGGATTAGTTAAATTGTTGGCTTTTTTGAAGGCTTACATTATCTTTTTTAGAAGAAATGGCGTGTTTCTGCAAATATTTTTGTACTTTTGTGCCCTTGAAGTGATACCCTTGTTCGCTCTTTGGGGTGGACTTGTGTTAATCAGTCATTATTTGAAAATAAACTTTTAAGACAAAATGATAAAGAAAATTTTAGTTTCTCAGCCAAAACCTGCAAGTGAGAAGTCTCCTTACTTCGATATCCAGGCTCAATATGGAGTAGAATGCGTGTTCCGTCCATTCTTTAAGGTAGAGGGGCTCTCTTCTAAAGAATTCCGTCAGCAGAAAATAAATTTGCTTGACTATACTGCTGTCGTATTTACATCTCGTCATGCAGTAGACAACTACTTTAAATTAGCTAAGGAGATGCGTATCACAATTCCTGAAGATATGAAATATTTCTGTGTGATAGAGACTATCGCTCTCTACATCCAAAAGTATGTTCAGTATCGCAAACGTAAGGTGTTCTTTGGTGATACAGGTAAAATTGATGGGTTGATGGGACAGATGGCTCGCCATAAAACCGAGAAATATCTGGTACCATTAAGCAGTGTTCATAATGATGATATTGCCAACTTGCTTGATGAGAAAAAACTCAATCATACAGAATGTGTAATGTATCGTACAGTAAGCAATGATTTCTCAGAAGAGGAAATCAAGAACTTCGATTATGATATGATGCTTTTCTTTAGCCCAACAGGTGTAAAGGCTCTGAAGAAGAATTTCCCTAATTTTGAACAAGGGAATATCGCTGTTGGCGCTTTTGGTCCTGCTACAGCAAAAACGGTTGAAGATGAGGGTTTACGCCTTGATTTGGAGGCTCCTAATAAAGCTTTTCCATCTATGACAGGTGCCTTGGCAGATTATCTGAAACGTCATAATAAATAGGAAATATTTAATAGAATAGATATGTCAACAGACAGAAATAAAACATTCGGAAAGAAAGAGCATCTATGTAAACTGACACTTATAGAGCAGCTCTTTGGAGGTGGTGCTAAAGCAATGACGGCATGGCCTATGAGAATGGTGTTTCTTCTTGTTGACAAGAAAGATGAGCAAGCCCCTTCTGTTCAAGTTCTCGTCAGTGTATCAAAGCGTTATTTTAAGCGCGCAGTAAAACGCAATAGGGTAAAGCGACAGATACGTGAAGCTTTTCGTTATCAAAAACAAGAGCTGGAGACTTGTATGCAGAATTATGTTGGAAAACAGTTGCTTGTGGCTTTTGTTTGGCAAACAGAACAATTGCAGCCTTCAAAGCTGGTTTCAACCAAAATGACTAAACTTTTGGATAGATTGGTTGATAACATCAAGGAGATGCAATCTGAAACTGTCATAAAAGAGAGCAGTTTATGATGAAGGTTCTGTTAATGATAGCACATGGAATAAGAAAGGTGTTGGTATGGATTCTTATACTGCCGATATTGTTTTATCAGAAGTGTATTACTCCTTATACGCCACCTTCCTGTCGCTTTCAGCCCACTTGCTCAGAGTATGCGAGACAAGCCATCCTGAAGCATGGTCCCTTTAAGGGGTTGGCTTTGGCTGTTTGGCGCATCTTAAGATGCAATCCTTGGGGTGGTTCGGGTTATGATCCCGTACCGTAAGTTTCCGACTGTGTTGTTGGGCCCCTTATACATATTATATAATATAATAAAGAATCATATTCTATGGCAAAAAATTTTGTTGAAGAATTGAAATGGCGTGGTATGCTGGCGCAGATAATGCCAGGTACTGAGGAATATCTCAACACCCACATGGTGTCAGCCTATCTCGGAACCGACCCTACTGCAGACTCTCTGCATATCGGTCACCTTTGCGGTATCATGATGTTGCGCCACTTGCAGCGTTGTGGTCATAAGCCTTATCTCCTCGTCGGCGGTGCCACGGGTATGATTGGCGACCCTTCAGGCAAGAGCCAGGAGCGCAATCTTCTCGATTCAGAGACTCTCTATCATAATCAGGAAGCTATCAAGAAGCAGGTATCTAAGTTCCTCGACTTCGATGGCAATGAGCCTAACAAGGCGGAGTTGGTTAACAACTACGACTGGATGAAGGACTTCACCTTCCTCGATTTCGCTCGTGTGGTTGGTAAGCATATCACAGTAAACTATATGATGGCGAAGGATAGCGTGCAGAAGCGCTTGAATGGTGAGGCTCGTGACGGTTTGTCTTTCACAGAGTTTACCTACCAGTTGCTCCAGGGCTACGACTTCCTCTATCAGTATGAGAAGTTTGGCGTGCGCCTCCAGTTGGGTGGTAACGACCAGTGGGGTAACATGACTACTGGTACTGAGTTGATTCACCGTACATTGGGTAATGACGCAGAATGCTTCTGCCTCACTTGCCCTTTGATTACCAAGGCAGACGGCAAGAAGTTCGGTAAGACTGAGAGCGGTAACATCTGGTTGGACCGCAACCGCACAACTCCTTATGCATTCTACCAGTTCTGGTTGAACGTAAGCGATGACGATGCAGAGAAGTACATCAAGATCTTCACCGACCTTGACAAGGAGACCATTGATGCTCTCGTAGAGGAGCACAAGCAGGATCCAGGTCGCCGTGTGCTCCAGAAGCGTCTGGCTGAGGAGGTTACTGTAATGGTTCATTCTCAGGAGGATTTGGATATGGCTATTGCAGCCAGCAACATCCTCTTCGGTAAGGCAACCAAGGAGAATCTGGCACAGCTCGATGAGGCTACGTTGAACGATGTATTCGCCAACGTACCTCACTATGACCTCGACAAGAACTTGCTCGGTGGTACAGCTGTTGACCTCTTCAACCAGGAAGGTATGCAGATCTTCCCAAGTAAGAGCGAGATGCGCAAGCTCGTTAAGGGTGGTGGCGTTTCACTCAACAAGGAGAAACTCGCTGCTTTCGATCAGGTTGTAACTGCTGATGACCTGATTGACGGTAAGTATCTTTTGGTTCAGAAAGGTAAGAAGAACTACTTCTTGATTACCGTTAAGTAATCGTTAAAAGTATTGAAAATATTTGGTAGTGGAGAAAAAATCCACTACCTTTGCATTCGATTTGCTTGTCCTATGGTGTAATGGTAGCACTACAGTTTTTGGTTCTGTCAGTGGTGGTTCGAATCCGCCTGGGACAACAGGTCATAAATAACCCTTCAAGTCTTTGCGGATTTGAAGGGTTATTTTGTTATATAAGAGTTTAGTTTAGGTAGAGAAAGTTTATGCAAGAGATAGACTTGATATTTCAGCAGTATTATCGTCCGCTGTGTCTTTATGCCACTCATTATCTACATGATATAGATGAGGCTGAAGATGTAGTGCAGGATTGTTTTGTGAAATTGATAAGCAGGAGCATCATGCCGGAAAATATCAAGGCTTTCTTATACACCTCTGTGCGCAATGCCTGTATCGACCGGTTGCGCCGCCAGTCTCCGATAGATACGGAGATTTCTCCTACCGATTTATGTGGTGTGATTTCTGATAATCAGGCGCAGGAAAGTTCTTTCCGGGAGGCAGAATTGTGGACGGCTATCGAGCTATTACCCGAACGATGCAGGGAAATCTTCCTGATGAGCAAGCGTGACGGAATGACTTATCGGGAGATAGCCGAAGAACTGAACCTGTCGGAAAAGACCGTGGAGCATCAGATTTCCAAGGCTTTAAAGACCTTACGAGGCAAGAAAGATGATTTTCTTGCAGATTTTTTCTATATTTTACCTTTCATCCATGGGGGTATTCTGTAATTCTTGCGTTATAGCAATAAAAGAATGAATAAAAGTACAGTTATGAAAGGTATAGAGATTATTTTTGCGCTCTCAATTCTAGCCTTGCCAGCTCCAACGTTGGCAGGCACGCCGAAGATGATGGTGGAGGCTCAGACTTCTACCACCATCCGCCAGCAGATGGATTGGCTGCATCGCACCAGGAAAATCAACTTCGTTTATGATTCATCGCTTGATGGGGATTTGAACATCAAGTATTATGGACCCGACATCCAGCATCTTTCGGTGAAGAAGGCACTGAAGGCGCTTTTCGAAAAAACTCATATTCTATATAATATCAATGCGAACTATGTGATATTGAAGCGAAAACCCGTACAACAAATATCAGCATCTTACACGAATATCAATCACAAAGTTCAGCAGGTTCAGCGTCGCCACACTCTCAGCGGATACGTCCGTGACGAGAGTGGCGAATCGCTGATTAATGCCACCATCTATGATCTGACGGATGGCATCGGTACAACCACCAATGAATATGGTTTCTTTTCGCTTACCCTGCCTGAAGGCGAGCATCAGCTTCGCTTTTCGTATGTGGGCTATGCCGACAAGGTGGAAAAATTGAATCTCTCGAAAGATATGCATCATAATATGGCGCTCCGTGTTGATGGTAAACTGCCTGAGGTGGTGGTAGATGGCGACTTGAACTCTCCGCTTCTTACCACGCAAACCGGCAAGCGCTCTTTTTCGAACAAGGATATCAAGACCGAGTTCGCCCTGATGTCTTCACCGGATGTGGTGAAGACCCTGCAGCGCGTGAGTGGAGTGGCAGAAGGACAGGAGTTGGCAAGCGGACTCTATGTGCATGGCGGCAATGGCGATGAGAACCTATATCTGATAGATGGTACTCCGCTTTATGATACGAATCATGCGCTGGGGCTTTTCTCCAGTTTCAATGCCGATGTGGTGAAGAATGTGGATTTCTACAAGAGCGGCTTTCCTGCACGATATGGTGGAAGATTGTCGTCGGTGGTGGATGTGCGTACAGCCGATGGAAACATGAATCAGTTTCATGGCGCCTATCGCATCGGACTGCTCGATGCAAGTGTGCAGTTTGAAGGACCTATCCAGAAAGGCAAGACCTCTTATAATATAGGTATGCGCCGTTCCTGGTTGGATTTGCTGTCCCGTCCCTTGACCAAGGCTTTCTCTGAGCCAGACGATAAACTTTCGATAGGCTATTACTTCATGGACCTGAATGCCAAGGTAACCCATCGGTTCAGTGACCGTTCGAAGATAGACTTGAGTCTCTATCACGGAAAAGACAGTTGGGACGTGAAGGATGATTTTGATGAAAGTAAGGCGGATGGGTATCAACCCAACCAAAGCTATGACAAGGACTTGGCGAAGTCGCAGCTGGATTGGGGAAACTTTAATGTTGCACTCAACTGGAACTACCTGTTCTCTCCGAAACTCTTTTCAAACATTACAGCGGTGTATTCCCATAATCGTTCCAAGTTGTATTCCTTGGATGATGATCGTTATATCAATCCTTCGGGAGAGAATGCCACTTCTGTCACTCACTTGGAGCATGGTTATACCTCAACGATTTATGATGCGGGCTATCGTCTGGCATTCGATTACCATCCGAACCCTCGTCATCATTTCCGTTTTGGAAACGACTATACGATGCATCTCTTTCGCCCCCAGACAGCTATGAAATTGGATTATACTGGATATGAGGGAAATGCATCAGCCCAAGTTGATACCATCCGAATGAATAGTAGTAATCGTCATGTGGCGCATGAGTGGACGGCATACGCAGAGGATGAAATCAATATCAACCGCAACTGGAGTATGAATGTTGGCTTCAATATGGGCCTTTTTCATATCAGTAATAAGAACTTCTTGAATATCGACCCACGTTTTGCCCTGAAATATCAACTGAGCAATGAGGTGTCGCTGAAGGCTTCCTTTACTCAGATGACCCAGTATGTGCATAAGGTCTCTAACAGCTACTTGTCCTTGCCTACGGATTATTGGGTACCGACTACCCGAAATCTGAAGCCAATGCGTTCTTATCAGTTTGCGGCAGGAATCTATGCCCAGCCCAACCGCCATTGGCTTCTGTCGCTCGAAGGGTATTACAAGTTGTCCAAGCATCTGCTTCAATACAGCAGTTGGGTAGGCATAGAGCCGCCTGCTGAGCATTGGGATTCGCAAGTGATGGATGGCAAGGGGCTCTTCTATGGCGTTGAGGCTGATGCCACTTATCGCACCAATCATCTGACTTTGAGTGGTTCTTATACGCTCTCTTGGAACAAGCGAAAGTATGATGACTTCTATCAGGATTGGTATTACGACAAGTTTGACAACCGCCATAAGTTGAATCTGTCCTTGCGGTATGCGTTTAACAAGAAGGTGAGTTGCTTTGCGGTCTGGAACTATCACACGGGCAATCATGCCACGGTGCCAACCCAGTTGGCGGCATTGCCAAGCTTGCCAGATCAAGAAGGCAAGTATTACAGGAATTGGTGGAATTCCGCCTCTTATGTCTATGCCATCCCCAATAATTTGACGCTTCCAGCTTATCATCGCTTGGACTTGGGATTTGATTTCCGTCATGTCACCAAGCATGGACATGAGCGCATTTGGAATTTGAGCATCTATAATGCTTATTGCCATCTCAACTCGATGTACGTCAAGGTGGACTATAATGAGGGTACGCAGCAGTTTGAGGCGAAAAACAAGGGATTTATTCCAATAATACCTTCATTTAGTTATACTATCAAGTTTTAAAACAAAAGAAATCTCATTGGATATGAATACAAATCATAGAAGAATAAAAATCAATGTAAGTTGGAGATGGGGACTGTTCTTCTTTTTGATGAGCATGGTCTTTTCTTCTTGTATAGATGATTTTGATGTGAAGAAGCTGCAAGATACTCCCCGATTGGTACTTTATTGTTTTCCAAC
Source organism: Segatella copri (assembly GCA_021623045.1). Classification (GTDB taxonomy): domain Bacteria; phylum Bacteroidota; class Bacteroidia; order Bacteroidales; family Bacteroidaceae; genus Prevotella; species Prevotella copri_T. The sequence goes on along the minus strand of JAJWJX010000009.1, from coordinate 8,923 downwards.
GGAGGGAGATACCACACTTATCGTTGTAACGAAAAGCTTGCCCGTTTCTTCGTTCAAAGGAGATATAGATACCCAATCACGCTTGCCCGTGGATGCAAGTGTCGTATATAAGGTAAATGGAATGCCACAGGAGGTGAAACGTATCGAAAACATAAAGGAAGCGCAGTCCTTTTCTCAAGTTTCCGATAGTTGGTCTCTTTCTACCCTAATAGGACAGTATTATGCCGTAGGAAAGCAGAAGGCTGGAGATAAGATTGAGGTCCAGGTATCGGCAGATGGTCTCTCCGAGGTTTCTGCTTCGACTTCCATTCCTGAGAAGGTTGATGTAAATATAGGTGACATCCATTTGAAAGAGAAATCGTCGGATCATGATGTTTATTTCTCGGTAGATAAGTTGGAAGCGACTTTTAGTGACCCTGCTTCAACCACGGATTATTATTCTGTGAAGGTAACTCGCAAGCAGAAATATGGAAACTTGAAAGGTGTTCCCAAAGAAGGCAATAGATGGCAACATGATGTTTATGTTAATAATTACCAAGATTATCTTAATTATTTGGGTGGGGAGGATGAATATGAATGGTGTTTTGATAGTTTGGCATCAAATATCGTTTGGCCTGAGATGGTGACCACCAGTGAGCCATTGATTAGCAAAAAGTCAGAGTTGGATAATGATTTCGGCTTTGACGAATACGAATACTTTGATGATGTTTATATCTTCAATGACCGGACGATAAATGGACAGACCTATACGATGCATTTGGAAGTGAACAGTAATGATTCTTATTGGCACACTTATGATGGTTGGGACCGTTTGTTTGGCTTTACTTATAATGTACAACTTTGCAAGGTTACTCCAGAGTACTATCGCTTCTTGAAGAGCATTAACGATGCGCAGAGCAATAGTTGGGCGGACGCTGGATTGATGCAGGTGACACCTACTTATTCGAACGTAAAAGGTGGTTTCGGTGTAGTGGCAGGATTTAATGTCTGTGAAGCTTCGAAATATATCGCCCCATTGCCATCGGCACCATCGGATAATCAAGGTGGAATATATACCAAATAAAAAAGTGAGGAGTATGAAAAGAAGTCTTTTTATCATTTTAGGTACCTTGTGCTTTGCCATTGCCGGCAAGGCACAGATTACAGGACAATTTTAAAGGAAGAAAGGGATTCTATGATGAAGATCAACAAGAATGAACAGGATTTTGTGCTGAAGTATTTTCAGCCGGGCAAGCTGGATACCCGGAAGGCTTTGCAGAAAGTGAAGGCTCGGGTTGGCATTGCTGATGAAGAGGTTTCGCATGCTGCAACTGTATCTTTACGCATGCGTCGCATCCGCTGGATAGCTGTGGCTGCATCTATTCTGGTACTTTTCACCATAGGAGCCTATACGCTTTTGCAGCCAAAGACGGTGACGCTTTCTGCTGAATCGGAAGTAATGGCGTATCATCTGCCTGATGGAACGAAGGTTTCGTTGATGCCTCATTCTACTCTTTCCTATCAGGAAGATGATTGCAGAAAGGTGGAGATGAAGGGCTGCATCTATTATCAGGTGAAGCATGATGAACAGCATCCTTTCGATGTGATGGGAGAGCATGGACACGTAAGAGTGCTCGGTACCCAGTTTATGGTGGATGAAAGAACGGATGCTCCCGAAGTGATGGTAACCAGCGGAAAGGTACTTTTCACAGCTCGTAACTCTGAAGAGGGTGTCTTCCTGATTAAAGGCAAACGGGCACGTTTATTGAAAGGGGCTGCCCAGCCTGAGTTGTTGGCGGATTATGATATCAACGATGTGGCATGGGCTACGCATCGCCTGCATTTTGACAATACTCCATTATCCGAAGTATTGGAGGAACTTTCTAAATTGTCAGGCATGAGATATACGGCTTCTGATGAGAGCAAGCGTCTGACGGGTGATTTTGATGTGGATTCCATCCCGCAGGTCATCCAAGTGATAGAAGAAACACTGGGTGTCCAGATACGATAAGAGTTGAATCAAGCATCGCAAAAAGCATCACAATAAGGGACTAACTTAGGAAAAGTAGTCAATAAAATGAGAAAATAAGTAAAAAGGGTGCATCTTTCGTATTGATTTAGGGTGATATTCAAAATTATTTTGTATCTTTGCCCTCGTAACAAATCAAACAATTTATAAAAAATAAAAGTATGGACTTTAACAAACTATTCTCATTGGAGGGTAAGGTTGCCCTCGTAACAGGTGCCGCTTATGGTATCGGGTTTGCTATGGCTGAGGCTTATGCCAAAGCTGGTGCTAAGATTGCTTTTAATTGCCGCAGCCAGCACCACATGGATCAGGCTCTTGCAGATTACAAAGCAAAGGGTATTGAGGCAAAGGGTTATATCTGTGATGTAACAGACGAGGAACAGGTGAAAAACATGGTAGCTGACATCGAGAAGGAACTTGGTGTTATTGATATTTTGGTAAACAACGCAGGTATTATCAAGCGTATTCCTATGACAGAGATGTCTGTAGATGACTTCAAGCAGGTTATTGACATTGACCTTACTGCACCTTTCATCGTATCTAAGGCAGTTATCCCTGGTATGATCAAGAAGGGTCATGGTAAGATTATCAACATCTGTTCTATGATGAGCGAGTTGGGCCGTGAGACTGTTTCTGCATACGCAGCTGCCAAGGGTGGCTTGAAGATGTTGACACGTAACATCTGCTCAGAGTATGGTGAGTACAACATCCAGTGCAATGGCTTGGGCCCTGGTTATATCGCAACTCCTCAGACAGCACCTCTCCGTGAGCGTCAGGCAGATGGTAGCCGTCATCCATTCGACAGCTTCATTTGTGCAAAGACTCCTGCTGGTCGCTGGTTGGAACCAGAAGAGTTGGCTGGTCCTGCGGTTTTCTTGGCTTCAGATGCTTCTAATGCAGTGAATGGTCACATTCTCTATGTAGATGGTGGTATCTTGGCATATATTGGAAAGCAGCCAAAATAAAGGATCAAACATGAAGAATTAAGTTTGAATAAACTTGAATAGAATAAAAAAATATAGGGCAGCCATAAAGGACTGCCCTATATTTGTAATTAAAATAATCTTTACAATTATTTGTTGATTGCATCTGCAAGCTCAGCACCAGCCTTGAACTTAGCAACCTTTTTAGCTGCAATCTGAATCTTCTCCTTAGTAGCTGGATTGATACCCTCACGAGCAGGACGCTCGTTAATGCTGAATGTACCGAAACCTACCAACTGGATCTTGTCACCTGCAATGAGGGCTTCCTTCAATGCGTTTGTTGTAGCTTCAAGAGCGGCCTTAGCCTGTGCCTTTGTAATCTCAGCACCTGCTGCAATCTTGTCAATCAATTCTGTCTTGTTCATAATTTTTCGTTATTAAATGAATAATATTGTTGTTTCTTAGTTGAATTCGTTTACAAATATAGCTTTTTCTTGCGAAAGTTCAAATAAAAAAAGCAGAAAAGTGATGAAATTATTGAAATTTAAGTGTAATAAGTCTATTTTTTGGTGTTTTCACGGATATTTTTCGTAATTTTGCCACCAAAATACAAATATTAGTAAGATTATTAAACTGTTTATAGAAATAAAGTTATGCGCAATATTCCAATTGTAACAAAGAATTTGCTGATAGTGAATGTGGTAGCATTCCTGGCTTGTATGCTGATGGATAAGAGTATGGGTGGTGGTTCTGGTTTGACAGATATGTTCGGCCTCCATTTCTTCCTGGCTTCAGATTTCCATATTTATCAGTTAGTTACCTACATGTTTATGCATGGCGGTTTCCAGCATATTCTCTTTAATATGTTTGCCCTATGGATGTTTGGCTGTGTGGTAGAAAGAGTTTGGGGACCAAAGAAATTCCTTTTTTATTACATAGCGTGTGGAGTGGGAGCCGGTTTGTTCCAGGAAGCTGCACAGTATATTACTTATGTGGCAAAGGATATGGCAGCTTATGATTATGTTAGTGTTAATGGGGCCAGAATTACAATGGAGCAATATCTGAACTTATGGACTACCGTGGGTGCGTCAGGAGCTATTTATGCCATATTGCTTGCCTTTGGTATGATTTATCCAAACGAGCGTCTCTTCATTTTCCCGTTGCCGGTTCCTATCAAGGCTAAATTCTTCGTGATAGGCTATGCTGTCATAGAACTGATTTCTACATTCTCTCTTTCTGATGACGGTGTGGCTCATATAGCCCATTTAGGAGGTATGGTCTTCGGATTCTTCCTGATCCGTTATTGGCGTAAACAGATTGATAATGGTTACTATCAGTCAAATTCTGCGGATGCATTCGATAAGTTGAAAGGTATGTTCGGTGGAAAGCGTCGGGCTGGCAAAACGCATTTTACTTATACTAAGAATGAATCTTATAATCCGACTTATGAACAGGATGCTGAATGTAAGACCAATGAAAAGGTCGTATCTCAGGAAGAGATAGATAGGATCTTGGATAAGATAAGGAAAAGTGGGTATGATAGCTTGACCCAAAGTGAAAAGCAGATGCTCTTTGATCAGAGTAATAAGTAGGAAACTATGTTTAAAGGATTTAAGGAATTTACATATAAGATGGTAGCTGGTGCTAATGTGGCAACTATCATCATCATGTTGCTGGTGGGCTTTTCTGACTTCTTTCAGCCAGAAAAGTTCGCCGCATTGGCTAATCTTGGCTTACTTTTCCCGGTTTTTCTTATAGTTAACTTAGGCTTTTTGCTTTTCTGGTTGCTCTTCCGGTCTAAGTATGCCATTATTCCATTCTTAGGCTTCTTGATCTGTTTCGTTCCTGTCCGCAAGTATATGCCAATCAACTTTTCAGGCGAACCCCCAAAAGGCTGTATCAAAGTACTGTCATATAATACTTGGAATTTTGGAGCGCAGACCGAGGATGCCGAAGGAACTAATATCTGTATTGCTTATCTGCAGGAGCAGGATGCTGATATTGTTTGTCTGCAGGAAGCATGTCCTACAGCCCGGAATATTGAGCAGATAGATAGTATGCTCAAGCCGATGTATGCTTATCAGGATACTACGATGCACATAAATGGTGGAAATTGTCTTATGTTGCTCAGTAAATACCCTATTCTTTCAAAAGAGCGAATTCCTTATGAATCGAAAGGAAATATGAGTGTGGCATATCGGCTGAAAGTGAAGAATAGAGAAGTTCTTCTTGTCAATAATCATCTGGAGACTACCGGCTTAAGTTTAGAGGACAGACGCCAGTTCAAGAATCTGGTTATCGGAAAATTGCAGGTTGATACCGCAGAAGAAACTTCCAAATTGCTGGTTGTTAAACTTGCCGAGGCAACAAAGAAACGGGCTCCTGAGGCTGAGGCTGTAGCAAAATACATTCAGCAGCATAAAGAACAGAGTATTATTTTGTGCGGTGACTTTAATGATGGTCCTATCTCTTATGCTCATCGTACGATAGCTAAAGATTTGACGGATTGCTACATTGCAAGTGGTAACGGACCAGGTATCAGCTATCATCATGGAGGCTTTTTTGTTCGCATTGATAATATCATGTGTTCAGACGATTGGGAGCCTTATGAATGTAAAGTTGATGATAAAATCGCCGTTTCAGACCACTATCCTATCATTTGTAAGCTAAAAATGCACCCTAAAAAGCAAAAATAGAGCAAATTATTCTTATATAAGAAAAAAAATGCTTATTTTTGCACAACTTTATGGAGGTTTTTGAAAGAATCCCTAAAAGCAATTGAAAAGAAACAAATAATTAATAACAATAAATAGAAATGCAAAACAAAGGAATTGTAATTTGTGTAGCCGTCTTACTGACACTCGCAAGTATCTTCTATTTGTCATTCTCGTTTGCCACACGTTACTATGACAGCGAGGCTGCAAAGATTAAAGATCCTATTGCTCAGCAGGATTATAAGGATTCTGTTAAGTACTTAGGTGTTTATTCTTACCAGAACTGCTTGGAGACTCAGATTGGTCTTGGACTTGACCTTAAGGGCGGTATGAATGTAATTCTTGAGATTTCTGTACCTGATGTACTTGAAAACCTTGCCGATCATAAGACCGACGCTGGTTTTACCAATGCCATGAAGGAAGCTAGAGCTCAGGAAGAAGCTAACGGTGGTGACTTCGTGTCACTTTTCATTAACGCTTATCATAAGAGCGCACCAGGTCATAAACTCGCAGAAGTGTTCGCTACCCAGCAGTTGCAGGGTAAGGTTTCTCCTCAGAGCAGCGACGCAGAGGTAGAGAAGGCTATCCGCGCTTCTGTACAGGATGCTATCGACAACTCTTTCAATGTTGTCCGCACCCGTATCGATAAGTTCGGTGTTGTACAGCCTAACATCCAGAAGTTGGAAGGTCAGCAGGGTCGTATCATGGTAGAAATGCCAGGTATCAGCCAGCCAGAGCGTATGCGTAAGATGCTCCAGGGTAGTGCTAACCTCGAATTCTGGGAGACATACAACTCAGAGGAAATCGCTCCTTATCTCCAGCAGCTTGATACTCGTATCGCTAATGGTGATAACGGTGAGGAGAAGACAGACTCAGTTGCTGCTGATACAACTGCCGCTAAGAAGGAAGTAGCTAAGGCTGAGCCTAAGAAGGCTGAGGCTAAGTTCTCTATCAAGAAGAAGGACGATGCTGCTGCCAAGGTAGGCGAGGATGCTCAGAATGCTGCTGTTATCAAGGCTCACCCATTGTTGGCCCGTTTGCAGCTCGGCGGTGGTTTGAGTACTGTTGGTTATGCTAGCGTTCGCGATACTGCTGCGATCAACAAGATTATCTATTCTGAAGTTGCTAAGCGTGTATTGCCATCTGACTTGCGCTTGCTTTGGAGTGCTAAGCCAGCTGATAACCTGAAGGTTAAGAATATCTATGAGCTTCATGCTTTGAAGGTTACAACTACTACTGGTCGTGCTCCTTTGGAGGGTGATGTAATTACCGATGCTAAGGACGAGTTCGACCAGATGGGTTCACCTGTTGTTAGCATGAAGATGAATACTGAGGGCGCACGTAAGTGGGCTCAGATGACCAAGGCTAACGTAGGTAAGGCTATTGCTATCGTTCTGGATGGCGTAGTTTACTCTGCTCCTCGTGTAAACGGCGAGATTGATGGTGGTAGCTCTCAGATCTCCGGTAACTTCACTATCGAGGATACCAAGGACTTGGCTAACACATTGAAGTCTGGTCGTATGCCAGCTCCTGCTCGTATCGTTCAGGAGGAGGTTGTAGGTCCTACACTCGGTGCACAGTCTATCCAGATGGGTATTGTATCATTCGTTGTAGCTTTCGTACTCCTGATGGTTTACATGGTGATGATGTACAACTTCATTCCTGGTATGATGGCTAACCTGGCATTGCTCGTCAACGTATTCTTCACGCTGGGTATTCTGACGTCCTTCCAGGCAGCTCTGACGTTACCAGGTCTTGCCGGTATGGTCTTGTCTCTGGGTACTGCCGTGGATGCCAATGTGCTTATCTATGAACGTATCAAGGAGGAGCTCCGCTCTGGCAAGGGTATGAAGCAGGCTGTAGCTGCCGGTTATGGCAACGCTTTCTCTGCTATCTTCGACTCTAACTTGACATCTTTGATTACTGGTGTTATCCTGTTGACTACCGGTACAGGTCCTATCCGTGGTTTCGCTACTACCTGGATCATCGGTATCGTAGTTTCATTCTTCACTGCTGTGTTCCTGACTCGTCTGGTTTACGATTATAAATTGAACCACGATAAGTGGATGCACTGCAAGTTTGATACTCCAGTTTCTCACAACCTGATGCAGGGTAAGAAGTACAAGTTCATGTCTATGTACAAGACTACCTTCACCGTAGCAATCGTTGCTGCAGTTGTATTCATCGGTAGCTTCTTTGTTCGTGGCTTGAGTAAGAGTATCGACTTCACTGGTGGTCGTAACTATGTAGTACAGTTCGAGAATCCTGTAGAGCCTGAGCAGATTCGTACTGTTCTTGGCGATGCTTTCGTCAATGCAGATGGTTCAAAGGCAACAACCGGTGCTATCGCTATCGGTACAGATGGTAAGACTATCCGTGTATCTACTAACTATATGATTGAGAGCAACAGTCCAACTGTTGACGATGAGGCTGAAACTATCCTCTACAATGCCTTGAAGAAGGCTAACCTGGTATCTCAGGCTAGTGTTGAGGCATTCAAGAACCCAGATGTTCGTCAGGGTGGTTCTATCATCAGTAGTACAAAGGTAGGTCCTTCTGTAGCTAAGGATATCACTATGGGTGCTATCTATAGTGTGCTCTTCGCCTTGATTGCCATCTTCCTCTACATCCTGCTGCGCTTCCGCAACGTGGCCTTCTCTGTAGGTTCTACTGTAGCTTTGGCATTTGATGCCTTGACAGTAATCGGTTTCTACTCACTCCTGTGGGGTCTCGTTCCATTCTCATTGGAGATTGACCAGACCTTCATCGGTGCTATCCTGACCGTGGTAGGTTACTCTATCAACGATAAGGTGGTTGTATTCGACCGTATCCGTGAGAACTTGAAGTTGCATCCTAAGGGCGACCGTCAGCAGCTCTTCAATGCATCTATCAATGAGACATTGGCTCGTACCATCAATACATCTACATCTACATTGCTCGTGTTGCTCTGTATCTTCATCCTCGGTGGTGACAGCATCCGCAGCTTCTCATTCGCAATGATCCTGGGTGTTGTATTCGGTACATTGTCATCTATCTTCATTGCATCTCCAATGGCTTACATCGTTCTTGGTCGTAAGATTAAGGAAGAGCCAGCTGAGGAGGTTGCAGAAGTTAAGTAATCAGAAACTCTTCATTCTTTCTCTGTCCGATGTATGTCGGATAGAGAAAGATACTGGAAAGAATATAAAAATAATAAAGGTCGCTTCCTGATTGTCAGGAGCGACCTTTATTGTTGTATGCTCGGCATGAGCTTATTCTAATGGGTGCAAGTCCCTAAC